>JAFWVX010000040.1 GCA_017523785.1 Lachnospiraceae bacterium
CAACTTTTGCCCAGCTTCCGCCATTCAAATCATAGTTGATATGAACATTTCTTAACTCTCTATCAAATACATACACAAAACTCTCGTTGCAGACATAATCATCTCTATTAAATCTGCCACCAAAGTCTTCTACAAGTCTACCAACTTCTACACCATCTATTTCTATAATTACATCTTTTAGATAGTGAGCTGCTGATACTACTTGCTCTCTCAATCTATCAATATATTCAACATAATCAGTCTTAGAGAAATCTGTCTCTAATTCTGTGTTAATTAAAACATATCCATAACCATTGCTATCTGATTTAGAATACTCAATAGTATCCATTCTATATTCCCAGTCAGCTACAAGATTTATCTCACTAAATACATCTTCATGTATAGCACTTGCAGAAACTAGAGACATATAAATCAAAGCTTGCTTAAAGTCTTTTGGTTCTGAGCTCCATGCAAAATATCTAAGTGGATAATACTTATTAAGTCTCCATCCTTTAAACTTGTAATTATCTCTTCTTGGAACTGAAACAGCAAAATCAAAATCTGCTCCATCAGCCAATTCTTCTATCTCATCAGTTGACTCAGGTGCTAAATATGGACGTCCGAACTCATCAGTTGTAGCTGCATTATCATCCCATTCGCCACCTGCTAAGTCATAGTTAATAGGAATATTTTTAGTATATCCCAATCCTGACTCTACTGAACCTAATAATCCTTTTTCTTCATTAGCAACTTCGTCTGTCTCAGTTTCATCTTCTACTATAGAAGATTCCTCTTCACCTTCATTTGTAGTCTCTTTGCTCTCTTCAGTCTCTTCACTTTCCTCAGACTCTTTGCTTTCTTCATCTTCAAGACTCTCTTCAGTCTCTTTTGTTTCCTCAGATTCTTCAACTGTCTCTTCTTCTGGTTCTTCTTCGGTGTCAACTACCTCTTCATCATCACTCTCTTCTTCTTCATCAACAGTCAATGTCTCTTTAGTTTCTTCGTCAACTTCTTCTAAGTTTTTCTCTACTACTTCTTCGCTTGATTGCTTCAATTCATTATCTAAGCTATCTGCAAATAACAAAAAGCTCTTGCTACAAAAAATCATTGTAACAATTAATAATAACGAAAGGAACTTTTTAAAACACTTTTTCATTTTTTTAAATTCTCCTTTAATGTCTTGATGTGTACAAAAAACAGGTTGTTGGCACACAACCTGTCCATTTTATCATTTTTTGTATAATTATGCAATAAAAATTTTTATGAATTTTGTAGATTTTGTAGATTTTTTATTCAATACACTATTTTAGCATAGTTTTAGTGATATTTTCCCAAGAAATGCTTGCTAATTCTGGCTTATACGGCTTTTTATCGTCAATAGCTTCAATTATAGCATCTTTTAACCTTTTTTCGAAACCACAAAGCTCCTCTATGTCGGCATCGTCCACATTGGTCATTTCGGGCAGTTTTACATATTTTATGCAGGCGTTTTTTATATTTGCATCATAAAATGTCTTAACTCCAGGCAAATCTGAAATTACCACTTTACACCCGCAGGCTAAGGCCTCTATTGGCACCATCGGCACTCCTTCTGAAAATGAAGGTAAAATGAAAATATCATGAGAATTGTATTCTTTTGCAAGCTCCGTCTGCTTCATAGGTGGCAAGAAATTAATTTTATTTTGTGAAGTAACACTCTCTTTTAATATTTCATCATATTCATTTTTATCGCCAGCACCACCAATTATATCAAGAGAAATATTTTTCTCATCAATCTTCTTAAATGCTTTTACAAGTGACATCACACCTTTTTTCTTAGCAACTTTTCCTACATATAATAATTTTGTTTCTTTGTTATCACTTTTAACTAGGTTTTCATCTTTATAAAAGATGTCACTATTATAACCTATACCTATTACTTCAATTTTATTTTCATCAACATCAAATAGTTCTACAATTTTCTGTTTATGTTCTTCGCTTGGTGAAAATATTTTATCTAGTTTTTTTATATTCTCTTTTATAAATTCTCTTTTTAGATCTGTCTGCTGATACTGTCTCAAATCCGTATTATGACAAATCCCAAAAATTTTGTAGGGGACGACATCCTGTCGTCCCATGTGTGTGCAATCTTTATCATTGTAGGGGCGATCCTTATCATCGTAGGGGCGAGCACTGCGAGCCCGATAATCTGCTACCATTGCTGTAAGTAAATACAGATGATGACAAATAATTAAATCCGGTTTAAACCTTCCAATCACTTCTTCAATCTTTTCTTCAAATACTTTCGCCCAAACTGCGAGCAACTTCTCATCATTTGCCAAATCACTATATTTAATTGATTCATACGGCATAACATCTGACATACCTGCGATTTTCAAAGGAACTGCTGCCGTATTAAAAATCACTGGGTTATATACGGGCTCGCATAGCTCGCCCCTACGGTTTTCATCGACACAATTTTGCTCGCCCTCATACATAGCGCAAATAATCTCTTGCTCGTGCCCCATCCTCTTGAAGCATTTCACAAGTTCCGACAAATATACACCGCTTCCAGTGCTACTAGGTTTTTGTGCTAATACGCTTAATATTCTCATTCAAAATCCCCTATGGCTTGCGCTATCCCATATATTAGCCTTATTATAGCATATTTCCCTATATATAATACATATTCTTTGACATCCTACCCCCTATTTATTGAAAAAGCGACATAGTTTTGTTATAATTATAGTTTAGAAAAGTAATATATGGAGGGACTATTATGTTAAAAAAGATATCCTTACTTGTAATCGCCGCTATGATCGCAACTAACATTTTTACCTATGCAGCAGCACCTAAGACAGCTCTTGACTATGCAACTATGGAATACTCTGGGAACTCTGCAAGAGATTCATTTGAAGAGAGTCTTGCTAAAGATCAAAAGAAATTTAAAGCTAGACAAAGAAATCAGGATAAGCATTCTGGACCTGGTGCAGTTGAGACATCTGGAAACTATGTAGCAAATCCTGATTTAACAGAATATTTTGAGACTACTGCTCCACCAGAGTATCAAGGCGACTTCGTTGAGGTAGTTGATCCAAAATATGGCATCACTTTCAGAAGTAAAAGACATTTTAAGACAAACCTCGGTGAGTTTGATTTGATTGATGCATCATTTGATCCAGTTGAGAATAATTCTTATACAAATTATCAATTTAGATTAAAGGTTGGAAAAGTAAATCAAAAATTAACTACATCATATCGTGTATTTTTGAAAGCATATAATGCAGCTGGAGCCTTTGTTGATTATACTTATACTTTCTTCAATCCTGATGTGTCTTTAGTTCATAGAGAGTTAGCACTTAAATTATTTAAAAATAATGATAGACATGTTGCAAGAATTGAATTCGGATTAGACACAAGCGGAATTGATCCTGCAGTCGTTGCAAAAAATAATGTTTCTTTCTTCAACTTTGGATATGCAGATTTGTTTGAGAGATTGGCTGCTGCTGACAGTCCATTCACTGAAGAGCAGAAGGCTGAATTGATAGCAACATACAATAAGAAATTTGATGCAGATCTTAAAGAAGCAGAGAAAGATGTTGCTATAGTAAATGAAATTCACGAAGTAGTTGAATAATTAAATAAAAAGAGTTAGGCAATGACCTAACTCTTTTTTTATTTCCCTTTTATCATCTTTATCGCTTCTGCGATATGTCTAACTGTATCACTCGCAGTCATTGATATCTCGCCCTCGTCGCGAGCGGCAAGTTCGCCAGCGAGTCCATTTACAAATGCGGCTGCGACAGTCGCGTCAAAATCATTGTCAATGTAGCCGAGAAGTCCTGTGATAATTCCTGAGAGGACATCGCCGCTGCCGGCGGTGGACATACCTGGAGTGCCGCGGTTCACTAGTTCTATTTTTACATTCGGGCTCGCAACGCTCGCCCCTACGAGAGTTGGGCTCGCCCCTACGATAGTAGTTGGGCCCTTTAGTAAAAGGGTGATATTATATTTAGTGACAAACTGTTTTACCCTTTCGATATTCGGGCTCGCAGTGCTCGCCCCTACGGAAGTTGGGTTCGCCCCTACATTGGACGACAGGGTGTCGTCCACTACTGAGCCTACAAATGCAGCATCGTAGAGTCTCTTGAATTCCATAATATGTGGTGTGAGAACTATTCTGCACTTCGCTTTACTTAATATATCAATATTTTCAGATAATATATTTAGTGCATCTGCATCAAGGACAAGTTTACCTTTAAAGTTTTCTATGATATAGTAGACAATTTCATGTGCACCCTTGCTCTTCCCAAGTCCCATTCCACAAGTTAGGACATCAACTTTTTCAAGCAAGCCATCTATATTCTCTTTATTGAATATGATTTCATTCTCAGTGCTGTCTATCGGATAAATCATAACTTCAAGTATGTTTTGACTTACTATAGGAACTAGATATCTTGGTATCGCCACTGTAGAAAGTCCTGCACCGGACTTGAGTGCGGCAAGTGCCATCGCTGATAATCTTATCGCTCCGCTATACTCTACCGCACCACCAAGTAGTGCAACTTTTCCATATGTTCCCTTGTGAGAATCTCTAATTCTGTCTGGAATAATTTTTGCTACATCTTCAATTTTTATAACTTCATTTTCCATTTACAATTATAGAATTGGAATTATCTGATGTGCAAGATTCTTCTTATCAATAAGTTCACCAGTACTACTGTCAAATGTATAAATCTCATCTCCCACAATCAATTCACCTGTGAAGACTGCACCAGTTAGAACTCCCTCCTCTTGCAAGTAATATGTCTTGCCCTCAAACTCTACTAATCCGGTCATCATATATCCATTATTGTCAAATATGTAATAGTAAATTCCGTTGTAATTTGGTATAGCATATACTCCTGCAGTTAATGCACTTGTAGTATTATCCTCATTCTTCTTCACATACTTCCATCTATTCATAGTTGAGTCAAATAACCAAGTTCCAGTGTTATCTGTGATATTGAGAATTTCTTCTATTATTTTGCCTGATCCTGCTATCACATATGTCACATTATTAATTGTAATTGACTGATTCCATAAAGCACCTTTATATTCTCCGTTTTCCATCAAATAATATTTTCCTGCTTCTATTGTTCCGCTTGCCTCTATCTGTCCAGATTGAATATTAATCGTATATGACTTAGCACCTTCCTCTACTGTTATAAATCCTGTCATCATTTTTCCTTTATTGTCAAATGCATAGTAAAGATCTTTTGAACCATCAGAAATCTTATACATACCATTTTTAAGTTGTATGTTCTCACCATTATCTACAACAGCATATTTTGTATTCATATCTGCATTGCTAGTAAGTGCCTTTGCTATCTCTGTTTAGCAGAAATCTTATATCCCCAATCATCTGCTTCTGGATAGTAAACCCAAGAACCATCACTCTCATTAACTTCAGCATTGATTACAGAATCAACTGTTCCGGACTTAACCATATTGGCTGGCAGTGTGCCACCGCCACCGCCGCCACCTCCACCACCGCCTCCGCTACTTTGCTTCTCCCATACAGCGCTTAATACCATATTCGCTGAAACCGTTATCACCTGTCTATTACCATAAGTATCTCTTCCATTATCTGCTTTCCAATATTTAAAGTCAAATCTCTTTTTCTCAAATGCTACAGGACTAAGTGCCTGTGCTATACCTTCAACAAATGTCTGATCAGCCATCGTTCCAGTTCCACCGCTAGCATCAAAACTTACTCTGAAGGTTCTTCTTACTTTATATTGAGCATATAAAGTGTTGATACTTGTGTCAAGATACAGTGCATTTAGATCAACTGCATTGCTGCCTGCTGCATCTGAAGACCAGTAATTAAACATTCTGACATTTGAAGGACTTGCATAAGGACTCACAATATTTCCCTTTGCATATTTTGGTTCGCCTGATGCTCCTCTTGTATTATATGGTGCATCATAGAAGGCTGTGAATGTCAAATTATTATATCCATCTGGCATACTTCCATTTCCGATATTGAGTGTCACAGTGTATTCATTATTTAACCAGAGTGGATAAAGTGTCACTTCTCTAAGCTCTCTATTTGTCGTATCCATAGTCCAGTAATCAGTTCCCGCATAATTCTTTCTGTCTATCGCATCAACAATCTTACTTCTTATGAACTTACCAGAGAATGTATAACCATTTCTCGTCTTGCCATCAAAGTAGCTAAGTTCTGACAACTTTTGGTCATATCGCAAGTCAATAATTCCTGCATATGGGTCTACTTGAGTTGGAGTATAATTTTCATGTTGTAAAAGTTTTAATTTAATTATCCTTCTTTCCCACATTGCATATAAATGTAAAGTAGTTGGATCATCACCTCCAAAACTTCTATATGACAAATCACCAATTATAAGTTCTGACTTACTTGCTTTCATTGCTTCAGCATCTTTTGGTACATAAGATGTTGTAGCCCAACCTACAAAATCATATCCCCTTACTACAAAATAGTTCTTAGCAAGTTTCTTTCTTTCATTTTCTCTAAATGGCTGATCTTGCATATCTCCTTGAAGTTCATTAGTATATCCACCTGGAGATACAGGAACATTTGGATGGAATACAACTCTATATGTTGCTGACTCCCAATCTGCCACAAATGCTTTATCTGCATAATAAATATATGTGTCTCCAGTAAATGTTTCACCATCTACTCTGTAACCAAGGAAGGCTCTAGTTCCTCTTGATGGAGTTGCTGGCCACACTATCTTTTGTCCATAACTAATTGTGGCACGCTTTACTTCAGTAGTTCCATCTTCCCAAGTTCCACCATTTGCATCAAATATAATATTATATATTGCACTTTCTATCTTACTTACTAAGTTAAATGCTCGTGTAGCTGCAGTAACTTCAAAATCCTTAAGAGTTACAAATTGTCCACTTGTGAATCTCTTAGTTCCACCTGAATATGTATACTCATATCCTTTGTCCTTTACTCCTACTGGAATTGCATTAGGACGAAGTCTCATCGCATGAGTAAATAATATACTTGTAGAAGCAACTACTCTTCCTGCATCAATATAATTAATTACATATGTTTCTTCTTCCCATACTGAATAAAGTTTTATTGTTGCATTTGCCTTAGCAAGTTTAGACACTAATTGCTTATCGACGAATACAACTTTTTCGCCATCTGCATTTACATCCCAACCTATAAATCTATATCCTAGTCTTTCATATGTATTTTGACTTAATTCAAATTCTTCATTAAACTGTTTTGTCACTGATGTCATAACACCTGGATTATCAGCATGACTTCCGATAAATTCTACTGTGTAAGAACCAATAGCCCAGTTTGCAAATATAAGTTTAGAATCAGTGAAGTCAACAGTTGCATTAGTAAATGGCGTTATCTTATCTTCATTTAACCAACCATTTACTGTATATCCCATATAATCTGCTATTGGGAATGTAATCTGAGTGTTTCTAACAAGGCTAGCTTTAATTCTAGTTCTTCCATTGATATTTCCACCATTAGCATCAAATATTAAGTCAACTGCTTCTTCAGCTAATACCCATACTGCATAAATTCTAATATCTGAAGTTCTAACTCTGTTATAAATATTATCAGCTATTTCAAAATTGTAGAAGTCAACTCTATCCGCACCCTCAGTGAGCGACCAACCACTAAATTTATATCCTGCCTTAGTAAATGTATTTACAGGTATAGACTTATTGTCCCCATAAACATATGTCTTACTTGGCATATCTCCAGCTGTTGGGCTTGAGCCATCAAATGTAATAGTGTACTCATTTCCTTTCCAAACAGCATACAACTCAACTTTGTCGCCATCAATCGATGAAAGTTTTGAAGTTGTATTTCCAGCGTCAAATGCCTTTGTTTCATCATTTGCATCATATGACCAATAAGCAAAATGATAATTTTCTTTTGTATATGATGGGTCTATATTTGCTATGGTTACTTCAGTGTCATATTCATACTCAGGACTTTCAAATTTTGCTTCGCTTCCATTATTAGCATAGTAAGCGACTTTATATTTTATCTTTCTCCAGTTAGCCGTAAGTGTTATAGTTCCATCAAAGTCACAAGTCTCTGGCAATGTGTAAGCACTACCATCTCTTGTCCAGCCAGTAAATTCATAACCTTCTCTATAAAGAGTTGGCACAGGTATTGTATCTCCATTTGCAAAATGTCTTGTATAGTTGCTTACACCATCAACCAAACCTCCGCCACCATTATATACTATAGTTCCTTTTATACTTGAAGTTAAAATCCAATCAGCATACAAATCAATAGTTCTTCTATATCCTTCCTTAGCACTTATTACTGCTGCATTTGCATAGACTGCTTGAGAAGTAGCAGAAAGTGCCCAACCATTAAATGTGTATTGTGTTTTTCCATAAGAATTAGCTATAAGTGTGTGGTCTGCTCCATATGCTACATTAAGTTCTGATGCCATACCTCCCGAAGTTGCTCCATTTCCTCTATAGTTAATATTGTATGTCAAAGCATTCCACTCTGCCGTAAGTGTTACTATGCCTCTATTTATAGTTGTCAAGTTAGATACATCTGCTCTATCAGAATAAGAATTATTTCCAAGTTTCCAACCCGCAAATGTATATCCTTCTTTTGTAAATGTATTATTGTTAAGTTTTATAGTTTCTCCATAAGTTGCTTTTTGAGTTGGCATTAATCCTTGACCGCCATTAGCTGCAAATGAAATCGTATAAGTATTTGGTGCCCATTTAGCATAAAGAGTAGCACCAGCAATCGCACCATAATCCCATCTATTATGAACTTTCGCATTATTATATTCATAATATAAGAATGTGTATCCATCTCTTGTAGGTTCTTCAAATGCCACATAGTCATCTAAATCTACAGCCTCAGTTTTTGTCTCTCTTCCACTTCCATACACACCACCTCTTGCATTTAGGTTCACAATATATTTATTGCTTATCCATTTTGCATAGATAGTAGTGTCTTGTGTGATTAAAGTATTTATAAAGTCAAACCTTGTTGTGTATGTAGTATCAGTAAACCAACCTATGAAGTCATATCCTTCATAAGACACTCTTGGTTCTGATGCTGTTCCTCTATAGACGATATTTTGAGTTGCGATTGCAGCTTCTATCGCAGCATCTGATACAGTAGATACAAATACTACTTTAAATATTTCTGGTCCTGCCTTCTCATATTTTACATAGACTGCAGTATCTTCAGTAATTAATGTATTTTCAAAATCAAATTTCTCTGTATAAGCACTGTCCTTATACCAGCCTTTAAACTCATATCCACTTACTTTTATGACATCAGGCTCTGATGCTGTTCCTCTATTTACTATACTTTGAGTTGCAAGATTTTTTTGAACTTCACTGATGGTAGATATGAAGTAGACTTTATACTCAGTGTAGTTTCCAATTACTAAATTATTCTTATATACACTTGTTATTAAGTCATCGTGGATAAACTTATCAGCTATAAATGAAGTCTTGTAAGAATTTATATCTTCTGCAGTTTCTCTTGTCCAATTATTAATTATATGACCAAAGCCATTAGCCCTTGCAAATGCTATGCTGTCAACATAAGTGTTTTTACTATGTTTTGTATTTGCAGTTTGAGCCATAATAGCAGTATTGTCATCTTGAAGTGCACTGTAGATTCCATACATATGATGGTTAGCATAAGTTGAAGCATTGCCATCTGATGTATTATTTTTAACCACGATAGGAGCATCTCCAACTACCATAGTTTTATTATTCATATTGATTGCTGCTATTATGCCACTATTATTTGTAGCTGTGCAACCAACGACCTTATTATCTTTAACCACAAGTGAACCAAGTATATTCATGCTTGTTTCGTTAGTCATATTTATAAATGCATTTCCTAAAGTATTTCTTGCAAGTTTGTTATTGATAATGCTTAGTGTTGCTGCTCTATTGACATTGATATTTGCACTTAATATATTTCTTGCAGCCGATACAGTTCCTATTACAACTTCACCACTTATATCAAGTGTAGTATTTTCAAATAAAGTATTTGTAGCACTTATATTACTAAATACTGAATCTTTAAGTTTATAAGTTGCATTTCCACTATTTCTCGTCATTATGTTATCGACATTAGTGAACTTATCAAATACTGAGTTATAAATATATGGGTCAGTGTTTAATTTATCAAGTAGCAATTTATTATTGGCATTTGAATACTCAGTAAATACTACATTGTCAGAAGCAAATGTTGAATATCTTGTAGTAGTTGCAGGTGACCATCCTACTATCTTATCAGATACAAGTTTCAAGTTCTTATCTTTATTTCCAAATAATCTCAAATCAACTCTTGAAGAACTTGTATAAGTATTTGTTACTTGAGTATATGTGTATGTGCCACCTTTAGCAAATGCATCACTTGAAATATTTGTTATAGTTGATAATTTGTCTTGACAATTAGTAATATTGATATTTATATTCTTATTTCTTGTTACGAATGTATATCCTTTTAAGATATGACCATTTAAGCAAATATTAATCACAGCTTCAGCTGGATTTGCTCTTGTGCCATTTGTTGCATTTCCAAGATAGACAACAACTGGAGTATCACTTATTACATCTTCTACCAAGTAGATACTTACTTCACTCTCAGCAGCAATAGAACTAATTTTATCTACCATATCACTCTTAGTAACTGGTTCATAGAATATATTTGAAGTATGGTCACCAAAGTCTGACTCAGTATGAGTTAAGCATGTTGAAGTTGATGATATGCCACAGACCTTATGTAGATGAGTTTCACCCATAAGGAATTTAGCATAGAGTTTTGTATCTGCAGTAACTCTGTCATTTTCATAGTCCCAATACTGTGTTTCATCTACAGAAGTTGCCCAGCCTAAGAATTTCTCAGCACCAACTATTAGTGATGGTGTTGCTGGCTTAACTTTTCCATTTCTAACGACACTTTGAGTTGCTACATCAGATGCATACACTCCTTCACTTAAGAAAAATTCAACATAGTAAGATGAAGTAATGATTACATTATTCTCTTCAAGAGCAACCATTGGTCTCTTTGACTCAATCCTATAACTATCTGCCTTAAATATACTATCAAATTTGTTTTTATTTTCTGCAGTTGCGTAAGTCCAATTATCAATAATATGTCCATAGCCATCTGCATGATTAAAGCTTATGCCAGCTATATATGATGAGGCCTTAAATTTAGTATTATTCTCTTGAGTAAATATTGCTGTAGAATTATCATTTGTTGCTGAGTATAATTGATAAACATGTTGCTGATTATTCTTTGTATTGCCGTTTTCATCTGTGTAGACATCATTGTCGCTAATCACTATGCTTCCTGAACCAACTACTACAGTTTGACCCTGCGCCATATAAATTGCAGATGCGATATTTTCATTTGTTCCAGTAGCAGAGACAAATTTATTGTTCTTTACAATTAATGAACCAAGTATTTTATCTCCATTCTTCAATTCTAAGAATTTTTGTGCTTGTGTATCTCTCTTTATATTATTATGTGTGACAGAAAGAGTTGCAGCTTTTTCTACTATTATATTTTTAGAAGTGCCAACTATAGCCTTTCCAGTTTCAGCTATCTCGTTGTTATCAATGTTGTTATTTCCAGCGAATATTATATCACTGCCATTTGTTGATATATCAAATATTGTTCTCTCCATCTTGTTATTAGATATAGTGATATCTTTTACAGAGAGACCCAATGCTCTATTAAATACAACCATTCCATTAAAGCCGCTAATATCAACCTTCTCAAGTTTCATACTTGTGAATTGTGCTGCACTATCAGCAGAAGTTGAAAATACTTGATTTCCTTGTATGCTTGAGTCATATTGAATAAATCTTACATCGTAAGCATTAAAGCTGCGATTTGCATTAGTTGAATTGTTGTAAATGCTATAACCTTTTACTAATAAATTCTTATTTACACCATATAAGTCTACATTATTTGCTGTAAACATATTTCCATCGTCAGTATCTCTTGTCAAATTAGATATCGTATTCTGACAGTTAGTTATAACAAGCTTGTATGCCGTCTGATTAAATCTTATATTGTGAATTGAGAAACCATTAAGACAAATATATGTGTCCGCAGTCAATACAACTGACCTATAATCTGAACTACCTTCTACACCAATATTTGAATTAAGATATATATACTTCTCTCTTGGTTCTTCAAGCAATGTCTTAAACTCACTTGTTCCTATGCCCTCTTCTACACCGCTCCACATAACAGCTCTATGAACATTTGTGTCAAGTGAATGAGTGCAAGAGCCTGATGCCACACCGCATATTGTATGAATATGCGAATCATAAACTGTATAGAATTTAGTATTTGATTTTATAGGATATTGATAAATATTAATTACATCTTTTCTATCTGCATCTGACTTAGTTGCCCAGCCAAGGAAAGTTCTTCCTGCCCCTGTTGGGTCAGAAGGCGAAGCAACTGTAGTTACATATTTATATTTTAGAACTGATTGAGTTGCAATCTCTTGCACTCGTGTATCTTTATCAAACATAAACTCAACATCATAAACCGCATTTATGATTACATTATTTTCGTAAAGTAATGTTCTTAAATCATTTCTTTCTTTTCTAAATGTTTCTGTTATGAAAATATTTTTATATGCTTCTACATCCTCTGCAGTCTCCGTAGTCCAATTATTGATGATATGTCCGTATCCTTCTACATGAGCGAATCCAATTCCACCGATAAATGATGATGAATTAAATTTGCTGCCGCTTTCTTGAATAAATATAGGACTATTGCCATCATCTGTTGCTGAATATAATTGATGAACTTTTTGAACTGTATTCTTGATTGTTCCTGTTGCATCAGTATAGACATCATTATCTTTTATAACGATACTTCCAGTTCCAACTGTCACTGAAGAACCATTTATCACATAAACTGCTGATGAAATGTTGTTACTTGAGCCAGTTGCTGATATATATTTATTATTAGTCACGACAAGTTTACCAAGCATCTTATCACCATTCTTAAACTCTAAGAACTTCTGATCTTGGTATGTTCTCTCAATCTTATTATTGATTACAGAAAGTGTTGCAGTTCTTTCTACTAATATGTTTTTAGTTGTGTTTATAAGTGCTCTATTACCGCCTAATGTTTCGTTAGCATAGATATCCACGTTGCCATCAAGTATTATGTCTTGTCCATTTGCTCCAATGTCAAATATCGTTCTCTCAAATTTGTTGTTACTTATATTGACATCCTTAATCCTAATTCCAAGTGCTCTATTAAATAAGACATTTCCATTAAATCCACTTATATCTACCTTCTCAAATGTCATAGAAGTTAGTTGTGATACATTGTCGGCTGATGTTGCAAATACTTGATTAGCATCTACATTTGTATTGTATTGAGTAAATGTCACATCATAAGCATTAAATGTCTTAGTTTCAGTTACTGAATTTGTGTAAATGTTATAACCTTTGATTGCGATATTCTTATTTACACCAAAGATGTCTACATTGTTAGAATTAAATATAGTTGCATCATCTGTATTTCTTGTGATGCTTGATACTGTCCTTTGACAATTAGTTATAGTTAAATTATAATTTGTTGCATTAAATCTCACATTGTGAATTGAGTGTCCATTTAAGCAGAGATATGTGTCGGCTGTAAGAGTTATTGTTTGATAGTCTGAACTTCCTTCAATTCCTATATCAGTATCAAGGAACAAATACTTCTCATTTGCATCTTCAATTATTACTTTAAATTCATTGACCGTTGTCCCTTTTTCTATCTCTTTAAACTTAACAGCACTATGAACTTCATCAACTAATCTGTGTGTGCAAGATTCAGATGCTACACCGCAGATTGTGTGAATGTGATAGTTAAATATAGCATATAATTTTATATCTCTTGTCACTCTATATGAAGCTAAATCTACTAGGTTTTCTTTATCTAGTGGTGTCTCTGACCATCCAAGGAATGTTCTGTTCTCTCCACTTAAGTCAGCAGGGGTTGATACTGGGTGTGGATTACCATTTACTATTATAGCCTGAGTTGCTATGCCAGCATAAGTTCTTTCATCGAACATAAACTCTACATAGTAACCATCATTAATCACTAAATTTGCACCATTTAACACAGTTTTAAGTGTAGAGCGTCTAGTTCTATCGGCTACTATACTAGTAAGATATGAGTCCACATCTTCTGTATTAGTGGTCCAATCTCTCATAATGACACCAAATCCATTAGTTTGGCTAAACATCACACTGTCAATCATAGAACTTGTAGCAAATTTAGTTCCAGTCTCTTGAGTAAGTAACGGAGAAGAATTATTGGTTATAGCACTATATAATCCATATACATGCTGCTGTCTATTCTTGTTATTTCCACTTGCATCTGTGTATACATCGTTTCCCTTAATTATTATGCTTCCTGAGCCAACTGTTGCATTATATGATTGCATGTCAACCGCTCTCGTAATATATGTAGAAGTACCAGAGGCTGATACTATCTTGTTTCCACTCACTTCAAAGTCACCTAGTAATTTTGTATCATTGGTTCCAAATAGTATAAATTGTTGAGAGCCAGCCCTCTTAGCCATCCTATTTCTGCTAAATGTAAACTTAGCACCTTTTGCAATAGTAAATGCTCCAGATTGTGTAAAGAATGTTTGAGCGTCTGCTGTTATATAGTTAGAATGAATATTTGTAACTCCATCTTCTACACTTAAAGCTGATTCCATTGAGATTAGTCCAGCTGTTCCAGTATTTGTATTATTACTTATTTCGTTATTGCCTTTTAATTTCAAGCTTCCATAAGATGTAAGCGATAGTAATTGCTGAGTTGATCTATTATTTTTTATATTTGTATCTTTCATTGTGAGCATAATTGCATTCTTCATTATGCTCTGTGAATTAAATCCGCTAAACTCGCAAGACTCTAAAGTTACTGTTGTTCTACGAGCTGTGCTGTTATCTGAAGTATATATATTGTATCGCGTGATTGCTGATGACGTATATTGAGTAAACTTCACGTTATAAAAGTTTAAGGTTTTTTGAGCATTAGATGTTCCATTTGTGTAGTAAATACCATTTGATTTAATTGTTATATTTTTGCTTATGCCATACACATTCACAAAATTTTTATTAAACACATCATGTGAGTTATCACTTTGTGTAATTGCTGCATCGCTTGTTGCCTGGCAGTTTGTTATAGTTACTTTAAAGTCTGTGTCATTTGCATCAAATCGAACATTATGGATAGAGAATCCATTTAAGCAGATGTTCACATTTGCTGTAATTACCACCGAAGCATGATCTCCGCCTTCAGTTCCAATATTAGATCTTAGGTATAAGTATTTATCTCCTGAACTCTGAAGCAAAGTTGCAAAATCACCAACTGATATATTGACAGGCACAGGTGCCCAATCAACTACTCTATGCTCATCTGTCACTAGTGTATGAGTGCAGACAGAACCTGATGCCACGCCACATATCTTATGACTATGTGAACTAAATACTGCATAAAACTTTATATTTTCCGTTATCTGATAATTAGTTATCACAATTGCGTCATCTTCAGTAGCATTTGACTTAGTTGCCCAGCCTACGAAAATTCTTCCTTTTCCGAGTGGGTCTGATGGTGAGGCCACACTTTCAATATAATTATTCTTAAGTATAGACTGAGTAGCAATTCCGGTGTATGTAGTTTCATCATACATAAATTCTACATCATAAGTTGTATAGATTATTACATTGTCTCTATACAATAATACCTTCAAGTTCCTGTTTTCTCTTCTAAATGGTTCAAGTTTAAATATATCTTTATATGAGTTAACATTATAAGTAGTATCGGCAGTCCAGTTGTCAATTATATGACCAAGTCCTTCTATATTAGCAAAGCCAATTCCATCAATGTAAGACGAAGTTGCAAACTTAGTTCCACTTTCTTGTACAAGTAATGGAGTTGTCGCATCATATGTCGCACCATATAGTTGATAAACTTTTTGACTTGTGTTCTTTATTGTTCCATCTGCATCAGTATACACATCATTATCTTTTATAACTATACTTCCACTTCCAACTGTAACCGTTGCATCACTTAATACATAGGCTGCTGCTGAAATATTGTTGCTTGCACCTACAGCTGATACAAATTTGTTTTCAGTCACATTAAGACTGCCAAGTATCTTGTCCCCGTTCTTAAACTCTAAGAACTTCTGATCTTGGTATGTTCTCTCAATTTTATTATTATAAACACTTAATGTTGCTGACTTCTCTATAATTATATTCTTAGCAGTGTCAATAAGTGCTCTACTTCCACCTATTGATTCATTGCCATAAATATCTACACTTCCATCAAGTGTTATGTCTTGTCCATTTGCTCCTATGTCAAATATTGTTCTCTCAAATTTACTGTCATAAATGTTGACATTCTTAAGTGTAATTCCAAGTGCTCTACTAAATAAAGCATTTCCACTAAAGCCACTTAGATTTACTTTCTCAAACTTCATAGAAGTTAATTGTGAAGCATTATCTACTGATGTTGCAAATACTTGATTGGCATCTACATTTGTATTGTATTGAGTAAATGTCACATCATAAGCATTAAATGCCTTAGTTTCAGTTACTGAATTTGTGTAAATGTTGTAACCTTTGATTGCGATATTCTTATTTACACCGAAGATGTCTACATTGTTAGAATTAAATATAGTTGCATCATCTGTATTTCTTGTGATACTTGATATAGTCTCTTGACAGTTAGTAATAGTCAAATTATAAGTTGTAGTATTAAATCTCACATTGTGAATTGAATGACCATTTAAGCAGATGTATGTATCTCCACCTATTGCAATTGACTCATAGTTAGAGCTTCCCTCAATTCCTATATCTGATTCTAAGTATAAATACTTTATATCATCTGTCTCAAGTTTAGATTTAAACTCGGCAACAGTTATCTTTTTGCCAATTGGATACCATTCAACTACCGCATGAGTTCCATCAACTATTGTGTGTGTGCAAGACATTGTTCCTATACCACATATCTTATGATTATGCGAACTAAATACTGCAAAGAATATTGTGTCATCTGTTATTTGATACTCATCAATTTTAATTACATCATCCTCAGTTGCATCTGACTTAGTTGCCCAACCTATGAAATTTCTTCCTTTTCCTTTTGGGTCTGATGGTGTTGCCACTGCTTTTGCATATTCATTTACTAATACATTCTGAGTTGCAATAGTTGGTATGTAAGTGCTTTCATCATACATAAACTCTACTTTAAATCCAAAGAATGCTTTAAGAGTTATATCTCCAGTGATAGTTTCTGGTATTTCTTTATAGAACTCATCACTGTCATTTATCTGCCATCCTTTAAAGTTACTTCCATCTGTGAAGTTATCTGCTGTAGGAAGTTTTGTCACAAATCCTTCCCTATATGTTGTCATATCTAACCAGTTAGAATCGTCTATCAAGTTTCTTCCAGTCAAATCCCAAGTGATATTACTATAAGTTGCATTTAGAAGTTTTGATGTGATATCTGCATAGAATGCTGGACGAGTTCCGTAACTTGTATCTGTTACTATTCCTCCTACTGCATTTATTGAACCATCTGCATTTACTGCAGCTGCTCTATTATCTCCACTACCTACTGAACGCAAGTAGTATCTATTCTCTGCCAAGCTTACTCTTCTTGTCTTCTCTGCTTTTCTTGCTTCATCGTTTTCAAACATATCACGAGCTTCTTCTATGCTTAGTAAGAAGAACTTGTCGCCTGATCTATTCTCTATCACATCTTTCTCATCATCAGTGAATGAATTTGGATAGTTGTAGAATGTATTATTGAGCCAAGTTCTTATAGAGCTTGTTTCCCAAGTTGTAGCTTCATCTACTGAATTATATTGTTCATTGCCAATTATTTTTTCAGCAACTAAGAGTGCTCTGTAACCTACCACATCAACAACTTTCCATCTAAGTGGGTCATATACATATTCATCATCTGATGACTGTGGATAAATACCAAAGAATATATCTTCTCCAGGATTCAATGGTAGCTTTACAAATGTTGCATAGAGTTTTATATCTTTTGTCACAGCAAAACTAGCAAAATCTATTATATCTTCCTTATTTGCATTTGACTTTGTTGCCCAACCTATAAATATTCTACCAGCACCAGTTGGATCTGAAGGTGAGGCAACAGCAGTTATATGTTTATTTTTAAGTATTGATTGAGTTGATAAGCCTGGCACATAAGCATCATCATCATACATAAATGCAACCTTAAATACAGCATTTATTATGACATTATTATTTATAAGTATAGTCTCCAATTTATTTGCTTCTTTTCTAAATGTCTCTGCTACGAATATATCATTATATGCATCTACATTATCGGTAGTTTCTGCCGTCCAATTATCAATTATATGTCCAAAGCCTTCAGTGTGAGCAAATCCAATACCTGCAATATAAGATGAAGTAGCAAACTTAGTTCCAGCACTCTGTGTGAATATAGGAGTTGTATCATCATCATTTGCACTATACAATTGATAAACTTTTTGAACTGTATTCTTTATAGTTCCATCTGCATCAGTATACACATCATTATCTTTTATAACTATACTTCCTGTTCCAACTGTCACTGTTGCACCACTTAATACATAGGCTGCTGCTGAAATATTGTTGCTTGCACCTACGGCTGATACAAATTTGTTTTCAGACACAACAAGATTACCAAGTATCTTATCCCCGTTCTTAAACTCTAAGAACTTCTGATCTTGGTATGTTCTCTCAATTTTATTATTATAAACATTTAATGTTGCTGACTTCTCTATAATTATATTCTTAGCAGTGTCAATAAGTGCTCTACTTCCACCTATTGATTCATTGTCATAAATATCATTATTTGCTTCAAATACTATGTCTTTTCCATTTGATGTTATATCAAATAGGCTTCTCTCAGCTTTATTTCCATTAATTCGTGAATTTTTCAATGTCAATTCCAATGCTCTGCCAAATAAGGCTGTTGCATTGAAATTATATATCTCTACATCTTCAAACTTCATACTTACAAGCTGTGAAGCATTGTCTGTTGGTGTAGTAAATACTTGGTTTGCCTCAATGCTATTATCAAATTGAGTAAATGAAACGCTATAAGCATTAAATGCTTTTTCTGTATTCTGAGTATTATTATATACATTAAAGCCTTTTACATTGATGTTATTATCTCTTCCGTAGATATCAACATCATTTGAAATGAATAATACACCGTCGTCGGTATTTCTTGTGATATGAGAAACTACTGGTTTACAATTTGTTATTACTAATTTATAGTTTGACTGGTTAAATCTGACATTATGAATTGAGTGTCCGTTTAAGCAGAGATATGTGTCAGCTGTCAAAGTTATAGTTACATATTCTGAACCCGCTTCATCTCCTATGTCTGATGTGAGACATAAATTTTTCTCTTTGTTGACTTCCATTGCAGATTTAAATTCATCTATAGTTGCATTTTCTACTATTTCATTCCAAGCTACTATATCATGTTTCTCTGGCAATAGTGTGTGCGTGCAAGAAGTTGTAGAAACTCCACAAATAGTATGCATGTGAGTTTCAAATATAGCATAGAACACCGTGTCTTCTGTCAATACATAAGTTGTTATCTCAATCAAATCTTTAGGATTTGCATCTGACTTCGTTGCCCATCCTAAGAACTTTCTTCCTTTTCCTTTTGGATCAGAAGGTGTTGCAACTCTTTCTATAAACTCTCCTGCTATTACACTTTGTGTAGGTATAGTTGGTATATAAGTATCATCTTCGTATTTAAACTCAGCATTAAATGCATCACCGATTATAAGTCTATTTCCATCTATTATGGTCTTAAGTGAATGTCTCTTATATGGGTCTGCTACAATTCTCTTCGCAAGCTCAACTGGGTCCTCAGTGCCTACATAATTTTCAGTAATTACACCGAACCCACTTTCGGTTCCAAATGCCACACTGTCAATATAGTTTTCATCGCTAAAGTTTCCAGACGACTGGACAAATATAGGAGTACTTTCATTTAATGCACCTGAATATAGTCCATACATATGGTTTCTGTCACTATAACTTCCTGTTATTCTATTATTTTTAATATAGAATGAACTGTTTGCCATAGTTATCTGTTGTCCAGCTCTCACATAAAATGCAGTAACTAAACTATCGGTATTAATGTCTTGACGGTATTCATTATCTTCGATTCTAATTTGCGCTGTTCCTGTTAGTGTTAGAAAACTACCGCCACTCTGAATTGTGAAAATTGACTGACTTCCTGTTGTCTTAACAAATTTATTATTTCTTATAATTATTTTCGTGCTATTATATACATTAACCCCTGCTTCAAAATATAGAAAACCTGAACTTGCACGGTTGTTTGTTGTCATATCTTTATTTCCATCAAACAATACTGTTCCATTTATAAAAGTAGTTGCAGATGTATAATTTGAATGCATAAATGCATAGGCATCACTTCCTATGTTATATTCGTTGTTGATAAAAGATAAATCTCCATCGTATCTTATTTCTCTGCTATTGTATAAAAATTGTCTATAGAATTTATTGTTGGCAAATACTGTACCACTGCGATATGTTACACTTGCTCCTGTCACATTGTTTTGAATTGCACTTAAGTGAATGGTATTGGCAGATGCTATTACCTCTGTCATAGTGAACGAACCTTCATTGTTGAGCATATGAGCACTAATATCATTATTATATATGTAAAGCTTTTGTGCAAACCAAGTATTATTATGATTTAATATAAGTGAACCCGAAGTTAAGTTATAATTAGAAATAGACGAAGATGCTATAAACACTCGGCTTCCATTCTCAGCACTATAAGAAGTTCCAAATACAACATTTCTTGTCACACTGCTTGATACAGGTCTAAATGCTATGTTTAATGATTCTATTCTATCTACACTTGTTGCATTTTCAAATGCTATAACTGAGTCAGCATAGATATCTATAGGCCCACCAACAGACAAAAGTTTAGGAACTACACCGTCAAATAAGATTTCGTCTGCTGCAGCTCTTATACTTGCATTTGCTACTTGGCAGTTGCCGATATTTACTTCTTTTCTGTCAGATGATGTAAACTTAACAAAATTGAGTGTCTTTCCATTTAAGCAAAGATTCAAAGTGTCACTTACAGTAACTTCTGTAGTTATGGTTAAATCTTCAAAAAGGAAGAAGTTTCCACTTGTAGGGAATCCGTGTCTTCTAATATAAACTGAAGTAAGTGCCTCATATTCCACAAAACCACTATGTGCTAGCACTCCGTTATGCATACAACTACCTTCAGTGTATAATCCACATATTTTATGCTTATGTTCTTCAAATAACTGGAATACTGTGTAGAAATTTGTATCTTCATATATCTCATATGTCATAGTTTCTATGATTTCATCAAGTGTAGCATCAGATTTAGTAGCCCAGCCCATAAACTCTCTTTCTCTTCCAGTAGGATCTGATGGAGTAGCAACTGCCGCGATTACCTTACCTCTTATAATTGACTGCGAAGCAATTCCTATATCACTTCCATCGTTATAAAGGAAATTAACAATGTATCTTTCACTTAGTGCTACAAATTTATATTCTTCATCATAAACTGCAACTAATTTTCTTCCTGTCTTTCCATATGAATCTCCTATAAAGATATCTTTATAAGATTCAACATCTTCAGCAGTCAACTCAGTCCAATTATCAATTATTCGTCCAAATCCATCTCTTTCTGCAAACCCGATAGAATTTATAAAACTATTTTTGTTAAATTTGTTTGAAGTCTGGTTAAATATAGCAGTAGTGTTGTTTGTCTCTTCACTATATATTCCGAACATATGAGTGTTGCCACTTTCTGTTCCTGTTATTGTATTTCCATTTATAATTATTGATCCACTTGATATATTAATCTTTTTATTTTTAGACACTAAAATTGCAGCCTTAATATTGTCATTTGGTGCATTCTGCTGCACTTCATTGTCAAATATTTCAAGGCTGCCCGAATTATCTAAAGTAATCAAATTAGAATTATTGGCATTATAAATGATAGAATAATTACCTGTGCTATTTTTAAGTCTATTATTCCTAATGATTGCCTTTGCACTATTAACTATTCTCAAATCATTTTCAGTATAAACAAAACTATATGGTGAATTACTTGTAGCACCATCTACATTTTCTGATATTATAATATTGCCATTTAAAAACTCTATAGGCTCACTTGCATTAGCCCAGATAAATGGTTTTGCTTCGTTGTTATTATTAAAAGTATTTCTATTTATAGTACTTGAACCATCAAATGTAATTCCATTTAGTGCATAGATGAAATGTCCACCAACTATATTTTCTTTAAATTCATTTCCGTCTAATATATTAATTACTGAATTTGCATTTGCTGATCTTATAAAATCTTTAGCTACATTATTTCCCTCAATTGTTGTATATAAGAATTCAATTGTTCCTGCATTGTTGAACAATGAATTATTTGTAGTATTGTCAGTTATTGTTGTATTTTCAAACTCAGTGATGACATTTTGTGTATCAAATAAACTATTTCCCAAAATATTATAGTCACTGATGTTTGATTCTACTATTCTAAGAATGCTATTTAGATTCGCAGTGTAAGAAACTTTAAATACTGCGCCTCTTGTTATGTTGCTTGTGACATTTTTAAAATTCACATTGTAGAATGTCTGGTCTTGCTTTACACTCACATACTCTGTATTGATTATGTGGTCTGCATTAATATCGATAGTTCCCTTTGCTGCTATCACATTTACATTCATAGTGTTAAATAATGCATATGTCTCTTGTGTAGTGCTTGCTTCAGGATTTGTAAGAGCTTTAATGCTTGTCGCATCGTCATCACAGTTAGTTATATTGATAGTAGAATTGTTGTCAGAACTAAATCTAACCTCTTTTAATTCAAATCCATTGAGACATAGGTTTAGTGTGTCATTCACTTGCACGAATGCTCTCAATGTTATATCTTCTCTTAGATAATAATTTCCAGATTTTGGGAAACCATTCTTACTTATGTACTCATTTGTAATAACATCAAAATCAATATTTTCACTGTGGTCATCAATTCCAGTGTGATTACATGCACTGCCTATATCTAATCCACATATTTTATGCTTGTGTTCTTCATAGACTGTATATAATTTTATATCAGCATTTACTGGTCTTACATATATATCTATGACTTCATCTTTTGTCGCATCTGATTTTGTTGCCCATCCTAAGAAATATTTGCTCTTGCCACTTGGATGAGATGGCGATGCCACCTTTTCTATATATTCATTTACAAATACTGACTGAGTTGAAATTGTAGGCACATATGTAGTTTCATCATACATAAACTCTATATTGTAGAAGCAGGCTATAACTATGCCACCTTTATATTTATTTATAGATAAGTTTTTGCCTTCATTTCTAAATGTATTAATTTTGAAATTATTATTATATCCTTCATAATCTTCTGCAGTCGATTCGTTCCAGTTTTTAATTATGTAACCGAATGCTCTATCACCTTCAAATCCAATACCATCTATTATAGAATCTTTTGAGAATTTAGTTCCTTCTTGTTGGACAAAGATTGGTGTATTAAAGTTTGTTGCCATACTCCATATCGCAAATACCGTCTGCTCAGGATTAATTATAGTTCCCTCCTCGTCCTCATATACATTGTTGTTATTTATAATTATAGGGTTGTTTCCTATTTTTATTGAAGATCTTTCCGACCTAAGAATTCCAGCAGCAATGTCAAATGACTCACCAACTGCTTCAACAATTTTATTATTTTGTATTCTTAATTTGCCAAATGCTTCAATTTTTCCAATCGAATTAATTACACCTTGATAATTATGTTTTCTTATACGGTTATTTGATATTTCAAGTTCAGCATTTTCATTAATTACAAGTTTTGTATTTTCATTTATATATAATACATTTCCACTAGTTATCTTATTATTATTTATGAACAATTCTCCATCAACAATATTTATATCTGAATCAAATGCTCCTAATATTCTATTATCTATGATTACATCGTTTCCAGTATTGTTTGTTATTATATTTGTGCCATAGAAATTAATAGTCGCACTTACACTATATATCAATTGAACTTTATAAGAAGTGTATCCCGAAATATTTACATTTTTAAAGCTTATTTTTGTGTTCTCCTTAGAGCCCTCAGATGCCATAAAATTAGTGTTTGTATATTGAGAATCTGTTACAGAAGTTGATTCTACATTCACATTATCAAATGTAATTTCTTTTCTACCTTCCGCATTGCCAACATATATTGCATCGTAGTCATTTGCTGCTGTAGTCTTCTTCTTAACAAATGTCGCATTATAAATATACACCTGCTTTGAACTAGTTGTGTCAATATGTATATACCTTCCACCAACTATATTTATATTTTTCACACCGCTCTTATCTATACCATATATATCGAAGTTCACATTGTTGAACACTTCCATGTCGGTATTTCCTATCTTTGATACAGTGTCTTGGCAGTTGGTGATTAATACTTTGTGTTCACTCTCTTTGAAGCTACCAGTAATTGAGTAGCCATTTAGACAAATGTTTATATCTCTTGTAAGAGTGATTTGCTCAGAAGTAAGTGTAATGTTTTTCTGCAAACAAATATACTGACCCAAACCTCCCTTTGTGCCATTTAGATAATCATTTATGTCTTCGTCTTTAACTTCTTTTAGTAGCGCCATCCAGTTGACAGAAGTTGTATGTGTATTTCCATCGTGAGTACAAGTACTAGCTGTAGAGATACCGCATAGTTTATGGACATGCGACCTAAATACTGCATAGAGTTTCTTATCTTCATTAATCAATAATGAATAAATATCGATTATACTATCTTCGCCGCCGTATTTGTCAAGTGACCAACCCATAAATAGTCGTCCAAGTCCTGTCACATCCGATGGTGTCGATGCTTTCTTGATATAATAATTTCTCAGCACACTTTGAGTTGCAACTACAATTTCGCGGTCACCATCCATAACGACAAAGTCAACAGTGTTGAAAATATTTATTATCAAATCACCATCTTTAATAGCAGCAAGAAGCAATTCATTGTCATATCTATCTGCAAAAATATTATGTTTAAATGATTCAACATCTTCAGCCAGTGTATCCCAGTTTTTCAAAATATATCCAAACCCATCTGCCTGGCTGAATGCTATTCCCTCTATATAAGTGTCTTTACTAAACTTACATCCTGGTTCCATTTCAAATAGTGCAGTTGAGTTGTCAGTTATAGTGCTGTATAGCGGGTAGACATGCTGTTCGGTATTTCTTACCGTTCCTTCCTCGTCAGTATACACATCATTATTCTTTATTACTATACTGCCAGTACCAACTATCATAGAATTTGCAGCCGCTGTAAGTGCCATCATCTTATAAGTGCTTGTTCCACTGCTCTCGGTAAATTTATTATTCGTTATAGTCAAATCTCCAAGAATTTTCGCACTACTGTTTAATAACAACATTCTTTGATCATAATTTGCTTGCTTTATCTTGTTATTATTGATTATAAGTTTTGCACCGGTATTTATATTAAGCGATGTTACTTCTAGAAAATTAATAGAATCACCCGTACCATTATTGTTTTCAAATGTTGCAGTTCCATTTTCTATGTTAAAATCACTATTTATATGAAATAGGTTTCCATAACCTGTCTGTGTACAATTTTTGAATTCGTTATCTCCATAGAGTGTAAGACTTCCATATTCACCAATTGAAATGACCTCATAATCACAAGTTATATTTTGAATCTTAGTGTTCTTCATAGTCAATTTTATAGCACCTGATATAAGTCCACCTGAATTAAATCCACTAAATTCACAGTCTTCAATATTCAGTGTTGCCTGCACTGCTTCATCGTCATAATTAGAAATGTTCATTTTGTACACTACTGAAGTGTCATATGGCTCAAAGCTGGCATCGTAGAAGTTTAGAGTTTTTTGTGCATTAAAATCGTCATTTATAACAAATATGCCGTCTGCTTTCATAGTAATATTCTTATTGATTCCAAATATATTTGCATTGTTTTTATTAAAAAGATCAAAACGCATTTCACTCAAAGTCATAAATGAATTTGTGTTCTTACAGTTTGTTATATTTACCTTTTTAGTTGTATCATTTGGGTCAAAACGAATATTGTGCATTGAGAAACCGTTCAAACAGATATAAATATCATCAGTTATAACTATTGCTTGGTGATTTCTTGAACCTTCTATGCCTATATTAGACAAAAGATATAGGTACTTAATTCCAGGTGACTCAAGTAGAACTTTGAAGTCTTCAGGTGTCATATCTTTTTCAACTGGCACCCACTCTACAGAGTCATGAGTATCTGTAACTAATGTATGAGTACATACTGAACCTGATGCCACACCGCAGATCTTGTGATAGTGGTTTTCAAATACAGCATATAATTCTGTGTCCTCAGTTATAATGTAGTTTTCTATATCAATGATATCATCAGGGTTTTCATCTGTATTAAGTGCCCATCCCAAAAATACTCTTTTAACTGGTGCTGGATCCTCTGGGTCATCTATATCTTCCTTAAGTAAATGATAATTCAAAAAGACAGACTCTGTTGCTACCTGCACCTTCTCTCCATTGTAATAAGTATAGAATTTTACCGTTTTAAATCTATTTATAATTAAATCTTGATCTTTTATACCTATATCTACATTTGATATTCTCTTCTTATCTGCAATTATATTTTCTATGTATGATTTTTTATCTTCTGCATTTGTTCTCCAGTCTTTCATCACTATACCGTATCCGTTTGTCTGTGAGAAACCAATGCTGCCTATTACTGAATTTTTGTTAAACTTAGTTCCATGCTGCTGAACAAAAAACGGTGTTGAATTATCAGTTGTAAGTGCATATGCTTGAATAATTGGCTGCTCAGTATTTTCTATTGTTCCATCATCATCTGAATATACTTTATTATCTTTTATAGTTATAACACCACTTCCGACTGTGATACTCTTACCTGCTGATATGCTAAGTGCTGAAGGGATAACAGTAGGTGCTAATCTAGACTCACTTACAAATTTATTATCACATATTTCTAAATCTCCAAGTATAGATGAGTTATTGTTATCAATAAATACTACTTTTTTAGAATAGTCTATTTTTTTCTGTTTGTTGTTCTTAAGTGATAATTTTGCTCCCGCAGCTATATTAAATGAAGATGTAAGTCTTAAAACACTTACATTGCTTTGGTTTGTAAGTGTGTTGTTAGATATTGTTGTTGTGCCATCTTCTACATTAAAATATGAGGTGCTAAGTAATAAACTGTTTGAGCCAGAGTTTGTATTATTGCTAATATTATTATTGCCCTTAAGTGTAACACCGCCATAGCTTGCAGCATTAATTAGATATTGAGTTGATGAAGTAGTTGATATAGTTGAGTCTTTTAATGTCACCTTCATTGCATTAGAAATCACACCATAGGATTTAAATCCTGTAATGGTGGTATTTTCAAAATTTATAGTTGTCTGTTGACTTTGGTTATTAGTATTAGTATAAATATTATATCTTGATACCTGTGTGTCATTGTAAGGAGTTAAAGTGGTATCAAAGAAGTTTACAGTTTTATTTGCATTGGTATTATTTCCTACATAATATATTCCATGTGCTTTTATTCTTATGTTATTATTTACTCCCAAGATGTTTGCATGATTTTTAGTAAATATATTGAGACTTGAATTGCTCTGTGTGATAGTAGACGTTTCGGTATAGCAGTTAGTAATAGTGAGTTTATAGTTTGTTGTATTCTCTGCAAATCGAACATTGTGAAGTGAATAACCATTTAGGCATAAGTTCACATTTCCTCTTATGGTTATCGCTATATCATCTGATGAGCCTTCTGTTCCTATATCTGATAATAGGAATAAATGTTTGTCTCCAGCTGTCTCAAGTAATGTTTTAAAATCCTCTGCACTTATACCATTTGTAACATAATCCCACTCTATATTTTCATGAATGTCTTGAAGCAGCTGATGTCTACAAGTATTATTATCTTCAAGTCCACAGTCTTTATGAACATGTCTTGTAAAATATCCTGGCGAACTTGATGTTGGTCCTTTGTCAACTCGGGCATATGTCGCATCTTCCACCCGTGCATCTGCATATGCTGTTCTTTTACCTCCGACTAATTTGTCGTCATCACTAAACATATACCAAGAGCTTGTTACAGCCGCAGTAGAAAAGTTTTCTCCGACAAGTATGGTCTCTAAATTACTATTATATGATATCATTTGATCCATCCTTGTTACTTTTCTTGTGTCAAAATTTCTTAAATCCAATACCTTTACTTTATCAATTTGTTGAAACATGCCTGACATGTCTGTTACATTGCTAGTGTCAAAGTTTGATACATCTAATTTTGGAACTTGAAAACATCCTGCAAACATACTTAGCATAGTAGTTACTTTTGATGTATTTAAATTACTTACATCCAATTGCAACAAACTAGCACAATTATAAAACATAGATGTCATATCTGTTACATTGCGTGTGTCAATTAGATTAAGATAGAGGTTTTTAAGTGCATAGCAATTTGAAAACAACCTGTTCATTGTAGTGACCTTTGATGTATCAAAACCATTTAAATCTATTGATTTTAATTCTCTACAATTTAAAAACATAGCTGCCATATCTGTTACATTACTCGTTTGAAAGCTTGTCAAATCTATAGTTTCCAATTTAGAGCAATATGCAAACATAGAGTTAAATGTTGTCGCTTTAGATGTATCTAAATATCTTAAATTATGAATGGCAATTACGTTCTCAAAAGTCGAATACCCAGAAGTCCCTATTCGACTAAATAAACGGCTAGCAGTTGCTATGGTTTTAATCCTACTTCCTTCTCTATTTCTTATAATAACTTTTTTACCCACAAGGTAAAAATCATACCCACCTTCTTCCCAATAGTCATCATAAGTTGTTACAATATCATCGTTGCTATTTCTTAATTCTATATTAGTTATGTTTACTGGTCGATATCCATTTGGTCCTCGAGTTACTGGTGTTACTCCATCACTTTCTACCCCCCACCAGGCAGGTCTAATTCCTTCTTCTATCCATTTTGCTGTCAATGTAAGGTTGCCTGTCATTGTTGTAGGTATTTTTCTATATACATTTCCACTACTATCTTCCCATCCACCCAATGCACATCCTTCTGGTATATTTGTCATCTCTACTAATCTTGGAAGGTCCATTTCATATCCTGAACGATATTTTGTCACTGCACCCCATGATGAATACGCATTGAAAGATGCTCCTCCTAATTCAAGTGTTAAATTGTACTCAGTAGCACTGAAAAATACATTGTTTGCATCTATTGTTATGACAGGTCTAACTCCAGGCATATAACTATACATAGCACGTGATAAGACACTAGGAGTATATCCCACTTCTACATAATATGCATTAGCTCTATTAGACTCATCTATTGTTCTTAGCCAATAGTCTTCTGTGTAATGCGATACTCCTGCTTTATAAATTGTATACTGTGTGGTTGATGATTTCTTTTGCTCATCTGTCAAAGCATTAAATTCTGAAGTACTTAAAAGGAAAACCTTGTCTGTTGTATTACCTCCCGTTGCTCCACCATTCACTACACTCGTATTAATAATGGCAGCTTTTTCTGTAGCATTAAAAGCTTTATCATAAAATGTTGAATTTAGCCATTCTCTCATTTGTGAATTTGACCAATATGGATTGGTTCTTGTCGAATCATAGTTTCTATTATCAATAGTCTTTGTTGATAATAGCCTATAATATCTTCCACCTGTCACAGATATTACGTGCCACTCTATAGGTTCAACTATATTTTCATTTGAAGTTGTCTGAGGATAGGAACCAAAAATTACCTTTGATCCTACAATAGGTGTATCACCAAAAAGATCTGTAACAATAGAAATAGATGCGACCTCCAAGTCAAGAAGCAGTTCTGATGCACTTGCAACTTCAGCATCACTTTCTGTCGCAATTTCGACTTCACTTGTTGTTGCAACTTTTTCTTCTTCAACTATCTCACTCTGTGTGCTCTCGTACGGGCGAGTTTCACGAGCCCCACTCTCAGTTGCTATTTCGCTTTCACTCAACTCGTTGCTCTGAGTTTCGCTTTCACTTGCTGTTGCGATATCCCTATCATCATCTGCCTCTTCAATCTCACTTTTTGTTGCAAGCTCGACTTCTTCGTCTTCACTATGTGCAAACTCATCTTCATCGCTTGCTCTTGCATCTGAAGGGCTCGCCTCTACACCATCTTCACTCACCTCTTCACTTTCTTCATCAGAGCTTGCAGTAGTCTCCACTTCTGTCTCGTCTTCTTCAGGCTCTATATCATAATTATCAATTTGGGTTTCTTCTTCGTCATCGAATGTTGTTGAAGGGCTCGCAGGGCTCGCCCCTACAGTTTCTTCACTTTCTTCTTCAGGGCTCACTTCTTCTTCTGGTTCTTCTTCGTGGGACGACAAAATGTCGTCCCCTACAGTTTCTTCTGGTTCTTCATCAGGGCTCGCAGTGCTCGCCCCTACACCATCCTCGTTTGCCCCTACACCATCCTCACTTTCTTCACTGTCATTCATTAGGTAAGTTGTTTTTGAGTAAGAAAACTGCTCGTAATATCTATAAGTGATATCGCTGTTATCTGGTGCTTCCTCAGTTGCCTTATCAACATAATGAGAAATTGACACAGCAAAAGCACTCATGCCTGAGTTTGAAACTGTCATGGCAATGAGAAGAATAACTGCTATTAATTTTTTATAACGTGTAAACATTTTTTTATAGTTGGGTTCCTTTATTACTTTTTTTCAATATCAAAAACAACACTTTTGCCTGCCCTCCAAAAATGTACACTAAAACCACGAATAGATAAAATCCACTCGCTCTATATTATGTCTTAATTATACATAAAAAACACTATATTTTGTAGTTTTTAGCAAAAAATTAATAAATTCTTAATAATTTGCATATTCTTAAAAAAGCCATGAAAACATCAAAAAATGGCAGTTTTCTGCCATTTTTAAGGTTTTTAACAATTTTCTATTTTATAATACTTTTCTCCCACCCATCAGGGGCTTTATAGCCCATAAGTGTGACGATGGTTGCTGCAACATTTGCAAGACCGAATTTGCCATCATTTGCAGTAAATTTGCTCTTGTCATCGTCAATTATGAACCACACTGGATTTAACGAATGAGCCGTCCTTATCTGGTCTTGATTTTTATAATCGAACATCTGATCTGAGTTTCCGTGGTCAGCGACTACAAGTAAGAGCACATTGTTTTTTCTACATTCCTCTCTAAGTCTCGTAAGCTCTAAATCCACACACTCAAGTGCAACTCTTGTCGCATCAACATTTCCTGTATGCCCCACCATATCACCATTTGGAAAGTTACAACGAATGAATGAATATTTTTTATCTCGCACCGCATCTATCATCGCATCAGTTATTTCTCCGGCTTTCATCCAAGGTCTCTCGTCAAACGGACAATTGTCACTAGCTATCTCCTTATATGTCTCATACTCTTCACTAACTTTTCCACTTCTGTTTCCATTCCAAAAATATGTCACGTGTCCATACTTCTGAGTTTCTGAAACTGCATACTCATAAAGTTTATTCTTAACCATAAAGTCGGTGAGAGTGTTTGAAATCTGTGGTGGATTCACAAGATATTTTTTTGGAATTTTCAAATCACCATCATACTCAAGCATTCCAGCAAACACAACTTTTGGTCTTTTTCCTCTATCAAAAAATGTAAAGTCATCATCATCAAATGCCATAGATATTTCTATTGCTCTATCGCCTCTAAAGTTATATAAAATAACACTGTCATTATCTTCAATCTTTCCAACAGGTGTATCAGAATCAGCAATTACAAAAGGATTAAGATATTGGTCTGAATCACATCCTTCATTGTAATATGTCTCAATTGCTTCTCTTGCTGACTTAAAATATTTTCCTATTCCGTGGACATGAGTATCGTATCCTTTCTTCACCATCTCCCAGTCAGCTTTATATCTATCCATCGTGATTACCATTCTTCCGCCGCCACTTGCAATCATCGCATGAAAATTGTCATCGTTTAATTCTTTGAAACAATCTTCTATCATATCAATATATTTGAATGCTGACTTAGATGGCACGTCTCGTCCATCAAGAAGTGCATGCACAAAACATTTTTTTACTCCAGCAAGTTTTGCATTCTTAAGTAAATCAATCAAATGAGAAATATTTGAGTGAACATTTCCATCAGATAGTAAACCAATGAAATGCATCTTAGAATTATTTTGTTTGCAATTATCTACCAAAGTTTTCCAAGTGTCTGTCGCATAGATTTTTTTTGTTGCGATTGCCTCGTCTACAAGTTTAGCACCTTGAGAAATGACTTGTCCACTGCCGAGTGCATTGTGACCAACTTCGCTATTTCCCATATCGTCATCACTTGCAAGTCCTACTGCAGTTCCATGTGCTGCTATAGGGGTTGCAAATGAATTTTTAATCATATCTTTATAAGTTGGCATATATGCAGCCTCAACCATATCTCCCTTATCTTTTTTTCCGATGCCGACACCGTCAAGAACGGCAATGGCAATTCTTTCATACTTCATGTATACTCCTTTTTTGTAGGGGACGACATTCTGTCGTCCCTTGGGCGGACAAAATGTCCGCCCCTACACATCACATTTACATTGTGATCCTTTTTTTGTAGGGGACGACATTCTGTCGTCCCATGTGTTGACAAATCTCATCATTGTAGGGGCGAGCACTGCGAGCCCGAATCTCGTAGGGGCGGATACCATCCGCCCATTTGTTACTTGTACTTTAAATTATGTAATTCACCTTTTTCTACAAGCCCATTGAAATTATTTTGTCTCAACGCCTCATACAATACTATCGCCACCGAATTCGACAAATTTAACGACCTCTCATTTTCTATCATCGGTATCCTTATACAGTGTTCTTCATCACTCGCAAGTATTTCTTCTGGAATTCCTGCGGATTCTTTTCCAAACATTATAAAGTCTCCATCATTAAATTTCACATCTGTATAACTCTTGTGAGCCTTTGTAGTTGCGAACCACAGTGTGGGCTCGCAGTGCTCGCCCCTGCTTGGGCTTGTAAACTGCGCCCCTACATCTTCGTACGGGCGAGCCCTCCTTATGTACTCCAAAAATTCATTATAAGAATCATGAGTAAATAACTTTAGCCTCTCCCAATAATCAAGCCCCGCATGGTGAATATTCTTTCTCGTAAGTTGAAAACCAATCGGATAAATCAAATGAAGTGCAGAGCCAGTTGCGACACAGGTTCTGCCTATATTTCCAGTGTTATCAGGTTTTTCAGGTTCATGTAAAACTATATTAAACATATTAACCAAATTTAAATATCAAAATTCTTGTATCAAATTTTCCATCAGATGAAAATACTCTCTGCATCGTGCATCTACCCGGAATTGTTATGTAATCATTTAACCAAGTTCCTGAGTCGATTGAAAATAAGTTTTGTGTGTTCGGTCCAGTGACTACAGTGACAACATTTTCACCTGCAACGAGATGTGTCAATATATATGTTGTAATCTCTAAATCATTGTTGCTTGCGATGAAATTTGAATTGTTGTCATACTTCGCTCCAATTAAAAGCAGTTTATCTATCGCAGATTTTTTTCCATTTTCATCATTTGCCAAACTATACATCGCAATCTCTTGCACGTATTGCTTCCTAAGCAAATCGACATTCGCATTCAAATCGACAACGCCAGTATTTAAATAATATGTGACAACATTTTTTCCATACTTGGTCGCAGTGCAACTATGCCCTGTTTCTCTTATGTGATTACTTGCAAATTCCGCATCGGTGCAATTTATATAATTGTTGAATAACTGATTTGCCTGAAGTGTGATATTTGTAATTGGGTCTTCAAATGTCACATCCACGTTATACCACTCGCCATCAAGATATATTCGATTCCAAGCATGTGCACCATTTTGACTTGCTGAATTAATCGCCTCGCCAGTCACAACTGTAGTTGAAAGCCCACAAGTTTTCGCCATAAGATCAAATGCCTTCGCATAGCCAGAGCAGACGGCTTTGTGATTTACAAGTGCACCATAAGCTTTATAACTATCGTTTATAAAAAAAGAATCATTTGAAAGTTCATCTATATCATAAGTCACAGTCGCAACGAGGTATTTTATGATCTCAATTTCTTTTTCGAAGTCGGTCATATTTGGTCTTATGTGACTCATTATAAAATTATTTACAACATTTATAATCTCAGTATTTTGACTCTCATCTTCTGCAAGGTAAGTTGCGATAAGAGAAGGGTCAAGGCCGATGGTTGCGATGTTTACAGCAAAAATATTACTTATTGAACTAAGTAATAAAATCGTTGTTAACAACAAACTTGTAAACCGTTTTTTTATCATATACTGTGGCACTCGCATAACTCGTGTCTACGAATATGGGCTCGTAAAACTCGCCCATACATTTTTATATCAATTGTAGGGGACGACATCCTGTCGTCCCTTGGGCGGACAAAATGTCCGCCCCTACACATCACATTTACATTGTACGGGCGAGCACTGCGAGCCCTTAACTATTAATTTAAAACTTTCTTTAATACTTCTAAATTTTTCTTCATATACGAGAGATATGTCTCTCCCTTTTTCATCTCATCACTACTAACAGCTTGTATAGAATACATTGTCTCAATTTTTGCATCCTTTTTATTACTATTTTCTATGACAGCTTTTGCAATCTTGTCTTCGCTTCTCTCTATCTTCATAACATATGGAAGATTTTCTTCTCCAAGCTTGTCCGCCAAAAACTTAATAGTCTTGAAACTTGCCTCAGTCTCAGCAGCACACCCTTTAAATGCAGCGAAATAATCAATTCCATAATCATCTACCATATACCTAAATGGAAATCTGTCGCCGAAAAGTAGCACTTTTCTCTTTGCACTACTTACAACATTTTTATATTCGTCATTTAATTTATTTAATTCTTCTAAATATGTTGTTAAATTATTTTCATAGACATTTGCATTGTCAGAATCAAGGGCTTCAATTTCACTTTTCAAATAAGAACATACTGTTATCGCATTTTCAAGTGACAGCCATACATGCTCATCATATTCTATCTCTTCTTCGTGGTGTTCTTCTTCTTCACCTTCATGGTGTTCTTCACCATCTTCTTCGTCGTGGTGATGCTCCTCTTCTTCCATTCCCTCTTTTAGTTCCTCAATCTTAACCTTATCTCTTAAAAGTTCCATAAGGTTTATAGTTTTTAAATCTTTATTTACAGCCTGTCTTATAGCACCTTCTGCCCACTTGTCAGACTCTCCACCAACATAGATAAATAAATCAGCTGTTCCTATATCAAGTATGTCTTTTGCAGTTGGCTGGAAATTATGAAGATCTACACCGCTTGTCATCAGGATACTTAGGTCAAACTTTTCTTCGTTTCCTTTTATGATGTTAGATACCCAGTCGTATTCTGGATAAATAGTTGTGACTATTTTTATTTTTTTTGAATCTTCACTTGCCGAAACATTTTGAGTTACATCTGTTTTGCTACACGCACCAATGACTACCATTGATGCAATCAAAGATACGACTAAAAAAACTTTTTTCATAACTAAAATACCTATTCTTCCTTTCTATAACAATGACTTAATTAGCTTTTCTACTTCAGCCATATCCGCAGTAGGCTCAAATCTTGCAACAACATTTCCATCTCTATCAATTACAAACTTTGTGAAATTCCATTTTATGTCATCGCCCTTTTCCCAATCAGGATTCATTTTTGAAAACATCTCAGTGAGTTTCTTTCCCATCTCGCTGTCGCCAAAACCCTTGAAGCCTTTTTGAGTTTTCAAATATTTATAAAGTGGCAATTCATTCTCGCCATTTACATCTGCTTTCTTCATTTGCTCAAATGTTGTATTGAAATGAAGCTGACAGAACTCGTGAATCTCTTTATCACTACCTGGAGCCTGCGCACCAAACTGGTTGCAAGGGATGTCCAAAATCTCGAGTCCCTTCTCATGATAATCTTTATACATCTGCTCTATTGGAGCATATTGTGGAGTGAAGCCGCAGCCCGTTGCAGTATTTACCACCATTATAACTTTACCCTTAAAATCTGAAAGCTTCAAATCGCTTCCATCACTCTTTTTTACTGAATAATCATAAATCATATGTACCTCCTAGAATTTAAAGCATTTACTATATTATAGCACAAATTCTGAAACTTAACACTTAGATTTATTCGCAGAATTTTCACAATTTTTACAAGGTTTTTACACTTATTTTTTGTATATTTAAAGCATAAGAAAGGAGCAAAGACTATGGATAACAATTATGGAAATGAAGGAAATGTTTATAGACATAAGCATAGCTACTTAACTGTAATCGCAATTGTTTTGTCAGTTATTAGCATTCTATTTTCGACATTTACACTTGTAACTATAAGGAGTCCAAAACACAAGTTTCATATGAGTCAGATGAGCGAGATGCCTTGTCAAATGAGAAATGGAGACAACTTCAATCGTCCAAACGATATGCAAAGATTCGGAGATAACAATTTCCGCTTCAATGCACCAGATGGAAATTCTGGCAGAAACTTCGGTAGAAATTTTAGCAATGACAAAGATTCTCAATTTAAAAGACCAAGCAAAAGCGATTGGAATAAATGGGGCGACAGAAATAACAAAAACGATAACAAGAACGACTCTTCAAACAATAATTCAATTAAAGAGAGCGGCCCAACTACCGCTCCCGAAACAGCACCACCAAGTATGATGCCAAATTTTTAAATAATATTTGAATCTCTTTTTTTAAAAAAACAGGGCTTGAGAACCCTGTTTTTCGTTTAAGGAGAACAACTTCTCTAATCTACATTTTAATGCTTCACCGGTCTAAATAGTAACACGAGCACAATTACGATCACTGCAAATGACACGATTGTCGCTGCACTCATAACTCCTGCCGTAAAAAACATTCCGATATTATATGTACACATCGCGAGCAGGTATCCCACCATCATTTGGAATATAAATGTGAACCAACCCCAGCTCGCTTTGCCTTGCTCTCTAAATGCAGTTGCAATTGCAACCATACATGGAGCATTGAATATATTAAATAACATAAAACTTAGTCCTGTCAAAACACTTCCATTAAATAATTGCCTAATAGCTGCTATGACATCTGCCTCATCTTCTGATGCTGCATGGGCAAGCATTCCTAAAGTAGCTGTCGCTTGCTCTTTTGCA
>JAFWVX010000041.1 GCA_017523785.1 Lachnospiraceae bacterium
ATCTATTTTTGGTCCATAGAATGCACCATCGCCTTCATTTAAAATATATTTTATACCATTATTCTTTAATGCATTTGCTAAACCTGCCTCTGCCCTATCCCACTCTTCGTCAGTTCCCATTCTGTCATCTGGTCTTGTAGACAGTTCAACAAAATAATCAAATTCAAATGTCTTATATATTTGGTCAATGATTTTAATTATTCTTGTAACTTCTTCCTCGATCTGTTCCTCTGTGATATAAATATGTGCATCATCTTGAGTGAAGCATCTAACTCTCATAAGGCCGTGGAGTTCACCAGACTTTTCATGTCTATGAACTATACCAGGCTCTGCAAATCTCTTTGGCAAATCTCTATAACTTCTTGGTTCACTCATATAAACTAAGATTGAACCAGGACAATTCATTGGCTTTACACAAAAATCCATATCATCAATGCTGGTACTATACATATTTTCGCCATAGTGCTCCCAGTGACCAGAAGTAATCCAAAGTTGACGGTTCAACATTATTGGAGTCATTATTTCATCATATTCATTTGCTCTATGAATTTTTCTCCAGTAGTCCATAAGAGTATTTCTTATAATCATTCCATTTGGCAAGAAGAATGGGAAACCTGGACCATATTCACTAATCATAAAAATTCCTAAGTCTCTTCCAAGTTTTCTGTGGTCTCTCTTTTTTGCCTCTTCCATCATGGTGATATATTGGTCAAGTTCCTCTTTCTTGAAGAAGGCAGTAGCATATACTCTTGTAAGCATTTTATTTTTTTCGTCGCCTCTCCAATATGCACCTGCTATATTCATAAGTTTGAAATGCTTAAAATCAGAAGTGTGAAGTAAATGTGCTCCGCCACATAAATCTATAAAGTCATCTTGTTTTGCAAAATAAACTTTTTCATTTTCAGGTAAATCTTGAACTAACTCAACCTTATAGTCCTCATTTCTATCTTTAAAGAACTTAATAGCATCCGCTCTATCCATGGTATATCTTTCCATGGTTGCATTCTCTTTAATTATTTTTTTCATTTCCTCTTCAATCTTAGGAAAATCTTCATCTGATATTTTCTCGTCGCCAAAATCAATATCATAATAAAATCCATTTTCAATAAATGGACCTATGGCAAGTTTAGCATTTGGATATAGACGCTTAATTGCGTTAGCCATTACATGGCTTCCAGTATGTCTAAGTGTCTCTAATGCATAAACATCACTTTGTTCATAATCTTTTGTACTACCATCTTTTTCAATTATTCTAATCATAATTACCCCTCTATAATACTATCATATCAATTTTAATATATCTTGTAATAAATATCAATACAATAAATACCAATAAAATCAAATAAGTTATATAATCTATACGCTTATAGGTCAAAGGTCTAAGTTTGGTTCGATGGACACTGCTTGAATAGCATCTTGATTCCATTGCATAGGCTAGGTCGTTTGCCCTTCTAAATGCTGACACAAATAGTGGAACTAAAAGCGGAACCAGTGATTTAGCCTTTTCAACTAGATTACCCTTATCGAAGTCTGCACCTCTTGAGGTTTGAGCCTTCATAATCTTGTCAACTTCTTCTATTAATATAGGTATAAATCTAAGTGCTATAGACATCATAAGCGCAATTTCTGCAACTGGCACTTTAAATATATTTAAAAATCCTAAACCTTTTTCTAAACCATCGGTGAGTTTACTTGGTGTAGTTGTTAGTGTGAGTATTGATGAACCAATAACCAAGTAGATAAGTCTAATTGCCATTTTTGCAGCGATGATTATGCCTTCTCTTGTCACACTTATAGGTCCTAATACAAAAACTTTCTCACCTGGTGTTAAAAATATATTAAATACTATAGAAATTAATAACAAAATTAATAATGACTTTAATCCACTTATAATAAATGAAAATGGAACCTTACATAATACTATAGCGCTTACTAGAAAAACAGTCGCTAATATATATGCAAATATGTTTGTCGAAATAAATAGCGAAACTAAAAATACAAGAGTTGCAACAAGTTTAACTCTTGGGTCTAAGGAATGAATTACACTATCCTTTTTATAATATTGTCCAAATGTTATATCTTTAATCATTTTAGATTTATAAGTGAATTTAACAATTCATCAAACTTAAGTTTAGTCTTATCTATCTCATATCCTTTTTTCAAAACTTCATAATAGATACTAACTGCATATGGCATCTCAAGATTTGCCTTAGTCATAACTTCTTTATCTGTTAATATCTCAAAGGGCTTTCCAGTTTTCACAATCTTTCCCTCATTTAAAACTATAACCTTATTTGCATATTCAATTACATCGTCGAGATTGTGAGTGATATAAATTATAGTTGTTCCAAATTTATTATTAAGTGATTTTATCAGTTCATAAAACTGGTCTTTAGAAACTGGGTCAAGACCTGCATCAGGTTCATCAAAAATTAGAATGTCTGGGTCCATAACAAACACACCAGCGAAGGCTACTTTTCTCTTTTCACCACCTGATAGATTAAAAGGTGCCTCATCTTTTAAATGTTCTATACCCAAGAGCTTTAAAACTTCTACTGATTTTTTATAAGCCTCATCTTTAGATAAACCCTTTTTCATCGCGCCAAAGGCAACATCATCTATGACGGTTTCTGAAAATAATTGGTATTCAGGATATTGAAAAACTATTCCGCATTTAAATCTTAAGTCAGTGAGATTAAAATCATTTGAATAGATATTTACTCCTTTAAATAATATCTCACCACTGTAAGCTTTATATAGACCATTTAGATGACTTATCAGTGTGCTTTTACCACTTCCCGACTCACCGATAATCGCTACGAAATCTTTTTCATCTATACTAAATGATATATCATCAAGTGCATACTTAGACGATTCATCAAATTTATTGTATTTATATTTTATATTTTTTACTTCAAGAATTGACATAATTCACCGACAGTAAATTCATTTCCTTTAAGATTTTTTCCATGTTCCTTAAGTCTAGTTGCAAGATTTGGTATATATGGCAAGGTAATACCTGCGTTTTCTAACTCACTCTTATGTAGAACAATTTCTCGTGGGGTATTATCCATAACAATTTTTCCCTTATCTAAGACAACCACTCTATCAGCATATGAAATCTCATCAATGTAATGAGATATGAGAATTATAGTTATGTTATCTTCTTTGTTAAGTTTTTTAACTCTATCTAATAAATCTTTTCTTCCATTCTTATCTATCATACTTGTAGGTTCGTCTAAAACAATAATTTTAGATTTCATTGCAAGTATTCCGGCAATAGATACTTTTTGCTTTTGTCCACCTGAGAGTTTTGATGTAACTGAAAATCTCAACTCTTTAATTCCTAAACTATCCAAGGCTTCATCTATTCTTTTATCCATAGTCTCAGAATCTATACATAGATTTTCCATGCCAAAGGCAATGTCTTCCTCAACAATACTTGCTACTATTTGATTGTCAGGGTTTTGAAATGCCATACCAATATTCTTTCTAATATCAAGGGTCTTTGTCTCATCCTTGGTATTCATTCCGTTTATAATCACATCGCCTTCGCTTGGCAGAACTAAGGCATTAAGACATTTTGCAAGAGTCGACTTACCACTTCCATTTCTTCCAAGTATGCAAACAAACTCGCCTTCGTTGATAGAAAGGTTCACACCATCAATCGCTCTCTTTTTTGATACAACATTGTTCTCAGAATTAAGTATATCAAAGTTGACTATTAAATTTTTGATTTCTATATTTTGCATAAAATAAAAGGCGGCAATTCGCCGCCTAAATAATCTTTATAGTTTTACTTTAGCTTTGAATCCATCTTCCATCACTTCCGATGTTGAAACCATTGATTGAAGTACTTGTTGCCATAAATCCATATAGTCCTTGAGTAGTTCCCTTTGGATAGAAATAATAATATGATACATTACCATTTGAATCTGCGATTTGTTTCCATCCAGTAACCATTACACCATTTTCATCAAAATAGAAATATCTATTCTCATATTTAACCCAAGAGTTTGCAAGCATAGAACCATAGTTATCACCTGAAGTAGTATCAAAATAGTAATAAGTGTCATTTATATTAACCCAGCCTGTAATCATAGTTCCGTCAGAACCGAGATAGTAATTTCTGTTGTTGATATTCTGCAAGCCAACTTTCATCTCACCTCTTTCATCAAGGTAGTACCAGTTGTTTTGCCATTGAACCCAACCATTTCTAACCATCTGTCCATCTGGTCTATAGAAATACCAAGCATTATTCATTTGTATCCATCCGACATTAGTAACACCGCTATTTACAGCACCAACTCCGCCGCCACGTGCAATAAGAGATATTACATCAGCATCTACAGTAATTCCACCTGACTCAGTGTATTCAGAATTCTTACCATAGGTAGCCTGTGCACTTGTTCCTGCAACTGTTCTAACTTTAAATGAATAGTCGCCTTCTTTATTAAAATATCCTGCAAAATTATAACTATTACCACGATATTTATCTACACGAGCTATAACAGCTGAATCTCTATATAATACAATATCATAATATCCTGAATCACAAATATTTGGTGAATCCCATCTTGCATTTCCTCTTTCATCTTCCCAATAAACATTTTCAGGTTCTTTGAAAGTTCCTTTTAAAGGTTTAAGAGCGAATACAATTTTCAAATCAGAGTTTGATAATCTTGAAGCAGATACAAAATTACCATTTGAGATATAGCAAGTTGAGTTTGAATACGAACTTAAAAATCTATAATAGTAATCATTGTTTCCACTATAATTCTCTGTATCATACTCTTCAGTAGCAAGATATACAACTACTCTTGGAGTTCCACCTATTTCAAAATCTTCTCCATCTCTAGAATACCATTCACATGATTCAATACGATATTTATCAGATTTAACATATACCATGTCATGGCCATCTGATGTATCACTTGCTTTATAGGAATTATACTCAATAGAATCAGGAATTCCTTCCTCACTAATAGTTTCGTAGTCAAAATTAAAATTTGTTCTAATACTTATAGAACTTATATCCTTATAAATTACACTGGCATTAACTACCATAGCTGCACATATACTCGCAACTACTACAAATAAGACAGCAATTATCTTTTTATTTAGCTTCATCATTTCTCCTTTCGTTTTAACAAATAAAAAAGCAATAAGACATTGCCCCCCTTATCGATTAATTATATATACATATCTATAATACCTTATTTTATCAATAATGTCAATGTTTTTCACAAATTATTCACATTTTTTTAACAATGTACTATTTGATTTTTTCGCTTAAAGCAACCGCTACGGCAACAGTCATACCTACCATAGGGTTATTTCCTGCTCCTACAAAGCCCATCATATCAACGTGAGCTGGCACAGATGACGATCCTGCAAATTGAGCATCAGCATGCATTCTTCCCATAGTATCTGTCATACCATAAGATGCTGGTCCTGCAGCCATATTGTCTGGGTGAAGTGTTCTACCTGTTCCACCACCTGAAGCTACAGAAAAATACTTCTTTCCCTGCTCAGTTCTTTCTTTCTTATATGTACCTGCAACTGGATGTTGGAAACGAGTTGGATTTGTAGAATTTCCTGTTATTGAAATGTCTACATTTTCACGATGCATTATAGCCACACCTTCTGTTACATCGTCAGCACCGTAGCATTTAACTTTCGCTCTATCTCCAGTAGAATATGCAGTCGAATTTACTTCTTTTAACTCATTTTTGAAATGATCAAACTCGGTCTGTACATAAGTAAATCCATTTATTCTTGAAATGATTTTAGCAGCATCTTTGCCTAGGCCATTTAAAATAACTCTTAATGGTTTCTTTCTAACCTTATTTGCATTATTGGCAATTCCGATTGCTCCCTCTGCAGCAGCAAAACTCTCGTGACCTGCTAAGAAAGCAAAACACTCTGTCTCTTCTGATAAGAGCATGCCCGCAAGATTACCATGACCGATTCCTACTTTTCTATTTTCAGCAACTGAACCCTCTACACAAAATGCTTGAAGTCCGAGGCCGATATTTTGAGCAATCTTGTATGCTTCTTTGTCACCTTTCTTTATTGCAATGGCAGCACCAGCTATATAAGCATAGCAGGCATTTTCAAAACAGATTCCCTGAATGCCTTTAACTATATTATAGACATCAACTCCTAAGTCATCACATATCTTCTTTGCTTCGTCGATATCTTTAATGCCGTACTCGCTTAATGACTTATTAATTTTATTAACTCTTCTATCATATCCTTCAAATGTTATACTCATAATTACTCCTTTCTTGGGTCAATGATTTTTTTAGCATCTTTTACACGACCATATTCGCCTTTAGATTTTTCCCAAGCATCATTAGGGCTGTCGCCTTTTTTGATAAAATCAGTCATCTTTCCAAGTGAAACATATTGATAACCAATTATCTCATCATTTTCATCAAGGGCAATTCCAGTCACATATCCTTCAGCCATCTCAAGATATCTTGAGCCTTTAGCCTTTGTGCCATACATAGTTCCAACCTGTGATCTTCTGCCCTTACCCAAATCTTCTAAGCCTGCACCCACTGCAAGTCCATCATCAGAAAATGCTGATTGAGTTCTACCATAGACGATTTGTAAAAATATTTCTCTCATTGCAGTGTTAATTGCATCGCAAACTAAGTCTGTATTTAATGCTTCAAGTAAAGTTTTTCCTGGTAATATTTCTGAAGCCATTGCAGCAGAGTGAGTCATACCAGAGCAACCGATTGTCTCAACCAATGCTTCTTCAATTATTCCATTTTTTACATTGAGTGAAAGTTTGCAAGCACCTTGTTGTGGTGCACACCAGCCAATACCGTGACTAAAGCCACTTATATCTTTAATTTCTTTTGCATGTATCCATTTACCTTCTTCAGGTATAGCTGCATTTTCATGATTTGCGCCTTTATTGACTTTACACATGCACTCTACTTCTTTAGTATATATCATAAACACCTCCGATTTATTTTCAATGACACTAATTTTATCACAAAAAAGGTCGTCAGTAAAGACGACCAATTTAACTACTTTCTTAAATTTAATTTTTTGATTAAATCTCTGTATGACTCAAGATTTGTAGTCTCTAAATATTTAAGTAATTGTTTTCTCTTACCAACCATCATAAGAAGTCCACGATTTGAATGGAAGTCCTTAGGATTTTTAGATAAGTGTGCATTAAGTTCTGAAATTCTCTCTGTAAGAAGAGCTACTTGAACCTCTGTACTACCTGTATCAGTACCATTCTTACCATATTTAGCAACTATCTCAGCTTTTTTTTCTTTTGTAAGCATATTTTCCTCCTATAAATGTATTTGTCGTTAGCCACAGATGTCGTATATAGGATTTTGTCGGCACCCGCAGAAAACGCTCATTTATTTTAGCATAATAAGCCCATTTTTACAAGTAAAATATGCAAATTTTCCAAGAATTTTTGTTTAAAAAAACATAAATAATTATTGACAAAATCATTAAGAAAAAAGTATAATTAATTTAATAAATTATTTATGTGGAGGTTATATGTCAAAAACTAATTCTTCTATTGAGAATGTCTACAAATTAAATGGTAGCGTTCCAATTGGTGTTGCTATTCCTTTTGGTCTACAACACATTTTAGCAATGTTCGTGTCAAACATCACTCCAATCATTTTAGTAACTGGTGTGGCAAAAGTTGCTGGAGCTGATATGAGTCAACATCTTGTTTCAGTTTTAATTCAAAACTGTATATTTATAGCTGGTGTTGCTTCTCTTATTCAAATCGCTGGAATTTGGAAAATTGGTAGTCGTTTGCCAATTATCATGGGTATCAGTTTCACTTTCCTTGCTGCAATGATGGGTGCAGCTTCAAAAGATTATAACATAGCAATGGGTGCTGTTATAGTTGGTGGTTGTATTGAAGGTCTTCTTGGTCTCTGCTATAAATGGTGGAGAGGTATCTTATCACCAATCGTATCTGCATGCGTTGTTTGTGGTATAGGTCTTTCACTTTTCACTGTAGGAACTAATTCTTTCGGAGGCGGCGGAACTTATATGTCAAACTTTGGTGCACCTCTCTTCTGGATAATTGGTGGAGCAACTCTTATCACTTGTCTAGTATGGGCATATGCTGCAAAAGGTCCTATCAAAGCTCTTTCTGCTCTTGCGGGTCTTGTTGTTGGTTATGTTCTTTCAGTTATATTTGATGTAACTAATTTAAGTACTGCACTTTGTGCGCTCAACCCTGAAGAACTTGCAGCAATGGGTGGCACTTATAGATTAATTGACTTTGGTCAAATAATGTCAAGAGGTGTAATTGGAATTCCAACTCCATTCCCAACAGGAATGCCTCAATTTGAGCTTGGTGCAATAATATCAATGACTGTTATATTCTTAGTTTCTGCTACAGAAACAATCGGTGACTCTGCAGCAGTTTGTCAAGGTGGTCTTGATAGAGATATCACTACAGAAGAGACTTCAGGTTCACTTGCCTGTGATGGATTTGCTTCATCTATAGCTGGAGTATTTGGATGTTCTCCTATCACATCATTCTCACAAAACGTTGGTCTTTGTGCTATGACAAAAGTTGTAAATAGATTTGCAATTGGAACTGGTGCAGTTATTCTTATAATTGCAGGTTTCTTCCCACCACTCGCTGGATTCTTCCAAACAATTCCTCAACCTGTTCTTGGTGGATGTACAATAATGATGTTTGGACAAATCCTTGTATCTGGTTTCCAAATGATACATAGAGCTGGATTTACTGAGAGAAACTTTACAATTGCTGCATTATCACTTTGCATAGGTGGAGGATTTACAGCTGCTGGTTCAAATGAAATATTTAAATTCGCACCACGAATGGTTCAAGATATTTTTGCATCAAATGTAGTTGCAGTTGTATTTATAGTTGCAGTTGTTCTTAATTTAGTTTTACCTAAAGAGAAATAATTAACTATAATGATATAAAAAAAGAGTTGGCATCGTGGCCAACTCTTTTTTTATTTAAACAACTTTTTTACCGGCAATAAACTTAGCTAAAACTTTATCTTTAGGTCTATAGATAAATCTTTCAAATCTCTCCAGTAAATTGAGTTCAGGCATAAGAACAGTTGGTATATCTTTTTCATCTAAAACTATTGCATCGAATTCATATCCCTTATCAAAACTACCTACTTTACCAAAGAACTCTCCACCGCTAATAGTCGCAATATATAAAGCTTGTTCAATTGTGACACTAGCATATTTATCATCTATCAATGAATTTCTAATCTTAGAAGCAGTAATTGTATCTTCTATTGCTCTAAACATAGATAAGTATGAACCACCAGCGACATCTGTTGCAAGTCCTACTTTCACACCTTCTTTTAGATATCTACCAATTGGAGCAATCCCTGACCCCAAATTTCTATTAGAAGATGGGCTATGGGCAACCCATACTTTTCTATCTTTCATAAGTTCTATGCCTTTTTCATCAGGCCATACATAGTGTGCCATAATTGTATTTGTTACAGAACCAAGCATTTCAAATCTGTCATATGCTTCTTCATAATTACTTACACTTGGCATCAACTCTTTAACCCACTCTATCTCAGATCTATTTTCAGATAAATGAGACTGAACTGGTAAATTGTAAGTTTTCATTATATTTGACAATTCACTCATCAATTCATCAGTGCAGCTTGGTATAAATCTTGGAGTTAAAATTGGTTTTATATTTTTAAACTTTTTGCAAGCCTCAATCCATAAGATAGTGTCTTTTACAGAATTCTTAGTTTTTTCAACTAAAATTTTTGGAGAGTTTCTATCCATGTTGACTTTACCGACGTAACCTTTGAAACCAACTTTTTCAAGTCTACTCATAAGATAAAGTGTTGCATCATTATGGATAGTTGCAAACATCGCAAATCTTGTAGTAGCAGTCTTTTTTAAGTCATCAACAAAAATGTCATAAGCTTTTTTAGCAAAATTCAAATCTTTATATTTTGATTCTGCAGGGAAAGTATATTTATTTAGCCAATCAAGTAATTTTAAGTCCATGTGAAGACCAATAAATGAATATTGAGGTGCATGTAAATGTATATCAACAAGTCCAGGAATAACTATGTGACCAGAATAGTCATAAATCTTTATACCTTTGTATTTCGCAGGTAATTTTTTGAATACCCCTTCACTTTTTCCATCAACACAAACTATATATGAATTCTCATTTTGAGAAACTTTATTTAAGCTTTTTGAATATAATATATCTCCTTTAATTGCAAAAGTCATAATCCACCTCTCAAACAAAACCTCTAAAACAATGTTTTAGAGGTATAAAATTAATTTTAATTTTTTTTAATAGGGGGTTAAAACCTATGCATATAAGAACTAATCTTTCATCGCAATTACTTCAATCTCACACTTTGCGCCTTTTGGAATATCTTTTACAGCAACACAAGATCTTGCTGGTTTTGGATTGCCAACAAAGTACTTAGTATAAACTTCATTAAACTTTGCAAAATCAGCAATATCAGCTAAAAAGCAAGTTGTTTTAACAACATTAGTAAAATCCATTCCATTTTCTTTAAGAATAGCTCCAACATTTTTACAACTCATCTCAGCTTGTTCGGTAATATCTCCTTTTATTTCTCCAGTTGCTGGGTCTGCTGGAAGTTGACCTGAAGCAAATAACATATTTCCTACTGCTACTGCTTGGCTATATGGTCCTATAGCTGCTGGTGCTCCAGTTGTTTTGATTTCTTTTAACATAATATTTTCTCCTTCATTAAATTATTTATATATTTGAAGATTTTCATCTTCTAATTATATATGACATCTACGATCGTCTGGTCGCTTACTTTTACAAGTCCCTTAGGTATAATTTTTAATTCAGGTATAACAGGTAATTGCATAAATGCTAAAGTCATAAACGGGTCATATATTCTATTAATTCCCAATGTTTTATATGCTATGTCTTTAAGTTTATCCAAATTATCAATAACATATTGTTCATGTTGCTCAGTCATAAGACCTGCTACATTAAGCTTAAGGTCACCAAGAACTTTGCCATTATATACAATTGCAAGTCCTCCATTATTCTTTTTAACTGTATTAACAGCATGAGCAATATCAGAATCATTTACTCCAACAACAATTATATTGTGAGAATCGTGACCTATACTTGATGCTATAGCACCTTTTTTTATTTTAAATCCTGTAATAAATCCTATACCAATATGACCAGTTTTTTTGTGTCTTTCTACTACTGCTATTTTTGCTATATCTCTATCTACATCAACTCCATATGGAAGATTCTTATGCTCTATTATATCAAATTTTTTCTCTTTTGACAAAACTCCTTCCGGAACAAGTTCTATAGCACGAAGTCGTTTGCCTCTCTTTTTTAGGTAAAAATCTGATTCTTTAACCTTTTCCATATTAAATGAGTTATATACTTTTTTATATTTTGTTTTATTTAAACTATTATTTTTATCAGCAAACTTTTTAATCGCAGAATAATTTACTGCAACTTTTTCACCCTTTAAATAAACCTCTTTTATATTAAATGATTTTAAATTATCAATGACAACAATATTAGCTAAATATCCAATTCCTATTGCACCATAATCTTTTAATCTATAATGAGTTGCCGCATTTAAACTTCCCATTTTTATAGCTTTTATAGGGTCTGCACCAAGTTTTATTGCTTTTCTAATTATCTTATCAATATGGCCCTTTTGCATAATAGTGTCAGGATGATTATCATCAGTTGCTAAAATGCATCTTTCATAATATGGTGCTTTAAATAAATCAATAAGAGCAGACAAATCTTTACAAACTGTGCTCTCTCTTATCTCTATCCATTGTCCTCTTTTTAGTTTTTCTCTTGCTTCATTAAATGATGAACATTCATGGTCAGTGCTTATATCAGCAGATAAATATGCATTTAAAACATTTCCAAATAATGCAGGTGCATGACCATCTATTAATTTTCCTGCATTTATAGCATCAGCACATTTTGTGAGGCACTCTCTATTTCTATGAGTGACACCAAAGGCATTCATCATTTCAGCAAGTCCCAAAATTCTTTCATTTTTATAAAGTGATTTAATATCTGAACTTTTTAATTCTGCTCCTGCTTCATCAAGTGGTGTTGAAGGAACACAAGACGGAGCCATAACTCCCACATACATATCAAGGTCTTTAGTCATCTCTAAAATGTAATTAATTCCATCTATTCCTGATACATTTGCAATCTCATGCGGATCAGCAATAATTGCAGAAGTTCCATGAGGAACAACTAAATCTCTAAAACTTCTTGGACTAACCATGGAAGATTCAAGATGCATATGTCCATCAATAAATGCTGGTACAATTATTTTATTTTTGCAATCAATCTCTACATTTCCATCATAATTTCCAATTCCAACTATGTAGCCATCAACAACTGCTATATCTCCAACTTCAATAGATTCAGTAAATACATTTACATATTTTGCATTTTTAAAAACTAAGTCTGCATTATCTATATTCATCGCGACCTTAACTCTTCTTTTTAATGCATTATAATCTATTTTTTTTACATTAGACATATTGGACTCCATAATTAAAATATGGACGGGGTTTTATCCCCGCCCAAAACAGAATTAAATAAAGATATATTTAGCAACAAATAGCAATGCTATAATAAATATTGTTGGTGTAATCTTCTTTCCATTTCCTGCGAAAAGATTTATAACAACATATGAAATTATACCAAATGCAATACCTTCAGAAATGCTATAGAAGAATGGCATAGCGATAATAGCAAGGAATGCTGGAACTGCTTCAGTTGCATCATCCCAAGGAATATCTACTACATGCTTCATCATAAGGTATCCAACGATTACAAGAGCTGGAGCAGTTGCAAATGATGGAATAACTGAAAATAAAGGCCAGAAGAACATAGCAACTAAGAATAATACTCCTACAGTTATAGCTGTAAGTCCAGTTCTACCGCCAGCTTCAACTCCTGATGCTGATTCAACGAATGTTGTAATTGTAGAAGTACCACAAACAGCACCTACTGTTGTACCTACTGCATCAGCAAAAAGAGCATACTTAACATTGTGAAGACGACCTTTTTCATTTAACATTTTTCCAGCTTTAGCACATCCTATAAGAGTTCCTAAAGTATCAAAAATGTCAACAAATAAGAATGATACTACAACAACTATAAAGTTAAATATACTTATATTCTTGATTTCGCCCAAACCTTTTGTAAATGCACCAAAAGTTGGAGCCATAGATGCAGGAAGTGCAAATACTCCAGTTGGTATTACTGAATAAAATCCAGCTTCTGGATTTGGTCTGTATAATCCAACAAGTTGAGCGATAATTCCAATAATCCATGTAATAAGAATGCCAAGAAGTATGTTTCCTTTAACTTTCTTGTGTACTAAATAAGCAGTAATTACGATTCCAATTAAGCAAAGTATAGCAGAACATACTTGTAAATCCATTACATTGTACTCTTTGTCAAATGCAGCATGGAAAGAAATAAGTGAAACTACTGTACTACTACTTGCTTGTAAAACCTTAGCATTAATAAGTGCAATGATAGTAATGAAAAGACCAATACCTGCTGAAACTGCACTCTTAAGTGAAAGTGGGATAGCTTCAAACATTGCCTCACGAACATTTACAACTGATAATAAAAGGAAAATAATACCTTCTACAAATACAGCTGCAAGTGCAACTTGCCAAGAAACACCAAGACCTAATACAACTGAATAAGTGAAATAAGCATTAAGACCCATACCAGCTGAAAGTGCAAATGGGAAATTACCAACTAATCCCATTAAGAAACAAGCAATTGCTGATGCAACTCCAGTTGCACTAAATACCGAACCAGCATCCATACCAGAATCAGATAATATTTTTGGGTTAACTGCTAAAATGTAGGCCATAGCCATAAAAGTAGTTAAACCAGCAATGATTTCTGTTCTTACATCAGTGCCTTTTTCTTTAAGTTTAAATAACTTTTCTATATAACCCTCCTTTAAGGTTTATAATTTATAAAATTGATACTCAGTTTTAGAAATCTATAGCTTTTCTAAAGCTTTTCTCAAAATTATCAATTCTGCGATCCCTATTAATCGCATCGTAGGGACGAGCACTGCGAGCCCTATACATTCTTATATATTTTTCTCTTTAAAAACTTCCCAGTTTTTTCAATTATATTTTTGTCTTCATCCACCACCTGATTACCTCTAAGAAATACTCTCTCAATCTTCCCTTTAAGTTTTTTCCCTTCAAATGCACAGTAGTCAGATTTAGAAACTTGATTTCTTATATTAAGTGTAGTTTTTTTCTTAGGATCAATAATTACTAAATCAGCATCAAATCCCTCTTTAATAAATCCTTTCCTGTCCCACAAACCAAAAAGTTTTGCAGGATTTTCAGAAATCAACTCACACATTCTTTCAACTTTAAGTTTTTTATTCATACAAGCATCAAATAACAAAATTCCTCTTTGTTCTACACCATTAAGGCCACCAGGTATTTTTCTAAAATCATCTTTACCAAGTCGTTTTTGTTCTTTTGTAAATGAACAGTGGTCAGTAGAAACAATATCAATTCTTCCATCATTTATTGCTTTCCATAAAGCAGTTATATCTTTTTTCTTTCTAATAGGTGGTGCACATACATATTTACTTGATTCATCAAAACTTTTTTTATAAACACTGTCATCAAAATATAAATACTGTGGACAAGTTTCACCAAAAACTTTATACCCTTTTTCTTTTGCTATAGCAACTTCATTTAATGCTTCTTCACAAGTGACATGAACTGCTAAAAATGCGGCACCCGTAATATGCGACATATAAGAAAGTCGGTTAACACAATCAGCTTCAGCTACTGCAGGACGAGTCAATGCATGAGAAATAACTTTTTTATTGTCATCACCATGAACATTTGCTCTAAGTTCTTTTATGATTCCGTCATTTTCGCAGTGAACACCAGTTATGCCTTTGCATTTTGCTATTTCAGTTAATGCATCAAGTATTTTATCATCATCAAGTTTTATATCATAAGTTGTATATAACTTAAATGAAGTAACACCCTCTTTAATCATATCTTTTATTTCAGATCTAACTTTGTCATTCATCTCTGAAATAGACATATGAACTCCAAAATCGCAACTAACACCATTTTTTGCTTTATCAAGCCAATTTTTTAATCCTTGCTTTAAAGTTTCTCCATGATATTGAGTTCCGTAATCTATTATAGTTGTAGTACCACCTGAAATAGCTGCCTTAGTACCTGATTCAAAATCATCTATGGTTGTGGTCCCAGCAACTGACAAATCAAAATGAGTGTGACCATCAATGAAGCCTGGGAAAATATATTTGCCTTTACAATCTATAACTTGCACC
>JAFWVX010000042.1 GCA_017523785.1 Lachnospiraceae bacterium
ATCATCTAAAATTTCTTCTGGCACATCTTCGTAGTCACCATCAATTGGAACATCGTCTGTCTCATCTTCTTCTGGTTCTTCTTCGTATTCTACTGTATCTTCTTCTGGCTCTTCTTCGTATTCTTGTGTGTCTACCTCATCTTCATCATCTTCGTCAGGGCTCTCAGTGCTCGCCCCTGCATCTTCTTCGGGCTCGCCAAGCTTCGCCCCTACAGTTGTTTCGCTCGCACCTACAGTTGTTTCTTCTTCTGGGCTCGCAGTGCTCGCCCCTACATCCTCTGTTGTCTCTTCGGGCTCGCCAAGCTTCGCCCCTACACCTTCTTCGTTTCCATCATTCAAAAGATATGTTTTTGATTCATAATAAAACTCTTCATAATATTTTGTTGATATATTTTCAGGTTGTTGCATCGCATCCAAAGTATTATCTACTATCTTGCTAAATGACACAGCAAAAGTTTGCGTCCCAGCATTCACAACTAACTGTGACACAATTAATAGTAGAGCAATCGCCTTTTTAGTTTTTATAATGTAATGCATAACTCCCCCTTTTCTCATTGAAACGAAATCTAATGACTATCAAAATCCGCACTTAGAATAGTCACCCAATCTTTTATTTCTTCCACACTTACAGACTTGTCGAATTTCCTTCCACTCATTACCTGCACACTATCATCTGTAATATTTGACAAATATTGGTCAACCTGACCCATCTCAGAGCCAGTACAAAATGGCACAACAACTTTGTTTTTAAGTTTCTGCATAAAAGTATAAATTACTTTTGGAGCATTTTCATACCAGATTGGAAATCCAACCACTATAATAGGATACCTATTGGCATTATTTAATTTTATCTTAGGTAATTCTGTAATTTTTTGTTTTTTCTCAACTATAGCATTAGTTGCAATGACTATCCCTTCTGATGTTTCATATTCCTCGTCGTCAATAGCTATAAAACTATCAAATGGATTAAACTCATCTTCAAGTTTAACTCTTGAATTTTCGTTTTCAAAATCTAAATCATCTTTTGTATACGGAACCTCAGGAACAATCTCAATTAAATCCGCATCAAGAGCCTCTTTAAATTTTTCTGCTAAATCTTTTACATCATCATCGATAGAAAAATAAGCCACTGCTATTCTTCGATTATTTACATTCTGTTCAAAATCAAATATATCTCTTGTTTCATTTACAGTTTCTACTTTACTTTCTGATTTTCCACAGGCAAATAACCCTAAAGCTAAAACTGATAATAATGCTACATTAAATATATTTTTTAAACTTACTAACTTCATAACTATTCCTTACTATAATATATCTATTTTATGTTGCCGTCCAACCCACAAGTGATGGTATAGGCTCATAGTAGTCATCCATTCCTATCATCTTTTGATATGTTGCACTTAATACTTGCACTTCTCCTGTTGTTAAGTCTTGCTCTCTAACTATTCTTCCATATACATCAAATATATATTTCTTGCTTCCAATTGACATTGGAGCAAATCTCATTGCTCCTTTTAATACTCCTGTTTCTTCAAAGTAGTAGTAGTCGCCATCTATTTCACTTAATCCTGTAACCATAAATCCATTCTCATCAAATCTAAAGTAATATGGGGATCCATTCCAGTAAATTTGATATATTCCATTTCTCATATATCCTCTCATGTCTGTTCCTGCCATACCTACATAGATTGATGCATCTCCATCTGGGAATGCACTCTCTACTGCATTATCTGAAACATTTAGATAATACATCCACTTTCCATTATTTTTCATATATTGCCACTCGCCACCTACAAATACTTTGTCGTGAACAATATTCAATTTATTTTCATCGCTATGGTATACCTCATCCTTTGCATACCTATTTGACCATAGTGCCCTCAAAACTATCTTTCCTCTATTTGTTACTAATCCTGTTGGATAATATCCTTCTGAATAATATTTTCCGTACTCATCTACATATCCTTTTATACTTCTCAATTCTTGTTTGAAAAGATTTTCTCTTAGGCAATATGGTTCTCCAAAATATGCTATTTCCATAAATGCTATATCACTTACACCTTTTCCTGTCTTCTCAAGTATTCCTTCTTTAAAGTATATTCTTACCTTGTTATCTATAACTACATCTCCACCATCAAGTGATGCATGCAATTTTTCTCTATTGTATCCTGTCACTGCATCTATGTTATGGTCTGCTATAAATATATTTTCACATTCATCGCCACCATTCCAATCTTTTACGACTGTTCCCATATGCTTTGGCTCTGCAAATGTCACATTAACTCTTGATGAAGCATTCATCCTTGTTCCTTCATCTTGTCTGAATATTCCTCTAAAATTATTTGAGAATATTCCATATACATAATGATTTAAATATGTATCTACATCAGTTTCGATATTTCCATCATCAATATATGCATAGTTATCCTCTATATGCATTTTTGTATTTCTAAGTCTTATATATCCTGGTGATGCAACGTTAAGAATAGTGAGTCTTCCTGCATCATTACTTCCATCTGCATATATCACTTTATTATTTTTTGCTTCTAACTCTCCATAGAGTTCTGAGCCTGTTGATATCTTTATGAAGTTTTGCTCACCTGACTGTCTAACAAGATAATTGTCATATATTCTTACACTTCCATTTACTTGGCTTATCCTATGGACATCAAATAATCCTTTCTTCAATGTGTTTTTATATATCTCAGTATCTCCACTTAGATTAAGTGTTGACTTATCTGACTTAACTACATATCCAACATTAGACATAGTTGCTATTATTACATTATTGAGTGTTATCTCATCGTCACCTGTTACATCTATATAGTCTCCACCATTTGCGGTCTTCTCATCATTATGCAAGTTAACTCCACTTAGTATCACTTTATCACTACTACCTGATGACTCATAGAGTTTATTTGCATAAATATTTAATAATCTGTGTGGACTATAGATTTCTACAGCACTCTTAAGCATAGCACCCATTCCTGATGCAGTTGCTACAAGTGCTACCTCATTTCTATCGTTTCTCTTACTTCCCATACCAGCTGTAGGTGATAGAATTGGGTTTCCATCATCATCATACTCTATCTCTTCTTCTTCATCCTCTTCCTGCTCTATCTGTTCTACACATGTTGATATATAAATCTTCTTTCCTGTTGAACTTGTGAAGATTGCATTTTCTATATAAAATCCTTTTAAGCATAGTATAAGGTCAGCGTCTCGAACGTCTATCACTGTTGGTGTATCAAATTTTATTTTTCTTATTAAGAAATATGTTCCGCCTGCTTCTAGTGTGCTTTTTAATTCATTCATATTTCCCCAACGAAGTGCAAGATATGTCTTCATTATATCAGCAGATGTGCCCATTCCATGGTCTTCTATTCCAGGATGTACACATGATTCTGTAGCAAGTGTTCCACAGACCTTATGGAAGTGGTCGCCAAATGTGATGATTATCTTTTCTCCGAATTTTGCAACGATAATTCCTTTTCTTCCTGCATAATCATCTGCTCCAAATACTTCGTCAAATGTCACATCATCAAAATGTGATACGTTTGTTCTATTCCAAGTATTATAAATCTCTCCTGTATAGTCTTCACTATTTACAGCAACTCTATCAATTCGTGATTCTTTTATATTAAATTTAGTTCCAGTAGTCTGCTCAAGTGCTCCTGCACTATAATATGAATAAAAATCTCTGACATTTGCTTTTTTATTTGTCGTTGTGTTATTTGTGATTACTATACTTGTAGAACCTATCTTCACTGGTTTTGCTGCATTTCCATATCTAAATCCAAAGTCAGAGTGACTCTGTCTTGTTCCAATAAATGCATTATCCTTTATCTCAAGTGATCCCATAAGAGATACTTCTACATTATCTCCTGTATAAAGTATTGCTCTTGACTGGATTGCTGTATTATAAAGTTTGTTGCCATTCATTGTGAGTTTTGAGTTCTCTTTTATATTTAGTTTTCCTGCTGG
>JAFWVX010000043.1 GCA_017523785.1 Lachnospiraceae bacterium
CAATATTTTATAAAATCAGGAAACCAAAGAGAACCTGACATACTTGCTGCCCTATCAAAAATATCTGTGTTATGTATAGAATATATTGCAAATAACCCAGCGAGTGAATAACCACTTATTCCTATAAAATTTGGGTTTCCATTTAACTTCTTTTTTGCATTAGGAATAATGTCATTAACTAATACTGAAAGGTATTTATCTGCTCCGCCTGTGCAAGGTGTATCATTTTCTGAAAGAGGAGGGCAATACCACGGAGTCATATCATCATCCCAATTCAAATTTCCTACTACAAGAAAATTGAATTCTGAACAACCAATTTCTACCATTTTATCATAGATTGATTTACCGTCACCTTCATATGTATTAAAAATAATTAAAGGCATATTCTCTTTATCAGTTAAATAAAGTGTAACTTCTTTATTTTTTACAGCCCATTTCTCTATATTCATTTTGATAATTTCCTCTTTTTCACATTCTTAATTTCTTTATTGATTAGGTTCTCAAAATTCGTTGTATATTTTTCTGATAATGATATAAGTTGTTCTTGTTCTTTTTTTGAGAGCATTGACATAGCTGTTTCTTCTGCATGAGTAATACGAAGGACCGTGTCTTGACACCATTTTCTGCCTTTGTTTGTTAATTTAACAATTTTGTTTCGTTTATTTTTTGAACTCTCACAAGTAGACACAAACCCTTCCTTAATCAAATTATTTACAATAAGACTAACTGTCTGCTTTACCTGTGATATATGTTCACAAATTTGTTTTTGTGTCATACCATTTTTAGCATAATATAATGAATTTACAGTAAGTAAGGTCTTCATCATTATTTTATTACTTTTAGCATACATTACATAAATAGCAAATTGTTTATCTCTTAATCTGCAAAATTTATATGTATTATTTTTAATATCTTTAGTCATATTTAATTCCCTGTTTTTTATTTGTCCATTCCTGGACTATTGTATCATAAAAAATAGAATTAGTCAATTACTGGACTAATATAAAATAAAATCAACAGTTTAACAGTTAAAAAGCAGTAACAATAAAAAAGCCACTATACCACTCGGCACAATGACTCTTCATTATTAATTTTGTATATTTTTATTAAATTAAAATTTCTTCTAAAAGAATTATATCTTAAAGAGAGATATGTATGTATTATTAGGTGAAATTTCAGTTTCATCCACAAAATTTTTTTTAGATATTTTTACCCACCCCTATGATAAGGGGCTTGCTAAATGGAGCCATTTAAGATATAATTAAATGTTATATATAATTTGGATTTTGAGGTATTTTTATGAGTAATTATATTAATTTAAGAGAATTATTTAAAGAAAGCGACAAATACATTGGCAAAAAAATTTCTGTCACTGGTTGGATTAGAACTAACCGTGATTCAAAAACTTTTGGTTTCATAGTTTTAAGCGACGGGACTATTTTTAGTAATCTTCAAGTAGTCTATGACGACAAGTTATCAAACTTTTCAGAGGTGGCAAAACTAAATGTTGGCTGTGCTCTTAGGGTAGACGGAACAGTTGTCGCAACTCCTGAAGCAAAACAAAAATTTGAACTTCATGCTGAATCTATAGTAGTTGAGGGGCCTTGCGATGAAACTTATCCTATACAGCCAAAGAAACACACTATGGAGTTTTTAAGAACCATCAATCATCTTAGAGCAAGAACTAATACTTTCCAAGCAGTATTTAGAGTTCGTTCTCTTCTTGCATTTGCGATTCACGACTTCTTCCAAAAAAATGATTTCATATATGTTCACACACCTATCATCACAGGCTCTGACTGTGAGGGTGCTGGTGAAATGTTTCAAGTATCAACTTTTGATTTGAAAAACATACCAAAGGATAAAGATGGAAATGTAGATTTCTCGCAAGATTTTTTTGGAAAGCCAACAAATCTTACTGTAAGCGGCCAGCTCTATGGAGAGACATTTGCTCAAGCTTTCAAAAATATATATACTTTCGGACCTACATTTAGAGCAGAGAACTCAAACACTCCTCGCCATGCTGCAGAGTTTTGGATGATAGAGCCTGAGATGGCTTTCACAGACCTTGAAGGAAATATGGATGTAGCTGAGAGAATGCTTAAGCACGTAATCAAGTATGTCCTTGACAATGCACCAGAAGAAATGGAATTCTTCAATAACTTCTTTGATAAGGGCTTACTTGAAAGACTTAACCATGTTGTTAACTCTGAATTTGGAGTAATCACATATACTGATGCAGTTAAAGAACTTGAAAAACACAATGATAAATTTGAATATAAAGTATCTTGGGGTGCAGATTTACAGACAGAGCACGAAAAATACCTAACTGAGGTAATTTTCAAAAAGCCAGTATTTGTAACTCACTACCCAAAAGAGATAAAAGCTTTTTATATGAAACTTGACCCAGATGGCAAGACTGTTGCTGCTGTTGACTGTCTTGTGCCAGGTATAGGCGAAATCATAGGTGGCTCTCAAAGAGAGGATAACTATGATGTGCTTATCAAAAAAATGAAAGAACAAAATCTAAATGTTGATGACTATGGCTTCTATCTTGATTTAAGAAAATATGGTTCAACAGTTCATTCAGGTTTTGGTCTTGGTTTTGAGAGACTTGTGATGTATGTGACAGGAGTTCAAAATATCAGGGATGTAATACCATATCCAAGAACAGTAGGAAATTGCGACATCTAATATGAAATTTATACATGTATCAGACATACACATAGGAATGTCTCCTGACCCTACTATGTTTTGGTCGGAAGATAGAGCAAACGACATCAAAGAGACATTTTCAAATGTTATAACAAAATGTAAGGATGAAGAAGCTGACCTTCTTCTCATTTCTGGTGACTTATTTAATCATCAGCCAGTCACATCAGAACTTGAGTATGTAAATAATCTTTTTAAAACTATACCAGATACTCAGGTTGCTATAATTGCTGGAAGTTCTGACCACATAAAACAAAGTTCACCTATATTAAATTTTAATTTTGCTGATAATGTATATTACTTTTTTGATAAAACAGATTTCACTTTTAAAGTTCTTAGAAAATCAGTTGTCATTCATGGTTTCTCTTATTATTCTCTAGAAGATACAAGTCCTATAATCAACTCAATACATCCAGAAGATGACAAGAGCATACACATTTTACTCGCCTATGGTGGTGATTCAAACCACTGTCCTTTTGATTTGAATGAACTTGAAAAAGAAAACTTTTCTTACATCGCACTTGGCTCAAATCACAACCACGAAGAAGTGATAGAAAATAGAGCATATTATGCTGGTAGTCCAGAGCCACTAAGTGCAAATGATGTAGGTGAGCATGGTATAATAATCGGAGAAATCAATGACACAACTAAGAGAGTCCAAAGTTTAAGATTTGAGAAAATGGCAAGAGTTTCATATCTCCCTATCACTATAAAGATCAATGGCTCAAGCAGCGAGGAAGATATAGTTGAATTTGTAGTTAGAGATGTATTAAAACTTGGTACACAAAATATTTTCAAAATCAAAATTACTGGACTAAGAAATCCTGATTTAGAAATTACAAGAGAGATGTTTAGTCAAAAAATAAGAATTTCTGATATCATAGATAACTCAACTCCAAAATACGATTTCGTCAAACTTTCTATGGAGCATCCTCAAGATATGATTGGTGCCTTTATAAGAAAGATGACAAGTAATAGCGAGCTAACTGAGATTGAAAAACGAGCATTATATCTTGGAACACATGCTCTAATAAAAACTATAGATAAGAGTGAGAATTAATGAAGATTACCAGTATAAATATAAATGGATACGGCAAATTTACCAACAAATCCATCAGCTTTACTGATGGTGTTAATGTCGTATACGGAAATAACGAAGCTGGTAAAAGTACTACTCACACATTTATAAAATCTATGCTCTTTGGAACTAAGAAGAAAAAGAGCAAACTTCAAGTAGACACTTATGCAAAATACAAACCTTGGGATAGCGATAAATACGAAGGCACTTTATGCTTTAGCTATAAAGATAAGAACTATCAGATTTATAGAGTATTTGATGAAAAAAATCCAGTCCTTGAAATAAGAGAAATCGGTGGAAATGGCAAAGTCATCAGTAACCCAGAGACATTTTTATATAAAGTTTTAAATAATCTATCAATTGATTCATTTGACAATACTATAAGTATAGGTCAATTAAAATCAGCTCAAGATAAAACTATAGTTGAGGAATTGAAAAAATTCATCGCGAATCTCAATACTTCAGGCAATATGTCTATCAACACTTTAGCCGCTATTAATTTCTTAAAGCAAAGAAAAGATTCTTTGCAAATGAATCTCAATTCAAATGCAACTATGCTATATAATAGACAACTTGGTGACATAAGAAATATTGAAAAAGAGTTGTCAAATAAAAATTTCGAAAATAAACTTCCTGAGATTTTGAGAAAGAAGACAAGCGAGTCACAAAAAATCGAAAGAAATAACGAAGAGATAGAAAATCTAAAGCAAAGAAATATTGAGAAGAGAATAATACTTGAAAACTATGGCTTCGCATCAAAAGATGATATAGAGTCTCTTTCAGTTCAGACAAATAAAATCTTTTTTGATTATAAACCTATAATGAGTAACCATGTGCAATTATTTAGACTCATTGCAAATATCTCACTTATAGCACTTGGCATTATGCTCATAGTATTTAGTTTCTTATTTTTGGTAGTGACTTATCCAGATGTTGCAACTATATTAAATGTCAACAATGTCAATTATTCGCTTATTGGCATCACGAGATTTATAATGAATCTTCCATTTCATCCGATTATACTAATCTCACTTTTCTTATGTTTTGGTATCATATTGATAATCGGAAATATATTGTTGCTATATAATAACTATCAAAATATAAATAAATCCAAAGAAATACATGATGTGATTTCAGACATACTCACACAGCACATAAATGATGATGAAGTATCTTCTGAAAATATGCTATTATTTAAAAAGCATATTAACTCTATGAAGAAACTTGCCAAATCCATAGATGATGCAGATGCAAGAATATCACTTCTCACAGAAGAAAACAATATACTTTTAAGAAACCAAGCCGAGTATTCTGACACAATAAAATCACAGCAGAGAATACAGTATGATGTAGAACAAAAGTATAATGAACTTCATACTCTTAGAAATGAAAGCGAAAAATTAAAACAAGAAATCAGTAATAACGATCAGATAAAAAAAGAAATTGACAGTATAGAACTTGCTATAGAAACTCTCACGGGGCTTTCAAGTGAAATTCAAGTAATGTTTGGAACTCACCTCAATAAAACAGTTAGTAAATATATAGAGGCACTCACTAACTTCAAATATAATAGTCTAAATGTTGACAATGCCTTAAATGTCACAATCAACTATGAAAAATCTGTCATAGAACTAGATAAAATAAGCACAGGAACTATGGATCAAGTTTATCTAGCACTTAGACTTGCAATTTCAGATATAGTGTGTGCTGGCAAAGAAAAACTTCCTCTTCTCTTTGATGACTGTTTCGCAATGTATGACAATGATAGACTTGCTTCCACACTTAAATTTTTATCAAGGAATGTTCACTCGCAGGTCATCATATTTACCTGCCACACAAGAGAGCGAGCACTTCTTTCACATAATGGCATAAAATTCAATTCAATAGATATTGAAAAGCAATAAAATAGGGAGTTTGAAACTCCCTATTAAATTATCTTTTTTGTATCTCTTCTAGCATTTCCCCCGTGTCATATGAGAAGAAATAATAATTTCCTATCGTATCATAGCATGGACCAAGAACCATAAGTCCCGTTTCATCAAAGTAATATACTTTATCGTCTATTTTGAAAAATCCATTTTTACATTCTATGATACTATCTGATGTAGCTATAGTTAATCTCATTCTATCTTTTGTAGCATCATTACTAAAAAAATATTTTTCGTCAGTCAAATCGGTGATAGATGATGTATGTCTTATAAGTGTATAATCTTTTTCTTCACTTGCTAAGGTCTCATCAGCCCCTGTATAAATAGTAAAATTTGAAAAAATATTTTTCTTTGGTCCCTCATACTTTTCAGAATCGACGCCCACTACTCTTCTATCTGCAGATGATATAGTATCGGGGTCTATGGTTGATTCTGCTGTTGGCTGAGTTATCTCAGTAACCACTCGTCCTTTTTTGTCGATAATCTGTTCTGCATAAGAGATGTTCACTACTATTAGCATACATATCATTACTATTGCAATTATATTGTTCGCTCTTTTTATCATAACTATATTGTATCAATAATTTGTGTTTTTTATATGTCTATGATGTCCAAACTCCATTTGCATCTACACTATATCCATCTGGAGTTACTCCACCTTTTAAGAGTGTTCCATCAAGGTTAAAGTAATAATATTTTCCTGCGATTGATTTCCATCCTCTTGTCATCTTACCCATTTCACTATTTTGTGCTGTCTCTAAGAAATAAGTCTTTCCTAAGGCATCACTAAGCCATCCTGTAACCATCTCTCCCTTACCATTGAAGAAATAGAAATTAGATACTGTGATTGCTTGTCCAGCAGCATTTACTGCACTGGTATTGATACAAGCCCAAGAATCTATTGGTTCAACTGCTTGTCCGAATATACTATTAACTTGTAAATGCCACTATCCACCTGCATCTACAACCCAGTTTGAATTTGCAGTGTCATGAACCACTGAATTTGTATTGAAATTCAAACTTACTACTGTAGAAGTTATTCCAGTTGCTGCGTCAGTTGAAACTGTCTCTGCAACCCCTGCTGCTGTCACTGTAGTTACTGGCTCTGCAGCTGCTTGAGTTAAAGCTTGGGCTTGAGTAAGTGGTTGACCATTTGGAAGTGTCGTTGGCAATGAATCAGCTGCGATTCGACCTCCGCCACCAAC
>JAFWVX010000044.1 GCA_017523785.1 Lachnospiraceae bacterium
AAGTGGAAAAGAAATTGTCTATGAAGAGACTGGCAAAAAATTACAAGGAATGTTTGATGACAATCAAGAAAGGGCCGAGTATCTATATAAGACAATTGAGTGTATAAGGAAAGAAGATGCAAAAGAAAGAGCAAACAGAAGTGAAGATGAGTATGCTAAGTTTCGTGAGCATTTTAATAAGGAATATTTTAGCTTGAGAAATTATTATGGTTCACTTACTCATAAAATTAGCAAGGCGCAGATTGAAAAGCTAAATAATCTTTTGGGTGCACTTATTTGCCATGGGAAGGACTCTTTGGATTTTGATTATGTAGAAGATGATTTGATTACATATTTCATAGAAGAGTTTCTATATTCACTTGATAATAACTATAGAGATTATCTTGATGTTAAGCAATTGTATCAGAAAAAAGATCCTGTGATCGATGGTCCTACACTTTATGTCAAAACTGAAAATGAATATAAGAGTGATGTGGAAGTTGAGATGATTGAGCGTGATAAGAATGATATCTGCGACGTTTGTTCATGTTGCAACTGTCAAGCATCACGAGATAGATATTGTCCAGGCGAAGATTTAGTTGAAAACGGTGTGAACTGCAATGTCTGTATATATGCACGTAGCAATAAAAATGAAAGTAAACAAAATTTGAAGAGCAATTTTAAACGAAAGTGTGATGGCAAGTTTGAGGCAGTAAAAAATTGGTGCATTGAGTGTAGTAGCTTTGACAATATAACACCTCTAGTGTATGAATTTAGAGAGTCTCGAAAGAAGACAAATTTCAAAAGAGCCTTGAAGGCGTGGAGAAGCATTTATTCTTATATTGATTCATTTTACCTAGAAGATGAGGAGGAAGGTGACAAAGATGCAATTTATACATTTAGATATTGGTACTGGACTAGAGATATAGGAAAAGCAATAGAGTACGGACTTTGGGGAGTAATTGATTATTACAATATCTATAAGCCAGAGAATAAAGAATGGTATTGGTATAGGAGAATGCAGACGGGCCTCTTTAAAAGACAAGAGGGAGATGTGATGCCACATCAACACTTTAACTTATATATACGGAATATTAATCAATTTTTGGATGATAACAAAATAGAGAATGCTGAGGAGTTGAAAGGAATACTTGAAAGAATACAAAAGGAAAGTGATATCATTTCGCACTGGAGTCAGAATGGTGCCTATGGTATAGTTGCACCAGGTGACAATTTGGACTTGAATACCATGCCTTGCACTGTGGAGTATTATGAAAAGATAAAAGCTATATGCAATGATTTTATGAGTTTTATTAAGAAACTCATGAAACTTGAAGATGAACAAGATGTAATGAATTTCATTGGTATGCTAAATGATAAAATTCTTTCATATCGCTGTGTAGATATTCAAATATAAAAGAAAACATAAAAGACTTACCTGATGAAATATTTACTATTACTTACAATGAAGATATTGATTATGTGCCAAGATAGAGTGAGCTTTCAAAATTTGATGACTTGCTAAAAGACTTGTAATGTATGGTATAATAACACCTGTAAGAATCATTACTTATGATAAGCGGAGGGATGTCAGTGGAATTATTTGAAAAGTATTATAATGAACTTAATAAACATAAAGAAATCGATGAAGACGCCAAATCTCTATGGAATAGTTTGATAGAAGCTGCAATTGAATATACCAATATTAGAGCGAAGTGGTCGCTAATGGCTAACGAAGAAAGGTCAAATAATGATAGCTTAAGAACTAAGTTGCACAATTCATTCATTAATAGATTAAATATATACATGAGGTATGTTGGCGAGCAGGGTATTAATTTGTTATCAAATGAACTTGCATCGCAAGACAGAAAAAAAGTAGGTGATTTTGCAAATTTTGTCGTATTTAAAGTGGCGGTGGAGAATAGGTAAAAAAAATTATAGGCAATTTGTGTACGATGAATTGCCATCAGGGTTTGATATAAATGTAGGTATAATTTGTGTTTTAAAAAATATGCTAAAGGTGGTGTCATGGGCGAAGTAAGGTATAAATTAATAAACAGAGATAATGCAATTGAAGCTGCAAGAATATTGAGAAAGACTTTTTACTACTGTTCAGAAAAAGAAAAGTTCATTTTTTGATGACTTAAGTATTGACACTAAAGATATTTTACATGCCAAATACTATTATATAATGGAAGGGGAGGCTATCATTGGCATATGTGGATATTATGTTCCTAAGATTGACAATAATGCTATGTGGTTAGGTTGGCTTGCGATAAACGATGAATATAGAAAAAAGGGATATGCAACAAAAGCAATAGAGTGGTTACAAAAAGAATGTAGTGAAAAATTACATATAAATACATTTAGAGTGTATACAGCAAGAGACAATGAGCCTGCATTGGCATTATATAAAAAGCTAGGTTATGTGCAAGAAAATACGCCGCATAAAATAGCAATTGTTTTAACAAAAAATGGTGAGGCATGGGGTAAAGAACCAGTCTGGTAAAGAATGCTGATTCTTTAATGAAGGTATTATGAATGTAGGCTGGTTTGAGCAGGGTGGAAAATTCTACTATTTGCAGACAATTTATAATACAACCTATGGCAAGATGATTACTGGAGAGCATGTGTTAGGCGGAATAACCTGTGTATTTGGAAAAAATGGAGTTTTAGAAGCGATAAAACCATAGATTTTAAGCCACTTGAGAGCATCAAGTGGCTTTTTCTTGCATTTTAGCGTAGATTATTCTATAATATTATAGTCGTGGAAACACGTTTATAAATATATAAAGGAGAAAAGATTATGGTAGTTGGAATAATCGTCGGCTCCTTAGTAGTTGTTGTTATTGCAGCATTTGTAGCATTTAATGCTGGTAAAACTATAGAGAAAAAAACAGCACTAGAAAAGATTGGTTCAGCCGAAAACAAGGCTAGAACCTTATTAGACGAAGCTATTAAGAAAGCCGAGAGCACCAAGGTTAATGCTTTACTTGAAGCTAAGGAAGAAATATTAAAGCAAAAGACAGAACTTGAAAACGAGTTAAGAGAGAGAAGAAAAGAAGTAGCTGAGATTGAGAACAGAGCACTTAAGAGAGATGAACTTTCAGAAAAGAAGTTAGAGTCATTAGAGCAAAAAGAAAAACAACTTGAGGCAAAAGAGAAAGAGGTTGTTGAGAAACAAAATCTCGTAAATCAATTAAACGAGCAAAGAGTAAAAGAACTTGAAAGAATTTCTGGATACAGTAGAGAACAGGCTAAGACAGAATTATTTAATGCAGTAAAGGATGATATCAAGAGAGACACTGCACTATTTATAAAAGAGCAAGAACAAATTGCTAAAGATGAAGCAGAGAAAAATGCTACTAATTTAGTTCTTGAGACTATACAAAAATGTGCAATGGAAAATGTCTCTTATGCAACTGTATCTACAGTTTCACTTCCAAATGATGAGATGAAGGGTAGAATCATCGGTCGTGAAGGAAGAAATATAAGAGCGATAGAACAACTTACAGGAGTTGAAGTTGTAATTGATGATACACCTGATACAGTAGTTCTTACTTGCTTTGATCCTGTTCGTCGTGAGATTGCAAGACTCTCACTTGAGAAATTAGTTCTTGATGGAAGAATTCATCCAACTCGTATAGAGGAACTTGTGGAGAAATCTACAAAGGAAGTAGACCACGTAATAAAACAAAAAGGTGAAGAGGCCGTTTTAAAACTTGGTATACATGGTTTAAATCCAGAACTCATAAAACTTCTTGGAAGAATGCACTACAGAACTTCTTATGGACAAAATGCATTAGTTCATAGTATAGAGGTTGCCACTCTTTCTGGAATTATGGCATCTGAACTTGGAGAGAATGTTCAACTTGCAAAGCGTGCAGGACTTTTACATGATATAGGTAAATCAATTGACCACGAGGTAGAGGGAACTCACGTGCAGATTGGTCTTGATATATGTAAGAAGTATAAGGAATCATTTGAAGTTTTAAATGCGATAGAGTCACATCACGGAGATACAGAACCAAAGTGTCCTATAGCATTTATAGTTGCAGCAGCAGATGCAATATCAGCAGGAAGACCAGGAGCAAGAAGAGAAGTTCTTGAGACTTATACTCAAAGAATTAAACAATTAGAAGATATAACTAATAGTTACGAGGGCGTTGAGAAGGCTTATGCTGTTCAGGCTGGTAGAGAAGTTCGTATCATGGTTATACCTGAGAAAGTTTCTGAGGATGATATGGTTATAATGGCTCATGCAATTGCAAAGCAAATTGAGGAGCAGGTTAAGTATCCAGGAACTATAAAAGTAAATGTAATTAGAGAGACGCGCGCACAAGAGGTGGCTAAATAATTTTTATTAATGATCGCCGCAGCGATAAGCAACGAAAATGCCGGTGAGTAACCTATGATATAACCGAAGCGTTTTCTGAAGCTTATGCTGCGGCGATATAATATAATAATAAAAACCGTAGGGGCGAGCACTGCGAGCCCGAAGGAGCAATATATGAAAAAAATCATATCAATGATAATTGCAGCATCATTAATTGTTTTCACCTTTAGTTGCGGCAAAAAAGAAACATCAGTTGGAACAAAGACATTTGATGTAAGTAAAAATTACAACATCTGCATAAGTTCAAGTGTTGACAATACTGAGTTTGATGCTATGAGAAAGGGATTTGTGGTTGGCCTTAAGGACTTGGGATTAGTTGAAGACATCAATGTCACATACCACTATGAAAATGCAAAAGGCAATGAAAGTTATGCTAGGCAGATTGCGGATGCATTTAAAGAAAAAAATCCAGACTTGTTAGTGACTATTGGCTCTACAGCAACTGAAGCAATAAAAGAAAAATTTGACAAGACACCTATAGTTTATCTTGCAGTGTCTAATGCAGAGCGACTTGGATACTGTGATGCTGACGGAAACCCAAAAGGGAATTTAACTGGTGTTATTGATTCACAGCTCTTTGAAGAGCAACTTGACTTTATACAGAAGAATTATACCGATGTAAAAAGACTTGGCATTATATATACATCAGGGAATAATCTTTCAGAGTTCTTTATAGATTATTTTAAATTTTATGCGACAAGTTATGGTATAGATATTTATACTGTCGCCATAAAGAAGGCTGACGATGTGCAACTTGCAATCAATAACATATTGCCAAAGGTTGATGCCATCACATTAATTCCTGATAATATCGTAGACACTAAGGCAAAAGAAGTTGTAGATGCTGTTAAAGCTTCAAATAAGGAAGTTTTTGGAATGGCAATAAGTCATAAGAATGCAGGAGCAAATGTGGCTGTTGAGAGAGATTATAGATTTGTTGGAGAAAAAGCTGCGTTACTTGCAAAAGAAATACTTGTAGATGGGAAAAAAGTTAGTGATGTAAAGACTGTAAAAGAAGATTTTAAAGTAAATTAAAAGATGAAACATTAGCCACTATGCTTATGGATGAAGTAATAGTAAGGCTATTTCTTATAGGTATAAATAGAAATAAAAGGGACAGTCATTATAGCACCAGCGATGGTGCTATTTTAATACTGTTAAAAGTTAATAATTCTATGATTAAAAAAAATAGTTGCAAAAACTATAAGATATGATAAAATATATATGTATGTAATAAACTAACATTTGTCCGCCGTGGGCGAACAGTAGCTTTACGGGACACATTTTTGGAGGAAATTATTATGAAAAAGATTTTGGCAGTTTTACTTGCAGGAATTCTTGCATTATCACTTGTTGCTTGTGGAGGAAACAAATCTCAAACAACAACATCTGCAAGTGGAGAAAAAGTAATTAAAATCGGTGTATTCGAGCCTCAAACTGGAGAAAACGGTGGTGGTGGAATACAAGAAGTTTATGGAATTCGTTTTGCTAATATGATTTACAATAAGGTAAATATTGGTGGCGAAGAGTATAAGGTTGAGTTATTTGAAGTTGATAATAAATCAGATAAGACAGAAGCAGTTAATGCTGCACAAAAACTCATCGCAGAGAAAGTAGTAGCAGTATGCGGATCTTATGGATCAGGTGTTTCTATAGCAGCTGGTGAATATTTTAAAGAGGCAAAGATACCTGCTATGGGTTGCTCTTGCACAAATCCACAAGTTACAAATGGAAATGAGTATTATTTTAGAACTTGTTTCTTAGATCCATTCCAAGGAACAGTTATGTCATCTTATTGCAAAAATCACGGATATGATAAAGTTGCAGTTATAACTCAACTTGGTGATGATTATTCAGAGGGACTTGGAAACTTCTTTGTTAAAGCCTGTGAGAAGAATGGTATCAATGTAGTTGCTCAAGAGAAATTCCAAACTAATGAGCAAGATTTTAAAGCAATCCTTACAAATATAAAGGCAGCTGACCCACAATTCATTTTTGCACCATCATCTATTGCTACAGCACCACTTATCTTATCTCAAGCAAGAGAACTTGGTATTGAGTGCCAAATCGGCGCAGGTGATACATGGGAAAACGGAACTATAATTGAAAATGCTCACGGAGCAGCAGAAGGCGCAGTTGTAACTACATTCTATGAGGCAAATCCTGCTACAGCTACTGGAGAAGAAGCAGTTTTCTTAAACGGAAATGGAACAGTAAAAGGTTTCTCAGACTATCTTGTATCAATGGGTCAACCAAAAGATATTCCAGCAGTTTCTGCACTTGGATATGATGCATATCTTGCAGTATTTAAAGCAATTGAAGCAGCTGGTAGCACAGATGGAAATGCTATAAGGGAAGCACTTACAAAACTTTCATTTACAGGTGTTACTGGTGATATCAGTTTCAACGCTGACGGTGATGCAAATAAAAATGCAGCATATGTCAAAGAAGTTGAAAATGGAAACTTCGTATTTAAAGAGTTGGTTAAAATTAACTAATAGTTTGCTTTAAACTTTATTTAGATATAACTAGATTAATTTTCGGGCGGACTTTAAGTCCGCCTTGTTTTATAGAGGTGAAAGATGTTTAATGTTATCGCAACAATATCTGAAGTGGCGAGCACAAAGGCGACATTTGGCTTTTCAGTTATAGTTCAACATGCACTTACTGGAATATCTGTAGGTGGATGTTATGCGCTTATTGCTATTGGATACACTTTAGTATATGGAATACTTAGATTAATAAACTTTGCTCACGGCGATATATTTATGGTAGCGGGATATTTTATGATATTTTCATTTGCAGTGATGCCATTTCCGTTAGCAATTATTGTTACGCTAGTTGCAACTACGGTTCTTGGGATACTTATAGAAAAATTTGCTTATAGCCCATTACGCAATGCACCAAGAATGTCAGTAATGATTTCAGCAATAGGTGTATCATATCTTTTGCAAAACCTTGCAACCTATCTTTTTACTGCACTTCCTAAAGCATATCCTGCTATTCCAGGACTTAAGCAAGTAATTAAAATAGGAAATATTTCTACTTCACTTGTTACAATTCTTACTCCTATTATTACAATTTTGCTTGTAATGCTTTTATTATGGCTTGTAAACAAAACTAAGATTGGCATGGCTATGCGTGCAGTGTCTCGAGATTACGAAGCTGCAAGTCTTATGGGAATTAAATTAAATAAAACAATATCATTTACTTTTGCCATAGGAAGTGTTCTTGCTGCTGTTGGATCTATACTTTATTTTACGGATAGAATGACTGTGTTCCCTTATTCGGGTTCCTTGCCAGGACTTAAGTGTTTCGTGGCTGCAGTATTTGGAGGAATCGGCTCTATACCAGGAGCTCTAGTTGGTGGATTCTTTATAGGTATTTGCGAAACTATAATTAAGGCAGCAGGGCTCTCAACATTTTCAGATGCATTCACATTTATAGTCTTGATAGTGATGCTTTTAATAAGACCAACAGGACTATTCGGTGAAAAGAATATCGATAAGGTGTAGGAGGTAAGAGATGAAAAATATTAATTTTAAATCAAGAATGAATATAGACCTTCTCATCTATCTTGCAATCATTGTTGTAAGTGCAGTAATACTTGTATTCTTAGATATGAATAAATTTGAGTATAACTATTCAATTTCAATAATAGAGAAGTCACTCGTATATGCAGTCGTTGCACTTTCGATGAATATAGTTACGGGATTTACGGGATTGTTTTCACTCGGTCAAGCTGGATTTATGGCACTAGGTGCTTACACCACAGCGATACTCACTATCCCAGCAGCAGCAAGACCAAATGTTTATTATATGAATGGAATTCTTCCAGCACTTGAAAATGCAGTTGTGCCAATACCTATTGCACTAATTCTTGGTGGAGTAGTGGCTGCAGCATTTGCACTTATAATTGGAATTCCAGTTTTGAAACTTAAAAGTGATTATCTTGCAATTGCAACTCTCGGATTTTCTGAAATCATAAGAGCGGTTATAGCATCACCTATGATGGATAAAATTACAAATGGTTCTTATGGACTTAAGTCTATTCCAGGATTCAAAAGTTCATTGGAATGTTTTGCATTTTCATTAGTTTGCATTATCCTTATGATTTTGATTATCAACTCATCAACTGGTAGAGACTTTAAAGCAGTTAGAGAGGATGAGATTGCTGCAAGATCAGTTGGAATAAATATTTTTAAAACTAAACAGTTGTCATTTATCGTTTCATCATTCTTTACAGGAGTTGGCGGTGGACTACTTGCTATGTTTATGAGGTCAATAGATAGTAAGACATTCCAAATCACACTTACTTATGACATCTTACTTATAGTAGTGCTTGGTGGAATTGGTTCTATCACAGGTTCTATAGTTGGAGCCTTCTTCGTAACTGCCGGTAAAGAGATTTTGAGATTCTTTGATGAGCCACTCGTAGTAGCTGGTGTTGAGATACCATTATTTAAGCCAGGTTTCAGAATGGTTATATTCTCAATACTTCTTATGGTGGTAGTATTATTCTTTAGAAAGGGACTCCTAGGCGGTAAGGAACTTTCGATAAATGGACTAAAAAAGTTTAGCCGAAAAAAAGATGAAGTGAGTGTAGGAGGTGTGGCATGACAAGCAATGTATTAAAACTCACTGATATGTCTATCCAGTTTGGTGGACTTAAGGCAATTGATTCTCTTGGATTAGAAGTTAACAAAGGCGAAATAGTCGCAATTATAGGACCTAATGGAGCAGGAAAGACAACAGCATTTAACTGCATAACGGGTATCTACAGACCAACTAGCGGAAATATAGAATATATGGGTAAATCTATAATTAAAAATGACCCTGAAGAGATTACCAAGAGTGGAATAGCAAGAACTTTTCAAAACATAAGACTTTTCAAGAACTTGTCCGTTTTCGAAAATGTTTTGATTGCAGTTCATCTAAGATATAATGACAACATTTTTACTAGTGCACTTAGATTAAATCATAGACAAGAAAAAGATATGAGAGAAGAAGTTAAGAGGCTTCTTGAATCACAGGATTTGTATAAGTATCGTAATGATATAGCAAGTAGTCTTCCTTATGGTATACAAAGACGTCTTGAGATAGCGAGAGCCCTCGCAACTAAACCTACACTTTTGTTGCTTGATGAACCTGCAGCAGGTATGAATCCTCAAGAAACACAAGAATTGACTTCTTATATAAAAAAAATAAGAGATGAGTTTGGCCTTACTATACTTCTCATAGAACATCATATGGATTTGGTAATGGATATTTCTGAGAGAATATATGTTATTGATTTCGGAAAGCTCATTGCAAATGGAAATCCAAGTGAAATACAAAATAACCCAAAGGTTATAGAAGCTTATTTGGGGGTGGAAGAAAATGCTTAAAGTAGAAAATTTAAAAGTGAATTTTGGTGGAATAGAGGCAGTAAAGGGAATTAGCTTTGAGGTAAATGAGGGAGAGATAGTTACTCTTATAGGAAGTAACGGTGCAGGCAAGAGCACTACACTTAGAGCCATCTCAGGACTTGTTAAACCTTCTGATGGAAGAATTCTTTTCGAAGGCGAGGACATAACTAAAATCGGCTCATCAGAAATTGTAGGAAGAGGCATAACACTTTGCCCAGAAGGAAGAAGAATATTTCCTGATTTAACTGTTATTGAAAATATCAAGATAGGAGCCTATCTAAGAAATGATGACTTAACTCAGGACATAGAAAAATGTCATAGATTATTTCCTATCTTGAAGGAGAGAGAAAAACAAATCGCAGGAACTCTCTCAGGTGGTGAGCAGCAGATGCTCGCAGTTGCAAGATCTCTTATGAGTAGACCTAAGATTATGATGCTCGACGAGCCATCACTTGGTCTTGCACCACTTATTGTAAAAGACATATTCAATATATTGAAAGAGATAAATGAAGAGGGTGTAACCATTCTTCTTATTGAGCAAAATGCGAATATGGCTCTTAGACTTGCCGATAAGGCATATGTACTTGAGACAGGAACTATTGCGATGGAAGGCACTGGAAAAGAGTTACTTGATAATCCAAAGATTAAAGAGGCATATCTCGGAAAGAAAAATTAACTTATTGTAGGGGCGGACATTCTGTCAGCCCTAACATGGTGTTTGTAAAGGTGTATTATGAAGAAAGTTTTGAAAATTATTAAAAGTTTAATGATTGTAAGCCTATCTGCCTTGCTACTATTTTCTTGCGACAAAATTGCAAGTATAAAGCCAGAAGGTGCAAAAGAGAGTTCTGACAATAATACCGTATCTAAACTCGCAAGCGACCCTAAGTTTTTAAAAGGTGTTCACGAACTTCGAAATCCAAAAACCAACACATATATGTTGGTGAAAGGCGACGGAACTATAGTTTTAAAGACGATGGAGCCTGACATAGAACAGATCGGCATTGTAGAAGACATAGAAAGGGATACAGTAAACTATGTCTACAAGACATTTAATGGCGAAGCAATAGAAACTAGAACTTATGGAAGTGAATCCAACACATATGAAAGTAATGAACTGACAATAAGAACAGTTTTCTATGACATAGAGGGCAAGGAAGTTGGACTTACAACCAATAGCTATGGCGGAAGATATACAAGCAAAATAAAATAATTTATAGAGACAACGATGTGCCATATGGACAAAAGGATTTAAGAGTATTTGATGTAAATACTAAAGAGACAAGCGAACTGCCATATAGTAATCTATATGCTTTCAATGGCAATTTCTTGATGTCAACTGACGAATATGGCGATGATGAGTCGGAAAAAGAAGTGACAATTATTTGCGACGAGAATTTTAAAGAGTTAAGTCGTATAGAAGGTTATTCTTTAAATGGAGTAGAGAGTAGAAAGGGAGTATATCTTGTAAATCTTTCAAAAAGAGTACCAAATCCAGATGCAGGCAGCGGCTATGAGAGAAAGTATAATTACCTTGATGAGAATTATCAATTTTTATTTGATGAAGATATCGATGAGAGAATGTGGAGCGATACATTTCCTGTAATGACTGTAAGAAGAGGGGAAAAGGTATTTGATTACGATTTTAGTAAAAAGCAGATAGTCAGTGAAGAGAGACCATATGCTGAAGCAAAGAGTGACTGGCAACTATATCAAGAAGAAACTGAAAAATATAATGACAATGTAGAAAAGCTAAGAGGCGATGGCGAGAAATATCAATATGTAAGTGCATTCTATCATGATGGAACAGTTTTATATATTGCTCATAAAGAAATGGAAATTGGGATGTTTGATGATGATAAATGCGACATCTATAATGAAAAACTTGAACTTGTTGCCTCTTTTGAAAGCATTGATAATCAATTTACTGAAGAGGGATATATCTTTGCCAACAAGGATACAGTCTATAATGAAAAACTTGAGGTGGTAAAAAAATTTGACAGCAAATGCATGATAGAGAGAATTAAGAAATTCGATAAGGTCTTCTTTTCAAATGGAACGGCAGCAGATTATTCAAGTAGAAAAGATTTTGAGTTGTATGATGTGAATTTTAATAAGCTGATTGAACATATTAACTATGTAGAATCATATAGCTATGAAGACTATATTGTTTTAACAGATGATGAAAAGACAACATTTTTAGATAAAGACTTAAACGCTGCAAAGGTAATTGACGGACGAACACTTGATATAAGAGGTTGGTATAGTGATACAGTGGACTACAAAATATTTAACGACACGGCGAATGGCAGGATGGGAATAATTGATAAAGATTTTAATATTGTCATAGACAATATAAAATATATAGAGAGTTTAACTGATGAATATTTTACTTACTTAAATGGTTTTAAATATGGCTTTATGGATTACGAAGGGAAACCGGTTTTAAGTTTCTCTATATTTGACACAATGCGTGAAGACGCAGTCGAAAAAGATTTTGCTGGTGAATTTGTAGACGAGTTTTAATTATATGAGAGCGGCAAACGCAACTCTCGTAGGGGCGAGCATTGCGAGCCCGAAAGGAATTAGTAATGAAGAAATTAAAAGTAATTGTTGTTGCATTAGTTATATTTGCAACATTTGCTTGCACAAGTACTGCAAAAGTATCAGAGAATGCAGCTGATACAACAAAGGAGACAACACAGGTTGCTACTGAAAAGAAAAGCTACCCAAGAGTAGACGGCTCAACAGCCAACATGCCTATGATGGCACAAATAAGATCAAGTTTCTTAGGCGAGACTTTGACAGAGGCAGAGAACAATACAGAAGTTACAACTACAGACTATGCTTGGAGAAATTTAATTGATGGCAATGCTGATTTATTATTAGTATATGAACCATCATCAGAGACAAAAGAGATTATCGACAAGAGCCCAGTAAAATTAAAAGTGACACCAATAGGTGTAGATGCATTGGTGTTTATTGTAAATCAACAAAACAAAATTAAAAATTTGACTACAGAGCAGATAAGAGATATTTATACAGAGAAGATAACTAATTGGAAAGAATTAGGCGGCGATGACCAAAAGATAGAGGCATATCAAAGAGTTTTAAATAGTGGAAGCCAAACATTATTTTTAAACCTCGTTATGAAGGATGTAGTACCTGTAGACGCACCAAAGAAATATCGTGTAGAAGGAATGGACGGACTCATAGAGACACTTGCATCTTACAACAATAGTGGAAACGCCTTGGGTTACAGTGTGTTCTACTATGCAAAAAAAATGTATGCAGTTCCAGGACTTGAACTCATATCTGTAGATGGAGTTATGCCAAGCGATGAGACTATAGGCGATGGCAAATATCCATTTTTAAATCAATACTATCTTGTTATAAGAGAAGATACAAAAGAGGATTCAGAGACAATGAAACTCTATAACTATATTTTATCGGACAAAGGAAAGGCTGATATTAAAAAGGCTGGATATATACCTGTAAAATAATTGACATTTTATCTAAATGTGATATTATATAAGTATAGACAGTGTTGAACAATAATGAAACAAAAGAAAATTTAAAATTTATTGCAAATGTCAAGGCATTTGCAATATTTTTTATTGCTTTAATGATTATGGACATTGTTTTGGTAGTGACTACTAAGGTTGGTTCTGATGTAAACTATGTCACCATAGCGATAGCAAACCTTGCCCTAGCTGGAATTCTTCAGTTTTTATTTGTGCTACTTGGGAAAAAGGGACTTATTATAGTAGAGATTATAGTGTTTATAATACTGCTATTTACTATTACAGAGATAATCTTGTACAAAACTTACGGACTATTTATGCCACTTAGTTCAATTATAGGAACTGCACAGAATGTAACAGAGAACTATTCAAATGAATTATTGGAAGTTGTAGGCACAAATGTCACATTCATCATAAGGTTTGTGATTTTCTATGCAGCTTTTATAGTGGCATCTGATGAATATCTAATAAGAAAAAAAGAGATAGTTGTATTAAAAGATAAAACTAAAACTGAAAAGACTATTAACATTGTTGTTTTGGTCATTTCTATAATAATCTTCATTATAAACTTTATATTGGCAGATAAGTCAAATGATTTTTCATACAATGTTCAAAAAAATGGTGTAAAAGTAGCATTTGTAAAAAGTTTTTATAAAACAAGCGAAAGCATTAAAATAGAAGCGTCTAATAAGAAGATTGATACAGCAGATAATGAAGATGTTGAAGATAAAGAAGACAATGACTTTTTAAATAAATATAATGTACTTGATATTGATTATACTAATCTTGATGAGAGCAATGTAGATGAAAGAGGCAAGAATGTAAACGAGTATGTATCTCGAAGAAAGCCAAGTAATAAAAATGACTACACAGGAATATTTAAAGGAAAGAATTTGATTTTAATATGTGCGGAGGCTTACTCACACTATGTACTTGATGAGACACTGACTCCGACATTATATAGACTTACAAATAACGGATTTAAGTTTACTGATTTTTATGTGCCATCTTGGGGCGGAAGCACTATTTCTGGTGAGTTCGCATTTTTAAATGGAATAATCCCTAATGATGCAGCGAATAGTATGGAAAAAACTATTGGTAAGAATATGTGTTTTACTATGCCAAGAGTTTTAAAGAGAGAAGGTTATAATACTGGAGCCTATCACAATGGTAATTACAAATACTATGATAGAAACTTAACTCATAGAGAAAATATGGGTTTTGATTATTTTATCGCTAATGGAAACGGACTTGAAGATATGGCAGGCTCTTGGCCTATAGATGAGGCGATGATAGAGGCGACACTTGAGTCATATCATAGCAGCGAACCATTTTGTATGTACTATATGACTTTGAGTGGTCATGCATTTTATAATGCTAACGACAATTTCAAGGTTGTAAAAAATATTAAAAAAGTAAAAGAAGTTTATGGAGATAAGTATCCAAGTCAGGTAAATAATTATATTTGCTACCAAATGTATCTTGAAGATGCATTACAAAAATTGATGGAGGGACTGGAAAAATATAATTTGCTTGATAATACAGTGATATGTATGGTTTCTGACCATTACCCTTATGGACTCAATTCAGCATCTTTTACAAATGGTGTGGACTACATACCATATCTCTATGAAAAGACTGACTTAGACCAATTTGACTTGGATAGGAATATGCCAATCATTTGGGCGAGCTGTCTTGAAAAATGAATATAGCGAGTTAGAAAAAGTGGTAGATACACCTACATCAACTATAGACATTTTACCAACCTTGCTCAATCTCTTTGGGGCAAATTACGATTCAAGACTTATAGCAGGGAGAGATGTATTCTCTGATGCAGAACCATTTGTGGTATATAATAGTGGAGCCTTTATAACTAAAGAAGGTAGATATTCAAAATATACCAATAGATTTATTTCTAATGATGGCTCGCAGGCAAGCAAAGAGTATGTGGATGAGTATAAAGAGAAGGCAAGAAATTTAATTTTGTTTTCTGCATATATAATAGAGGAAAACTATTATAATTATCTTTTTACAAATAAAAATGTATCTAATGACCTAAAAAAAGATATGACTGCCTTTAATATTGATATCCCAGTGCCGCTTGATAAAAAGGATTACAATCATTTTGTAGAATATTTTAAAAAGTGCAATGAAAATTATATTAATAGTAAAAAGTTAAAAGGTGAAAGACTAAAGAAAAATCAAAAGGTAGCATATCTAACATTTGACGATGGTCCTAATAAGTATTCTAACAAAATATTAGAGATTTTGAGTAAACATGGTATCAAGGCAACTTTTTTCGTTGCGGGAACAAATAAAGAGAAAGGCCTAAAAAAAATAAAAGACGAGGGGCACACTATAGCACTTCATTCAGCATCTCATAATTATGGCTACATATATAAGAATGCAGAGAGCTATCTAAGAGATTTATATGATTTACAGAATTATGTGTATCAAGTGACTGGTGAGTATGTGCACTATATAAGATTCCCTGGTGGATCAAGGAATAAGGTGTCTGATGAGATAAGCCTAGGTATAATGGAAGAACTTCGTGAAATTGTTGAGGAACTTGGATTTGAATATTATGACTGGCATATAGCGACGGGAGATTCTTCAAGGGATGTTACAAAGGAGTATGTGCTTTCAAATGTCAAAAGAGGCATATCAAATGAGTATGACGAGTTGATAATTTTGATGCACGACATTCATCCAATAACTGTAGAGGTTCTTGAAGATGTTATAGAACTTTGCAAAGAAAATGGCTATACATTCGATAAGATAACTGATGATACAGAGCCATTTCATGCAAAGGGAGTTAGTTAATATTTTTACAAAACAAATTGTATATGTGATATAATTTAAACTATGGATGTTAAGAAAGCACAAAAAATTAATTTACTACTACTTAAAGAATTTGATAGATTTTGTAGAGCACATGACATAAAGTATCGTCTGGAAGCAGGAACCTTACTCGGTGCGATTAGACATAAAGGCTTTGTTCCTTGGGATGATGACTGCGATGTAGTGCTTACAAGAGAGAATTATGAAAAACTAATTAATTGTGTCAAGACAGATGAATTCAAAGCACCTTTTAAATTTGTGAGGGCGACTGATTATAAAGATGCGCATTTTTTCGATTTTGTGGATAGGCTTTTCTATGTAGGAGAAGTATATAGAGAGGGCGAGAAATATAGAGATAGATATGATGGCTATCTAAAATATTTATGGCTTGATATATTTGTACTTGATGGTGTTGACGAACAAAATAGAAATAAGAATTACTTTTTGTTAAAAGTGCTCTATGGTCTTGCTATGGGGCATAGGTATTTTATAAACTACAAAAAGTATGCTCTTGGAGATAAATTAAAAGTTTTTGTTCTTTCTGCAATTGGTAAATTGATAAGTTGCAAATATCTTGTAAAAAAATATTTTGAGACTGTTAAAAAGAATTGTGAGAGAACAAAGGGTAAAACTTGTAGCAAGTATTACTATATGAACTATCCAATTGTATATATAGAATATGAAGTAGACAAGGAAGATGAGAAAGATATAATCTATGTAGATTTCGAGGATGCAAAACTTCCAGTCATAAAGGAATATGATAAGTTGCTTAAAGTTCTATACGGGAATTATGAAAAATTACCAGAGGAATCAAAAAGAGTACCAGAACATATAGACATTATTTAATATTATGAAGATAAAATTATCGGATTTCGTAGCAGATTTCTTAGTCGAAAACAAAATAACAAAGGGCTTCACCGTTGTTGGCGGTGGTGCTATGCACTTAAATGATTCATTTGGTCATAAGAATGGATTAGATATTTTATATTGTCATCATGAGCAAGCTTGTAGCATAGCAGCGGAATCTTATTCAAGACTAAATAATATGCCTGCACTTGTAAATGTCACAACAGGACCAGGTGGAGTAAATGCTTTAAATGGTGTGGCATCAGCCTATCTTGATTCATTACCTATGTTTGTAGTGAGTGGACAGGTGAGATATGACACAACTATTGCCTATGCAAAGAAAAATGATAATGCAAATCTTAGGTCGCTCGGTGACCAAGAGTTTAATATAGTTGATACTGTGAAGACCATGACTAAGTATTCAGTAATGATAGAAGACCCAAATACTATTAAATATCATCTTGAACGAGCTTTATATCTTGCCACACATGGTAGAAAGGGGCCTGTGTGGATAGATATACCTGTAGATTTTCAGGCAGCTATTATAGAAACTGATGATTTAAAATCATACATAGGAAGCAAGGAACATAAGGATGACCTTGCACAAAATGAAGTTTGTGATTTTGATGATAAGAAGATAGATGAAGTAATAGATATTTTGAAAAATGCCAAGAGACCAATAATCTATGCCGGTTATGGTATAAGACTTAGCGGTGGTTATGAGGTATTTAAGAAAGTTATTGAAAAGTTAAACATACCAGTTGTCACATATTGGAATGCAATAGATTTGATGGAAACTGAGAATAAACTCTATGTAGGTCGTGGCGGCAACATGGGAGATAGGGCAGGAAACTTTGCAGTTGAAAATGCAGATGTAATACTTGCGATTGGAACACGACTCAGTATAAGACAGGTTGGATATAATTATAAAGAGTGGGCAAAAAATGCAAAGGTTATAATGGTTGACATAGATAAGGAAGAGTTTAAGAAACACACTATTCATGTAGACATTGCAATTCATTCTGATGCAAAACTTTTCTTAGAAGCACTTGACCGAGCATGCGAATCAGCAGCCGTAGGGGCGGCTGCGAATTCCGTAGGGGCGGATACTATCCGCCCGAATTGTAGGGGCGAGCACTGCGAGCCCGATTGGCTTGCGACTTGCAACAACTGGAAAGAAAAGTATAAAGTCGTAGGTCCTGACAAGTACAACAAGAAAAAAGATTTTGTAAATGTCTATGCCTTCATAGACTGCTTAAGCAAGTCACTTCCTGATGGAAGTCTCACAGCAGTCTCAAATGGTGCCTGCTGTGTAGTAGGAAGTCAGAGTTTTTATATTAAGAAAGGAACAAGATTACATAACAACTCTGCTACAGCCTCTATGGGTTATGGACTACCTGCATCAATAGGTTCATGTATCTCTAATGATAAAAAAGAAACTTATTGCCTTGAAGGCGATGGAAGTATAATGATGAATTTGCAGGAACTACAAACTATAGTTACAAATAAACTTACTATAAAAATATTTTTAATAAATAACGAAGGTTATCATTCTATAAGAATTACTCAAAATAATTTATTTAAAGAACACACAAAGGTTGGAATAGGTGTTGAGTCAAACGATTTGTCATTTCCAAAATTTGAAAAGATTGCGAATGCTTTTGGTCTAAAATATATGAGTGCACATAACGATGATGAGATGAAGAAAGTCGTTGACAGTGCAATAAAAGAAAGCGGAGCAGTTTTTGTAGAGATATTTACTGATAAAGAGCAGGTATGGGAGCCAAAGAGTAGTGCAAAGAAATTGCCTGATGGAACTCTTGTGAGTCCACCGCTCTATGACATGGAGCCGTTCATGCCAGAAGATGAACTGAAAAGTAACTTATTCAATTAAGTAGGGGGTGAGCCCGAAAGGAGAGAAGCATGGGAAAAATCAACATACTCGATTGCACACTTCGCGATGGCGGATATGTGAATGATTGGTACTTTGGTAAAGATGCAATTACAGGACTCTTGGACAAAATGTCTCTTGCCAATGTAGAGTGTGTTGAAGTTGGCTTTTTGAGAGATGTGACTTATGATGAGAATAGATCGCTTTTCCCTAACAAGGCTTCTCTTGATAGTTTACTCAAAAACAAAAATAAGAATTTAAAATATTTTGTAATGTATGATGTAAGTAGCCCAATAGACATCGACAGTTTCCCTAAAAATGACGGAAAGGGAATAGATGGTGTAAGAGTAATTTTCAAGAAAGATAGATTTGATGACGGAGTTTCTGCTGTTAAAAAATTTATGGAGCGAGGATATCTTGTTGCTGCAAATTTTGTAAGTACTAACTTCTATACTGATGATGAATTTATATCTGGAGTTAAAGTTTTTAATGAGATAAAGCCATATACAGTCACAATAGTAGACACCTTCGGATCTATAAAAAATGATGAGTTCTTGCATTATGTGAAGCTTGCAGATGAGAATCTTGATAAAGATATAGTGTTGTCATATCATGCACACAATAATTTACAGCAGGCATATCAAAATGCAGTAAGTTTTGTAAATTTAAAACTTGATAGAGAAATATTAATAGATGCTTCAGTATTTGGCATGGGGCGTGGAGCGGGAAATTTAAATCTAGAATTATTTGCAGAGTATCTAAATACTAATTTTGGAAAGGATTATCATATAGTTCCAGTGCTCGAAACTATGGATGAGTATTTGCAGGAAACTTATAAAAAGAATTTCTGGGGATATTCATTACCTCTATATATATCGGGAACATTAAATGTTCATCCAAATTATGCTATCTACCTTGCAGAGAAAAATACTTTGACAGAAAAGTCACTATATGAAATTATGAAAAACATAAAAGAGGAAGATAAGCAGAAGTATAAAAAAGAAATTGCCGAAAATTATTATATAGAATACATGAATGTGTTTAAGGATGATGCTGAGGACTTAAAGAAACTTTCTGAAGAGTTTAAGGGCAAAAATGTCCTAGTTCTTGCACCTGGTAGAAGCATAAATGAATATAAAGATAAAATCAATGCTGAACTATCTAAAAATGATACTATAGGCATCTCACTCAATTTCTATAATAGCGAGTTTAAAACAGATTATTTATTTAGCAGTAATATGAGAAGATATAGTAAGCTTGATGATAAGGTAGGAACTGATATAAAAAGTAAAGTCATTCTCACTTCAAATATGAGAGAGGCTAAAAATAAAGATTATGTAATAAACTTCTTTAGCCTTGCAATAGAAAGTAAGGATATAATAGATAATGCCGCCCTCATGGTATTCAAACTTCTTATCAAACTAGGTATCTCTAGTGTAAAGGTGGCTGGCATGGATGGCTATGATGTCAATAATCCATATGTATATAGTGATGCGAGCACTCAGTTTGATTTTTCAAGCATTGCTGAAGAGAGAAATAAATTGATCAAGAAAGAAATTGAGCAGTTAAAGAAATCGCTTAAAATTGAATTTATCACAAAAAGTTTATATGAATAGCTATTATAATAATTGTTAAATAAGGCAAAAAATGGTAAAATAATAAAGTTCGGAGGAATGATTATGTTTAAATTTATTGAAGATAAGAAGACCTTTTATGTATGTGCTTCTATTTCTATAGTTTTGACATTGTTATCATCACATTTACTTGCTAGAAACATAGTTTCAGTATTTGGAAATGCATTGACGATAGTGTTATTGGTAGCCATGATGGCATTCCACAGTGTAGAGCACAAGGAACTTATGAAGGTTTTAACTGCCTCACTATTACAAATGGTTATAATGAGAGCAGTGGCAGAATATAGCCGCATAGTAGCACCACTAGTTGATTCATTTAATAGTGTGAAGGATTTCTTTAACATCTATGTAGTTACATTTAGAGGAATCACTTTAATTGTAATTTTTGTATTGCTTCTTATACTGTTCGTTAATCACTTTATTATCAATTTCAGTGGCAAAGCTAGTAAAGTTGCTATCAATGTAAATAAGACTGTAATGGTAGTTTATATACTGTTTGTGCTTGGATGTAAAATTGCTTTTGCTACTATGACATATAAGAACTTTGCAGAGTTTAGCACAATGCCTTCAAAGCTTAAGATGGCTCAAATCCTAGATGGTATTCCAACTATGTTTTATGCCTTGACTGTTGTATGTATGGAAGCATTTGTAAATAGAGAAAGAGAGAATAAGAATAAAAATATATTGAGTGTAATAGGCGAAAAGTTAAACAGTGTTAAAAAATTACCTAAGCCAAAGAAAACTAAAAAACCTCAGAAGCTTAAAAAAGTAAAGAAAGTAAATAAAGCAAAAAAATAAAATAAGGACCGAAAGGTCCTTATTTATATTTAGCTAATATCTCATCAACTCTCATTTGGAACTTTTCATCTTTTTTATTCACTGATCGCTCTTTCATAACAGCCGGATATATGTAGTCTTCTTTTGTTATATTCATAGCTCCCAAATATTTAAACCTTGAGCCCGCTTGAACCAGTGGTATAAATGCACCAACCTTATTTACCATAAGACCATTGTCGAGAACTTCCATTGAGTGACCATCTATAACTGCATCAATGTCTTTTGTATTTGCTATAACTCTTATCGTGGACCATCTCTCTGTAATTCCTTCCATACCTAGATGTGCAAGTAGTATTACTTTGTCTGCTCCCTCTGCTTTGGCAGTATCTACAGCTGTCTGAATCTGTTTATATAGTGCATCACCTGTTTCATCTTCAAAAAAGTAAATCAACTGTTCGTTATTTTCATCAAAAAAATTTTCATAATTATCTTTTATTAATAGTGCCTCAGGACTTGTGACTCCGACATAGGCAATTTTTAATTCGCCATATTTATATATCACATAAGGCAAAAATGGAAATGCTTTTTTCTTTGTGTCATATATATTGCAGCAAACTATATTTGATTTAAGCATTTTCATATTTTCGTAAAATGTTTCTATTCCATAACTAAATTCCAAACTTCCTGGGACGACTATATCGTAACCCGCTTCGTTCATTATTTCTATAGCTGACTTCCCTTTTGAATTCTCAGCTTCCTCAGTTCCCACAGAAAAATTTCCAATATCTACAAGAGTCGCATAATTTTCATTTCTATCAAAGTGGTCGAAATAGTATTTAACTGCGGCGACACCAAGATTATCATTGAATGCTGATAAGCTGTCATTTGTAGAGAAGACCACTATATCTTTTTCATCTTCGCCGTAGTCTCTGTCTATCACAAGATTCTCAATTTTAGCTTTACTTTTCTTAGGCGCTAGCTTTTTTGGTGGGTGATTTAATGTTGAGTTCTCGTTGCTTGAGCAGGCAAGCAAAAGACAGGCAAGGGTAAATACGGCTATTTTTAACTTATTTTTAAACATATTTTGATTATACCACAAATGCAAAAAATAGTAAAAAAATGCTTGACAAAAATGTAAAAAGTGGTAAAATATACCATATAAGTGGGGGATAGTGTAAAAAAGTGGTAAAATATAACATGCCCTCCATGTGCCACTTTTCACTTCCCTCCTTATTTTATCTAAAAAATTATTTTTATTATTTTAATTATAAATATCTAAGGTAGTTATTAAAAATCTGAATATGTTTACAGGTGAATACAATCACACAATTGATCAAAAAGGTCGTCTCATCATTCCAAATAAGTTTAGAAACTTACTTGGAGAAGTTTTTATTATTACTAAAGGTATAGATGAGTGTCTTGAAATATATGATAAAGAAACATGGGATAAGTTTTCAGAAAAAATAAATTCACTTCCATATTCTAATCCGAGTGCGAGAGAGTTTAAAAGAATTTTCATATGTCGTGCAACTGATGTCACACCTGATAAGATGGGAAGAGTTCAACTCACAGTCGCACTTAGAAATGTTGCAGGATTAAAACAGGATATTACTTTTTTAGGTGTAGGCGATCACATCGAACTCTGGGACACTGACATGTTTAAAAAGAAAAACAACTTTGACGATTCAGATGAAATGTCAAGAAAGATGGAAGGACTTGGTATCTAATGTTTAATCACATACCTGTATTGTTAAATGAAACAATAGATGGATTAAATGTAAATGAAGATGGAATCTACGTAGATGCCACACTCGGTGGTGGCGGACACAGTGAAAAAATTTTAGAAAAGATATCAAATGGCAGTGGCTATCTTATAGGAATAGACCAAGACGAAGATGCAATTAGTGCTACATCAAATAGATTAAAAAAATACATAGATGATAAAAAATTAATCATTGTAAAAAATAATTTTGAAAATGTAGTAGATGTGCTCGATAAATTGAAGATAGATAAGATTAACGGAATACTTTTTGACTTAGGAGTTTCAAGTTATCAGTTTGATGAAGGTGAAAGAGGATTTTCATATAATCACGAGGCAGTGCTAGATATGAGAATGGATAAAGATAATCCTCTAAGTTGTAAAATTCTTGTCAATACATTTTCAGAGAATGATATATACCACATAATAAGAGACTATGGAGAAGACAATTTCGCCAAGAATATAGCGAAGCACATAGTTAAAGCTCGTGAGAGTAAAGAGATAGAAACTACAACTGAACTTGTTGAGATAATAAAGTCCGCAATACCTGCCAAGATGAGATGGGGCGAAGGAAAGGACAAAAATCCAGCAAAAAGAACTTTTCAGGCATTTAGAATATATATTAATAGAGAGCTAGAAGTTATCGATAATGCCTTAGATGGAGTTATAGATAGATTAAATGATGGGGGACGAATTTGTGTGATTACATTTCATTCCCTTGAAGATAAATTAGTAAAAGATAAGTTTAAACTATTTGAAAATCCATGTACCTGTCCTAAAGGCTATCCTTGTGTCTGTGGCAAAAAGAGCAAGGGCAGAGCGGTAAATAGAAAAGTTATAGTGGCAAGCGATGAAGAGCAAACACTTAATAGAAGGTCAAAATCAGCAAAGCTTAGAATATTTGAAAGGAGCAAAGATGGCAAGTGATGTATTGTATGGTAATGTAGCGTATAGACCATACTTTGACATGAGAAAATTTGAAAACAGTATCTACAATAAAACTATTGTCAGAGAAGCAAGAATTAAAACTAGAAAAAGATTTAAAGTTTTAGATAAGATACTAGCTGCAGTTTTGACAGTTGCCCTTATTGCATTTATAACTATGTCTATTGCTGTTATATACAAAAATGCAGTGATTAAAAATAAGGAAGTATATATTAAGAAACTAGAGAGTGTATTAAATAAAAAGGTATACGAAAAGAACAATGTAGTTACGTCATTAAAGACCGATATGAAGTTTGATGAAATAAAAATGAAGGCATACATGGAATTGAATATGATCACTCCAACCGAAAAGAATATTATAAGTTTTGACAAGAGTGAAAGTGGTTTTGTACGCCAGTATGAAAATATTCGCTAAGGAAAACAAAAAAGATAATGGTAATGAAAGGTATTTAAAAAGAAGATTATTGCTTGTGGGAATGCTCATAGCAATAATTTTTGTTTTATTAGCTTTGAGACTATACTACTTGATGGTTGTAGAAGGCGATTATTATAATAGAATTGTACTTAGTCAAAAGCAGACAAGTTATACTTCGGAAGTAATTCCGAGTAGAAGAGGCGATATATTAGATTCTGATGGAAACTTGCTCGCAACTTCTATAAAAGTTTATAACTTGATTATAGACCCAAAGGTTATAAATTCATATAAGGACAACAGATTTGTAAATGCGACTATTGATGCTCTTTCAGATGTATATGAATACAATAGATGGGAACTTAGGGATTTGATAGAGACTAAGAAAGATAAGGCATATGTGAGATATGCGAGACAACTTTCAAAAGAAGAAAAAGATAAGTTCGAAGAGTATAGAGAAAAGAAAAATGAAGAGTATAGAAAACTAGGTGTAAACGATAGGATTAGCGGAGTTTGGTTTGAGGAAGAATATAAAAGATTTTATCCAAATGACAATTTAGCATCAAATGTAATCGGCTTTGTAAATAATACTGGTGAAAGTGTCATGGGCTTAGAGAGATATTATGACACTGAATTGTCAGGATTAAATGGTAGAAAATATGGATACTTGGGCGATAATTTTGAACTTGAGAGTGTCCAAAAGCCTGCAGTAGATGGATATAACATAGTTACCACAATTAACACACGAATGCAAAAGGTCTGTGAGGAGAAATTGCTTGCCTGGGCTACAGGCGAGATAGGTTCAAAGTCAGCCAGTGCAATAATAATGAATCCAAACAATGGAGAGATTTATGCAATGGCATCTACAAATGGATTTAATTTAAATGACCCAAGAGATTTGACTGGAATAGATGAAGAGTATATAAAAGAAGTTGGAAAAGAAAATATCTGGTTTAGTAGATGGAAGAATAACTGTGTCCAAGATACATTTGAGCCGGGGTCGACAGCTAAGGTAGTGACATTTTCAGCTGCAATAGATGAGAACTTGGTAGGTCAAGATGCAACATTTGAATGCAAGGGATTTATAGAACTTGATGATGGTGAACATAAGTGGAGAATAAGATGTAATAATAGAAATGGTCACGGAAAACTTTCGCTTATGGAGACACTTACAAAATCTTGCAACATGAGCATGGCTGAACTCGGTGAAATGTTGGGGATTAATTCATTTGTTAAATATCAAAAGACTTTTGGCTTTGGAGAGTTTACAAATATAGATTTGCCAAATGAAGCGGATACAAGTAAGTTTGTCTATAATGAAAAAAATATGGGAAGAACAGACCTCGCGACTAATTCATTTGGACAAAACTTTAACTGCACGATGGTTCAACTTGCAGCAGCATTTTCATCTGCTATAAATGGAGGCAAGTATTACGAACCACATCTTGTAAAGAGAATAGAGAACACAAGCGGAACATACATAAAGCAAATTGTTAAACCAGTGCTAAGGAAAACTATTTCTGAGAGCACATCAAAATATATTAGAGAGGCGCTTTTTGAAACGGTTGAAACTGGAACTGGTAAATTTGCACAAATTAGAAATAGAAATATTGGTGGCAAGACTGGAACTGCAGAAAAATTGCCAAGAGCAGACAAAAATTATCTCGTATCTTTTATAGGTTTTGACGACAAGGATAGTCCTAATCTTGTCTGCTATGTGGTAGTTGACCAGCCAAACCTTGAAGGTGAGGAGCAGGCGAGTGCGACATTTGCTACAACAATATTTCACGATATTATGAAAGAAGTGTTGAGTGGAAATGAGTAAACTTTATAACATTTTATTTAATCCAGTATTTTTGTTTTTCCTGATATTTTTTGTATCAGTGATTTTATTTTATGCTGCTTGGATAGAACTTGGTTCGCTGCAGTTTAGACAGGTGGTGAGAGATGACGGGCCTGAGACTCATTTGAAGAAATCCGGGACACCTACTATGGCTGGAGTAGTGTTTATAATTATATTTTTAGTTGTGGAATTATTTTTGTTGATACTTAAAGATTATGTAAATGGTACAGAAGCACTCAAGATAAATATATTCATAATAATATTTGGATTTATAGGTCTAATTGATGACTATTTAAAAATTACCAAAAAGAATACAAAGGGACTTCCTGGAGTTTTCAAACTAATACTTCAGATTTTATTTGCAGGCTTTGGACTTATTATTTGTTTTAATTACAACACTATGTCAAATATTTTTGCATTTATATTTTTGATATTCATAATTGTAGGAACAAATAATGGAGTAAACTTTACAGATGGACTTGATGGGCTATGTACAATGGTAACTATAGTAGTTGCATTACTTTTCTGCGTAGTGTCATTTGAGAGAGGCGACAACGAATTGCTATATATTAATTTGTTGATACTTGCGATTTTGATTGCATTCTTCAGCTTCAATCATTACCCTGCAAAAATATTTATGGGAGACACTGGATCGCTATTCCTCGGTGCCTATGTGGCATTTATGTCTATAGCACTTGAGATGCAATATTTCTTGCCAATATTTGGAATAGTGTATATGATTGAAGTTATTTCAGTAATCATACAGGTTTTATATTTCAAAGCCACAAAGGGAAAAAGATTTTTTAAGATGGCACCTATCCATCATCATTTTGAAAAGTGTGGCTTTAGTGAGAATAAAGTAGTGATAATGTTTACAGCAGTTACTGTCATAGGCTGCTTAATCACATATTATTTTGTAAGGTGATAAGATGTCAAGGGCAATTGTTCTAGGGGCGGGCTTAAGTGGTGTGGCCGCTTCAAAATTATTAATTAAGAATGATATTGAAGTGTTGTTATTTGATAACAACCCTAAAATTAGCATTGACAAAATTAAGAAGAGTATATATGGCAAAGTTAAAATAAAAATTATGCTTGAGAATATTAGCGATGAAGATTTAAATCAGGTAAATCTCTGTGTGGTGAGTCCAGGCTTTCCTAAGACAAACTCTGTATATCTAAAAGTAATTAAAAAGAAGATTCCTGTAATCTCTGAGTTGGAACTTGGCTATCTCTATGGTAAGGGTGAAGTCTGTGCGATAACTGGTTCAAATGGTAAAACTACTACCGTTGAATTGACTGGAAGTATTATGAAGAAAAAATATGGTGAGGACGTCGATGTCGTAGGTAATATTGGCACGCCATATTGCGAGAGAGTTCTTGCAAATAATAGAGAGATGAAGTATGTGGTTGAGTGTAGTTCATTTCAATTAGAAGATATAGTAAAGTTTAAACCAAAGGTGGCTGCAATACTCAATTTTAGCCCTGACCATCTTGATAGATATGGAAGCTTTGTAGATTATATAAATGCAAAACTAAACATTGCAATTAATATGGACAGCAAAGATGTTTTGATTTTGAACTACGAGGATCAGGTACTAAGAGACTTGGTTTTGCAAAAGGGAATTTTCAATTGCAAAACAGTTTTCTTTAGTAGCAAGAGAACTTTGACTGAGGGATTTTATCTTTACGATGATGCCATTTTCTATAAAGATAAATCTAAAACAATCAAACTTATAAATACAAATGAATTAAAACTAATTGGTAACCACAATTATGAAAATGTTATGGCGGCAATGGGCATAGCATACTTTATGGGAGTTTCATTTGTAGATATAGTAGATGCATGTAAAGAGTTTAATGGGCTTGAGCATAGAGTTGAGTTCGTGAGAGAGAAGAATGGTGTTAAATATTACAACGACTCTAAAGGTACAAATCCAGATGCCGCAATAAAGGCGATAGACGCGATGAAGGGCAAGATATTATTGATTGCAGGTGGAAGAGACAAGGGTGTAGACTACGGCGACTTTATAATGAAAGTCAAAGAGAAAGTTAGATATTTGATTTTAATCGGTGAGGCAAAGAAAAAAATTGCACACAAGGCACGTGATTTAAATTATAACAGTGTCATCTTTGCAGATACACTTGATGAGGCAGTGGATATTGCAAATAGTTATTCAAATGTTGGAGACAATGTGCTTTTGTCACCAGCCTGCTCATCTTTTGATATGTTTAAGAGTTATGAAGAGAGAGGAGAGAAGTTTAAAGAAAAAGTAATGAGTCTAAAATGATAAGTGAAAACAAAAGAAAATTTGAATATACTGTATTCACCTGTGTACTTTTTCTAGCTGTCTTTGGGCTGATAGTTCTCTACTCAGCATCATCATATTCAGCAAATAGAATCTATGGAAATTCATATTACTTATTTATAAGGCAGGTTGTATTTTGTGGAGTAGGGTTTGTAACTGCCTTACTTCTTTCTTTTATTCCATATAAAATATATAGCAGGTTTTCTAAATATATATTCTTAGCCTGCCTAATGCTTGTTGTGATGACTGCATTTGCAGGAAGGATAAGTCGTGGTTCAAGTAGATGGATAATGCTAAAGGGATTGATTTTTCAGCCATCGGAACTTATGAAACTCGCGATGATAATTTATCTTGCGAAGGTACTTACAGAGATAAAAGGTGACTTTGATAGAAAAGATAATTTTATAAGAGTTATAATGGTTGCATATGTACCAACTTTTATAGTTGCTCTCAGCAATCTTTCTACAGGTATAATTTTATTTATTATTTCAACTACTATGATATTTATAGTATCTAAGAAAAAATTGATTTTCATATTTATGATAGTGCTAATTGCATTATTTTATGCCTTCGCATATCCTATGTCTAAAGTTTTGCAGACTACTGGACTTTTAAAAACATATCAGGTTGGTAGAATATTTGCATGGAAGGACCCTGAAAATTATCCTGACATCGCTTACCAAACTTTACAAAGTTTATATGCGATTGGTTCTGGTAGAATAAGTGGCAGAGGATATCTAGCATCAATTCAAAAAGCGATAATACCTGAGGCACAAAATGATATGATATTTGCAATTCTTTGTGAGGAACTTGGAATAGTGGGTGCCGCATTATTTATTGTGTTGTATATAATTTTGATTTACAGAATTCTAATAATTAGTTTTAGGCAGAAGAATGTCAATTCAATGCTTTTGACTTTTGGAATAGGAGTTCACATTGCAATTCAAGTCATTTTAAATATCGGAGTTGTGACTAATCTTTTGCCAAACACTGGAGTGGTATTGCCTTTTGTAAGTTATGGTGGCTCATCGCTGCTTGTGTTATTTTTAGAAATTGGAATAGTGATGTCAGTTGTGAGATATGAAGAAATAGAATGAGTAAGCCAATAAAAATTTTAATATTTATACTTATTGTAGTGTTAATTCAGCACATAATTTTTAAAGTTAAAATTAAGAATATAGATATAGTTGGAAATAATGTGGTAACTGACTCGCAGATAGTTACTTCAATTTTTGAAAGCGAAAGAGATAGTTCAAGTGTAGTATTTTTTATAAAATCTAAATTCAAAAAGAAAAAGGCCATTCCGCTTATTAATTCATATGAGATAGAGTGGGTTACACCATTTAGCATTATTATAAGAGTGGATGAGAATAAGGCAATTGCCTTTATGAAACGTGATTTAAAAAATGTATATTTTGACAAAGAAGGGGTAATTGTTGATGTGTCAGATGAGAGAAAGGCGGAATTGATTGAAGTTATAGGAGTGAGCTTTAACAACTATGAGAGGGGCGATAAAATTGACATCCCAAACAAAAAGATTCTTAAGGCAATTTTGAATATAAGTAGCTTTTTGAGTGAGCATAATTTAAAGGCGGAACTCATAGAAATTAGGCAAAATGAGAGTATCCAGGTCTATATGGGCGATATAGTTGCAAATATGGGCGATACGGACAATATGGAAATCAAGCTTTTGAGGCTAAATGACATATATCCCAAAATCTCACATTTAAAGGGGACCTTGGATTTGTCAAAAGCCCGCGAAAATATGCTAGATGAGCAGTATATATTTAAAAAAGCGAGTTAAAAATACTTGTATAATTAATAAATATGTATTAAAATATATAAAATGTGCAATGACCATTAGTTAGGAGGGTTAAAATGAATACATTTGAGACATACCCTAATAATAGACCTGTTATGCCAGTCCAAGAAAATATATACGATCCTGTAGCAAGGATTGTAGTTTTGGGTATTGGTGGAGCAGGAAACAATGCGATTAATCGTATGATAGATGATGGAGTTAAGGGAGTGGAGTTTGTAGGTGTTAATACAGATGTCCAAGACCTTAGACATTGCCGTGCGTCAAAGAGAGTTACTATTGGAGAGAAGGTTACTGGTGGAAGAGGATGCGGAGCTTTACCAGAGATTGGTGAGAGTGCAGCTAATGAATCAAAAGAAGCAATAAGAGCAATATTGAGAGAGACTGAAACACAAAAGAAAGCGGATATGGTTTTCATAACTTGTGGAATGGGTGGAGGCACAGGAACAGGTGCAGCACCAATAGTTGCAAACATTGCAAAAGAAGAAGGAATACTTACAGTTGCTGTTGTTACAAAACCTTTTAGATTTGAAGGAAAGGTTAGAATGCAAAGAGCACTTGCAGGAATTAATAAACTTTATCCAAATGTAGATACATTGATTAGCATTGCAAATGATAAATTATTAAATATAGTTGATGTTAAAGATGGATTTAAAGAAGCATTTGCAAAAGCTGATGAAATTTTAAAACAGAGTATAAGAGGAATTACTGATCTTATAAATTTACCAGCACTTGTAAATCTTGACTTTGCAGATGTTGCTACAGTCATGAGAGGCAAGGGACTAGCACACATCACAGTTGGTGAAGGACAGGGCGAGAATAGAGTTAGTCAAGCAATAAAGAGAGCGATGGATTCACCTTTACTTGATACAACTATAGATGGTGCAACTGATTTGATAGTAAGTATTTGTGGTGAAGTTTCTCTTATGGATGTAGATGCAGCAATGAAAGAGATGGAACCAAAGATAAGTGTAGATGCAAATATTATTTTTGGAGCAAGAGAAGATGCAAACTTAAAAGATGCAGTTACTGTCACATTGATAGCTACTGGTATAAGAGATACAGTAAATTCTTATCCGGCATATAGACCAAGTACAAACTTCAATACCAATCAATATGCAAAACCAAGTATGCCTTTATACAATCAGGAGCCAGTAAAACCACAGCCAGCACCACAGTCGGCATTTGATGAGTCACCAAGTAGTTTTTTCTTTAACCCAAAGAAGAAACAGACTCAAGAGGTGAAGGACACAGTTGGACCTGCCAGTGATTCAGTAAGTTTGGATAGTTTAAATGTCGATTTGAGCAAGATTGGTTTCAATAAGAAATCAAGTGGAACAAAAGATTTATTGCCAAGTTTTATAACTGACAATTTTGATAAGAAGTAGGTTGTGAAAGAGTTATAAGTATAATTATATAGTCGCCTATTATGGCGACTATTATTTTAGTAATAGGAGATATTTTTTAGAAAGTAATTATGTTTGATCAAGAGATAAATAGAAGAAGAACATTTGCCATAATATCACATCCCGATGCAGGAAAGACAACTCTCACTGAGAAGTTCTTGCTCTACGGAGGTGCTATTAATCTTGCAGGAACTGTTAAAGGTAGAAAGGCAAAAAGAATGGCTACATCTGACTGGATGGAGATAGAAAAGGAAAGAGGAATTTCTGTCACATCGTCAGCTATGCAGTTTGAATATAAGGGCAAATGTATAAACATACTTGACACACCAGGTCACCAAGATTTCTCAGAAGACACATATAGAACTCTTATGGCAGCAGACCAGGCTGTCATGGTAATTGACTCTGCGAAAGGTGTAGAGCCTCAGACTATAAAACTTTTTAAAGTTTGCACTATGAGGCATATTCCAATTTTTACTTTTGTAAATAAACTTGATCGAGAGGCGAAAGATATTTTTGAATTGCTTGATGAGATTGAGAAGGTACTTGGCATAAAGGTTTGCCCTATCAACTATCCTATAAGTTGCGGGAAGACTTTCAAGGGAATTTATGATAGAAGAGATAAGACTATCACAACCTATGTCGCAAAAGACTCGGGTGCTAAGGAACTCGCGACTACAAAATATTCTATAGATGATTTAGATACAATTAATAATGTAATAGGTGAAGAATATATAAGCAAGTTGAAAGAAGATTTGGATTTGCTTGATGGTGCAACTGATGCATTTGACAAAGAGAAGGTAGATAAGGGAGAACTCACACCTGTGTTCTTTGGTTCAGCACTTTCAAATTTTGGTGTAGGTGAATTTCTTGATGCATTTATAGATATGACTTTGCCACCATTAAAGAGGATGAGCAATCTTGGTGAGATAGAACCAACTTCAGATGACTTTACTGGATTTGTATTTAAGATTCAGGCAAATATGAATAAGGCTCATAGAGATAGAATTGCATTTATGAGAATTTGCTCTGGAAAGTTTGAGAAGGGCATAGATGTAAATATAAATGTCGCAAAGAGAAAGATAAGACTTAATCAGGCTGACTTAATGTTTGCATCAGAGAGAAAGGTCGTAGATGAGGCATATGCAGGTGACATAATTGGTCTCTACGACCCAGGAATTTTCTCTATAGGTGAGACCATCTCTGTGAAAAGTGATAAACTTTTATATGAGGGCATACCTACTTTTGCACCTGAACATTTTGCAAGATGTAAGCAGATGGATACGATGAAGAGAAAGCAATTTGTGAAGGGTATAGAGCAGATAGCACTTGAGGGAGCAATTCAGATTTTCCACGATGTGAATAGTGGAATGGAAGAAATAATTGTAGGTGTAGTAGGCGAGCTGCAGTTTGAAGTTTTGACTTATAGATTAAAGAATGAATACAATGTCGATGTCAAACTCGAGGTTTTGCCTTATGAATATATTAGGTGGATAGAGAATTATACAGAGATTAAACTTGGCGAGATATCAGGTACATCAGATATGAAGATAGTAAGTGATATGAAAGATAGACCATTACTACTTTTCGCTCACGACTGGAGTATCAACATGGTTCTAGAACGAAATAAAAATTTGAAGTTGCAGGAGTTTTCAAAGAACTAAAGTGATATCGTAGGGGTGAGTATTGCGATCCCAAAATGTAGGGGCGAGCATTGCGAGCCCGCAGGAGTATATATGGCAATCATAGAAATCAAAAACTTAAAAAAAGTATTCAATAACCAAGCAAACGAAGTTGTGGCATTGCAAGATGTAAATATTGAAGTTGAGAAGGGTGAAATTTTCGGCATCATCGGGCTTTCGGGAGCGGGCAAATCAACGCTAGTTAGAATGATAAACTATCTTGAGACACCGACTGAGGGCGAAGTTTTATTTGAAGGAAAAAATCTTGGAGAACTTAAGGATAGTGAACTTAGAAGTGTGAGAAAAGAAATTGGAATGATATTCCAAAACTTCAATCTTCTTGAGCAGGTAAATGTCATTAAAAATATTATGTTCCCACTTGAGATATCAGGTGTTGCTAAAGATAAAGCAGTAGAGAGAGCAAGAGAGTTACTTAAACTCGTTGACCTAAGTGAAAAAGAAAGAGAGTTCCCAAGTAAACTTTCAGGTGGACAGAAACAGAGAGTTGCCATAGCAAGAGCACTTGCAACTAATCCAAAAGTTCTTCTCTGCGACGAGGCAACTTCAGCACTTGATCCAAAAACTACAAAGCAGATATTGGATCTTTTGAAAAAAATAAATAAGGAATTGGGAGTCACTGTAGTTATAATCACTCACCAGATGTCAGTAATTGAGAGTATCTGTGATAGAGTGGCAATTCTCGAAAATAGTAAAGTTGCTGAGATTGGAAATGTTAAGGCAGTGTTTAAGGCTCCTAAGTCAAGTATAGGAAAGAAACTTATCTTTGGTGCGACCATCAATAAAGATCAAGAGTTTGTAAAACCTGAGGGAAAGACATGTATAAGACTTGCCTTTGATGGATCGATGACTGATAAACCAATACTTGCGAATATGATTCTTGAGACTGGAAGAACTGTAAGTATATTGTATGCAAACTCTAAACTTATAGAAGGAAAGGTTGTCGGACAGTTAATAATTGAAGTACCAGACGACAAGGAAGTTCAGGAACATATCAAAGAGTATTTAGAAAAAAATGAAGTAGCTTATTGGGAGGTAGAATAATGTTTTTAGCCGTTGATTTATCATTATATACAAATGCGATAGCAGAGACATTTTTCATGACTCTCACTTCTTCGCTTATCTCATATCTAATTGGTATACCACTTGGAGTGCTTTTATATACAACTGCAAAAGATGGTCTCACACCAAATGCAGGAGTATATAATATCTTATCTCTCATAGTAAATATATTTAGATCAATACCATTTTTAATCTTGTTGATTTTAGTTTTGCCAATTACTAAGGCAATCGTTGGAACTACAATAGGTGCAAAGGCGGTAATACCACCACTCGTAATCTCTGCAAGCCCATACATAGCAAGAATGGTTGAGTCATCACTTAAGGAAGTAGATTTAGGTGTTATAGAGGCAGCAAAATCTATGGGGGCAACTAATTTTCAAATCATAACTAAGGTACTTTTATCTGAGTCAAAACCATCACTTCTTATAGGTGCAGCGATTTCTATAACTACTATCTTAGGTTATAGTGCAATGGCAGGTGCAGTTGGTGGCGGTGGACTAGGAGATGTAGCCATAAGATATGGTTACTATAGATACAATCAAGATGTAATGCTTATAACAGTAGTGTTACTTGTAATAATAGTTCAGATTTTACAAGAAATATTTATGGGTATAGCGAGAAAGAGTGATAAGAGATTATAAAATATGAAAGCTTTTGATTTTGGAAAAAAATTGAAAATTCATTTTATCGGAATCGGTGGCATTTCTATGAGTGCCATAGCTCTTATTTTGCTTAAAAATGGCTTTACTATATCTGGCTCTGATATGAGTGAAAATGACAATGTCAAAGAACTTGAGAAGAAGGGGATAAAGGTATTTATAGGGCATAAAAGAGAGAATATTACTAAAGATATAGATATAGTTGTTTATTCAAAGGCCATACATGATGACAATGAGGAAATTATCGCTGCATAAGAATATGGTATAAAACTTGTTTCAAGGTCTAGCATTTTGGGCGAAATTATGGCAAATTATAATAGACGAATTTGTGTGGCAGGCACACATGGCAAGACCACTACTACTGCTCTGATTTCAAAAGTAATGCTTGATAAGAATTTTGACCCAACTATAAATGTTGGTGGTATAGTTGATGAGATTGGTGGCAACTCCCATATAGGAAAGGGTGAGGACTTATTTGTAGCTGAGGCATGTGAATACACTAATAGCTTTTTGGATTTCTGTCCAAGTGTGGCTGTGGTTACAAATATTGAAGAGGACCATCTTGATTTCTTTAAAGATATAAATGATATAAGAAATTCTTTCAAGAAGTTTATAGAACTCTTACCTGATGATGGAGTTTTAGTTATAAATAATAAAATTGATGACATAGCTTTCCTAACTAAAGATATAAAAGCGAAAATCATAACTTATGGAGATGATGATACAGCAGATTATTATTTTGACAATGTGAGTTATGATGATAAACATTACCAATCATTTGATGTTTACTTTAAGAAAAAACAAATCGGCAGGATGAGACAGAGACTTATAGGAAAACATAATGCACTAAACTATCTTGCAGCACTTGCGACACTCAGTGAATTTGGAATTTGTTTTGAATATGTGAGAAAAAGTCTTGAAGATTTTAAGGGTGCAAGAAGAAGACTTGAGGTTAAGAAGGTTGTAAATGGTATAACTTACATAGACGACTATGCCCACCACCCAACTGAGATAGAGGCAAGTCTCAATGCATTAAAGGAAATAAAATACAACAATCTATATCTTGTGTTTCAGCCTCATACTTTTACTAGAACGAAGGCTCTATACAGCGAATTTGTGCGAGTTTTAGGCAATAATCCTATAACAATACTTGCTAAGATTTATCCGGCAAGAGAAAAAGATTTAGGTGAAATAAGTTCAAAAGATATAGCAAATGGTATAAAAGAGAATAAAAATAATTTAAATAATTTTTGTGAATATTTTGACACCTTTGAAAATATTCTTGAATATGTTTCAAAAAATGCCAAGAGTGGCGATATAGTAGTCACAATGGGAGCCGGCGACGTATATAAACTGATAGACTTGATATAGTCTTAAAATGACATTTTGTCATTATGTTCATAATAAAAATAATATGAATGAATAAGCCGTCTTTTCATAAAAAAAAGTAATAAACAAATTTAAAAATTTTTGTTATAAAGTTGTTTATATAGTTATTAAAAAAAAATAAATCTTGTGATATATTCTGCTAACGATTGAGGGGGAAAATGGGGATGGAAGAGTTATACGATAGCCTGTATGGTAGTAATGTCACAATAATATCAAATGAATTCTTAGAAAAGTTTTTATCTGATGCAAGTCCAGAAAAAATTAAAGTTTTCCTATTCTATTTTTGGAAGGGAATAAAAGAAGGATATACAATTTCTGAAGCATCAAATGAGATAGATCTTTCAGAAGAAGATATAGAGATGGCTCTTAAGTTTTGGATTAAGAAGAAAATATTTAAAAAAGATTGCTTGGTCTACGATAGAGTGGAGAAAAAATATAAAAATGATAAGGCTGACAATCTTGTAGATTTCCAAACTAAGAAAAATGAACTCATAAATAAGAATAAAAAGAACTATGATGAGATAGAGAGCGATTTATTATTTCAAGCTGAGAAACTTTTAGGTCAGACTATGTCTGAGAGACAGCAGGCATTGATTGCAAAGTGCTACAATGAGTATGGCTTTGATGAAGGACTTATACAATACTTACTTGAATACTGTGCAAATAATGATAAGAGAAATGCAAAATATATGGCAGCCGTAGCTGAGTCATGGTATGAGCAAAAAATTAGAACTGCTGAAGATGCAAAAAAGTATACTGAGGGATTTACAGGCTCAGGAAGAACTAAGACCAAAAAGAAATCAAATGTCATAGACAGAAATGAATACAACAGAATGTTTATGGATTCAGTTCTTAAGAGCAAAATTAAACCATAGGGGATAGGGCTTTGTTTAGAAGTTATGATGACATAAAAAGAGAATATGAGTATATAAGGCAGGCGGATCAGTTAAGATATGATGAAAAGAAAGAACTGATATATAGCCAAAATCCAGAATTAAAGAAAATGGATTTAGCCATCATAAAGTCATATTTAAACATAGGCACTGCAAGAATTGATAAACAACCTATAGATAAACTAGAAAAAGAACTAGACGATTTAAAAAAAGAAAGAGAGAAGTATTTAAAAGAGCACAATATAAATGATGATTACAAAGAACTTAAGTATGTGTGCGATAAATGCAAAGATACTGGTTATGTAAATGGTCATAAGTGCTCTTGTTTTGTGCAAAAAGAGATAGAGTTATTTGACAATATTTCTCACTTTTCAAAATATATTAAAGATGATAACTTTGAAAATTTGGATTTAAGTTTTTATAATCAAAGTGGCATAGTTGTTGGCGACAAAACATATAAAGAGTACATGAAGGAATATGTAGAAGAGTTTAAAGAGATGGTTGCCAATATGGATAAAAAACCATTCAGCCTTTTACTTATAGGTGCAACTGGAACTGGAAAAACTTTTATAGCTAGATGCATGGGAGCAATGGCATTAAAAAACAATAAGTCTGTGCTCTACGTAAATGTGAATGAATATTTAAACTCTCTCAAACCTGATTACGAGGGCGAGCCACTTAAATACTATGCAGTGAATTGCGATTTATTTATACTCGATGATTTGGGCACGGAGAGAATAACTGATTACACTAATACTGAAATTAATTATATAATTGACAAGAGATTAAACGACAAAAAATCGACAATCATTACTACTAACCTTGTGCCTGACCAAATTGCAGAAGAGTATCTCGGTTCTACACATTCAAGACTTGAGAATGCTTTCTACAATTGCTATTTGGCAGGAGATGATTTAAGGAGGTTAAAAAATGTCAGCATCTAAAGATGAAAAGAGTAAATATCTTGGTGAGTTACCTATTGGCTCGTTGTTACTCATGCCGCTTAAGGGAACAGAGAAGTTTACTCACAAAATTAATGATTTTATACTTGAGTGGAGAAGACTTTTAGTTCAAAATGGAGTATATGATGTCTTCGCAGATGACTTCATAAAGGATTCTTATATACTTGAGCCAGAGATAGATAGGTTTGGTTCAGGCGAGGCGAAATGTGTTATAAATGGAACTATTCGTGGTGCTGATATTTTTATAATTGTTGATGTCGTAAATTATTCTGAGACCTATGAAATGTTTGGATTTGAAAACCATATGTCGCCAGATGACCATTATCAAGATTTGAAGAGAGTTATAGCAGCGGCAAATGGCAAGGCAAAAAGAATCAATGTCATAATGCCATTTTTATATGAGTCAAGACAGCATAAGAGAGCGAAGAGAGAATCGCTCGACTGTGCAGTGATGCTCCAAGAACTTACCTCACTTGGTGTTGCAAATATTTTGACCATAGATGCTCACGACCCAAGAGTGATGAATGCAATACCACTTTCAAGTTTCGACTCACTTAGTTGCCATTACCAGTTTATAAATGCAATTTTAAATAAACACGATGACATAAAGATAGATAAAGATCATCTCGCTATAATCTCACCTGACATAGGTGCTATGCAGAGAAATATCTATTTTGCGAATGTACTTGGTGTAGATTTAGGATTTTTCTACAAGAGAAGAGATTATAGTAGAGTTGTAGATGGAAAGAATCCAATAGTCGCTCATGAGTATATGGGTGCAGATGTAGAGGGTAAAGATGTAATAGTAATTGATGATATGATTGCATCAGGAGACTCTTTAATAGAGACAGCAAAGAGTATAAAGGCTAAAAAAGCTAAAAGAGTATTTGCTTGTTGTACATTTGGATTATTTACCAAGGGACTTTCTCAATTTGATAAGGCATTTGATGAAGGTGCTATAGATGGAATATTTACAACAAACTCTATATATCAACCACCAGAGTTAGACAATAAAAAATGGTACACAAGTGTTGATGTAACTGAGTATGTGGCAAGAATTATAGAGAGTATAAATCACGACAGCTCTATAAGTCAGTATCTTGACCCATATGAGAAGATTAAGACAAGAGTAAAACAATATTGCAATGAGCATAAATAATGCTTACAAGCGAAAAGAATAAAATATCATATTTGCATTTTATTATGAGTGTATTAGTTATACTAATACACTCTATTAATAATGAATCAAGATTTGAAAGATTCTTTTCTATAGATAATAGTATAGGACAGTTTGCCGTGCCACTATTTTTTATAATAAGTGGATTTTTATTTTTTAGAAATATAAAATCTATGAATGATGCAAAACTTAAACTTAGGAAAAGAGTTTATACACTGCTAATTCCATATTTGCTCTGGAATCTTATATACTATATGATTCATCTACTACTAAAGCCAGGAAGTGGAATTAGTTTAGGCGAGATGATTGATGCAGCATTTACATACAGATACAATCCTGCGTTTTGGTTTATGTATCAATTGATACTTTTATCTATAATATCACCAATAATGTATTATGTTGTAAATAATTTCTTTGTAAGAACTATAAAAAATTACCGCAAAATAATTATGACTATTGCACTATGCCTAATTGCAGAACTAGCCGTCGTCCTTGGAAAAGACATAGCTTATATTAACGAGGACGCATTCATTTATTATACTTTCGGAATGCTTCTATCAATATTATATAATGATGGAAAGATTTTCCTAGTTAGCAAAAAAAATATAATTAAGTTTTTGATTGCATTTGCCATAACATTTGCATTAAATAGATATATATTCCATTTACTTTTGAATGGATTTGATTGTTACAATGTATTTACTGCAACAATTATCATTGTAAGACTAATTGGTGCTATGGTAATATTTTACCTAGTTGATTTGTTTTTTAGATATAGGAATGTCCCAGAGTTCATGACTCAGACATTTTTCTTATATGCAATTCACTATATGATAGTAAAGGCGATGATAATTTTCACAAAATATTTTATGTATAAGTTTGTGCCTGTAGGGATTGTTATAAATGGTGTAGACTTATATACTATAATTGAATGCATCGTATTTGCCATATCGCCAGTTGTATGTATCATAATTAATTATTATTTATCAAGATTCCTTATGAAAAAATTCACAAAGCAGTATAATATATTAGTTGGAAATAGAAGATGATTAAGTATGTAAAAAATTTTAATGACTATGAAGTTCTTGACTGTGGCGACGGTGAGAAGATTGAGAGATTTGGTGATTATATCTTGAGACGACCTGACCCACAGGCTATTTGGCATCCCGAAAATTATAAAAAGTATAAAGTAAATGCCATTTACCATAGAAGTAGTAGAGGTGGTGGCTCTTGGGAATTTATAGATTTGCCAAAGTCATGGAAGATAGATTATGAGGTGGCAAAAAATGTGAAAATGGTTTTTAATCTTAAACCTTTTACATTTAAGCACACTGGAATCTTTCCAGAGCAGGCAGTCAACTGGAAATTTATCTATGATTTTTGTAAAAAAGCAAGTGACAGTGGTAAGGAACTTAAGGTTTTGAATTTGTTTGCATACACAGGTGGTGCCACACTTGCAGCAAGTATTGCAGGTGCGAAAGTAACTCATGTCGATGCTGCAAAGGGAATGCTCACCTGGGCTAAAGAAAATGCTGAATCAAGTAAGATTGCAAATGATAAAATAAGATGGATAGTGGACGACTGCAAGAAATTTGTAGAGAGAGAAATTCGTAGAGGCAATGTCTATGATGGCATAATTATGGACCCGCCATCATATGGCAGAGGACCTGGTGGCGAAGTTTGGAAACTTGAGGATGCAATTTATGACTTTGTTGAACTCACGATGAAGTTGCTTGCTAAGAAAAATTCATTTTTAATATTAAATTCTTACACTACGGGACTTCAGGCGAGTGTTATGGACTATATAGTAAATAAGGCTGCGGCAAAAAATGATATAAAGGGCAGCTCGGATTCATATGAGATAGGTTTAAAAGTGTCATCAACAGAGTTGATACTTCCAGAGGGCGCGACTACAGTATTTACAACAGCTGAAAATGCTTAAATTTTGTAAATTTGGGGCTAAAAATTAGTTTTTTGAGAGCCCCTTTTTTCTTTACTTTTTGGCAATTTATTGATAAAATACTGGTATGGAGGGAGACTTAAAAGTCTACCTTTTTTGTGGGTAAATTTGGGGAGATAGTATGAAAAAACTAATTTTGGTAATGTTGAATATTTGTTTTGTATTTACTTTAACAAATTTATGTTTCGCCGGCAGATTTGAAAAATCTGGCGAGTATTACCGCTACTTTGAAGATGATGGTTCTGTTGCTCGCAACAAGATTATTGAGTATGACAGAAAAAGATATTATGTAAATGACGAGGGTTATGCAGTTTTTAACTCTTGGGTTGATAGTGATGGCGACATGTATTATGCTGGAAATGATGGTGTATTCAAAACTGAAGGAGTTTATGAGATAGAAGGCTATAAGTATTATCTCAATGCCGAAGGAAAGCTTCAAAAAGGTTGGTGTGGTGAAGACTATACTTACTATGGCGATTTAGAAGATGGCTTCCTTGTAAATGGTTTCCAGGAACTTGAGATTCCAAGAGACTGGGTAACTGAAGTAGAAAAAGAAAAAACTGGTTGGTTCTATTTTGATGTAAATACAAATAAGAGAGTATTTTCGCCAGATGAGCCATATGTTAGTAAGATAATAGGTAATAGAAGATATTGCTTTGATCAAAATGGCATAATGAGAACTGGCTGGAGAATGATGAAAGAGACAGAACCAGTTATGAAGGGTTGGATGTATTTTGTAGAAGATACAACTGACGAGTTTAAGTTTGGTGAGGCCGTGACAGATACTTGGTATGCAGTAGAGCCACCAGTAGAAGTTTTGCCAAATGCAAGTGTTAGATATTTTTACTTTAACGGTCAGGGACAACCAAGAGTTGCGCAAGTTGGCAAATATCAAAAGGTAAGACTTGGCGAAAAAACTTATTTGTTCAATGAGTTTGGTTTCGCAGTATATGGTATACAAGAAATAAGTGGAGAATATTATTACTTCGGTTCAGATGTTCATGACTGTTCAATGAAGACTGGCTACATCAATAAGGATTTAGATGGAACAAATGATGGCGCAAGTTATTATTTTGAAGGTGATGGAAGAGGACTTACTGGAGTATATAACAATAAACTTTATTATAAGGGCAAACTTCAAAAAGCAAGTAGCGAGCAGAAGTATGCAGGAATAGATGTAGGCGGTGGAAGAGTTTATTTGGTAAATACTAGTGGAACTTTGATGAAGAATAGAAAAAAATTAAAAGATGGTGATGGCTGTGCATGGAATACCAATGCCTCAGGAGTAGTTTTATCTAAGGACGATGAGGCGGATTACACCAAGGCAGAGCCACCTGAGTTATCAGAAGACAGATAGTGACTAAAAGAGATGATAATTATTTTATAAATGAAGCCTTGAAGCAGGCTAGAATTGCAGCGAGCGGTGGAGATATACCCGTTGGCTGCATTGTCGTATATAGGGAAAATAAAAAGAATAAAAAGATGTGCGAAATTGCAAATACAGCAGGAATTGACGACGGAGCAATACTTGCGAAAGCATACAATAAGAGGAACAAAGATAAGAATGCAATAGCACATGCAGAGATTTTAGCGATTTCAAAAGCTCGCAAGAAGATAGGTGATTTTAGACTTGAGGAATGTACCATGTATGTTACTTTGGAACCTTGCCAGATGTGTGCAGGAGCGATAGTCCAAAGTAGAATAAAAAAACTTGTGATAGGTGCTAAAAGTATAAAATCAGGAAGCTGCGGAAGTATAATCAATATTCTTGACAACAATGAGTTTAATCATAAAGTAGAAGTAGAATATATAGATGATGAAGAGTGTAAGAATATATTAAAAACATTTTTTAAAAAAATAAGAGAAAAGTAGGATACTATGGAAGAAAAAGTTGAATTGAAAGATGAAAATGTTCAAGAGCAGGTTAAGAGCGAACAGGTTGAAGTAGAAGTAGCAAAAGAAAATAACGACAAAGGTTATTTCAAATACTATTTGTTTATATTGTTAAATTCAATATTTGGATTTTTGTTTTTATTATATTTTTCAAGACACTTATTTGAATTCTTGGCAAATAAAAATATTGTTGACTTAAGATCTTTAAATATGGTTCCGGGCATTGTGTTAGCAGCGACACTCACAATGCTTTTTATGATTATTGCAATATCTTTTAAAAAGTTCTTTAAAAAGATTTTATTCTCGGAGATTGTGCTATATATCTATATAGGCGGACTAACTACTATAATCAATATTATATTTTGGAACTTTTTCTTTAAAATAATTAATGGATTTGTAGTTAATGAAAACATTGCTTGGAAGGTTGCGGAAGTAATTGCATTTGTAATAGCAGTGCTATTTGCCTTCTTTGCAGATAAGATAGTGGTATTCAAGAGTTATAGTTTTGTTCCAACAAAACTTTTTGCAGAACTCGGTTCATTTATAGGAGTAAGACTTATTACAGAAGCTATCAACATTGGTATAATGTATTATCTCATCGACTATAAGAAGCAGGCACCATTTTTAGGAAAGGTGATTGCAAGTGTAATAGTTGTTATCTTAAATTATTTATTTAGTAAATTTGTAATATTTAGAAAAAAGAAGAAAAATTATGAAGAACAAAATTAAGTCGGCATTGACAATTTCGGAAAAGAAAGAAAAGGAGAGAGCAGTTTATCTCCTGTCTTTTTTATTGCCACTTATTATGTTTGTGGCAATTTTGATTTCAAAGCATGTGTTCCCATTTGGCGGTAAATGTATATTGAGGACAGATTTTTATCATCAATATTTACCATTTCATGCAGAGTTGCAAAATAAACTAAAGAATTTTGAAAGTTTGTTTTATACTTTTAAGGTGGGACTTGGGACAAACTTTATAACTCTTTTTGCATACTATCTTGTATGTCCATTTAATATATTGTTAATTATTGTTGGAGATAATTATGTGATCGAATTTATAACAGTAGTTTTGACGCTTAAGATAGCACTCTCTGGACTTACAATGTCACACTATTTGATTAAGAGATACGATACGGATAGTTTTATAGTTATTTTCTTTTCCATTTTTTATGCAATGAGTGGATATGTTTGTGCATATTATTGGAACATAATGTGGATGGATAACATAGTTTTATTCCCACTACTTATGCTCGGATTTGAAGATGTCCAAAATGGTAAGAAGCCATATCTATATATAATAACTTTAGGACTTTCAATTTTATGTAATTACTATATCGGAACAATCACTTGCTTTTTCTTTATAATATATTTCGTATTTTATAATGTACTTAAAGAAAAAAAGGTTAAAGAAATTGGCATAAATCTTTTAAAGACTGCAGGGTATTCGCTAATCGGAGTACTTATCTCTGCGATACTTCTTTTGCCAATAATATTTGCATTTAAAACTACTGCATCAAGTGACTCAACTTTCCCAACTAAGTTCAAAGAGTATTTTACAATTATAGAAGTCATAGGAAGACATTTGCCATTTACAACAGTTGAAAATGGTATAGAGAATTGGCCAAATCTCTATAGTGGAGTTGCCTGTTTCCCACTTCTTGCTATGTACTTTTTATCAAAAAAGTATAAGACAAAAGAGAAGGTATGCTATGCAGTTTTATTACTATTCTTTATTGCTACATTCTCTATAAATGTTTTGGATTATATATTTCATGTGTTCAAATATCCAAACTCTTTGCCATGTAGGCATAGTTTTATTTATACATTTTTACTTTTGACAATCTCTATTAAGCCATTACTTAAATTTAATAGTGTAAAAGTAAAAGACATAACTTTAAGTTTTGCAATACCAATTTGCCTTTTGATTTTTGCTGAAAAGAGTCTCAAAAGTGAAAAAGTAGGATATTATTCTATATATGCTGCATTGATTATAATGCTCATTTATTTAATCATCTTCCTTAAATACAAAAGCAAAAAAACTGATAAGAATATATTATTATATGTGGCAGTAATATTTGTATGCTTCGAAGCATTTATGAATATGTATCAAACTTCAATCTCTACTATCAATAGAGATGACTATATGAAGCACACTCAAAATATAAAAGCAATTACCGCCGGTATAAAAAATATAACAAATGATTTTTATAGAGTTGAGAGAGCAGAGATGAAGACTAAGGACGACGGAGCGTTCTTGCATTTCCCATCATCATCAATTTTCTCATCATCAGCTTATGCGGACGGAACAGCATTTTATAAAAAGTTTGGAATGGAAGCATCTACAAATGCTTATTCAATAACTGGCTCTACCCCATTTACTGATTCTCTTTTATCAGTTAAATACAAAGTATTTGAAAAAGAGGAAGAGCATGCCAAGGCTTTGAACTTACGAGAGATTGCAAATGATGAGACGGTGTATATGTATCAAAATATCGAAACTATGCCATTGTCATTTGTGCTTACGGAAGATTTCTTAAAAGATTTTGATATAACATCAGGTAACCCTGCAACTGTACAAAATAATTTTTCAAGAACTTTGAAACTTGGAACTATGCTTAATAAAAAGAATGTAGAGATAACTGGAACAAGTGCAAGTTTCAAAACAGACGAAGAAGGTGACTACTATGTATTTGTCAGAGATAAGGGTATAAAAGAAGTGACTGTAAATTATCCAACCACCTCTAAGTCATTTAAGAATCTTAATAGAGGCTACCTTATAGAAATTGGTTATCTTGATAAAGATGTAGAGATGAGTTTTAGAAATGACACTAATGATGACCAACTTTTGATAGAGGTATTTAGATTTAATTATGAAACTTTGAAAAAAGTTGTCAATGCAATAAATGCGAATGCATATTTTGAAATGAAGAGTTTCAGAGAGACTAAAATTAATTACAATCTAGATGTTAATTCAAAAGGTGTATGTACAGTATCATTGCCTTATGATGAGGGATTTACTGTCAAAGTTGATGGAAAAAAAGTTGAGATAAAGAAAGTAATGGATTTTATGCTTGGCTTTGATGTAGAAAAGGGCAAGCACGAGATAGTGATTACTTATATGCCGAAGGGATTTGTACTTGGGGCAGTTTTATCAACTTTAGGAATATTGCTGTTAGTTGGTATATATGTATTTGATAAATACAAAATAATAAAGATATTGAAAAAGCAGCCCTAAGGCTGCTTTTTATTATGGAATCTGGAATTCGTGGTAACCGGTGGAACCAATAGTTATTACGAATTTTTCTATCTCTATAACTGGTCTATGATTATTATTAATGAAGAATGGTGTTGATTCACTTATGTAGTTTTCAATGTTGTAATTTTGAATTAGAGTCGCTTTCTGATCATCATCCCATTTCTCTATTGCTTCAGTTATATATTTGACAGAAGTTTCTTTATACTTATCACCCAATATATCTTTTAGATTGATTATTGTCTTTTTATTTAAATCAACATTGTAGAAAAGTCGTTTAACATTTGAAGTTGTGCGAGTCTCTGACAATTCTACAAAGAGTGAAAGGTAGTCTTCGTCTAGACATTTAACTTCGTAATTGCACTCTATAGTAGTAGGTATATATTGAACTGCGAGTGAGAAATCATCAGGGATAGTAAATCTTCTAATTCTTCTTAAATCTCTATAGAAGTTTTCAAGTGTAATCTCTTCATCTTCTGTGACATCGCTCTTAGTTGCTACAAATCTTGGGTATAATTTAAATTCTTCACTTGCAACTTCTTTAGGCTTAACATCGTATGTAACAGTTTCTTCTTTTTTGTCAGTAGCTTTTGTGGTAGACTCTGTTTCTTTTGTTGTAGATTCTGTCTCTTTTGTAGCATTTCTTTCAGGTCTCTTAAATTCGCCGTTCATATTACTTGGGAAACCATTTGACCAAGATGCTCTCTTTGGCCTTTCACTTCCACTGCCAAATGAAGCTCCAAAACCTTCGCTTGGTGCTATGCCGGGTTTGCCAGAGATTTGTATAGAAGTCTCTGTAGGTGCAGCGGTAGTAGTTTCAACTACAATAATTTTTTTATTGTGAAGACCTGGGATGATTAAATCATCAGTACCAGTAAAGCCAGTTACAATTGATTCAGTTGCTTTACGACTTGATTTAAATTCAGGATTAAATCTTCTTCTCGTATTTGGAAACATTTCAGAAAATGAAGCAATTCTATTTGGAAATGTATTCATTCTACCCATATTAGAGAAAGAAAAATTTGAAACATCGTCAGCGCTGAGATTAGAAAGTATTTCCTTCTCAGCGTCGCCTATAACTGATTTATATTTATTTTCAATTTCGGCAATTTTATTTTCAATATCTTTTCTAGCATTATCTTTTGCAGATTGTAGATAAGTCTCGTAAGTGCTAAGTGCATTTTTCTTTGCATCATCAATAAGTGTGTTGAGACTTGACTCAATGTCTTTATTTAAAGAATCCATTAGTTCATTACCATCAGTATTTGAATAAGTAATTTTTGGAATCTTAATATCTAATTTCATATAAACATTTCTATCTTGCTCATAAGAGCCTGTAGTAACTGAATAATATGGAGTATCTGCAGTGACTAACTTTTGATTTGGGCTAGTGCAGCCGAAGATACTAAAAGCCATCATAGATACTAATAATATTATTGAAATAATCCTTTTTATCATAGCGAACCTCCGTATTTACTAATAATAACCTTAAAACAATCATTTGTAAAGTTAAAAATATTGACTTTTTTGTGAATTAAAAAGTGCTTGAAATATATGAAAAATAAGGTATTTATGGTATAATTTTGATAAATTAGGACGAATATATATGGATATTGAAAGATTAAAAAATAAAATACTTTATATAGCAATGCTGATATCAGTAGCAATGATATTTTTGACAATGCACAATTCGCTAGACTATTCTTATGAAGAGCAGGAATTTGTAATCGCTATATTGATACCAATAATGTACATAGTTATCAATATATGTATGTACTTAATATTTTGCAATATAGAAACTAAAAAGCATATAAGAAGTATTGGAGTCTTTTACTTAATAGTATTCGTATTTTCATTCATAGATATATTAATATTTGAAAAATACCGTGGAAGTTTGATAGAAGATTCTAGTGTTTTTATTAGCAAAATACTTATCAGCAGTTTCTTTGCTTTAACTCTTTTTATTTCCAATATATCTTTAATATATCATGTCAATAAGTATAAAAGAGAAAAACGTAGTGCTCTAAACTTTTTTAAAAAATTATTATTATATGCAATAGAGTGTAGCATTCCATTTTTTTTAGAGCTAATTGCAATTATCTTAATAGCTAAGTTTGTCTTTAGAGAAGATTTTGTCTTTGGCGAAATAATAACTAACTTACCAGCATTGATGCCTATATTATTAGTAATTCTCATAATATCAATTATAGTGTTTATTATAACTTTTTTTATATCACGGATTCGTATAAAAGAATCAAATGTAAGATGTGCTATAGCTTTAGTCACAAGCATGGCTTTTATTATTGCTCCTATATATGTGTTACGAGAAAACTTATTGAAGCCTATAGAAAATTTTTACCAGGCTGCGGGAAATGATATCTCACTCATTTCGGATTTGAGGGATGATATAAATTATAAACAAAAAGAAAAAAGTTCAGCGAAACTAGATGAAAAGTATAAAAAGGAATCTATAAAGAATTATTTAGAGAAGTTTCACATTGCTTCAAATATAAAAAATGCGAATGAGGGAGAAATAGTTAAATTTGGCAAAACCTTTTTGAAAACAAACCCTTGGTCAAAGGAAGATAACTATTATTTTGTTTATAAAAAAGAAGGCAATGAATTAACTCTATTATCTCTATATATTATAGATAAGTTAGAAAACGATGATTTGATGGTAGAAAATGGCGAATATAGATACAAAACTTATTTGGATACGACATTTTATGAAAATGCTTTTACTAGAGCTGAGAAAAAAATGATTGTTGAAAAGACATATGAAGATGGCAGAAAGCATAAAGTCTATGTGCCGAATTATAAATACTATTTACGTGCGACAAAAGATTTCAGTGATGATGTGATAGGATTTGTCTATGCAAATACACAGGTATTTGAAAAGTATGTTAAAAGTGATGGCGACACATACAATATTAATTTTGGAATAGTACTGTCAGAGACCAAATTAAAAAAGGATAATATAAGGGTTGCTAACTATGAGGGAAATACTTTCGGAATAGAATACTATAATAGTGTAAGAGAGAGATCAATCCTGGATTTGGTTGTAAATGAGTATAGTTCGACAAGTGTTGAATGTTATTTAAGACCGGTTATTACAGTAGATATAAGTAGATAAGGACAATATATAGTTTTTATATAGTTTTGGAGGTTTTATGAAAAAGTTTTTAGTTTTATTATTAGTTGGACTTTTGTTATTTTCTTGTAAAGGTAAAGAGGAGCAATTTATTGAGAACTCAACGACATATTTTGATGAAACTACTACCATAAGAGAGAACGAAACGACTGAAATAACTTTAGAGAATGACATTTACGAAAATTCGGAGACTGAAGATATAGAAACTGAAGAAGAAAGCAAAGATGTCAAAGAGATAGAATTAACAGCTGAGAACTATCCAATAGTAGATGGCTCAACTGCAAATATGCCACTTATGGCAATGATTAGGTCGGATGTACTTAAAGAGGATTTAACTGTATCTCAAAACAAAACAGAAGTTACAACTACTGATTATGCTTGGAGAAATTTATTGGCTGGTGATGCGGATTTATTACTTGTCTATGAGGCTTCAAGTGAGACTAAAGAGATTATAAGAGAATCAAAAACTAAGTTAAAGATAAGCCCAATAGGTGTAGATGCACTCGTGTTCATAGAAAATGAGAAAAACAAAGTTAATAATCTGACTACTGAGCAAATACAGCGAATCTATACTGGTGAAATTAATAATTGGAAAGAAGTTGGTGGCGATGATATAAGTATTCAAGCTTTCCAAAGGCCACTTAATAGCGGAAGTCAGACTTTGTTTCTTAATTTAGTTATGAAGGATAAAACACCAAAGAAGGCACTAAAGTATGAGCAACCTGCAGAAATGAGCGGCTTGATTGATGTGCTCGCATCTTATAATAATTCTCAAAATGCAATTGGCTATAGTGTGTTTTACTATGCAAAAAAGATGTATCAGGTGCCAGGACTTAAACTAATATCAGTAGATGGCATAATGCCTAGTGATGAGAGTATAGGTAGTGGCAAGTATCCATTTTTAAATAAGTATTATCTTGTTATAAGAGAGGATACACCTGATGATTCGCCAACAAAAAAATTATATGATTATATATTATCAGATAAAGGAAGAGAAGCAATTATAAGAGCTGGATATATACCTTATGTGGAGTAAGCAAGTTTTAAAAAGAATAATATCAATTATTTTGGCTTCGTCAATGCTTACGAGCAATATTTTTGCTGCAAATGAAAATAATAAAAATGGCGAGAATAAACTTAAAACATATGGTGAATTTGAAATTGGAACAGTAATTTCAAGCGATGAGAAAACGAAGTGGATTGCTATTGACATTGATGCAAATAATCCAAATAAGTATTTACTAGTGACTAAGGATATAGTAGATGCAAGAGAATTTAATATAGGTTTAACAAACTATAAAAATTCTAAAATTAGATACTATTTAAATAATGAGTTTTTAAATAAAAATTTTAATGAAGAAGAGAAAAGGCGTATAGTCGAGACAGAGATAGAGACAAGAATTAATGCGACAAGTTATGGTGCAAAGGAAGAGACGATAAGTTCAAATGATAAGATATTTTTATTATCAATAGAAGAGTATAAAAAGTATAGTATTAGTGAGATTAAATTTAAAGCGAATTCTTATGTCAAAAGACTTATTGATGAAAACATGGATCAAAAGTTTTGGTATAGGGATGTCGCAACTGATATGAAAAGAGCCTGCAACCACGACATAAAAAGTTCGACAAGCATGAAAGTGGAAGAAATCAATGGCATAGTAGCAGCTATGTGGTATGATTTCTCTTCAGATTTAAATTCAAAAGTTGATAATAAGACTCTAAGTGATAGAACTGGAGGAAATAAGGTAAGTATTGAGTTCAATAAGAGTGAGATAGAAAGCGCTGTTGATTTTAATAACAAGAAAAAATTTAGTAAAAAGACTAAATCATATGATTGTTTTAATTTGGGAAGTTATAAATATGGTGATAAGACTATAAAACTTAGGTGGACCATTTTGGATTATGATGATACGGATTATATAGCAATATGTAATAACATAATAGAATATCTTGAGCTCGAATATGATACATATGAAAATGATGTGTTAAAAGATAAAGCCTATGACCATTCAAATTTGAAACAGTATCTGAATGAGGAATTATTTAATAGAATATTTGGTGAAAGCGAAAAGAACATTCTTTCTAAAATAAGTGGTGAAGACTATATAAAAGTCCCATCACTAAATGATGTGTATAAATATAGCCTTTTAAATGAAGATGTAAGTAAAGAGATTGAAATCAATAATAATGTGAGAAAAGTTATGAACCAGTATGATTATATATCATATTTTATTGATGGTGGATATCCTAAAGACGACATAATATATTTATTGTCAGTAGTTTTGTCTGATAAAGTAAAAAATGTTTCTTGTAATTTTGACAGGGAAACTTTTAATGATTATTTTTATATAACCTGCTCTGGTATAAGACCAATGATCAAGGTTGATAAGAAAAAAATTGCAGAATACAATAATTCTAATGATAATCTAGGAAATAGTATTGTTAAAAAGTCACCAGAGATTAAATTTAATGATAAGTATAAATTTGGAAAATATGAGCAAGATGGAGACTTGTCTAATGGCAAAGAGGACATTATTTGGACTGCCATAAAACAAATGGATGATTATACATTGTTATTTGCGGATAAGATTCTTGATGTAGTGGACTATAGCGCTGAGATTGAGGTTGAAAAGTATTATGAATCATACCTTAGAAGTTACGCAAATTATGACTTTTATAATGAGGCATTTAGCGATGATGAGAAGAAATTATTAAAAGTAGTTAAAACATCGTCTTGTACAAGTAAAAATCAATTTGTGTTAGACGATTTTATCAAAGAACCAAAGCCTACATCTGGATATGATAAAGTATTTTTACTTGAAGTTAGTCAAAATCTAGAAAACAGAAATCTCATGTATCAAGATATATTAAAAACTAGTGTCACAGACTATGTGAAAGATAAATACGGAGATGTTGATAGCTATTTGAAGCAGGATTTGTATAAGTATAAGAATAAAAATGTAAATAAACCAGAAATAACTCATTATTTGCAGATTAGTAATGATGGCAAGTATGTACGTGAATTAAAGACAAGAGGTGGATTTAGACCAATCATATGCTTGAATAATGAGGATATACTTAAACTTGAGAAGCAAAAATAGTATGAAGAATATAGTAAAAAATAGAATAGCAAAATATTTTGTAAGTTTGTTACTTATTATCATTTCACTTACGAATATTGATTATGCAGCGCCTTTAAAGAAGGGGGTTTACAAAGTTGTGAACCATAGAGATGGCAAATCTGAAATGTATGTGAATGAGAAAGGTAAAATCTTGATTAAGTCTGACCCAAATACTAGAATCGGGGTGATAACTGATGAGACAACTGGTGAAAACAAACTCTTGTGGAAATATTATGATAATCTCTATGAGAGCGCCAATGAAAATTGGGATGAAGAGTTTTGGGAAAGTAACAGAACTTATGAAGGACTAGTCGGTGGATATACCGAGTATTATGATTTAGATGGAAATAAGTTGGATTTTGATAAAGACATAATGGCTATTGTAAATGATACGGCTGTTTTTGTAGATGGAACTTGTTACAATTTGGCTTTAAAAGCGAAGTCAAGATTGAATGAATTAGCTGACAGCGTGGAAACTTACCAGTCAAAGGCATATGAAAACTATATAGCGTTTGAATTATATCAAAGTAAAAAAATATATATATACGATAAAAAATTAAATTTCATAAAACTAATTGAAGGGTATAATATTGATAGAGCTACTGGAGATAACGGCTATTTGCTATTGCGTAATAATGATAATGGCAAACTTTTATTTTTGGATAAAAATCTTGAAGATCTGTCTAAAAACAATTTGGCGAATTTTAGTTTTGGCAAGAATAGAACTAGTTTTAGAACTGAAGATGAGAAAGGGCGCATAGTTATAAAAGAATATAATTACTTGACTGATGAGTATACTGATATCACATCTAGAGAGAAAGGCATTGAATGCAAATTTGAAAATGATATTGGAAATTTAGTTTCTAAGATCATTGATGGTTCTGCAATTATTGAGTTGAATGATATTAATATCAAAAATGTTATAAAAATTAAATTTAATGATAAGTTCTATTACTATGTTCACACTAGTGAAGGAATGAATTACATTTATAATGAGAATGGAGACAGAGTTAAGACTTTCAAAGACAAGACTAGTGCAGTTGGAAAATTCTTATTTTTAAATAGTAGCTACATTTGTATTCTTTTTGATGAAAGTACAATATATGTTTATAATAATAATTTTGAACTAAAGCAGACGATTAAAGCTAGTAACGGAGCACACGTAAGTTATGATGATAGATACTACTTAGTATATCTTGGCAAACTTATTAAAAGTTACAAAGTTTTTGATTCAGACTTTAATGAAATATATAGATCTTCGTTTCAATCTTCTTTTAAAAATATGATTGGCAAGTACTATTTCGAAACTGGTGACAAGGCAAAAATATTTGACGAAAATTTAAAAGTATTGAAGGAATTTGACAATAGTGTTGTTGATATTCATTCTGCTTATGTTCGTGGAAAGTTTTTCTATATAGTTTATTATGATGGTGGCAGGATTGAGATTTTGGATTCAAACTTTAGGGTAGTTGTATCAGAAGGCAATTTAAATTTTTGCAATTTAGAACCATACTTCTCTGACAATATATCCCTTAAACTTACAGATGGACATAATTATATATATGCCATAAGTGAGGAAAGTGATTCAAACCAAACAATGTTTTTATACGATTTAAATTTTAAAGAAATTGCTCGACTTCAAAAGGAGGGTGTTCGCGTAGATATTAATGATGGCTATGGTTATTATTATTATGCAAACCCTAAGGGGGATTATATTCTAGTCAGTAAGGAAAATGACTATTCATTATACAAGATTGGGCAGGGATATGTACTTAATAACTTTTATTATATAGGGGATTTTGAAAATGACCATTTTACCTATGCAAATGGCTTTAATTATGGCTTAATGGATTTTGACCTTAATATATTGAGCCAATATTCAGTATTTGACACATTTAGCGATGATGAAACTGACAATTATTGGTGGTACTAATATTTTTGACTTTTTGTCAATAAACAGTATTAATATTATTCGAGGATTTGGTGGGCGTAGCTCAGTCGGTAGAGCACTTGACTTTTAATCAAGTTGTCGGGGGTTTGACTCCCACGTGTCTCACGGAAATGCCTTGATGGCAAGGCATTTTTGTTTGTTGAAAAAAAAATTTAAAAAGTGTATAATAAGTTGTTTTTAATAGCCCCATCGCCAAATGGTAAGGCAACGGTCTCTGACTCCGTCATCTTAAGGTTCGAATCCTTATGGGGCTGTGTTGGGTGAGTTTATTCACCTTAATAAATGTAGTAGAGGGAATGTAATGGTAATAAGTAAAGTAATAGCAAATGAAATTGCAGTAGCTGAAAAACAAGTAGAAGCAGCAATTAAACTTTTAGATGAAGGGTGCACTGTACCCTTCATTTCTCGTTATAGGAAAGAAATGACGGGTGGTCTTAATGATGAACAACTTAGAACTCTTTACGAGAGGCTTGTTTATCTAAGAGAGCTTGATGAGAGAAAAGAAACTATTTTAGCATCTATTGAAGAGCAGGGAAAACTTACCAAAGAACTAAAAAAACAAATTGAAGATGCGATGACAATGGTCGCACTTGAAGATTTGTATCGACCATATAAACCTAAGAAGAAAACTCGTGCAAGTGTCGCAAAAGAAAAAGGACTTGAGCCACTTGCTATGATTATATGGGAACAAAAGGCAAAACAAAAAATCGAGACCGCTGCAAAAAAATATATTGACAAAAAGAAAGGTGTCGAGACTATTGAAGATGCAATAACAGGTGCACTTGATATTATCGCAGAGATGATTTCAGATGTGGCAGATTATAGAACTTGGATAAGAGAGTTCACTATAAATACTGGAGTTGTAATTTCAGAGGCTAAAGACCCTGAAGTAAAGTCAAATTACGAACAGTATTATAACTATAGCGAGACAGTATCAAAAATACCACCGCATAGAATACTTGCTATAAATCGTGGAGAGGCAGAAAAAGTTTTAAAAGTTACTGTTCAGATTATAAAAGACGATGTATATAAATATTTAAGAGAACAAATTATAAAAGAAGAAAATGAATTTACAACAGAGTATCTTGAGAAAGCAATAGTTGATTCATTTGATAGACTCATTTGGCCATCTATAGAAAATGAAGTTAGAAATATTTTGACTGAGAAAGCTGAAGATACTTCTATGGAAGTATTTTCTAAAAACTTAACTCAGATACTTATGCAAGCACCAATCGAAGGAAAGACTGTGCTTGGTTGGGATCCTGCATTTAGGACAGGTTGTAAACTTGCAGTATGCGATGCAACAGGTAAGGTTCTTGATACTACAGTTATCTATCCTACAGAACCTACGACAGTTGAAAGACAAGAAGCTGCAAGGCAGAAACTTAAAGAACTTATAGACAAATATAATGTCAATTTAATTTCAGTTGGAAATGGCACTGCATCTCGTGAGTCTGAGATGTTTATAGTGGACTTCTTTAAGAAGGCTAAAATAAAAAATGTTCAATATGTTATAGTAAATGAAGCAGGAGCATCAGTTTACAGTGCTAGTGAACTTGCTTCAGAAGAATTTCCAAAATTTGATGTAGGACAGAGGTCTGCAGCGTCAATTGCAAGACGACTCCAAGACCCACTTGCAGAACTTGTAAAAATAGATCCAAAAAGTATCGGTGTTGGTCAGTATCAACACGATATGAATCAGAAAAAACTTTCTATGACACTTGGTGGTGTAGTTGAAGACTGTGTTAATAAGGTTGGGGTTGATGTAAACACAGCGTCGTATTCTCTATTGTCATATGTCTCAGGTATAAATAAAACTATAGCTAAGTCTATAGTTGGATTTAGAGAAAAGCAGGGAAGATTTAATAATAGAAATGAACTTTTAAATGTAGATAAACTTGGTGCGAAAGCATTTGAACAATGTGCAGGCTTCCTTCGTATAACAGGTGGTGATGAACCGCTTGATAGGACAGGTGTGCACCCTGAGTCTTATGATGCTACAAATAAATTATTGAAGAGTTTGAATTTCTCTAAGAAAGATTTGAAAGATGGAAATTTCGCTGGCATATCAAAGTTGATTGTAGATTATGATAAGACAGCAAAAGAGCTTAAGATAGGTGTTGAGACTCTTAAAGATATAGTAAATGAATTAGAAAAGCCAGGTCGCGACCCAAGAGATGATGCACCAAAACCAATTTTGAGATCGGATGTGCTGACTATGGAAGACCTCGTGGAAGGAATGCAGTTAAAGGGAACTGTTAGAAACTGTACTGACTTTGGTGTATTTGTAGATATAGGAGTTCATCAGGACGGACTTGTTCACATATCTCAAATTGCAGATAGATATATTAAACACCCACTTGAAGCAGTGGCGATCGGTGATGTAGTTGATGTAAAGGTGCTTTCAGTTGATCTTGAAAAGAAAAGAATTTCACTCACTATGAGACTTGATGGTGGTGGGATGAAAGACTACAGGGAAATGCATCAACAAAAAGTTACAAGTGCGACACCTTCTGTAAATGAGAAGAAAACTGAGAGCAGTGAAACATTTAATTTTAATATTGATACAAGTAAAAAATTGAAAGTCAAACTTGCTAGTGATGAGACAAATGATGATGTAAAAAAGTCAGATGCAAAAGTAGAAAAGAAGACAACTAAGAAAGCGGCTGCAAAGAAAACTACAAAGAAAGAATCTACAAAAAGCGCAGCTAGTAAAAAAGAAAAAACTAAGAAAGCAGCTACTAAAAAAGAAACAACTAAAAAAGCAGCTAGCAAAGCGAAAAAAGAGACAACAAAAACTACTAAAGCAACTAAAACAACTAAGACAGCTACTAAGAAAGATACTACTAAAAAGACTGAAGCAAAGAAAACTACAAAAAGGACTACTAAGAAGTAGTTTAATGATACACTTATCCAAATTACAAAATATATTATAGAAGATTGGCATCGAGAAATTGAGATGTCAGGAGGAAAGATGAATAAGGACTTAAGAAGGGTTCTGCAAAATGCAGTGTATGCTGCACTTTATGTGGCACTCTGCTATGTATTTCAACCTATAAGCTTTGGAGCAATACAGGTGAGAGTCGCTGAAGCTCTGTGTATATTGCCACTCTTTGATGATATGGCGATAGTATCTATATCAATAGGTTGTTTTCTATCAAACATATTACTAAGTGGTGCCATTGATGCAATATTTGGAACACTTGCGACATTAATTGGACTTATATTTATTAAGTTTATAAAGTTTGATAATTTCTTTCTCAAAATGTTGCCAACTATTTTATCAAATGCAATTATAATACCATTTGTTCTGCGTATTGCATTTGGAGAGACGATGCCACTTTGGCTTTTATCAATAACAATTGCTGCTGGTGAATTAGTTTCTGTTTACGGACTTGGGTATGTGCTGTATAGGGCGCTGAAGAAGACGAATTTATGGGAATAATATAATGTTTTATTTCAAAATTTTAATAATTCTATTTATTTGTTGACTAATTTATTTTTAAGTACTACAATTCATATATTAAACGACTATAGGAGGAATTTATTATGAAAAAACTGTTTTCATTAATACTAGTACTATCTTTATCTTTATCAAATATTTCTTTTTCATATGCTTGGCCTTTTGGCTTATTTGAGAAAAAAACAGAAGAAAAGAAATCATCAAGTTCATTAGGTGAACTAGTAGAAGAGTATGCGAAAAAGGTTAAAGTAAATATTAATTTACCAAAGAAAAATGAGCAAGATAAATATGCTAATTATATTTCATATGCAACAATAGAGTTATCAAAACAATTAAAAAAGAAAAAAGCTGATGTGGACTTAGTTTATTTTAATTATGCAAATGTTATTTATGAAAAAGAATTACCCCATGAAGATGTGAAGAAACTAAAAGACAAAGATATTATTGCGGAGTATTTGGTATGTCTTGTATACACATATGCTGATAAAAATAAAGATATTAAAACAGAAGTATCTAACATACTATGCCAAATAACATTTGACGAATATATCAAAATGGTTAAGAAAAGAATGGAAACAGATAATACATATTATAGTGATAGAAATGATTTATATGCTACAGCAAAAGGGGCAGTTGGAGGTGCATTGGCAGGTGCAGGGCTTGGGTCAGTAGTGCCAGTAATCGGAACAGCAATTGGTGCAGCGGGTGGAGCTGTAATTGGTGGCATAGGATCATTTTTTGAGAGTATGGTTGGTGGAGGCGCACGAGAAAAAGCTGATTTAATAAAAGCAATCTCAGAGTTTCCAGATAAAGTATATGAAGAATCATTTACAGAAATCTCTGCGGGGCTCAATCCAAAAATCAAGATAGTGAAATTGATAGATTTAGAGAATTATTTGGATGCTAATCAGTTAAAAGCATTTAATAGTGGAATAAAAAATTTTAGTGTAAATGAATAAAATAATAAGAGTTACAATAAATCATAGCAACAAAAAAGTAGCCACCTTTGCTGAGGTTAGTGGCTACTTAATATACCAATAACTCGGCATAACCGTTAAAGTTCTGCCTTTTATTGTCTAGATGTTAGCATAAAATTTATAATTTGTCAAATACTATATGACCTTTATAGAGATATTTGTGAGAGAAATGCAGATCGCAAAACTAATGAAACACAGATGGGAAGAAGAACCCATATCAGGAATTGGCAGAGGCTATGATGGAACCTTTGCCATATTTTTTTATGGGTGCACTATGAGGTGCGTCTATTGTCAGAACAGCAAAATTTCTCGCGGTGTAGTAGGGGCGAAGCTTTGCGGGCCCGGAAAAATCAACTACACACCTGAAGAACTAAGTGATGAAATTATAAAAGCACAGTCTGAAAATGTCGCGAGCATAAGTTTTATAACTGCTGCTCTCTATGTAGACCAAGTTGTAGAAACTATAAAACTTGCAAAGAAAAAAGGTCTGACACTTCCGGTAGTATACAATAGTAGTGGCTATGAGACAGTTTCACAAATTAAAAAACTTGATGGACTTATAGAAATTTATCTTCCAGACTTTAAATATTATGACAATGAGCTTGGAGAAAAATACAGCGGTGTCCCAAACTATGTTGATGTGGCAAAAGCATGCATAGCTGAAATGCATCGACAAATTACATCATCAAGTAGTGGACGCCATTCTGTCGTCCAGTGTAGGGGCGAGCACTGCGAGCCCGCTCTCATAGTCAGACATCTTGTCTTGCCAGCCAACACCGAAAATTCTAAATCAGTTATAAAATATTTATACGACACTTACGGCGATGCCATTTTCCTAAGCATCATGAGTCAATATACGCCGATGCCAAATAATAAAAATATAGAAAAGTTTCCAGAACTTCTCAGAAAAGTAACTAAGAGAGAATATGAGAAAGTTGTAAATTATGCGATAGAGCTTGGTGTTAAAAACGCATTCATACAAGAAGGCGATGTGGCGAATGAAAGTTTCATACCTGAGTTTAGGTGATGGGAATTCGTGTTATTTGCAACTTATAGTTATATCTATATAACACAAATGGAATTAGAAAAAATTTGTATTGATTTTTTTATGCTTACATAGTATCATATACATAATCAAATAGACCGATGATAAAAGATGAAGTAACTTATTTTGAATCTTAAGAGAGAGCCGTGCTGAAACTGTGAAACGGTAAGTGGATAGTAAGTGAATGGGCTTTTGGAGGTCGAACTACTTTGAGAGGCCGTTGATGGACGGCAATATGAGTGGCACCGCGGATAATAATTATTCGTCTCATATGGCAAATGCTGTATGAGACTTTTTATTTATAGCATACAGTAAAATAAATCGTAGGGGCGAACCCGAGGAGGAGAGTTATGAAAAAAGTATTAGCATTATTAGTTTTATCAACCATGGTATTCACAGCTTGTGGACAAAAGGCAGTTAGTACAGAGGCAACTAAGGCAGCAGATGGTGCTGCAAAAGTTTACACTGTGGGAATTGGACAGTTTGCAGAGCACGGTTCTCTTGACAA
>JAFWVX010000006.1 GCA_017523785.1 Lachnospiraceae bacterium
AGAGTTTAAAATATTTTCATTTGTATTAATTGAAATAGGGTCTATCAAGAGTTTCTTATCATCTATACCACGCTCTTTCAGATAATTTCTCATATAAATCGCCTCTTCAATTTGTTCATTTCCGCCCTTAGCTCCAGTTAAGACAAATTTACAATGTGGATAAAGTTTTGAGTATTCTACAGCCTTATCTATTCTACTATTAATTATTTCAGTTTTATTTTCAGAAATGCCAGCTCCGAAAACTATAATATAATCATAGTGCTGATCATTAGTATTTAGATAATGCTTTGGGTAAAAAATATTAAAAAATATTAATGAAGTGATACCTATGAAATAGAATGCTGCAAATACTTTGATGAAAATTCTTAGAAAGGATGGTCCTCTCTCTTTTATATCTAGTGGATTGCTTATAAGATAATATATCAAAACAAAAAGGACTATTGCAGTAATAAATACAACATTCATAGTAAGACTGAAGGTCATCAAAACATTGCAGATTGATAAATATATCAAAGTAATAACTGCAAAAAGAATGAATATATATTTTTTTATTAGATTAAGCATTTGATCTAATTATGTCTAACTCCTCTAAAACTTTATCAAACTTAACTTTCAGTCTCTGCTTAGAATGTGGACATGACTCAATTTTTTCACCAGTAGTTTCGTCATACATCTCAAGAACTTTGACACTTAAATTACTAAAGTCAGTTTTCATAACCACAAGTTCATCGCCGACTGAAAATTTATTCTTTTGCTCAAAATATGCAAATTCATTATCAACTCTTTCAACTGTTCCATAATATGTGGCACCTACCACATAGGTATTGTTATCATAAATCTGAGTACTCTCATCAGGCTTTCCGAAATAGAATCCAGTAGTAAACTCTCTATATGTACACTTAGCAATCTCTTCTTTATATTTTTCTATATTGGCAAAATATAAATTTTTATCTTTGTAATAGTCGTCTATCGCCTTTCTATATGTTCTTGCAACTGTTGCGATATATAGTGCAGTTTTCATTCTACCTTCTATCTTAAGTGAATCTATTCCTGCTTCAATCAACTTGTCAATGTGCTCAATCATATTTAAGTCTTTAGAATTAAATATATATGTACCTCTCTCAGTTTCCATCACGGGCATATACTCGCCCTTTCTCTCTTCTTCCTCTAAGAGCATATATTTCCATCTGCAAGGATGAGTACACTCGCCTTCATTTGCTGAGCGGCCTGTCATAAATGCTGATAGTAGACATCTACCCGAATAAGAAATACACATAGCACCATGAACAAAGGTCTCTATCTCAACTGTATCTTTCACTTCATCTTTAATCTTCTTTATCTCATCAAGAGACAATTCTCTCGCAAGCACAACTCTCTTTATACCCATATCTCTATAAAACTTTACTGTCTCATAGTTAGTTGTATTTGCCTGGGTAGATATATGAATATCAACACCGTCAAAAATACTTCTAGCAATTGCTACGAGTCCCAAATCAGATATCAAAACAGCATCTGGCTTTATGTCATTTAAAATCTTAAAATACTCTTTAGCATCTTCTAAGTCATCATTATGAGCATAAATATTAGCTGTAATATATACTTTTATATTCTTATCATGGGCAAGCTTTATACACTCTTTCATATCATCAATAGTAAAATTCTTAGCCTTTGCCCTTAAAGAAAAACTTTCTCCACCAATATAAATAGCATCCGCTCCATAGCGGACTGCAATTTTAAAAGTTGCAAGATCTCCTGCAGGTATTAACAATTCTACTTTTTTATTGATACTGATATTCCGTCTCCTATATTAAAAATGTAGGTGTTGAGTTCCTTGTCATCTGTTATAGATTTTAGAAACTCTCTCATTCTCTTATGTATAGTTCTATCTCTTTTCTTGATTAAAAACTTTGATTCAATTATTTCGCCATCTTTAAAAATATTATCAGCTATTAGTATTGCGTCTTTTCTCATCAATCTCTTTATATCATCTATCCAATTGATATATTGACCTTTTGCAGCATCTAAGAATACTAAATCGAAACATTCGCTATCTTTATTCTCTTTTAGGTAGATGCTAGCATCTTTATCAATCAATTCAATCTTATCTCTATCAAAATACTTTTCAATATTCTCTCTTGCCTCTTTAACTCTTCTTGGGAAGTCTTCGAGTGTCACTATCTTTGCAGATTTGCAGTTTCTGTGCATCACCAAGCTAGAATATGCTATAGCAGTGCCTATCTCAAGAATATCATTTGGCTTTTTTATGTTTAAAATAAGTTTTAGAAAATCTTTGGTTTCGTCTCTAATGATTGGAACATCATTTTCTATAGCATATTGCTTCAACTTTATAATATCATCATCAGTCTCACTGGATAATGACATTATAAAATCTTGAACTCTTATTTCGTCTATATTCTCAATCATAAACTATTCTTCTGATTCCTCTATAGGCTCATTATCTTCTGGTGATAACTGATAGACATCCTCTGTAGATAAAGTCACAACAATATTTTCATTACTTGGACTATCAAATATATCAAGCATATTTTTTATAGTCATAGAAGTTTTCAAATTATAGATATTCGGTGTGAAATTAGTTTTATAAATTTTAGAGCGGAACTTGAATGCCAATTTATCATCTATGAGTCCTGCCTTTTGCAAATTGTCTGCAATCATATCAACAGTGTCATAATTTTTAATTTCAAAAACAACCTCTGTCCCTTCGCCTTCTGCAACTGCTCTCTCATAAAACAATCTATAACCAAACTTAAATAATTGCATACCTATCAGATATACAATAACAAAAAACAGTGCAACCTTCACAAAGATTTTTGCAATCTTTACAAAAACATATGATATATTTTCAAGAAGATTATTATTCATATATTTTAAAAATGGGCGGTGAACCCGCCCATGTTTTAATTTTCGTTATTCTCCTCTTCCATTTTCTTAGCATACTCTTCTATATTTACATCAGCCACATCTTCAGTGTTTTCTTTAGTTGGCTCTGGCTCTGGAAGAAGTGCTTTCATACTCAATGATATTTTCTTATCTACCTCATTGAAGTCAATTACCTTCGCCTCTATCTCTTGACCTATAGTCAATACATCTTCAGGCTTTCTAACCTTTTCCCTCTGTATCTCAGATACATGTAAGAGTGCATCTATATAGTCATCAAGTGCAACAAATGCACCGTAGTCAGTCATTCTAACAACTTTTCCTTTTACAGTCTTACCCAATGCATAATTTACTCTTGCAAGTAACCAAGGATTCTCTTCAGGGAACTTAGCAGTGAGAGAAACTTTTCCATCCTTAACTTCTCTAACTAATACTTTTATCTTGTCACCAATGTTGAATGCCTTCTTAGGATTTTTAATCTTTCCCCATCCCATCTCAGAGATATGTAAAAGACCATCAACTCCACCTAAGTCTACAAATGCACCGTAGTCAAGAAGGTTAATGATTGTTCCTTCAATGATATCGCCCTCATGAATTTTCTCTAAGGCTTCGGCACGTTTTTGTTTCTCTTCAGCAACTATAAGTCTCTTTCTATCACCGATGCATCTATTTCTTGCAGGATTAAATTCAGAAATTACAAACTCAATTTCTTTTCCTTCATAAGTAGAAACGTCTTCATTCTGTTTATTTGAAAGAAGTGACTTTGGAATGAACACAGTAATCTCTGGTTCTATCTCAGCAACTACACCACCAGTGGTGATCTTGGTTACTTTACCATGTTGCACTCCTTTGCTATCATAGAGTGCTCTCAATTTCTCGTTAACTTGATTTTGAACAAGTTCTTTTCTTGATAATACTACTTGTCCTTCACCATCATTAAGTCTTTTAACTACGACAGTTAATTCATCACCAATATTCAAAACCTTGGTAAGATCTAAGTCCTGTTCGCGACTATAATCAAAATTCTTGATTATACCATCAGCCTTATATCCGATATTGAGTGCTGCATAATCCTTATGCACACTAATAACTCTACCAGTGATTTGCTCTCCTGGATGAATCTCTTTCATCGATTGATTCAGTAATTCTTCAAAACTCATTTCTGACATTGTTCAAAATCTCCTCAATTAGGTATTTAGGTGTAGATGCTCCTGCACTGACACCAACTTTTTTATTTTTATCTATTTTAATATTTTTAGTATCACTTGCTTTTTCTAGTAAATAAGTATTCTCACAATACTTTTTTGCTATTTCGTAAAGTTTCTTAGTATTTGATGAAGACTTGCTGCCAATAATTAACATCACACCGCAAGACTCGGCAAGATTCTTTACCTCTTCCTGCCTATTTTGAGTAGCATTACAGATAGTATTCACTAAACTAATATTATAGAATAAATCCCTTAAAATATCAACCAATTTTTGGGCATTTGCTGCATTTGTGGTTGTCTGAAATACCACAAAAACCTTGTCATTTTTGTCTATATTTAGATTATTTATGTCATCTACACTCAAAACCACATATATTGGGCTCACTGAATATGAGACTATACCCTTAACCTCAGGGTGCTCCCTATCGCCTATAACTATTATTTTATAGCCTTTTTCGCTATATTCTTTCACTAAATCATGAATCTTACGGACGAAGGGGCAGGTCAAATCGATAATTTCATTATTATTATTTTTTAGCAACTCATAGACCTGCTTTTCTATACCATGGGTTCTAATTAAAACTTTTTTATTGTGTAAGGCTGCAATGTCCTCAGGCTTATCTAGAATCACCAGTCCCTTATCTTTCAAATCATTTGTAACTATCTCATTATGAATCAGCGGTCCAATTGAATAAATTTCTTCATTTGTCTTTTCAATGGTCTCATAGGCAAGGTCAATTGCCCTCTTTACACCAAAACAAAACCCTGCATTTTCAGCTACAATCAATTCCATTAGAAGAACCTGCTGAGAATGGCATCAACTGCCTCATCTGGTGTTAAGTCAGTTGTATCAAATTCAATGGCGTCACTAACTTTAACAAGCGGATTATGTTCTCTATTCATGTCTCTATAATCTCTAGCCTTTAATTCTTCTAAAACTTTTTCTATAGTAGTGTCAATTCCCTTTTCTTTCTCCTCAAGATATCTTCTCTTTGCTCTGCACTCTTCACTTGCAGTCACATACAATTTTAAATTTGCATTAGGTAAGACATTTGATGCAATATCTCTACCATCCATACAGCACGACTTCTCTTCAGCAAGCTTTCTTTGAAGTGAAACAAGTTTTTCTCTCACTTTAAGATATTGACTACATACAGATGCAGCCTCACCAACTTCCTGAGTTCTTATCTTATTTGAAATGTCTTCGCCATTCAAATACACATGCAAATTATTTTCTTTATCATAATCAAGTGTCACATCAATTTTATCAAGGACACTAACGACATCATTTTCATTATGAATGTCAATAGTATTGTTGATCAAATATAAACCAATGGCTCTATACATTGCTCCAGTGTCAATATAAACATAGCCAAGTTCTTTGGCAAGCATCTTTGCTAGTGTTGATTTCCCGGCGCTTGATGGGCCGTCAATTGCGATCTTGTAACTCATAAAAATTCTCCTTAAAATATATTATGCTCTCACTACATCCAATACCCCTTCTATGCCTCTGATCTTAGACACGAGGGAATTTAACTCAGTTCTGTCGTTGATTTCAAAACTTACAACTATCGTTGCATTATCATCTTTCGTCTTTCTTGTCTCAAGATTTTCTATATCGATATTATTTTCAGTAAGAAGTCTTGATACATCAACGATAAGTCCTTTTCTATTTCTAACATAGATATTTATAGTAACTAAGTAATTCTGTTTGTTATCTTCATTTACATCCCAAGATATTTCTATAAGGCGGCCTTTTTCCACATCAGGAATATTCATTATATTTTGGCAGTCTGTTCTATGGATTGTAATGCCTCTGCCACGAGTGACAAAGCCTATAATCTCATCACCAGGCACAGGACTACAACATTTAGCATAGTGCACACTAAGTCCGCTCGTTCCTTTAACAGAGATGCCACCACTTACTTCAGATTTCTTTTTCTTATTTTGGTCGATTGACTCAACAACATCTTCATCAGTGATTTCAGTTGCATGCTTTTTATTATATTCATCCTCAAGTTTTGCTAAGAACTGACTCTCTTTAAGTCCACCATGCCCAATCATCGCATAGATGTCATCAAGAGTTTCAGCTGTGTATTTTTTGAAACAAGGCTTTAAGAACTCATCTTTAAGTAGGACACCTAAGTCAAGTCTATGTGACTTAGCATATTTCTCAACCAAGTCCTTGCCAGCAATTATATTGTCTTCTTTACGCTCTTTCTTGAACCAATGTTGAATTTTACTTTTTGCCTGTGCACTTTTACAAATTTTTAGCCAGTCACTTGATGGTCCATTTGAGTTGCCCGAGGTGATGATTGAAATTTGGTCACCATTTTTTATCTCATAGTCAATAGGAACCAAGACTCCATTTGCCTTTGCACCTACCATCTTATTACCTACGGCTGAGTGAATCATATAAGCAAAATCAATTGGTGTAGAGCCTTGAGGAAGTGTAATTACATCACCTTGCGGTGTAAAGCAGTAAATCTTTTGTTGGAATAAATCTAAGTCACTTTTTACATATGATAGAAACTCTTTTGAGTCCTCTGATTCGTCATTTGCATTTAGGATTTCTTTGAACCAGTTTGCCTCATTCAAATCCTCCATGCTCTTTACACCCTTGCTGTTACCCTGCTCCTTATAGGCCCAGTGAGCTGCGACTCCGTATTCAGCGACATGGTCCATCTCGTAGGTTCTTATCTGAATTTCAAAAGGAATTCCTTGCTTACCTATAACAGTTGTGTGAAGAGACTGATAGCCATTTTGTTTTGGCATGGCTATATAATCTTTAAATCTACCTGGAATTGGAGTATAGTATTCGTGAATTACGCCAAGTGTTGCATAACAATCCTTTATACTCTCGACAAAAATTCTTATAGCAAATAAATCATAAATCTCATCTAACGACTTAACTCTACTATGCAATTTTTTATATATACTAAATAGATTTTTAACCCTACCTTTGATTTCGGCTTTAATTTCTGCCTTGCTCAATTTTTCGCTAACACTATTAATTATGTCATCTATAAATTTTTCTCTTGCTTCTTGTCGAACCTTAATTCCCTTTTGTATCTCAACAAATTCTTTTGGATTCAGATACATAAGAGATAGGTCATCCATCTCACTTTTTATTCTGCTTATACCAAGTCGTCCTGCAAGTGGCGAGTAAATCTCTATAGTCTCTCTTGCCTTTTCTTCCTGCTTCTCTTTATTTTGATACTCGAGAGTTTTTAAATTGTGAAGTCTGTCAGCAAGTTTTATTATAATAACTCTTATATCTTTTGACATTGCAATAAACATATGTCTAAGATTTTCAGCCTGCTTTTCAACCTTATCATTTACAAGATTTAATTCAGTAAGTTTTGTGACACCTTCAACTAAGAGAGCAACTGTGTCAGAAAAATCTTCTTTTACTTGGTCCAAAGTGTAGTCAGTGTCCTCTACAGCATCGTGAAGAATACCTGCAACTATAGTCTCAACGTCCATGTGAAGATTTCCAAGTATCATCGCAACAAAAAGTGGGTGAATGATATAGTCCTCACCAGATTTTCTTTTCTGTCCCTCATGATGCTTTGAGGCAATTAGATAGGCCTTTTCAACTAATAGTAAATCTTTATCGTCTAAGTATTTTTTTAGTCCTTCGATAAGTCTTTCATAAGCCTCTTCTTTTGAAGTCATGCCTCTTGGGAGTTCAATTAATTCAGTTTTTTTAATCAGTCCCATGCTATAAAATAAAAAAGGACTCGTCCGAGTCCTTATCTTGCAAAAAATTTGTTAAAACTCTTCATGATTAGCTATAATTGCTCTGTTAACCTCTTGCAAGAAATCTTCCCTCGTAACCAAATTATCTGTAACCATTGAATAATATTTATCATTGTCATACCAAAGTGCCTTCATATATCTCATCTCTTCTGTCTTCTCATCAAGTGCGACTCTTGCTTCTACTGGCACCTCTGTTCCATCATCACAAATTACATTCATAACTATAGGAGTGTAGGCAAACTCCACATCAAGTCCGATAGAATTTTCAATATCCTCTACAGATGAACTTGCTCTCATTACGAAATTCATCTCTTTGTCATTTGAAACTTTCTTCTTATATGTAATCTTTGCTATGCTGTCATTTTCGATACCGTAGACAACATCACTACTTGAAACTGGATCTTTTACATCCACATTTAATTTAGATTTCAATTCGTTCTTAGTTACTATAGTTTCAACAGTTCTTCTATTGTGTGTTGGCTTAACAACTATTACAACAATTGCCACAACTATAGCGACAATGAGCGCAACCACAATTCCTATTGTCAACACAAATCTACTATCAAGCGGTTTCTTTTCTTTTTGAACTTCCTCAGTCACTATATCCTGATTTTCTAACTCAACCTCATCATTTAATGCTTTCTTTTTTGTGCTTACTTTTGTAGTTCTTTTACTTTTTGATGATAATTTGTCAACCATTGCTATATCTCCTATTTTTCATTTACCGCTTAATTATATCAAAAAATGCCCAATTTTACAACTCAAAATGGCTTTATAAATTATTAAAAATATGCTATATTTATAGATTATGGATAATAATATAGAAAAAAATGAAGCAACCCAGTCAAAGAATTTTATAGAGATTGAGGTTGACAAAGATTTAGCGAGCGGAAGGTATAAAGAAATTGTCACAAGATTTCCGCCGGAGCCAAATGGCTATCTTCACATAGGCCATGCTAAAAGTATACTTTTCAACTATGGTCTTGCCATGGAATATAATGGCAAGTGCAATTTTAGATTTGACGACACCAATCCTTCTAAGGAAAATGAAGAATATGTCGACTCTATTATAGAAGATGTCAAATGGCTTGGTGCAAAATTTGATGAAGTAAAGTATGCTTCAAACTATTTTGATAAAATGTATGAGTGTGCAGTCCTTCTAATCAAGAAAGGGCTAGCCTATGTCTGCGATTTAACAGCTGATGAAATTAAAGAGTATAGAGGTGACTACAACACACCAGGTAAAGAGAGTCCATACCGCAATAGAGGTGTTGATGAAAATCTTAAGTTATTTGAAGAGATGAAGAATGGCAAATATAATGATGGTGAAAAAGTTCTTCGCGCTAAAATTGACATGGCATCTTCAAATATCAATATGAGAGACCCTATAATTTATCGTATCGCTCGTATGACTCATCACAACACTGGTGACAAGTGGTGCATCTACCCAATGTATGATTTTGCGCATCCACTTGAAGATGCAATTGAAGGCATCACTCACAGTTGCTGTACTTTAGAATTCGAAGACCATCGTCCACTCTATGAGTGGGTTGTAAATAATTGTGATTTTGCAAATCCACCACGACAGATTGAATTTGCAAAACTATATCTCACAAATGTAGTAACTGGCAAAAGATATATAAGACAACTTGTAGAGCAAGGTATTGTTGATGGTTGGGATGACCCAAGACTTGTCACTATCGCTGCTCTTCGTCGTCGCGGTTACACTAAAGAAGCAATTAAAATGTTTGTAGATTTGGCAGGCATCTCAAAGTCACAAAGCTCTTGCGACAGTGAAATGCTTGAGTACTGCATCAGAGAAGATTTAAAACTCAAATGCAAAAGAATGATGGCAATACTTGACCCAATCAAACTCATCATAGAAAACTATCCTGAGGGTCAGATTGAGGAAATGACTGTCCCATATAATACTGAAAATGAATCTCTCGGATCACGAAAGATAAAATTTGGTAGAGAATTGTATATAGAAAGAGATGACTTCATGATAGATCCACCGAATAAATACTATCGTCTCTTCCCTGGAAATGAAGTTCGCCTCATGGGAGCATACTTTGTAAAGGCTACAAGATATGAGACAGATTCAAATGGAAATGTCACTACAGTATATGCAACTTACGACCCTGAGACAAAGCAAGATGGTAGAGCAATAGATAGAAAGGTAAAAGGAACCATCCACTATGTAGAGGCTACAAGTGCTAAAAAAGTCACTATGAGACTCTACGAAAATCTAATTGATGAGGAAAAGGGTAAACTCAATGATGATGGCACTTTAAATCTAAACCCAAATTCACTGGTTGTAAAAGAAGGCTATGTAGAGGAAGAACTTGCAGATGCTAAACCTTATGACAGATTCCAGTTTGTCCGTAGTGGTTACTTCTCAGTAGACCCAAAAGATTCAAAACCCGGAGAACCAGTATTCAACAGAATAGTTAGTATGAAGTCTAGTTTCAAACTTCCAAAATAATATAATAAAAAAGGATCCTATAAAATAGAATCCTTTTTTTATTTTACATCATCTTTCCGTCGGCTCCAACTGGGTATCCATCAGGAGTTGTTCCACTTACTAGCATACTTCCATCTTCTTGGAAATAATACCAGTCATTTTGTATTTTCTTCCAACCTTTGACCATCTTTCCTTCATCAGCCGTCTTAGCATTTTCGAAGAAATATGTTTTGTTATCAACAGTCTTTACCCAACCAGTTACCATTTCCCCCGATTCATTAATGTAGTATGTATCATGAACTATTTCAGATGTTGGTATGTCATTCACAGTTTTAACAACTGTAGAAGATATTGTGTAGAAACCCATTGTAGCTGGAGCACTTTGTCCATTTACATTTACATTCATTACAAATTTATTGGTATCTTGTTTGAATTCCCAAGTTATCTGTGTTGAATCTAATGTCTTTGAATTATCTTTGACTATCAGTACTTCAGTAGTCGTTGGTGCTGGTACAGCGAGTGGGAAGTTCGCAGGAAGTGCGCCGCCTCGGCCGCCACCTCCTCCGCCACCGCCGCCACCCCCCCCCCCGCCACCAACCC
>JAFWVX010000045.1 GCA_017523785.1 Lachnospiraceae bacterium
GCGGCGGCGGCGGCGGTGGCGGCGGTCGTGGTGCCGGCGGAGGAGCTGGTGGTATAAATCCACTCTCAGTCAGCTACACAGTCGCTAACGACGATGAAGCTATCGCAAGCTTACTAAATACTAACGGAAATGCTGCACAAGGTTCTTGGTTCTATGATGCAATTGATGATAGTTGGTCATTTAAACTCACAGGAAACTTTGCAAATGTTACTAATGCGGATGAACTTGCTTCTAACGGCTACTTCTTGATAACAAACAGTGTCGGCAACAAGTCTTGGCACAAGTTTGATAGCAACGGCAAGATGCTTACTGGAATACAATATGAAGAGCAAGGTGTATTCTACTTGAATGAAGATAAGACAAGTCCAAGTTATGGAGCTTTAGTTACTGGCTGGGTAATGATAGACGGAGAATATTTCTACTTTGACAATATGGGAAGACTTGTAGTAAATGGAGTAACACCAGACGGTTATATTGTAGATGCAAATGGCGCAAGGGTTGGTTTAGCAAACACTATATCAGCATTTACAGGTACTATGAATACACTTGAAAAAGCGGTTCCACTTACATATGTTCAAAACTTCATGCTCTATATGCAAGCATTAAGAATACAAAAGCAACTTGAGTTACAACAAATGCAACAAGCACAACTTATGCAACAAGTTCAACAATAATAGGGAAACCTATGATAAGGGGCGGGAAATTGGCCGCCCCTTTTTATTGCAACTTATCTGTATTTTTTGTATAATATAACTATTATTTTGAACATGGGCGAGCCCGAAAGGAAAACTATGGAAAAGAAAAAAAGATTGCCACTCTCAATTAAAATTTTTGCCGGCTTATTAATCGGAGTAATCCTAGGCTTACTAAGTGTCGAAGGCGGCATACTCGACACATCAATATTTGCTGGAAATGCAGGTGGTGCATTAAACTTACTTAAGGAATATATTAAACCTATCGGAGATATATTTTTAAATCTACTTAAATTTGTTGTTGTGCCAATAGTTTTATTATCAATAATAACTGGTATAATAAGCTTAAGTGACATAAAAAAAGTTTGGTCTATCGGAATAAAGACTATACTTTTTTATCTTTTCACAACATTTATCGCACTTGTGATTGGAACTATAGTTGCAACACTTTTCAAAAAAGGTTTTGTGCTTCTTGACACTACAGGAGCAGAGTATCAGGCAAAAGAGGCTCAGAACTTTATAAAAGTTATCGCAGACATGTTCCCAACAAACATAGTTGCACCACTTTTAAATGCATCTATGCTTCAAGTAATTGTGATAGCACTTTTCATAGGATTTGCAATTATAATCGCTGGTGACAAGGCAAAACTTTTTGGCGATTTCATTGAGTCTGCAAATGCAGTATTTATAGAAGTTATGGATATGATTATTCATTTCTCGCCAGTAGGTATAGTTTGTCTCGTAGCACCAGTTATCGCAGAGAACGGACCAAAGATTATTGGCTCACTCGCACTAGTAATTGGAATCGCATATCTAGGATACATTCTCCATATGCTTGTCACTTATTCACTCATGGTATATGGAATCGCAAAAATTAATCCTATAAAATTTTTCAAAGGCATCGCACCAGCAATGGTTATGGCATTTTCAAGTGCATCGTCAGTTGGAACTTTGCCACTCAATATTGATTGCACAACAAAACTCGGCGGAAAGAAAGACATCGTGTCATTCGTTCTTCCACTCGGTGCTACAATCAATATGGACGGAACAGCAATTTATCAAGCAGTCTGCACAGTATTTATAGCAAGCTGCTATGGAATAAATCTCACTATGTCACAGATTGTCACAGTTATCGTGACTGCAACTATTGCATCTATCGGAACTGCAGGTGTACCAGGAGCAGGTGTTGTAATGCTCGCAATGGTATTACAAGCAGTAGGACTTCCTGTAGATGGTATAGCACTCGTGCTTGGTGTTGATAGAATCTTTGACATGGGTAGAACAGTAGTAAATATCACAGGCGACTCAGCTTGCTCACTCTGCGTATCCGCAACATCGTAAACTATTAATCGTAGGGGCGGATACCATCCGCTGGATTGTAGGGGCGGATACCATCCGCCCGTATAATGTAGTGGACGACATTCTGTCGTCCTTTGTAGGGGCGAGCATTGCTAGCCCGTATAATTATGATCAATAATCGAGATAACAAAAAGAATAATTTAATAGCTTTAGGCTTAAGTCTTCTCGGCCTTGCCTTCTTAATCTACTACATCTTCCGTGCCTCACTCGACGTCGTGGCGAGCGACTACATAAGAATTATTAATTTTTACTTGGAAGATGTCACCGACTTAAAATACTTACTTTCCTGGGAAGGCATATCACGAATTCCTTTCACATTTTTAGCACGATTCGTCAATGTGAATTATTTTAAGTACTCGGTCCACTTTGACAGAATACTTGGAACACTCGGACTATTTTTATTTAATTTTATAATTGTTAAGTTCATATTAAATACTTTCAATTCCAAACTTGTCAAAACCATCGCGAGTGTTGTAGTAAGTTTCATTTCATTTTCACTTATGTCTTGGGAAATGATTTTGAATGGCACTGGGTATGCACATTTTTGGATGGTCGGAATAATTGCACTTGTCTTCTATCTATTTGACAGGATTAGCAAGCGAACTAAAACTATTATGACACTTGAAAACATAGATAGCTCTGACCTTAAGTATTATGGAAATAAGCAAGAGAACAACCGCCTAAGTAATATGGTTGCTTTAATCGACACGAGCCAGCTTCAGAGGAAAAATTTGAGGGCACATCTATTTGTGTATTTGCTCACTGCTGTCGGCTCACTATGTTTTGGCGGCTCTTACTCAGTTTCATTTTTATGCACTATAATTTTGTTTTCTATTATAGAAATATTTACATTTGTAATCATAAGAAATAAATATAATCGCGGCGAGATGTCTGCTTTTGACTCAGATAAAGATTTGTATGAGGGCTTTAAAGAGCAGTACAATAATCAAGAGATAAGAAACTTCGGCAAATTCAAAGGTGAAAAATATAGCACCGTAAATAACGAGTCGACATTTAAAATATTTTTCAAATTTTTAATTTTGATTATAATTGCAGCCATCTGCCTATCTTGCTACTTTAAGAGCAATAGTACTGGCGAGCCACTTATACCAGTTGGCTTCCAGGACATAACCTTGATGGAACTTTTGACTTCTGACCCAAGATTCCCAATCAGATTTTTCTTGAAGAGCCTCGCTAGTAGCATCATAGGAGTTGAGACCTTTGACTATGCAATCGCATTTAACACCATAAATGAAAATATGATTTTGCTAATCGGTGGAATCTATGTCTTGATTATATTGTTGACAGTTTTCGTGATGGTGATATCGCTATTTTTGAGAGATTCATCAAAGATAAATATTTTTGACTTGAACTCATATAGAAATATTTTCCCACTTATGTTTGTAGTCTATGGTGCTGCAAATTATGCACTGGTATTTCTCGCAAGATATCAATTTGTGAGAGATGAGTATGGTATGTCGAGTAGATATAGCATACAGTATATGTTTCTTACGATAGGAATAATTTTGATATTGGGACTTTATATAGATGATATTGTCAACTATAAAAAGTTTTATGTAAAAGATAAAAAAGAACTTAAACTTTCTAAAGGCTACTTAAAGAGAAGAGAGAAACTTATCGCTGAAGGAAAGATTAAACCTGTGGAGCAGAGAGTTTCGAAATTTAATATCGTGCTCTTATCGCTTTGTGTTGTGTCAATTGGAATTTTGTTTTTTGGACATGTGACGACGACGACTGATGAGATATTTAAGGCGGATTATAGGAAGATAGTTTATACTGACTTGGTGGAGAAGGCAAAAAATTATAATACTTTGAGTGATGAGGAGTTGGAGAAGGCATTTGAGTATAGGAGGGGGCCGGAGCACATAAGGGCCGCGCTATATACACTCAAAAAGCAACATCTGAATGTATTTAAGTAGTTATATTTGCAACTCTCTCCAAAAACAGGTCGCATCATTGTAGGGGCGAGCACTGCGAGCCCGGGAGGACATATGAAAGTTGTAATTTTAGCAGGTGGCTTTGGAACTCGTATAAGCGAGGAGAGTCACTTAAAACCAAAACCAATGGTTGAGATAGGCGACATGCCTATACTTTGGCATATCATGAAATATTACAGCAGCTTTGGCTTCAACGATTTCATTATTTGCCTTGGCTATAAACAATATGTTATAAAAGAATTTTTTGCTGAGTACTTTTTGCATACTTCAGATGTCACAATTGACTTAGCAAATAATGAGATGAAAGTCCTAAATAAAAATGGCGAGAACTGGAAAGTTACTCTCATTGACACAGGTCTCAACACTATGACTGGTGGCCGTATAAAGAGAGTTCTCGACTATATTCCTGACGAAGATTTCTTGCTCACCTACGGTGACGGTCTATCAAATGTCGACATCAACAAACTTTTGGAATTCCACAAGGCGCACAAGAAGATTGCTACTATCACTACGGTTTCAATCGCCAACATGAAGGGGGTACTTGACATAGATGAAAATGGAGTCATTACTTCATTTAGAGAAAAAGAAGAAAATGATGCCGCTATAATTAATGGTGGCTACATGGTTCTAAATAAAAAGATAAAAGATTATATCGCTGGAGATGAAATCGCTCTTGAGAAGGAGCCATTTACAAAACTCGCAGAAGAAAAGCAGCTCATGAGTTTCCGTCACAAGGGCTTTTGGCAGTGTATGGATACTCAGCGCGAAATGAAATTGCTCAACAAATTGTGGAACGAAGGCAATGCACCTTGGAAGGTTTGGTAGAACATTCTGTTAAATTATAGAATTTTACAATTCTTTATGGGCGTTTCTTACGAGCCCGGAAGGATCAAATGTTAAAAATCAAAGAATTAAAAAAATATTATGGCGGAAAGAAAGTTTTGATAACCGGCCACACAGGTTTCAAAGGTTCATACATGTGTGTTCTTTTGAGTTACCTCGGTGCGAAAGTCTACGGTTATGCACTAAAACCTGAGAAGCGTAGCCTTTATGAGTTATTAAAAAAAGACGAAAATTCATACCGTAATGGCAAGTCAAAAAATTGTAGGGGCGAGCACTGCGAGCCCATAGTTACCGGCGAAATGTTTGCCGACATTCGCGATGTGAAAAGACTGACGGCATTTGTTAAGAAAGTGAAACCTGACTATGTTCTACATATGGCCGCTCAGCCACTTGTGCTCTTAGGTTATGAGGAACCTCGCTACACTTACGAGGTCAATGTGATGGGCACAGTCAACTTGATGGAAGCCATCCGCTCACTCAAGCCTTCAGCACCACTTTCAATTTTGAATGTCACTACTGACAAAGTTTACGAGAACAATGACTTGTCAAACTATGCATTTAATGAGAAGGACAAACTTTGTGGCAGAGACCCGTATGCGAATTCTAAATCTTGCTCAGAGATTGTAACCTATGCATACGAAAAATCATTCTTTTATGATAAAGATAAATATAGAGTTTCAACTGCAAGAGCCGGTAACGTAATCGGCGGCGGCGACCTAAATGAAAATAGAATCATACCTGACTGCTATCGTTCTATTAAAAATAAAAAAGAGATGCTCATTAGAAATCCTAAGAGTATAAGACCATATCAGTTTGTCTTGGAGCCACTCATTCTCTATCTCAACATAATGGCACTTCAAAAAGTTGATAAAAAGTATGAGGGGAATTATAATATTGGTCCTGACAAAAAAGCCTGTCTCACGACAGAAGTACTTACTAAAAAGTTTTTTGACGCCTGGGAGAAGTTTGCAGTAAACGATGTTAGAGCTCGCGCACTTTGCCCATACAAAATAGCTGAAATAAAAAAGGCAAGCCCACACGAGTCAAAGTTTTTGCGACTTGATAACTCACTTATTAAGAAGACATTTAAATATAAAGAAATATTTAATATGGATA
>JAFWVX010000046.1 GCA_017523785.1 Lachnospiraceae bacterium
ACTTTGACCCTATCCACCAGTGCATAAAATAACCCTTCGTCAAAGCCTGTCAGCTTATTTTTACTTGCTTTCAGGTCGTTTATGTAGGTTTCAAGCACCTTTGCCCTGCCACCCTTATCCTTAAGGTCGGCGGTTATCTTATCTAATTTCTCTTGAATTTTAGTAGATTTGTCCGCCAAATCTCTATATTTCTTATTATACTCATCTTGATTTTGTGCATGAGTACTATTTTCTTCTATTAATTTGTATAGTTTCTTTTCGCATTTGTCATACTCGTCCTGCAGTTTTTTCTGTTCAGCCTTTTCTTTATCGCTGCTAATAAGCAACTGCTTTATGCTCTCAACATTTCTTATGACACCAGTTCTATCAAGCGAGTTGTAGGCTTCCATGAACTTCTCTTTTATCTCGTCTTCCGTTACATGACCAGTACTGCACTTATTTCCACTATACTTTTTATTGCATCTATAGACAACACTTCTATATTTGTCGTTGCTGTGCCACACCTTTTTACCGAACTGGCTACCGCAATCGCCACATACAATTTTACTTGCAAATACATCCGTTCCACTATAGTTAGCACCATTTCTTTTCTCTCTTTCAATCTGCACCAAGTCAAAGGTTTTCTTATCTATTATCGGCTATTACTTTATCTACCACTTATCTACCTACTTATTTACCATTTTTTTTATTATATAATTTGCATAATCTTGAGTGTATTATAATTTGATAACACTAATTTCTCTTGACATTATTTAATTATGTGCTAACATATAATTAACAACCGGAGAGCTCCTGCCGTTTAAGTGGAGGGTTTAACGATGGGGCTTATAGCCCCATTTATTGACAAAACCCATAATTTATAATATAATATTATCAATAAAAAGGCAGAACTCTAACGGTTATGCCAGGTTTAGCTAACTAGTAGCCACGACCTTGAGTGGGGTGGCTACTTTTTATTTTCTATCGCTATTATTACTAACAGCCCCAACACAAAAAACCTATATTGTCAATATAGTCATTATATGGTTACTATGCTATAATAGTCTCATGAAATCAATCTATGAAATTCTTGAAATGAATAAAGTCCTAGCAAGGCTTGCTGACTTCGCCGATTCAAATGACGGCAAGTCGCTTTGTTTGGCATTAAAAAAGATTGATGACAAGAACGAACTATACAAAGCAATAAATGAAACTGATGCTGCTGTATCTTGTCTCAAGAGTTCAACCGCTCCGACTTTCAACAAACTTAATGACATAAGTGAAGCTATGGTTAGACTTTCAAAGGAAGCAGCACTTAATACAAGTGAGTTACTTAACATTTCAAACTGTCTCGACATAGCAGAGAGACTCATCGCTTATAGAAACACAAAAGAGTTTAACTCTTGCCTTGACATATATTTTAACTCGCTCGACTCACTTAGATATGAAAATGACGAGATAAAAAGAGTTGTAGTTTCTGAAAATGAGATTTCCGACACTGCATCTTCTGTCCTTCAAGCCATAAGAAGAAAGAAAATGCTCTTGAAAGAAAAAATTCACACCACTGCAAATAGGCTCTTAAACACCTATGGCCAATACTTACAAGAGCCAGTTCTTGCAAATAAGGATGGTGCTATCTGCCTACCAGTTAAATCCGAACACAAAAATAAAGTTGACGGTACAGTCCATTCAGTTTCTGGTAGCCAGTTCACTATATTCATAGAGCCAAAAGAAATCATCGGCTTAAACAACGAAATAGCCGAAAACGATGCACTTGAGCAAGTTGAGATTTCAAAAATCTTATTTGAGTTATCAAAAAGACTAATTCCACATATTGACATTATAAAAACAAACTATAAAAACCTAGTCGCTCTTGACTTTGCATTTGCTAAGGCTAAATATGCGCAAGACATATCAGCGACTCTACCTATTTTAAATGACGAGGGACGAATCAATCTAATAAATGCAAGACATCCACTAATCAAAAAAGACGAAATCGTTCCGCTTAATATCAATCTCGGTATAGATTTTACTTCGCTCATAATCACTGGACCTAACACTGGCGGAAAAACTGTATCACTTAAAACTGTAGGTCTAATTGAACTTATGGGTCTATCAGGCCTTTTCATTCCTTGCAATGAGAACTCACAAATATCAATATTTGATAACATATTTGCAGACATCGGTGATGAGCAAAGCATAGAGCAGAGTCTTTCAACATTCTCATCTCATATGACTAATATTGTGAGCATTTTAAAAAATGTCACAAGTAAATCTCTTGTCCTTTTTGATGAAATTTGTACAGGAACTGACCCAGTGGAAGGCGCTAACCTTGCTATCTCAATTTTAAATGAACTATTATCAAAAAATATACGAGTTATCGCAACCACCCACTATCCAGAGTTAAAGCGATATGCTCTCTCTAAGCAAGGTGTCAAGAACGGAGCATTTGAATTTAATGTGGATACTCTAAAACCTACATACAAATTGCTAATTGGTATCCCTGGCAAGTCAAATGCATTTGCAATATCTGAGAAACTCGGTCTTAATAAAAATATTATTTCAAATGCAAAAGAGTTACTTGATACAAATGACATAAGATTTGAGGATATAGTTGCTTCACTTGAAGAGAGTCGCAGAACCATAGATAGAGAAAGAAATGAAATTGAGAACTACAAGAGCGAGATTGAGGAACTTAAAAATAAAGTTAAACGTCAAGAAAAAGGCTTGAATGATAGAGCCGACTCTATAATAAGACAGGCTAAAGAAAAGGCTCACGACATTCTTTTCGATGCAAAAACTCTCGCAGATGAGACTATCAAAAATATCAAAGCAAGCGGCGGTGATTTAAATGCATCAATAAGCGAAAGAACTAAACTTAACCGTGGCCTAAGTCAGTCAGCAGAATCTCTAATTGAAAAAGTTAAGGGTCCAGCCCAACCACTTTCAGCTAAGAAAATAAAAATTGGTGCAACTGTTAAAGTTTTATCATTTAATGCTGAAGGTATAGTCGAAACTCTACCTGATAAGGATTACAACTTATTTGTCAGAATCGGCATAATGAGAACTCTTGTAAACCTAAGAGACCTTGAACTAATCGCGAATGAAAATATAAAAGTTGAAGGAACCAAAATAAAAAGAACCACCAACAAGGACGGCTCTTCAAAAATCAAACTTGAAAAATCTTATAATGTAAGTACTGAAATCAATCTTATCGGCAAAACTACTGACGAAGCACTGCTTGAACTTGATAAATATATTGACGATGCCTACATTGCTCACATACCTATGGTTAGAATCATTCACGGTAGAGGTACTGGCGCTCTCAAAAAAGCAGTTAATGAATTTTGCAGAAAGTCATCTGTTATTAAAAATTATCGACCTGGTGACTTTACTGAAGGTGGCGACGGTGTCACAGTCGTGTCATTTACATAGATTAATAAAATCTTATACACTCAACACCATCAATTAATCCAACTAAGAGCTCTGTGAATATCAGGCTCTTTTTCTTTGCGACATACTGAACTTCCATTTCCATCTCTTTATCAAAGAGCATTCTACCTCTTGAATCATAAATCATAACTCTATTGCCGTATAGGAATATCGCATAGTCATCACTTATATAAAAATTTTCATAGTCAAAATCTATCTTCTTATCAGCGAGCAATGTTCCATCTTTATTAAATACTATCATTCTATTATCTTCAAAAACCATTGCAAGATATTTTTTATTGTAAGAAACTGAACGAATTTTAATATCAAACTCTTTCTTTTGAACTATGGTAGGATTCGCAGGGTCTTTAGTTGATACAAAATATACTCCGCCATCATAAATCAAAAATGAGTTATCCTTATCAAAAAAGTAAATTCTTGCTAAAAACTTATCACTCAACTCTTCTACAAATTCTTTAACAACTCTCTTAGAGTTCGCATTCTGCCCCACTTCACCAAAATTATAATAAGTAGCCTTAGAGTAAAGTTTGTCATTTGCTAGACACATATAAGCAATTGCTAGTTCTATTCCATCATTTGAAGTACCTAAGTCTATAGCAGTTCCATCGCCAGTAAGTGTGGTTTTAATACTAATATCTATAAGTGCCCCGCTATTTCTAAAAACATTTACATAACTATTTTCTTCGTCACTCTGCAAGATGTACAATACACCATCAAGTGATAGCGAAATTTTTTGAATTGGATTCGTGACCGTATTAGTTCCGCTCACACCATTTTCATCAAAGATATAAAACTCGTATCCATTTCTATCTGCAATTGCGAAGTAATTATCGTTGCTCTCATATATTGGGTCTTTCATATTATATGATATGGTCCACTTAACTTCACCGCTACTATTGATATAAGTAATTCCGTCATTTGAGACTCTCATCAGTCCGTTTTTATAACTATCATATTTTATACTCTTATTATTGATATTATCAGAACCCTTGGTCACACTTGTCTTCCAAAGCATCTCTGTCACATTGAAGTTAATAAACCTAATTGCAAAAATTGCTGTGGTAATCAATATTAAAACAAATGCAAAAATCGCTACAAACTTTAAGCTTACTCTCTTTTTGCCTTCGCTCTTTTTCTCTTTTACAATCCCTAAATCCTTTATTATAAATTCATCTTTTGGAGCATTATCAACATTAAAACTAGGGAGAGCAGCCTGCTCCCCCTTATTATCTACAATAATCTTTTTTCTAGACCTACCTGCCACTATATCTTAATATTTTGTAATGCCTTTCTCACATATTCTTTGTCTGATGCATAAGTTACACCATACCATTTATCATTTACAGGGAGCACCTGAACTGTTCCCTTACCCTCTTTTATTACATCATTTACAACAGTTGGAAGTAAGAACTCTGATTTAATATTGCTGTTATTTTTCTCTAAAAACTTAATAAGTCTTGACTCCAATTCAGAAATAAATTCATGTGGGAATCCGAACATATTCATAGAAACTAAATCATTTTCACCAATCACAACTTCTTTTTTATTGTCGTCCTCGCCAGTAATCCTACCATCTGCTTTCTTACTAATCTCATAGGTCTCAACTACATCTGTCAAAAAGCCATTTGAGTCTTGTTTGCAAATGCCACGGGTTACAGTGCCATTTTCAGATAAAGTATTACCGATAATATATCCTGCCATGCACATATTATATTTACCACCAGCACTATCTTTTGAGTGTGCAATCAAATGTTCATGAACTTTTTTAAACCCCTCAGTTCCATAATAGTCATCTGCATTTATAACTATAAAAGGAGAATCTATCACATCTTTAGCGCAGTAGATTGCATGAGCTGTACCGTAAGGTTTTTTTCTATCTGCAGGACATTTGAAATCGCCTGGCAACATGTCTAACTCTTGAAATGCATATTGACATTTCACTTTTTTTTCAATTCTATTACCAATGATTTCTCTAAAATCTTTTTCTATATCTTTTCTAATTATAACTACAACCTCATCAAAGCCAGCATCCACCGCTGCCTTGATACTGTAATCCATTATTATCTCACCATTTGGGCCAAGCGGTGTAAGCTGTTTTATTCCTTCACCAAATCTTGAACCAATACCCGCTGCCATTATCACTAATTGAGTTTTCATATTGAATTCCTCCTACTTAGTTTATTATAACACATTAAAATATTAGTCGCAATAAAAAAGCGGGTGACTAACACCCGCTAAATATTATTCATCAACAACTTCAGCCTTTGCTGCATTCTTATTAATTGATGCTATACCATTTTTGCAAGCTGCAAGTGACTTATATCCCTCTCCAACTGCGATGATTTGAGCATTTCCTGCTTTGAGACGGAAACGGAACTCCCCCTTCTTATCTTTGTAAATCTCATATTTTGGAAGTGAAACTTTCTTTACTTCCTTTGCAGTTTGATCTTCAACATGTGCTTTAGCATTTCTCTTTACTGACTTAATTCCTCTCTTGCAAGAATCTTTTGTGTTATAAACTTCTGAAGTAGCAATAGTCTCTTTGTTGTTTGCCTTTAAATTGAATGTGAAACCAGTTTTTGTTTGTTTAATTACGAACTGTGCCATAATAAACCTCCCGAAATTTTTTACGAAAGCATTCTTACTTTCTTTTTTTATTATAGCATATCTGATATTTTTTTCAATAAAAAACCTAATGCGCGGCACATTAGGTTTTTTAAAAATTACTCTATAACATATGGGAGTATACCCACGTGTCTAGCTCTGTTAACTGCATTTACGATTTCTCTTTGGTGTTTTGCACAAGCTCCTGTAACTCTTCTTGGAAGGATTTTTCCTCTCTCAGAGATAAACTTTCTAAGAGTCTTTTCATCCTTATAGCTTATTGGCTGAGCACCTTTTGTACAGAATTGACAAGTTCTTTTCTTTCTTGGCTTAAATCCAGCCTTTCTATCTTTTCTGTCTTCTTTATCATAAACTTTTTGTTTCTTCTCAGTTGGCATCTTATTATCCTCCTTTTAATTTCTAAAATGGGATATCTTCATCTGTAGAACCTTCAATCTCCATGAAACCATCTGTCACAGAGGCACTGCTCTCCTTAGAAGCAGCTGGAGCTGCTTGACCATTCTTTGGTGCATCAGCAAACTCTTGGCTCTCAATAACTACATCTGCAGTAGGAACTTTTTGACCTTCCTTGTTAGTAAATTCTCCTATTTGGAGTCTTCCTTCTACTAACACTCTCTGTCCTTTGTGGAAATACTTTGAAGCAAATTCTGCTGCCTTTCCAAATGCAACACATCTTATAAAATCTGTTGCCTTACTTCCATCTTCCTTTTTTGCAAATTTTCTGTCAACTGCTAAACTATATCTAGCAATCGCCATTGAAGTGTCCTTTGATGAATATTTTAGATCTGGTTCTGCGGTAAGTCTACCCATTAAAATAATTCTGTTCATAATTTTCTCTCTTTCTTAATTTATTTAAGCTTCTTGCTTTACAATTAAGAATCTTACAACGTTTTCCATAATACGTACTGAATTTTCGAGTTCACCAGGTGTTGTATTCTTGCCTTCAAACTTAATGAAGTAATAATAACCTTCATTCATGTGATCGATAGTGTAAGCAAACTTTCTCTTACCCCATTCCTCAACAGGCTCTTCAACACTGCCACCGAAACGACTTACATAACCTTTGATCTTTTCAATCTCAGAACTTCTTTGATCGTCTTCAAGTTTCGCATTAAGTACTACACATAATTCATACTTGTTCATGTTTTTTACCTCCTTTTGGACTAATGGCCAGCGACGGTATCGCTAGCAAGGGCCTAAACAAACAAGCTATAGTAAAACAAGGCTCATCTGCTTATTCCTTTGGCAACGAAAATTGTAGCATAAATGGGTGAATTTTACAAGGGAAATTAGGGAAATTAGACAGAAAGTAGGCAGAAATTAGATAGAAAATAGACGAAAATCAAAAACATATAATAAAAAAACCAGATTACCGTCAAAACTTTATTGACACCTAGCCATTGCTAGGTGGGTCACCTCATCAACGCTTTTAGTATCCTGAAGAAGTCCGAAGACCCAGGCCCGCTAGCCACGCCAATATACGGATGCCCTTTTATCATAATGTAGGTTCAATAAAATGTATCAACGAATAATCCAGTTAAGCAGATAACGGGAATCGAACCCGCGTCCTAAGCTTGGGAAGCTCATGTTCTACCATTGAACTACATCTGCATTACTCATC
>JAFWVX010000007.1 GCA_017523785.1 Lachnospiraceae bacterium
ATATACATTTCCAATATGTGGCTTTCCTGATGTATAGACTATTGCAGTTGTAATATAATACTTATTGCTCATAAATATATTTCTCCCTTAATAAATAAAAGAGAACTATAGAGTTCTCTTTTAATATCATTTGTGATTTAATTAATTATTTCTTTCCATGAACTTTATTGTAAGTCTCGTAGTCAACAGGCACAATATCACAGGATACTAATTGAAAATTCTCTTGGAATGTTGCTGTGATACAATACTCTACATCGTGCTGATCAATCATACCTGCAAGATCTTTTGCTAAATACTTTCCTTCATATTTATCGCTATTATCTATAGGTGATGCTAAATCGACATATCGTACCGTACCCTTCTTAGTCAGTTTAGAGTCTAATGCTCCAGGACCTGCATCAGCTATAACATCAGATTCTTCTACAAGTAAATCGCAGAAAACCGATGAATCGTCTATTAATCCGACTTCTTTTAATGCCAAATCTAGATTCTCAGGGCTCAACTCATCCATTTCAAAGAAGTACTTCTTATACTCTGCCACTCCGTCCTTATTTCTTCCTGATGGGAAATATAAAGGTGCAAGGTAGATAGGAACTGCATTACTGTCTGAACCTCTCTCAGGGTGAACACCTGGCTCAATTTTTACAGGTGTATTGTCTACACCAGCCTCCATCCACTTATGTTTTCTCTTTTTCTTGCACGAAAAGCAAGTTAAAGCCAATGTGATGATTAAAACTACATATAATATTTTTCTTATTTTCTTAGCCATTATTATCTCCTATTTTCAACAAACTAACTTATTAATTTTATCAATTTTTGCCATTTTTTGCAAGTATATTACGATATTTCACATAATTTTCACGATTCATTTGCCCTAATTCTAGGTCCATTTCCTTATAGGCGGTCAAAAAGACTATTTTTGTGTTGGTAAACTCTGGCCAAAGCCTTGAAAGCATACCCACAGTCCCCATAGCTATATAAATAGTCTCTTTTTTGTTCTTTTTCATAATCTTTTCGCATTTCTTAGCAGTCAGCATAAATAGGAATAGGTCTTCCTTAGAAAAGGTCTTTATGGCGAACTTGACTATATCCCCACTTGACTCTGCCATCTCTGTAAATAACTTAATATACTCATTCTCAAAGAATATTCTGTCAAAAAAGTGCATAGAAATTATAATCTTCTTTTTCTTCTTTTTAAACAGTGAATCGTAGTAAATCTTATCTATTTTATAGAATTTATACTCAACATCTATGAAATTGACCTTTGCATTTAAATATAGTTCTTTTATATAGTAAAAATACTTCTCTTTGGTTAGGTCAACCTTTCCGCCCTCGCTCACTGTCCTAATAGTGGCAATAAGTTTTTTATTAGTATATTTAGTTCTTACAGTATTAATTATTTTAATTATATCATCTATACTCAAGCCAGCATATAGCAAATAATCAAGCCTAAGCTCAATCATGCACTGTTTTTCACTATTGATTTCTGCAACTTTTTTTAGAAAGGCACTCTTATTATCCTCTAATACAGGATAACAAAATTCGAAATCATTTTTTAACTTAAATCCTTTAGCCATATACTGTCTTATTATAACCAATTTTAGTATTTAATGCAAATTATACACATCAAGTGCATTATTATATAATATATTTGCTGCATCTTCTACGCCCATATTTTTAATATTAGCAATTTCCTCTATGACATATTTTATACGCGAAGATTCATTTCTCTTCCCTCTAAATGGGTCTGGCGAAAGCCAAGGTGCATCTGTCTCTGTGACTATACTCTCTATCGGTATACTCTCAACTACCTCTCTTAACTTCCTTCCATTTTTAAATGTCACAACACCACCAACACCGATATGAAATCCAAGTTTCACATAATCAATAGCCGTTTCTTTTTCATATGAGAAGCAATGAATGATACCCTGCATACCTTTCGCATGTTCTTTTACTATATCAAATGTATCTTTGCAAGCATCTCTTGAGTGGACAACTATTGGCAAGTTTAGTTTTTTTGCCAACTCTATCTCTGTGATAAACCACTTCGTCTGATTTTTATAATCCTCCTCAGTTTTAAAATCGCCATGACGGTCAAGTCCTATCTCTCCAATTGCAATGGCATCTATCTTGCCATCTACCATACAAAGTTCTTCAAGTTCTTTTAAATACTTTGAGCCTTGTTCTGATTCAGGTGCAAACTTCGGTATCTCATCAGGATGGTCGCCTATTGTGTAATAAAACTTTGGAACATTATCAACACTATGGTATTTAATTGCGACTTCTTTTTCATTCTTAGAATTCTGAAGGTCTGCTCCGATAAGAGTTACTGCCATTACTCCATCAGCATGCATATTATGAAACAATTCTTCTCTATCTACATCATAGATTTCATCGCTATAGTGAGCATGTGTATCAAATATTTTTATCATACTTCTGCTCTCTTTCGTAGTTCTTTTTCGTATAAGAAAAATCCATAGAATCCAAAACTCCCTGCACACTTGTCGCATACAAATCTATAATACTCATCATGAGGGATGGTCTCAGTATTTAATAGATTCCAAGCCTCATTTACAAACTCCTCAATTTTGTCACTATATTTGCTGTAATCTTCGCTCACATCATTTTTATATTTTGCATATAATAAATCAGCATAGTTTAAATATGAAATCGCCGCATCTAGTTCACCATCTTGAATTTTCTTCATTATCTCAATGGCCTTCTTATAAAAGTTTTCAGCAGCATCGTATTGTTTCATATCTACTGCAGCAAGTGCCATATTATTATATAGTCCAGCAAAAAGTTTATCATCATCTTTTAAATTTTGTTCGTAGACTTCTCTCGTTTTGTTAAAATAAGACATAGCAGCATTTGCATTTCCAAATGCTTTATATACTGTCGCAACATTTAAAAATACAGTTGCTCCGCCCACAGTTCTGTCAAGTTTCAACTCTCTCACAAGAGTTGCTGCTCTCTCTGCATGAGAAATCGCATCGGTTCTTCTGTTCAACTTTCTCAAGAAACCCATATACTCATTTTGCAATTCAAGTTCAGCTCTTGGATTATTTCCATTCTTTGCTTCAACGATCCAATAGTTAATGAGTCTCTCAGCCTGGTCAAACTCTTTTTTATCGAAATGAATATCGAGTTTTCTCTTAATTCTTTCCATGTCAATTGGAACAGGGTTTGAGCAGGCACTACATGGTTTAATTACAAAATTACCTTTTTTAACTTCGTCCATAATGTCCTCACACAGCTACTAATATATTCATATTTCTTATGTCATTATCTTTTATTTTATTATTTACTTCATAGGCATGTTTCTCAAGGTACATTTCATCTCTATCGGTAAGCCCGTCTGCCTTAAGTCTCTGAACAAAAAGTCTTGCAATTTGTTCAATATCCATTTTGATTTTTCCACTTAATATTTTATCATCAGTTGCAGATAATAAACCTTCTAACTTCTGCTCAAATGGCATTTCCACAAGATTATCATCCTCAACACCTGGCACATAATTCAATTCACTTTTTACTTTTATATTCTTAGGCCAAAACAAATCTCTCAAAGCCCTAAACTTCCATTTGTAAAATGGCATATATACTTCATTAAATAAAAAAGTCACATGGATTGCTGCATTTACAAATTCAAAAAGCGCGAGCCTTGCTGCACCGAATTCATTGTGGGCGATGCATCTTTCATAATTATACTGACCTGACTGAGCCATTATCAAAAGTTCTCCGGCAATTTTTTTAAGTTTTATGTCCTCTGGAAATGTTGAGAGCTTGAGTCTTAAATTACTAATAATTTTGCTATCGTCTCTCCAAATTTTGCCATTCGTGAGTTCTGCAAGAGATTCTTCTGGTATGTTGAACCAATCATAAGTAGATAAGTTTCCATCGCTTGTTCCAGTTTTTTCTTTTAGGAAGTCAGAAACTCTCTTCACACCTCTTCTATTACCACCTACTGGTGACATTATCTCTCTTGTATAGCCCTTATACTCTCTTGGTAACTTAGCATAGGCTCTTTCTAATTTGAATTTAGTGTCGTCATCTATTTCGTCATTTATAAAAATCAAAAAACCTGGGTCAAAGTCGTGGTCGGTTGAAACTTCATCATCATAAGAAAAGCATTCCGAGCCAGAACCAATTAGCCCAAATGCCAATTTGTTTTCAAGTTCAGGAAACTGCTCCTTTATCATAGGAGCACCAAATTCCTCATAAAATGATTTTGAAATCTCTAAACCTTTCATAATTATAAATTATAACATAATTAAAGGTGATTTCATAGAAATGAATGGGGACGGTGTAAATGAATGGGGACGGACTTTATTATTTTTTTCATATTTTTATCACATTTTGCACATATTTAGCAAATCAGTTTTATACAAATATGATTAAAAATATACATTTTAATTTTAATATATAAATTAGAACTGATAAAATAGCACATTTATGCAGCTTTTAATTCTTTTTTTGTGTAAAATATATTTAAGTCCGTCCCTATTTTTTCTATATCTGTTATGTCTAAAAACCCAGTATTCTCACACATCTTCTGTGCCATCATATATGACCTTGCTACATAATCTTCATTTCCTGTACCTTTATAAAAACTAATATAATAATTATTTTTATTCTCACTACCGTCTTTACCAAAATATTTTTTTATTGTTTTTCGAATTCATTTCTCGCATCACTAAAACTTTTCTTACTTTCAAATATATCAGATGTTAATACACATCCATAGTCAAGCAATGTATCATTTGCTGTGTCAAAGCCATATAAGGAAATATTTTATTGAATTTCATCTAATTTTAACTCATCTAAAAAATAATCATCTGTTATACTATATGAAAGATTATAATTATAGTATATTCCATCATAATATAATCTTATTGGAAGCATTGAGGTCTTTTCTTTAGGAAATTTACTATAATACATAGATATTTCTTTGGGATAATACATAGTTATATTTTTCTCATTTTTATATGCCTGCTGCTTTAGTTCGTCTATCAATAATCCTTTATTTATATTATAATGTTTTTTAAAATTATCAGTTAATGCATACTCTTTAAATTCCCATTCAATCTCATCAATACTATTATCATAATAATCCCCCCATCCATTCTTGCGTTTATATTTAATTAAATCCATACCATACACTAAATTTTCTATATACCCTGCAACATTCTCAGGAACATCAAATTTCCTATTATTAGGTCTGATTATTGGCGTCCCATCATCTTCACGATACACCTCTTCTCCTATAAACTCTATATCATCTACAAAGCCTCTATCATCTACAGTATAATTAAAAAATAACTTTTTATTTAACTTTGGATGATCATCATAAACCGATTTTAATATTAATAATTTAACAATAAAACTACTTTTATAATCACAATCTACAAATGTAAGTAATTGATTCGGTGCAGTCTCTTCATAATTATACATCTCAGTATTATATTTTTCAAAATCGTATAATTCAGATAAACAATTTTTATATTTTACTTTATAATTCTCTGTAACTGGAATGCTATTATAATTACTATTATAACATAAGTAATCAAACAAAAAATCATAATTAATACTACTTCCTATCTTATCATAAAATCTATTATCTATAGTGCTATCACTAATATTTCCAGTCAAAACATTGTCTTTATCTTTATTACTAGTCAATACTATTAAACCTACTATAACTAACAATAAAATAGACAGCCATATTATAATTATCTTTTTTATCATCTCTTTACCCCCTCCTTTTACTTTTATTAATTATTTTTCTCTATGTTGGAAACATCTACAATAATATCTGATAAAAGTTTTTGTATGTCTTTAGCATTGTTACTCGTGATCACTGGTTTGCCAGTTTCTTTTTCAAGTTCTTCTCGAGCTTTTTTAGCTACTTTACCACCTCGATGTGCAATTTCTATGTGCTCTGACATATTCTGCGATTCATTTGTCTCCGATATATCTTTGGTTGCAGCTTCTGCTAACATAGTAAGAATTAATTCTGTTGTTGTCATATTATCTCGCAAATTTTCTTTTTTTAACTTTTTATACCCTTTGGTACTCATTCCAGACCAAGTTTTTATTATTTCATCAGTTAAAATAGCATAATCTTGATTCTCTTTTACACCTTTATTTTTCCACTCATCCGTTAATTCATTTCTCACTCTTATAGCCATCAATCTTTGGTGTATCCAATCATTACTGTAGCCTTTCTTTTGATATGTATTTAATGCTCTATCTATAGTTAACTCTGGATCAATTGTTTCTTCAACTCTATCTTTGCCTACTTTTGCAAGCCACAATTTAAATGGTTCTGCCTTTTTCGATGGTATAGACTGAATCAACCTAAAGAGCTGCTCCATAGAAGCAACATCTGTTACTCTTAATTTTCCATCTGCAGCTTTCATTTTCAACTGGTTACAATTTGTAACCGTTTCATTACCCTCATCCTTTAGCCTCTTTTTTAGTACTTTCCAATAATTTCTCGCAGACTGAAAATCTTTACTGTCAACTAATACGAAAATTACATCAATGATTGAAAATAACCATTCTTCTTTGTTTTCATCCCATGCTACTCGTATTTGCTTTTTATCAAATTCTTTAATTTCATTTTTCATAATTATATTTTACCATATTTTTGATTGTTAATTATAAACCATTCTCTATCTTTTTCAGTTAAAGGTTTAAGTGCTACCATATATAACTCCTATCAACTTTTTATCTATTAAAATTAATTGGAAAATAAAGGGTCTGAATTCCTTTTTTAAAAAACCACCCCTTTATTATTCCTTCTCTTTAATACTATCCATCATTCCCTTCACATACACTCTTATTAGTTCTTCTCTATTTATATGGTACTTATCAGCTATTATAAATATTATATCAAGTGGCAAAGTCGCATATGATTTATTCTCTTTTTGTCCCATAAATCTGCCAAGTCCAAAAATCTCAATTCTAATTTCAACTTCACTGACACCTTCATCCCAGAGATTATCTATAATTCTCTTTTCGCGGATTGCAGATATTTTATTGTAAATGAATGCAACTAGAGTCGCCACTACAAATGTCGTAATCATCATACTGCAAAATGAGAAAGCAGGATTGCCAGCAAAATAATACAGGTCTCTCCAGCCTCCAGCCTTTTCACCAATGATTATAACTTCATAAATATAAACGATGGCATATATAAAAACTGGAACAAGAGGTGCAAGTGTAACTTTAAATGTGATTTTGTAATATGATTCTATAAGAAAAAATGTAATAAGTATCATAATCGGACAAACTATATGTAGGTAAAAATTATAACCTAAAAATGCAAGCTCAAAATCCACGAAACTGATAACAAATACTGCAACAAGCATTACCATTGTAGTGCAAGTTACTCCAACATAATAAAAATACACAGCCCACTTTGGACAATAAAACCTTTTTTTTCTAAATCCCTCTATAGCATATGGTAAAATCATCGCAGCACTTAATGCCGTGAGTGTATTTGCATCAATAGTAAAATATTGAAATAGGTCAATAGGCCTTGTCCCATTTCTTGTATACAAGATAAGCCCCGCAACTATGGCATAGATAGCTAAAGCCACTGACACAAAACTTGCAATCATCGCAATGAGACTTCTCTTTTTATGCAAATCGATGATATACTGTCTTGCCTTATTTTTCTCTTTGTTTTCTAATTTTGTATTCATTTTAACCTCTTATTTTTTAATAAGGGTAGATATATTAGTGTTATAAGTATAAAACCAATTAATAATCTTATTTCCAAATATATTAAATACTGCCCTTTATTTACCATCGGTATGCCGAGCGGATTATCAAATGATGAAAAGTAGTTTACAGAACTACTAAGTCCTATAAGTTTACCATCTTTATATACTGGTATGCTCATTATAGAATTCATATAGAATGAAAAAACATCTATTATCAAAAGCATAATACATGTCCAGCTGAATTCTTTAAGCTTTAAAATGTATTTCCCATCCGTTGCTATGAGTATTGCTAAACTTGCAAGCATTGAATGATAAATGTAAAACTCCCATGCTCTAACAGATGTCAAATATTCTTTTGCAGTATTAAAGTCGCGAGCAATCGATGAAACAAAAATCGCAAGTAAGCCTCCCATAAATGCCGTTCCATATATCAATGCGATAATTCTTTTCTTCCACACCCCATCTTTTATCACAAGATACAAAAACATAAACAATATCTGTAGTGAGCATAATTCAAATGGTAAATGAGAATATTCAATAAATGGAGTATATCGTCCAGTTTCCTTATATATCTGCTCCCCATTTTCGACAGTAGCTTGAACTATGGGCCATACATCTATCACGGTAAAGACCTTTACAACTTCACATATTACTGCCACAAAAAAACAAACTTTGACAATGCTATCTAAATGCCATTTATTTCTCTTGCATACAAATACAGTAAGTGCTGTCATAATTAAACTAATTATAATAAAAATTATATGCCCTGGGCTATACACATCTTACCTCTAGAACTAATATTTTTATATATAATTTAATAACTAATTAGTAAAAAAGTCAATTAGTTTTTGCGCATAATTATACTAATTTGATGATTAATATTACACTATAACTAATAATAAATTTAAGACTTATTTGTTAAAAAATGCTATAATTAGGCTATGATAAAACTTAGATATAAAACATTGCAATTTAAAGACCTAACTATCTACTATGCCAAATATCGAAAAAACAGGAATATAAGACTTACTATTGATGGCAAGGGATTGATAAAACTAACATGCCCTTATTATGTGGCAGATTTTGAGATTTTAGATTTCTTATACGAAAAAGAAGACTGGATTAGGAAAGTGCTATCTAAGCAAGATGATACTATAAACTTATCAGATAACCCTAAACTTAAAGCAAAACAAAAAAGAGAGTTGCTATCTCGCATTTCTAACTACATTGAAAAATATGAAGTTCTACTTAATACAAAAGTTGAAAAGTATAGCATAAGAAAAATGAAGACACTTTGGGGGAGTTGCTCCTTTCGTGAGCGAACAATAAGATTTAACTCAATGCTTTATTATATGAGCGACTACTTCTTAGAATACATAGTTTTACATGAAATGGCACACCTATTTGTCCATAACCATAGTAAAAAATTTTATGATTTAATAATTAAATATATGCCTGATTATAAAAAAAGATGGGCAGAACATAAAAAAGTGTCGCTTAGGTAGCGACACTTTTTATATTTGAATTGGTAGATAAAAACTATATTATACAGCCACAGTAGTCTCTTCAACGTACTTGATGACATTTGAGAGATTTACATACTTCTCATTTTCATTTACAACAAGAGTTGGTGCTTGCATAATCTGATATTTTTCACAATCTGCTGGATTTTCATTTGCATCAACTATAGAATATTTGATACCTGCCATATCAAGGAGTTCTTCTGCCTTCTTGCAATTTGGACAAGTCTTAGTTACAAATAATTTAAGGTTGTCTGACTTTGGCATCTCATGCTCTATCTCGTGGTCCACCTCTCTTGCTGCTTCATGAGCGACTACATTATTTACAGTGTCAGCCTCTACAACTACATCAGCATTATCATCTTTGTAAAATTTTTCGCTGCTCACATTTTGCAAAGGCTCATTGTTATTTTGGAATACTTCATTAAAAGATGGTGCTGGTTCGCTCTTTACTTCTACAGTTTCAACTATAGATTGATTACTTTCAGGGGCTTGCTCTCTCTCTGCTGCATGTTCTTTTTCAAAATTCATCTTTTCAACTACAGTATCAGGAGTCTCAGCCTTAAATAAGTTTTCACCCATCTGTTCTATACGAGTAGCTGCAAGTTTTGCTGAATATTCTTTTCTATCTTTAAACTCTTGAGCCTTACCGTCATTCCAGTTTTGAACCGGTCTATAATATCCAGTGATACGGCTATTAACCTCTGTTGGCTCTCCACAGTGTGGGCAAGTATAAACTTCACCAGGAATATATCCGTGATTCTTACATACTGAATAAGTTGGTGATAAAGTGTAATATGGCAATTTATAATTATTTGCAATAGTTCTAACAAGATTTGCTGCAGCCTTCCAATCTGGAAGTTTCTCTCCAAGGAATGTATGGAATACAGTTCCTGATGTATAGAGAGTCTGAAGTTCATCTTGCACATCAAGAGCATTAAATATATCATCAGTAGTTCCTACAGGAAGATGTGATGAGTTAGTATAATATGGAGTGCCTTGCATATTTGCAGTGATGATATTTGGGAATTTTTCCTTATCATGTTTTGCAAATCTATAAGTAGTAGACTCAGCTGGTGTTGCCTCTAAGTTATAGAGGTCGCCATACTTCTCTTGATAATCTTTAAGTCTCTCTCTCATATGATTTAGGACATCTATACTAAACTTTACAGCTTCCTCATCTCTCAAATCTTTCTTTAACCACTTAGCATTTAAGCAAGCTTCATTCATACCTACAAGACCAATAGTTGAGAAGTGATTGTTGAATGTGCCAAGGTATCTCTTGGTATATGGATAGAGACCATTTTCCATAAATCTCTCTATAGTATTTCTCTTTATCTTAAGTGATCTTGCTGAGATATCCATAAGTCTATCAAGTCTTTGATAGAACTCTTCCTCTGAACTTGCGAGATATGCAAGGCGAGGCATATTGATAGTTACAACACCTACTGAACCAGTTGACTCACCTGATCCAAAGAATCCACCTGATTTTTTTCTTAGCTCTCTCAAATCAAGTCTAAGACGGCAGCACATAGAACGAACATCTGATGGCTCCATATCTGAATTTACATAATTTGAGAAATATGGTGTGCCATACTTTGATGCCATCTCAAATAAGAGTTTGTTGTTCTCTGTCTCTGACCAGTCGAAATCTTTTGTGATGCTGTAAGTTGGAATTGGATATTGGAAGCCTCTGCCATTTGCATCGCCTTCAATCATAACTTCAATGAAAGCTTTGTTTACCATATCCATTTCTTTCTTGCAATCTTTATACTTAAAGTTTTGTTCTTTGCCACCTACGATTACAGGAAGTTCAGCAAGGTCATTTGGAACTGTCCAATCAAGTGTAATATTTGTGAATGGACTTTGTGTTCCCCATCTTGATGGAGTGTTAACACCATAGATGAAACTTTGTATGCATTGCTTAACTTCATGATATGACAAATTATCTATTTTTACAAAAGGAGCAAGATATGTATCAAATGATGAAAATGCTTGAGCACCTGCCCACTCATTTTGCATGATACCTAAAAAGTTTACCATTTGGTTGCAAAGAGTTGATAAATGTTTTGCTGGGGAACTTGTTATTTTTCCAGGTATGCCACCAAGTCCTTCTTTTATAAGTTGCTTAAGTGACCAACCTGCACAATATCCTGTAAGCATTGACAAGTCGTGAATATGAATCTCTGCATTCTTGTGGGCTTGAGCTATTTCTTCATCATAAACTTCTGACAACCAGTAGTTAGCTGTGATTGCGCCAGAGTTAGAAAGTATGAGTCCACCAACTGAATAAGTAACAGTAGAGTTTTCCTTTACTCTCCAATCACTTACATTCAAATAATTATCTACAACTTGCTTGTAGTTTAATAATGTCTCTTTAGCCTGCCTAATATCGCTGTGTTTCTTTCTATATAATATATATGCCTTCGCGACATCACCATAATCATATTTAATCAAAACTTCTTCAACAGAATCTTGAATCTCTTCGACTGTTATGATTCCATTTTTAATTTTTGATCCAAAGGCAGCTGCAACACGTTGCGCGAGATCATCAATTATACTTGGATGAGTCTCCCTCTTACATGCCACGAATGCCTTATCAATTGCATCCTTAATTTTTTGGATGTTAAAATCTACTTGTTCTCCATTTCTCTTTGCTACTATAAACATAACTCTACCCCTTCAATTATATATTTTACATACCCACCATAAGTCAAGTTATTATATCACAATGTAGAGTAAAGTCAATATATAGTTATTAACAAAATTTGACCTACTATATATAGTGGTCGGCATAGCTTGATTATATGGGGGCATCGCATAAAATAGGGCTTTTTTAGACACTACTTTCCGTAGATTTTTTCGATATTTTTTGTGTAAGAACCATCATTTTCAAAGACAATTATTGGCTCAAGAACCTTCACACCTGCTCTTCCATTTTTTACAGCTTCGATGAGACAGAGAGTTGATGGCTTATCAAGTTTCGGATAGATAAATTGAATTTTTTTAATTTCAAATGAATTTGATTTTAAGATTTCTGAAAGTTCTGTGAGTCTTTCAGAGTGATGAACTATATAGAATTTTTTATTTGATTTTAAAAGTAGACTTGCCGCCTTGCAGATTTCTTCAAATGTGATAAATATCTCGTGGCGAGCAACTAATTTTTTATCATTTAAATTGATAACTCCACTACCTTTTTTTGTATAAGGCGGATTGCAAGTTATCATGTCAAATGATTCATACATAGTTTTATATTTTTCTCTATCATTAAAAATATTTTTAATGTCATCATTATAAACGATTATATCATCGGCAATATTTTTTGCATCTTCAACATTTTCTTTGTTATATGTGATTGACTTATTACAGAGTTCTACCTGTTCCTTATCTATCTCAAATGCCGTGAACTTCACATTCTCACCTAAAAACATTTTTCTCTTCGCATACATTATGAGTGGTATAGGAAGTGAGCCTGTACAAAAATCACAAATCTTTAGCTCTCTCTCGTACGGGCGGATATTATCCGCCCCTACACTCCCATCTCGTAAGGGCGAGCACTGCGCTACCTCTCTTAATGCAAAATTAGCAAGAAGGACAGCATCAATCCCAAAATTGAAGCTGTCCTTGTCCTGATAAATCATATATCCATTTATTTCTAGGTTTTCTAATTTAATATTACTCATATTTACTTGGAAATAAGCAGTGCCACCCTATTTTCTAAATCTTTATTTAATACAATCCAGCAATATCTCTTCTTTTTTCATCAGCAAATAGTAATAATTACCAAATGTCACAACAGGCATAACATTTTCTGGTATCATTTCTGGAAAATCTACAACACATTGTGAATTTTCAATAGCAGCACTAAATGTAGCAAAGTCAAATGTTCGATTTTTTGCCAATTACTCAAAAGTATTAAACTCTTTATGTTCTTTAACAGGTATGTAACCAGCTTTTCTAATTGACTCTTGTCCCTTATCACTTAAAATGTATTCATACAATTTATGTGCCAAACTATTTTCATCTGCATCATCCATTATTGCCATATAATATTCATTCCTTAATTCGTAAGTGCCGTCTTCTATTGTTTTGTCGCTTGGATATACTCCATTTATCTTAAAGAAATCAAGGTTTGGATAGTCAAGCATTTTGTCTGCATAATAAAATACACTATAGCCAATTGCATTTGCAGTATTATCATATCTTGATAATGTAGTAAATACTCCTCCCATTTCTCCTAACTCATACTCTTTTTCTACTTGCGTTGGTTTAACATCATTCATTACTAATTTCAAAAATAATGTCTGACTTCCACTATTGTAAATTCTTTGATAAGCTTCTATATTGATATCATCTCCACCTAATTCTTTCCAATTAGTCTTTTTAGCAGAATATATATCTTGTATGTCTTTAATTGTTAAATTATTTACTCTATTATTTTTATTTCTAAGGAATACGAACCCATCTACACCAATAGGTACTATCCTTAATTTATTTTTACTTCTGTTGATCTCGCCTTTGATTTGCTCTGATGGCTCATAAGCTATAACTATCTCATCATAACTCTTGTCTTTTGATCTGTTGGCATTATCGATTAAATTTTCCCACGCAACATCAGTTGTCGACACCTTACTTGTAAGATTTTTTGCTATTTCTAAATCTATGTCAAGATAATCAGACATTATTTGAGCCATAAGCGGAATATTCGCCGTAGATCCATCTATATGTGGAAATAGATCAAGTTTATTCTCTAGATCTAATATCAAACTATTCTCCAATTCACTTTCACTAGTCGCGGTAGTTTTTTCAATGTCATCATTATCTTTTTCACTTTCGTTACCGCTTTTTTTCACTACATTTTTACTGCTTGTTTCCAAAAATTCTTTTTGGTTGTTTATACAAGACGTTACTGTCGATAATAATAAAAATACAATTGCAAAACTTTTATAAACTTTTTTATTCATTGCTACTCCTTACTAAAAATAAATTACAAAACATCAGCATTAAAGTTTTGTTATTCATTAATAAATATTTTATCAATACGGCGTGCTTAATTGCCATCCATGTGTTACTTCTTCTTCAGGGTCATCAAATATATTAAACTTAACAAGTACTTTCCCACTATAATCCATTAATCCATATTCATATGATTTCTGATATGTAAAATATTTCTCATTAAAATCTAATAAATTTTTGCAAAATGATACTATTGTCTTATCCCCTTTAAGCAGGTCATAAAATCTATAAGAATTTAACTTATATGATTTTAAACTATAACCTTTTTTTATACTTTCCGTGTCATACTCTATACTGTACTGATTTGGTATATAGCCTGATACTCTCCAATAAACTGACTCGTCCACAAAAATACTATTTTCTAGCCTATCATATTTATTCAGCGGCACATAACGTGGCTGATTTTCATATGGCACATTATATCTTTTATCAAATTCCCTTTCCATTAATTCTAATTGAATGTTACTTATTGTATCAATTAATTTTAAATATTTATCATAAACAAAAACTTCAGTTTCTTTTAAATTCTCTCTAACATATAATTTATCTTCAAGCACATTACAATATACTACTTTATCCTTTTTTTCTTCTCCTTTAATATTATATAATTTTTCATCAATAAGAACCAAATCATAATTTAAATCGTTTTCATCTAATCTATATACAGATATTCCTCTTTGTTTAGAATTAACAGTAAAATTTATATTCTTATTTTTTAAATTACATATATTAAACATATATTCTGGTGAATCTACGTTTTCATCAATATAATTTAGTTCACTATCAGTCACATCAATATTTGTCAATGCATAATATCCGTAATTGCCATTGTATAGCATGGTATTTCTATTATATTCTACTTGGATTTCTTTGTTATCGTCACTTATATAAAAATAATTCCTAAGAGAATTCTCATCAGGTGTTAAAAAGAGGCTATTATATAATGATTTATCTAAATAACCTGCATGAATTATGTCCTCATGCGTTTTACCAATTTGTTTTCCATCTTGATTATATAAAGAAAACTTCTTTTTATTTTTTACAAGATAAACTAAGCCATCTTCAAATTCATAAATCTTAATTATATTTGCCGGACTTATTCCTATATTTTCCAAAACCGTATTATCTTTCGGGTCATTTCTCTTGTTCTCTTCTATGATCTTTTTGTAATTAATTGTATTTTCGTCAAACTTATTATCTCTTACAAACTGAATTTCATTTATATCATTCTTTAATACTTTGTTTAATTTTTCATCCACCAAATTAAAAAATCTATTATAAACCTTTTGAATTTCATAACTGCTTTTTTCTGACTTTTTAAATACCTCTTTTATGTAGTAAATTTTGTAATACTTTTCGCCACCAACTTCTATTATGTCGCTAAAATTATATCCTAAAAACTCTACTTTTTTATTATTTGACGAATCATAAAATAATACTTTGTCATTAAATATTTCATTTTCATCATGAGTTTTTCTGCCCATGTCTTCAAAAACTATAAGTTTATCTTCATCAATCATTTTGCAAATAGCGTACTTGCCTACATTTTCTATTTCATTAGTCTTTGAATCCCAAATATAGAACTGCGGATCGTTCGGTTTTTCTTCATAGTAGAATTTACCATTGTAAAACTTTTTAAAACCTAAGTCCTCAAACTCTCTTATTATATTCTCTCCAGTTAAATCATAAAATATAATCTTATTAGCGTACCTATAATCGCCGCCATCATGATTTTGCCATTCTTTATATATTTCATAATCTGCCAACTCATCAACATAAATTGTTTCTTCTGCTCGCAAATAGTTTAAGTCGACATAATTATTTCTTATATAATTTTTAAATAGATACTTTTCTTCCCAATCTTTTTCATCATAAACTATACCTATATCTTGGGCTTTTGTTCCATGATAACTATTTACACTTGCTTTTGAAGTTAGTAATACCTCATAATTTGAATCTAATATTTTTTGGTTTGCATTTATTGGATTTGTTATAATATGAAATCTGCTATTATCCTTTATAATAGCAGCACTGGAATTACTTTTTATTAATAACAGAAAAGCAATAAATATAACATTTATAAAATAATATTTTTTCATATACGAAATTCACATATTACGAACACACAAACATTCACTTATACAACTACAAATCCGCCTTCACATCTTTTCTCTCAAGTTCTTCAAGTTTTCTTGCCTCTCTCTCTTCATCAGTCTCTTGAGATACTACCTGTCTCTTTTTGAACTTGAGTTCAGATGGGTCATACTCTCTCATTTCTTTTTCGTCATTCTTTAAGTTTACTAGAACCTTAACTTTTTGTCTAAGAGTATTGATACTTTGAACTGTTCCCTTAAGCCCATCTTTAGTTGTTACAAAGTCAGCAATCTGAGGCATTGACTCATTGAGTTTTTCATAAGTCTCTTTCTCATTGTTTAAGCAGCACATGAGACGTCCGCAGGCACCTGAAATCTTTGCAGGATTAAGACTCACTCCTTGTTCTTTGACATTTTTTATGGAAACAGTCTTAAAATCAAAAAGATAAGTAGAGCAACAATAAGGTCTGCCGCAAGGTCCAAGGCCGCCTAATATCTTAGTCTCATCGCGAACTCCAACCTGTCTAAGCTCTATTCTAATTCTAAATATAGATGCCAAATCCTTTACCAACTCTCTAAAGTCTATACGATTCTCTGCGGAGAAATAGAACAATACCTTAGTAGAATCAAAAGTGAACTCGCAGTCAAGAAGTTTCATAGGGAGCTCATGTGCTTTAATTCTTTCTTTGCACTTTGCAAATGCATCCCCCTCTTTTTCCTTATTCTTCTTATGAGTCTCATGGTCCTCAGGAGTTGCCTTTCTTATGATAGTTCTGAGTGGTGACTTTAATGTCTTTTCATCCACTTCAATATCCTTCTTTACTACCTTGCCAAATTCAATGCCTCTTATAGTTTCCACAATACAAGCGTCGCCGACCTCTATCGTTTCGTCGTTTGGCTTAAAAAAATATATTTTTCCACTAACCCTAAATCTAATACCTAAACATTTTTCCATATCTATACCTCTAAAAAATTAAAAAGTGATATTTTTTTATTTACATTATTTCTATTCTCATCAGATAGTAAATTTAAACTATCTACGAGTTTACCCATTTCCTTAAGATCATAAGTATTTACTATGTTGACAATGTCATCCTCCAACTCTCTTAAATACAAACTATTTTTTGAAAGAGTAATTTTATAGAGCATCGCATCTCTCAAAATATATCTATACAGTTTAATTATATCTTTTAGGTTACTATCTTTGCCTCCAAATTTATCAGCAAAATTCATCTTGTCGCTGGCAGATGAGTATTTAGCATTTGCAAGTGCCAGAACTGCCTCTTTAACATATTCTAGTTGCAATATGTTTTTATAATTAGTATCCTCATTATCTTTTATCATTATACATCTGCTTCTTATGGTCTCAAGCAGTTTATTCGCATTACTTGTTACCAAGAAAAATGTGTCAAATGCAGGTGGTTCTTCCAAAGTCTTAAGCATCGCATTTTGAGCCGCCTCGCTAAGATTTATACAATCATAGATGACATAAATCTTTCTATCTGCTATATTTGGTGAAAATACTGCTTTCTCAACCACCTCTTGCCTTATAGTGTCTATCGGTATATTGTTATTAGGTGATTCAATATATAATATATCGGGATGATTATCAGTCTCCACCAGTCTCTTTTCAAGTCCATTTGCAATCGCAAACTCTTTAATACTTTTTTTTATAGAGTCGTAATTGTATGTCTCTATAATATATGAGTTATATACTTTTTTTACAGGAATATTAACCATTGCTAATTTTTTTTATGTCATTTACAACTTCTTCAAAACATTTGTCAAAGTCATCATTTACATATCTCTTTTCTATCTCTGCATTTCTTATATTCTCTTCGCTGAAGTCTATCTCGTCTGCCTTAAATCGTCTCTCCATCTCATCAATCTTTGGCACCTTCTGCATATTCTCTCTATCAAGTGCCCTCTGTTTTCTCACATCATTACTTACTTCAAGATATATTGGGAAAATGGAATCCTTCCCATAATATTTCTTTATACTATTATAAGACTCTAGGGTTCCAATGACAACATAGTTCGCATCATTTTTAATTTTCCCATCATCTAAGGTCGCATAATACCATTCACCAAATACTGTGTGGTAAACTCTTGTCTCTATAATCTTATCTTTATTGTCATCCAAAAACTTCTTATCAACAAAGTGATATTCCATTCCCTCTTGCTCGCCATCTCTCTTTGGTCGGGTAGTGTAAATAGCGACCCTATTTAAACCAAGGTCAGATGCCAACAACTTTTTATAAAGGCTATCTTTTCCGGATGCCGATTTTCCCATTATATAAAATATCATTATCTTGGTGCTTCCACCTCTACAACCTTTGGTCCTGCTCCAATCTCAACTCTTTCATCTCTAACTGCGCTAGTTCTTTGATTGCTAATATCGCCAGGGCTTATTCCCACTTGAACATTTGCAGTAGTACTCTCTTTTTCATTTGATGCTCTCAGCGTAGTCTCTCTACTACTCGTAGTCTCTTCGCCTGTTCCATCGACTATCTTAACTTCCTTATCAGGCTTTGGAAGATTTGCAATATTTATCTCAAGTGCTTTTCCAGCTTCATTTACAACTGGAGTAGCATCTGACTTAGTTGATACCTTTACAACAATCTCTCCATCATCATTTAACTCTTCATTCTCAGGAAGTTTTAAATCAACACCTTTCCAACTTTTTGCTTTTAAAACTCTCTCTCCATCACAGTAATAAACTACTTCATCAGATAAAACTATAAAACCTGTGACGCCAATTCCAACTGTCTCTTTATGAATTGCATTAGGTCTCATTCTATACAGTCTTCCAGCGTAATTTGTTCCCTTACCAGCTGCAAGATAATAAATGTTACTCATATATATCTTAATCATATTAGGTGATGCAAATTGCTTGTCCGCTTCAGTTCCAAGATAGTCTTCAAAGTCATCACTATACTGTTTAAACTTTATAGGATAAAAGTTTCCAGTCTTTTCATCATCGACAAGCCACACAAGATACTGCGCCGACTCTAAACTACTAAACAATTCGTCTTTCGCTCTTGACACATATGATGTATCTCTCTTTATATGTTTTAGTTTTCCATTTTCAAATGTATAGACTTGACCTTCTCTCTTCAAATCACCATTTAATCCATAACCAGCAGTGTCAAAATAAAATAACTCGCCATTTTTTTCAATCCACTCTTCACGAGCAAATGACTTATCCTCTTTTCTAAACTTGAGCCCCTTTTCGTCAGTTACAAAAAATGATGTTCCAGAGTTTGCATCAGTTGTTATATTTAAACTGTCATGTGGTTCATCTTTGAGATTTATTTTCTCAAGTATTTTTATATCCATCACTCTTATAACTACAACATATATAGCGAGTATTGATAACACTATCACAAAAAATGACACAAGTATTCTGACAATTGAAGCTAGGTCGCTTGAATCGCGTCCTCTTCTACTCCTATCATATTGATTATAAGAACTTATTCTTTGCACAACATTAAATTATATCATATTATTGGCTTTTTTTCACATTTTTATGTATAATTGAGCTATGTTAGATGATAAGAAAATAGTGGCTTTTATATGCGAATGTAACCCTTTTCACGAAGGTCATAAAAGGCTGATTAAGGCTGCCAAAAAAGAGGGTGACATCATAATTGCTGTTATGTCGGGAAACTTCGTCCAAAGGGGTGAGCCTGCCGTACATGACAAGTATAGTAGGGCTAAAAAACTATTAAAAAATGGCATATCTATGGTCATAGAACTCCCTGTTGAGTTCTCACTTTCATCTGCAAAATATTTTGCACTTTCTAGTGTAAAATTACTTGATAAACTTGGCTTTGTGGATAAACTAATTTTTGGTTCTAAAATCAACGACATTGATAAATTGTCAAATTTTGCTGATATAAATATTAAAAGTAAAAACAATACTCAGATTAAAGAAATGCTTAAAAATGGCATGTCATACTCTAAGGCTCTATCTATCATCTATGGTAAGAATTTATCTTCAAATGACATACTCGCAGTTGAATATATAACTGCTATAAAAGAATTAAAAAGTAAAATTACTCCAACTTGTATAGAGAGAGTAAATGACATTCCTACAGCAAGCGAACTTAGGAAAAATATTTCTAAAAAAATTAGCAATGAAAATTTTTCAGATATTTTGAATTTTAAAATCTTATCAGCTAAAAATGAACTTATTAATATAACCAATACATATCTAATGACACCTGACTTTTACAATTCACTTATCAAACTACCAAATAATAATCAGTCATTTGAAAAAATTGCAAAATCTATAAAAACAAAGAATAGAACTCTCGCAAATATTAAAAGAGTTTTGCTTAATATTGTTTTGGGAATTGATAAAAATGACATTCCTGATATAAAAAACTATCCTAAGTATATTAGAGTCCTTGGTGTCAAGAAAACTTTCTTACCATATTTAAAACAAATTAAAGTTCCATACCTCATGAGTTTCGCACCAAGTTCATACAAATCATTTATAAAAAACTTCCCTAGTTCAAGGGAAGTTCGTAAAAATAATACTGGCGAGTTTGTTCTCTCAAAATCAATATTAAATAACATATTTGCAAGTAACCTCTATAATCATTTCGCCAATAACAAACTTGTCGAAAACACTACACAAACTATATTTATCTAAGCATCTCACTTGCACTTGCCTTAGTGAATAGGACTTTATTTATATCAACATAGCCATGCTCTTCCAAAACATTATCAAGCAAGTCCTTACACCAGGCTCTAGTGTCCTCATCCTTATCCATGTCCTTAAATACTGCCCAGATAAGTCTTTTTCTTTTCCTGCTACTCGTAAGTCCAAAATGATATCCATCTTCCAAATCAGTCTGCGCATTATATAATAATGCTTTTATATAAGGATTGTCACCTATCTTTTCCCACATATAATAAAGTCCTGCTGCCTGAATTCTCTCTCCATCATGGGATGTAAGTCCAAACTCACTTATTATAATATTTCTAAAGTTATCATCCTTATTTAAAAATCTCTTTTCAGCTAAAAAGTTGATTGCTATTTCAAAATTTTTTAATGTAATTAGGTATGGCATATCAAACTCATCTTTAGTATTTGGGTCATAGCCAGCATACCTGTCATTCCAAAAATATGCGGACTCAATAGGTGATGGATATGGATGTAATGCCACTCCCCAGTCAACATATTTACCGAGATAATTGTTAATTAAAATTAGCTGTTCCTTCATATTGTATCTATACTGACCCACAACCTTATCAAATCTTCTATCTCGCGCATCATAAGTTGGTATATCCCAAGCTTGGTCAAATGAAATATATACATCTGCCTTAGGATTTAATTCTTTAATTCTATCATAACAAATCTTAAAATTCTCACAGTATACCTTTGTATAGTTATTTACATCTGAAGCTCCATAGTAATTATATAACTGCGAATTTATTTCATTTCCAATTATCCAGTTGTCAACATATTCATGATAGTCTGTCACTATTCTTTCAAAATTATATTTCTGCCAGTCACCATTATTTGCCTTGAAGTCAATCATATAAAAATATGGTTTCTGATAATCCTTTGGTGCTTTACTTGGGTCTACGCCGACAGGGGCCTTGTCATTTACAAGTATAAGTGTGATTTTAATTCCTCTTTTCTTTAAGCCTTGCAAATATTGAATCAGAGTATGACCCTTACCAGAAAGAGTCACATTTATAGCGACATGCCCTGCACCCAAAGTAAATATTTCGTTTGGATCACCAGAAAACAAAAATCCCTTTTTACTATTAGAGGTCGTAGCATTTTCAGGAAGGACATTGTCAAGATTTACCATATCATTATCAAGGTTCATCTCACTTGGCCAGAGAACTCTGTCAGCAAAAATTATTGCAGGCGAAACAACCTGCAATAATAATGATATTAGTACACAATATACAATTTTTTTATAACAACATAACTCCATTCTCTTTTGCTTTTTCCTGTATATCTTTAGTCCAAAGCGAGCAATGTATTTCTCCTATATGTGCCTTTCTCAAGAAAAACATACATATTCTTGATTGTCCAATTCCTCCACCGATAGTATATGGGAGTTCTTTATTTAAGATTGCCTTGTGGAAAGGAAGATTAGCTCTTTCTTCACAGTTAGCCTTTTTAAGTTGACTTGCCATTGAGTTCTCATCAACCCTTATACCCATACTTGAAAGTTCAAGTGCGATGTCAAGCACTGGATAGTAAACCATTATATCACCATTTAAATCCCAATCATCATAGTCTGGTGCTCTTCCGTCGTGTCTTTCACCGTTTGACAAATATTTTCCAACCTGCATAATGAATACTGCACCATGCTCCTTTGCTATGCAATACTCTCTCTCCTTTGGAGTCTTGTCTGGATACTTTTGAAGAAGTTCCTCTGCAGTTATAAAGAAAATATCTTTTGGTAAAATTTCCTCAATGTAGTCAAACTGTATAGCCATGTACTTCTCAGTCTTCTTTAATGCTGAATAAATATGTCTAACTGTATCTTTTAAATATTCAACATTTCTATCTGACTTATCTATAATTTTTTCCCAGTCCCATTGGTCTACATAGATACTGTGAATGTTGTCGAGTTCCTCATCTCTTCTTATCGCAACCATGTCAGTGTAGAGTCCCTCGTAAGTTTTAAATCCGTAGCGTTTCAATGCATATCTTTTCCATTTTGCAAGAGAATGAACTACCTCAACTTCTACACTCTTATCTTCCATCATGTCAAATGCAACTGGTCTCTCAACACCATTTAAATTATCATTAAGTCCAGAATTTTTATCAACGAATAATGGTGCTGAAACTCTAAGTAAATCTAATTCGTAAGCAAGGGATGTCTGAAAATAATCTTTAACTGTTTTTATTCCTACCTGTGTATCGTGAAGCGATAATGCTGCTTTATAATTTTTTGGTGTTATAAAACTACTCATAATTTTGTCTCCTTTATGTAATTTTTTGTGCTTCAAGATAAAATCTCTTATCTTTTGCCTCTCCCATAGAAAAACTTTTTCTACAGAGTGATCCGTGCTTGATTACATCATCAAAAAGTGTCTCATATGAAAACTTATCATAGGTAATTGCAATGTTACCTTCTTTCTTTCCAAGTTCTATACACTCTTCTTTTCCGTGAATGTAATCAATTTTACATCCATAGTCATCAAGTATTTTCTGCAAGTCTTGAAGTGCGGGAGGCCTATTTGGGTCCACACCTGTCTTCTTTACAAAATCATTTTGGTCTACATGAATTAGTAATCTATGTATTGGAAAGAATGCGAGTCCACGGTCGTGAATATTTACAAGTTCTACAAGTGCATATCTTCCGCGGCCAGTTTTGTCGTATACGTCTTTAGCTGCAGCAAGTGAATGATTTCCATCTCCCACTGCATATAGCAAACCATCACTTGCATTGTTCTTTAAATCAACTAGTATATCAACTAATGCCTCGATGTCATTCTTGTCAGCAATTTTATATCCTTTAATATGTCCACTATTTTCCATTAAGTCGAAGTCATAAAGTTCACCATTATTATTAGAAGCAGCAGGACTCTTTATACTCTCAACTTTTTTGAAAAGCTTGTCCTCTTTGTCATTTATCAAAACAAGAATATGTGGTAAATCTAAACTTGCATTCTCTCTAATTTTTTTTCTAACTGTAAGTCTCTCTTTAACTGTAAGTTCTGTTGCTCTTATGAGACTCTTTGCACCTTTGTTATAGTCGTACTTCTCAAGGTCTATTGCAACTACCAAACCTTTTCTATTAGAAGAGCCAGTCTTTCTCTCTACGAATATAAAACACTCGCCGATATCTTCGTATGTGCCATCTGACAAATACTTGTTCATGTTATTATTTATTTTAGTAATTTTATCATTTAAAACATTGTCAAAATTGTCCTTGTTAGTCGTAAGCTCGTGTTCCATATATGCTTCTGGGTAAATGAGATTAAATGTAGATGCTTCATCGCCAACATACTTTTTCACTCTATCCCAGTAAGCGGCATCCTGAGTAAACTGGTCAGCAGCAATGCAAGCAAACTTTGAGAGATTAATTCCTTCTCTTGGAAACAAAATATGTGGAATCCTCAACCCCACATCATTCAATTTTTGATCTAGTGTTTTGTTCATAATATTTATCGGGCTCGCAATGCTCGCCCCTACAAAATTATTTATAGTTATTTACTTAATGGAGCCGCAGCATATGTCTAAGAAAATGCTTCGGTTCTATCCATGGGTTACCCACCGGCATTTTCGTGGCATATGCTGCGGCGGTATTAATAATTAATTATAATATTATACGGGTTGAGATTACATCAGGAATCTCTTTAATCTTGCTTTCGATGTTCTCAGGAACCTCACCCGAAAAATCTAATATAGTATAGGCTATATCATTTCTACCTTTATTCGCAAGGCCTTCTATGTTAAGTTTAAATTCAGCAATCTTATTTGTAATCTCTTCAAGCATTCCAACTCTATTTTTATGGAGCACTGTAACTCTCGCACCAGTTGATCTCGCAATAGTCACGTTTGGGAAATTAACTGAGTTTTCAATATTTCCATTTACTAAAAATTCTTTCATCTCAGATGCTGCCATTGCTGCACAGTTATCTTCTGCCTCAACAGTACTTGCACCAAGGTGTGGGGTTGCAAAAACATTTGGGAGTGCTAACTCTTCTTTTGTTGGGAAGTCAGTTGCATAGGCTTTAACCTTTCCTGACTTAAGTGCTTCAATTAAATCAGCATGATTAACAAGTTCGCCTCTTGCATAATTTACAATTGAAACTCCATCCTTCATCTTCTCTATATTTTCTTTATTTACAAAACCAGTAGTCTCTTTTGTAGTTGCCATATGAAGTGAGATATAATCTGACTTCTCAAGAATAGTGTCAATACTGTCAACCACCTCAACATACTGCTTCAAATCCTGTTTTGCATGTGGGCTCAAGTATGCATCATAACCGATTACATCCATTCCAAGATTATGTAAAACTTTTGCAACTTTTCCGCCAACCTGTCCAAGACCAATTACACCGAGAGTCTTTCCAAGTATCTCATTTCCTACATATTTACTTTTTTCTTTCTCAACAGTTTTCGCTAAATCAATGTCGTCATTCTTTACTGAATTAAGCCAATCAGCTGATGCTTTCACATTTCTTGAAATGCCAATAATTCCACAAATAGTAAGTTCTTTTACGGCATTTGCATTTCCACCTGGTGTGTTGAACACAGCAATACCAAGTTCTGTACACTTATCAATAGGAATGTTGTTTACACCAGCACCAACTCGTGCGATGGCACGGCAGCTTTTTGAAAATGGCTCCTCTTTCAAATCTGCTGAACGAACCATTATTGCGTCGTAGTCCTTGGCGTTCTCGTCGAGAGTGAAGTCGGCGCCAAGTAAATTCTTAATTTTATTGAATGTTTTAATTGTATACATAATTTTCCTTTCGGGCTCCGCTAACGCTCGCCCTAACATTATATTCAACTCTTTATCCTGCTACAGCATACGGCACGAAAATGCCGGTGGGTAACCTATGGATAGGACCGAAGCATTTTCTTAGCCCTATGCTGTAGCAGAAATACATTTTTTAATATACTATTTGTTGCTACTTTCGAAAGTTTGCATGAATTCGGCGAGCGCCTTCACGCCTTCAAGTGTCATGGCGTTGTAGATAGATGCTCTGATACCTCCAAGCACTCTGTGACCTTTGAGATTTATCATACCAGCCTTCTTAGCCTCTTCAACGAATTTAGCCTCAAGTTCTTCACTTGGAAGATTGAATGTTACATTCATTATCGATCGAGATTTTTTATCTGCAAATGCTTTATATAAACTAGAGTTATCTAAAATGTCGTAGAGCATATTTGCCTTCTCAGTGTTTCTCTTTTCAAGTTCTTTAACTCCGCCTTGATTGATTACCCATTTAAACATTTCGCCTGCTACATAAATCGCAAATGTAGGTGGAGTGTTATACATAGAATTATTTTTCGAGTGTATATCATAACGAAGCATAGTAGGAACTTTCGATCTAACGTCTTCTCTTATGAACTTTTTATTTACGATGACAACAGTAAGTCCTGCAGGTCCAAGATTTTTTTGTGCTCCTGCATAAGCGAGTGCAAATTTTGTGTAGTCATAATCCTTTCCCAAAACATTTGAGCTCACATCAGCAACAAGTGGAACATCAATCTCTGGAAGTTTGTCGTACATGGTTCCGAATATAGTGTTGTTGGCTGTGATGTGAAGATATTTTGCTGACTTATCAAGTTTTGAATTGTCAATCTCTGGAATATATTTATACTTATCTACTTTTGAGTTAGTTATGTCAACAGCATTTGTCCACTTCTTTGCCTCTTCAAAAGCTTTATTTGCAAAATTTCCTGTCACAGCATAGTAAGTCAAATCATTTTCATCTGCAAGATTTAATGGAACCATAGCGAACTGTGTACTGGCACCACCTTGCAAGAATAAAACATCAAAATCATCTCCAAGGCTCAATATCTTTTTTAAATTCTCTTTAGTTTCATTTATAATCTTATCATAAGTTTTGGAGCGATGGCTCATCTCCATAACCGATAGTCCTTCCCCGTTAAAATTACAAATATTTTTTTGAATGCTCTCAAGAACCTCAAGAGGCATTGCCGCAGGTCCAGCTGCAAAATTTAGAACTCTTTCCATATTATGTCCCCTTATGATAAAACTTAAAATTAATAATACATATAAATATGCATTATCCCATAAAAAATTATTATACTACATTTATCTGTGCTTTTCAAACCAAACAAAAATATGAGTTATATATAAATGAATATCCACTATTGACAATTTTTTTCAAATATGTTACTATGTTCAAAGTTAAAAATTTTTATTGAATTATGAACATATGTTATTGGAGGATTTATGAGTAATTTTAAGTCAGAACTTAAGAAATTAGACATACCTATAATGATAGTGCCATTTGCACTCATCTTTTTTATCTGTCTATTTCTTTTTTTAAGACCAAATGAGACAAATGCTTTTATATCATCAATCAAACCATTCTTTGGTGATACAATGTCACTAGTTTATTTATTTGTGAGTTTCGCGTTATTTTTAATTGCGATGTTTTTGTCATTTTCAAAATACGGTGACATAGTGCTTGGAAAAAAAGGTGAGAAACCACTGTTCTCATTTTGGGGTTGGGGCGCAATGATGTTCTGTGCTGGCATGGCTGCAGATGTTCTCTATTATGGATTCACTGAGTGGCTTAACTATTCACAGGAAACATACATCATTTCTCTCGGCAACCCATTTGATTTTTCTAATGTATATTCATTCTTCTTTTGGTCAAACTTTTGGGAATATCTTGTACTCGGAACTTGCTTCGCATTTATGATGCATGTTAGAAATAGAAGTAAACAAAAATATAGTGAGGCTATAAGACCTCTCATCGGAAAACATTCTGATGGTATAATAGGAAAAATAATTGATATATTTGCAACTATGGCTATAATAGCTGCTGTTGCTTGTTCACTCACTTTCACTGTGCCAGTAATCACAACTTGTTTAAATAGTTTGTTTGGAATTCCAAACACTCATGTTACTACTATTGTATTACTAATTCTCATATGTGTCATTTATAGTATATCACTTGCCAACGGACTTAAGGGTATCAAGTTTTTATCAAGTATTTGTGTATATGTATTTTTAGTATTCATTCTCTATGTATTTTTATTAGGCGGGGAAGCCAGATTCATTTTAGAAAGTACATTTAAACAACTTGGACTATTAATTGACAATCTTTTTGTTGTATTTACTGACATAGACCCAACAAGACAAAGTACCTTCGTTCAAGATTACTGTGTGTTCTATAATGCCTTCTGGCTCACTTGGGCTATAACTGTTCCATTCTTTATCGGAGTTATAAGTCGTGGAAGAACTATTAGACAAACTATACTTGGCGGACTTGCATTCGCAGTTCCTGGTTGTGTGCTTTGCTTCTCAGTTCTTGCAAACTATTCTGAGAGTATACAAATATTTAACAAAATAGATTTAATCTCTATCTACAATGAAACAGGAAATGCTTACACTGTAATTAGCGAAATTATAAACACGCTTCCATTCCCTAAGATTGCATTATTCATACTTATAATCTCAATGATTTGCTTCAACGCAACTAGCTTTGACTCAATATCACTCACTTGTTCATACTATTCATATAAGAACTTAACAAATAACGAGACACCAAATAGATTTGTAAAGCAATTCTGGGCAATCCTCTTGATACTCTTCCCAATTGCACTCATATTCTCTGAAGGAACTGCCGCGAACCTTCAAAACATAGCCGTAATATTCGGCTTCCCTGGAGCAATACTCGTAATGCTAGTGGTGGCATCGTTCTTCAAAGATGCGAATAAATATCTTGAAGAAGAAAACAAAAATAATAATAACAAATTTAAAAGAGGCGGTTAATTGCCGCCTCTTTTTTTAAGTATTCACTTATTGGTTCTTTTAAGCCAAATATATCAAAACAACAAAACATTATTGAAATGATACTTGGTGTTTTCTCATAATCAAAATATTTGTCTTTCGGTGAATGAGCTATAGTCATCGCTGACTGCATTTTTTCACTCCTCAATGACTTATTTTTACCAAATCCTCATCTACAAAATTGCAAAATTGAGAATTAATAAAAGATTTAGCATTCTCATAACAATCAAAAACGATATTTAGTATATTCTTCAATTTTTTATATGTTAGATACTTATAATTAATACATAAAAGTTTATACCCAATAATTTTTTTTCCATCGCCCAAAGGCGGACACTTAAAAACAAAATCTAATTCTACGGCTCCAATTTTTTTATAATAATTTTCGTTATTCTCATTATCTACTGCAATTATTATATTTGTGAAATTTTCAGTCAAATTTTGAACTAATTTAAATGCGTATCCCATTTTCCTATAATTTTTATCTGATACTAAGTACTCAAGATATATCACATCTTCAAAAATAAAATATAATGCAAAAGCTACAATTTTATTATTTTCAGTCAAATACGAAATTTTATAATCATTACTAAATTTTTTTGCATTTTTAAGTAGTTCTTCTTTTTCTTCTATTTCATTAGCATTAAAATTATCAACAATCAAATAGTAGAAATCATTAACATTTGTATCTTTAACATTTTTAATTACTATTGATTTCATATTAAAATTTATTATGTTTATATAATATTATAAATATAAAAAGGAATGTTGAAAAAAGCGTTAGAAAACTCACAGTTACAGCTTTTCCTATTAAGATGTTTTCATATGTTAATATAAATTGGGCTATTTGTAATATTGCCAATACAAAAGCAATAATATTTAATATTGTACCTTCAAGGTTAGAATATATTCCTTTTTTTATTTCAATCATTTGCTGTAAATGGTTGCTATTTTTTTCATATTCATCTCTTAACTCATTTGTTTTAAATATTTTTATGAGTTTGTCAGACACATACTGATCGAAATAATAACTAAAAATTTTATTATCCCATAAAATAATTGTTTTTCCAAAGTTCTCTATCAGTTTTAATAGTTTCTTTGAAGATATTTTTCCATCGTTTGCTAAATTCTTAATTATAATATCATTTATTCGATAAATTGCAGAGTATTGCAATATTGCCAATTCAATAATATAATAATACATCGATTCAATGAAATTATTTTCTTCAAATCTATTCTTAAAGTCTTCACAAAGCATAACAATTGCACGATCTGTTGCATATAATTCACAAAAATCATGTTTACATAAGTTATCTACAAAATTTTCATTGTATGCGGGATCTATATCAAAACTTTCATGAGTTCTTATTGATGATTCTCCACACAATAAGTAATTCAATTTGTACTTATTTTCTTTTATTATCTCACTATTTTTAGAGCCATTTATATATAAAATCCGATATAAGCCATTTTTTATATAACCAATTAATGCTAAAAATTCATCTAAATTATATAGATTTTCATTATATTTAATTCTAATTTTATTTGTAAATACTATATCACCAAGTTGGCTGTCTTCACCAAAAAATCTTTTAAATACAATATTTACAATCCCTAAGTTAGTATGAGCTTGTTCTGTGATAAATATTGAACAATTTACATATTTAGAGTTTTCATCAGTAAATCCATCATCAAAATAATATAATAATTGTATTTCCCCTATATTAAATCTTTTTATTGTATTGACTATATTATTATTGCAGGCATATTTCATCGAATTGCTTACAACATTAACAAAATCTTCAATACTTCTGTCCTTCGAAACCTGGATTCCTTTGGCATTATATTTTCCAGTCACTGGTATTAAAATAAAAACATCAGAATTTTTCATTGTTATATTTTACCTCACTAATTATATTATAACAGTTCATCCATCGCTTCATTGGCCAACTTGTCACATCTCTCATTTTCGACATTGTCGGCGTGTCCTTTAACCCAGACGAAAGTGACTTTGTGTTTCTTTGTTAGTTTTATAAGTTCTTCCCATAAGTCTATATTCTTAACCTCGTCTGACTTTCCTCTTCTAAAATCAGTCTTTATCCACTTATCTATCCATTTTTCATTGAAGGCACTCACAAGATATTTTGAGTCAGAGCTGAGTGTCACCTCGCAACTCTCCTTAAGTTCTTTGAGTGCAACTATCGCTGCCATCACTTCCATTTTATTGTTCGTGGTATCAGGAAATGCAGCCTTCAATTCTTTTCTATGAACCTTTCCATCGCTATCTTCAAATTTAAGCACAACCCCATAGCCACCTGGTCCTGGGTTACCTCTCGATGCTCCATCTGTCCATATATCTACATGCTTCATACTAATTCTTTAACTTAAACCTATCTGGTAAAATTTCATTCATATTTAAAATTTTACTATCTAAAAGATTTCCTTCCTTATCCATCTTTGTCATTATAATCTTGAAACCATCATCGCAGAACTCACTCATAAACTGTCTGCAAACTCCACATGGTGATGCCATCTCATAGACATCTGAATTATCATGACCTGTCACAATTGCGATTGCATCAAAATCTCTTTCGCCATTTTTTACAGCTTCTACAAATGCTGTTCTCTCAGCACAGATACTTGGACCAAAGGCACTATTCTCTATGTTGCAGCCGAGATACATTTGTCCGTTGCCACAGAGTAATGCAGCACCAACCTTATATCCACTATAGGGGCTGTACGCTTTTTTTCTTATTTCAAATGCCTTGTTAATTAATCTAATATATTTCTCTTCCATAATCCTGCCTCATAATTATTTAATCAACACCACGAATTTCAATATTTTGCACACTGTCTTTTATTATATCTTTAAAATGCTCTAGTTCTTCTCTCGTAAATGGTTTATATGGTAAATCTTTCATATCAGGTGCTGCCTTATAATTTTGTAAGAAATAATTTTTTGCGCCTCTTATCATCTCTTTAATTTCGTAAAAGTCTTCATCTGAGTGCAGTCCTTTGACACAGGTGGTGCGGAACTCGTAGTCATTTGCCTTATTCATCAATAATGATATTGATTTTTTTAATTTAGATTTCCAAGCAGGCTCGCAAGCTTCTCCTGTGCAATCTGGGCGGATGATATCCGCCCCTACGGAATTAGAATCAACTCCCGCAACTTTTAGATAATTATTCCACCCTGCCTTTACATCCATTGCAAACCTATCCACAAGTTTATCGTCAATCAATTTCTCAATCATCTCAGGAAAGAATCCATTAGTATCAAGTTTAACTGGATAGCCTAGTTCTTTTATAGGTATAAGCAAATCCTCTATGTCCTTATTCAAAAGTGGTTCGCCACCTGTGATTGCAACACCATTGAGTTTTCCCTGTCTCTCTTTCAAAAAATCAAGTATCTGCTCTTTAGTAAAGGTTGGAAAATGCTCAGGGTGTAAAACTAATTCCATATTGTGACAAAACGGACATCTCAGATTACAATTGCCAAAGAAAATAGTGCAGGCAATGTGACCTGGATAATCTAATAATGTTACTTTTTGTAAACCTGATATAACCATTTACTTCTCCTCTAAATCAATCGCCTTATCTAGTGCAAATGAATAAATATATTTGTGCTTAACTTTAAGACCAGTAAGTTCCTTAAGCACGTCAGCATAAATGTCTAACTGTATCTTATACTCATTTTTTAATTCTTCTTCAAGTTCTTTTTCATTTATATTCTTTGAACTCAGTCCATCTGTCTTATAGTCAACTAATACTGCATACTCATCATTTCCATCTTTTTTTATGTAAAATGCATCTATTATACCTTGAATAATTATATTGTGTTCTTTCGACAAATCTTCATTGATAGTTATAGGAGTATTTTCAATTTTAGTTCTATACTCATTGATGTCATCCACACTAAAGAGTTTCATAAACTTATGTTCTCTATAGAGTTCTTCTTTCTTAAATGCCTCTGCCATCTCTTTTCCAAGATTTGTATTTAAGAATGCCTTAATCTTATCTGGTTTAACTATGTCAATCCAAGGTTTGTTGCCTACAACACCATTACCTATTTCGCCAGTAAATTCATTCTTTGCATAATCATAGAACTGCATATATCTATGATAAGCATTACCTCTCTCGGTACTAAACTTCTTCTCCTCTTTAGAAGACAACTTTTCGCTTATTCTTTCACTCTCAGCATTCTTTTCTTTATCATCGTCACTACCTTCATCATTGTCATATAGTTTGCTGTTTGACACATCACTCAATCTTAACTTTTCAAATAACTCTATGTCATGTTTCTCTTTCTTTATATCAGAAACAGACATCTTTGCTTTATCAATATTTTGATAATCAGAATACCCATAAGTGAATTTCAAGTTTTTATCTAAATGTTCACTATCTAATTTTTCAAATATTGAAATATCATTTTTATTTCCACTCAATAATTTCTTTTCCGCTTTTAAATCCTTATCTTCTTCGCTTACTATGTTTTCAAGTGTCAATTTATCCTCTACTCTAGAGTCAGCCTTATCAATATCTATTAAAACTCTTTCTATCTTACAATTCACAGTCTTTGGATTATAATTATTGAGTATTAATTGAAGGTAAGAATTGCAGTCAATATCTTTCTCAGCCTTTTCGTTACTTGCTGTTTCTTCCTTTGTGCTTTCCTTACCGCTTTCATTTTCCTTATCGTCACTAGGTTTTTGCTTACTTATTATATCACTATAGAATTTGTTTGCCTTTGTATATGATATGGCGCCCTGACCTGTATTATGGGCACCTCCCACAATAATCAATCTCTCCTTAGGTCTTGTAAGAGCGACATAGAGTACTCGCATCTCTTCCTCTTTGATAGCCTTTTCTTTTTTGTTCTTTATTTTTATTTTCTTTTCAGTTTCTATACAGTATTTATTCTCTAGATCATATCCATCCATCGCTATTCCTAGTTCGGAATCAAACTGCACAGGCACACTCCTATACAAATCTCTCAAATTATAGTTGGAACCACAACCAGTTAAGATTACACATTTAAACTCAAGTCCTTTTGATGCATGAATTGACATAATTCGCACAACATCATCATTTTCATCACTAGTCTTAGCTAAACCCTTATCATCAAGTTTCTTTATCTTTTCAATATATCTCATGAAGTTAAATAATCCTACAAATGAAGTAGCTTCATAGTCCTTTGCGAACTCATATAGAGAATCAAGATTTGCATTTCTCATAATTCCATCATTCATAGATGCCATTATGTTCTTAATATTAGTTAGAGAATAAACCTCGTTTATCAATGCGCTGATTCCAAGATATCTTGATTTCATTCTAAGCTTATTAAAAATATTTCTATAATCCGTTAATTTTTTACTCAACAGCTCGAAATCAATTACGTCCTTACCATCATCATCTTTAAAATTCTCGCTGCATACATCTCTAAATTTCTTTACCTGCTCAATAATATTAGGCTCTCTATCATCAATATCTTTAGATAATTCTTTTCTCTTGTCTGTATACTTTGCTTCATCAAATTCATCTTTGCCCTTATTCTTCTTTATATACTTTTTAGTCTCTTCATCTAGACTTTCTTTCTTTTCCCTATTTTCCTTTTTTATAGTTTCCGCATACTTATCGTCTTTAATATACTTCATATAGTTATAGAAATAATCAACATCATCTACAAGCCTTGCATGTCTATTACTAGTTGTCTTTATATGAGCATACTTAATAAATGCCAACTCCTGGTTAGTTATTCCGATAATATCTGATGTTAAAACATTTGCAAGTGGAATATCCTGCCTATCGTTGTCTATAATATTCAAAATATCCACCATGAACCTAATCTCTATTCTATTGAAAAATCCTTTCTTCATTTGAAGATAACAAGGAATATTATATTTAGACAGTGCATCCATATAAAAGTCCACTTTGGTTGATGGATTTCTCATGAGCACAACTATATCATTATATTTCATACCCTCTTTGTCGTGCAGTTCTACTATCTTTTGAGCAACAAACTCTGCTTCCATCTTTGCCACTAAAGATTTTACTCCCTTTGTATCATCATTCACTTCTACATCATCATCTTTCTTTGTCTTATCACCTTTTTTTGTTTTATCATCTTTTTTAGCTGCATCATATTTCTTTTTATCGCATAATATATAAAGTTCTACCTTTTTACCGTTCTTTCTCTTCTTAATTTCTTCATCACTAAGTCCGCTATTATTATCTTTGGTTGGAGCAACTAGCATTCCATTTGCCTCGTAGTCAATCTTTCCAAAGTCCTTAGTCATACACTCTTTAAATAATTCATTGACAAATCCAATAATCTTATAACTACTTCTATAGTTTATATCCATAGTTATAAGTTTGCCTTCTTTGCTATTTGAATCATTATATAAATCAAACTTATCAACAAATAGCTGTGGATTAGCATTTCTAAATGCATATATACTCTGCTTTACATCCCCAACCATAAATACATTTGTTCCACTAGATATAGCACTAATTATCTTTTCTTGTATATCATTTGTATCTTGGTACTCATCCACGAAAATATATTCATATTTGTTTTTTAGATTATTTGTAGCAAACTTAGACACTTTATCATGTTCATCATCATAGAGAATATCTAAAGTTAAATTAGCATAGTCACTTATGGCATAGATATTTCTTTTAACTTTTTCTTTAGTCACTCTAATGTAAAACTCTTTAAGCAGCTTAATATATGTTTTTTCAATTGCGTTTTCGCCAAACTTAATACTTGCATTTTCCTGAATTATTGAATCCTTTAATTCAAATAGTTTTTCTACAGCATTTATCTTAGCAAGTGCCTCTTTATAATTATTTTTAATTGCAGTGTTTTCGCCAGCCGTTTTCGCCAACCTTATGTCCGAAATATCAGTTAATAAAATACCTTCGGCTTTAAACTTGTTATTGACAAATGTTGTTATAAACTCTTCAACATCAAAGTCACTTTTACTTAACTCTTTATATAATGCCAAATTATTATCAAGTATCCTTTCATATTTTTTACACCTTGTTTCACTAGATTCATATTCTTTTAGCTTCTTTTCTAATTCTTCGTCACCCTTACTTTTTACTTGGACACATTTTTCATAGTTATCTTTCTTTTTATTTTTTTCACTTTCAAAAGCATCCTTCATGACTGCTACTAAATCGTCAAATCCGTCAATCTGTTTTATTGCTTCAATTGCGTTTTTTAAATCACCATTTAATTTTTCAACATTAGTTTTAGATATTTCAATATTGCTATCTGATGATGTTGTGGGATTTACATTTATCCATTCATCAAGTTTATCTACAGGCCAAGCAAGAGACGATAAAAACTTGATCCCATTAAGTAGCATCTCTCTAATTATCTTATCACTATTCTTTTTAAAGAATGCTTGTAGAAACTCATCGTATATGTATTGTCCCTTTTCATCTTTAATATATACTTCATTCTCTAAAAATTCATCAAGAACATTGTTGTAGAGTATTGATAACTCTTTTTCATCAGCAATTCTATAAGATGGGTCAAATTCCTTATATAAACTTTTTTCTTTTTTATTTAGCTCTGTATAGTATTCCTCTACCATTCTCTTGCAGAAAGCGTCTATTGTAGTAATATTTGCATTTTGTATAGTAGCTGACTCACGTATGAGCGCTTCTGATGTAGGGTCTACGGTCAACTTTTTCTCGATAGCCGCTTTAATTCTTGACTTCATCTCATAAGTAGCTTTTAAAGTAAAAGTCATTATGAGCATTTTATCTAAAGAGGTTTTATCCTTATTCTCAGGATTTGAAACCATATCTATAATTTTATCAACTAAAATTTTAGTCTTACCCGAACCTGCTGCCGCAGATACAAGTAAGTTTTTCTTTTCATTAGAAAAACTGTAATCAAGAACATCTTGCTGTCTAGGATTTGCTTGCTTTACATTTTTCTCTTTTTCAGTGCTTTTCTCTTTACTCATATATTTACCTATTCTTTTCCTAGATTATCTCCAGAATCACTTTCTTCATCATTTTCAATTGCTGTATCTTTCTTACATATATTGACATAAGGGCAGTACTTACAATTATCATCATTATATGGGGCTGCTTTAATCACCCCACCTTTCATATCACCTATAGAACTCTTTATTTTTTCATGGACTACATCTATAAGTCCTTTAAAACTTGCTGTGGAATTAGTATCGTCATTGCTCAAAAAATCTTTTTTCAATTGAAAAAGTGTAACCGGGTCCTTGGCTGACTTGCCATCTCCACTATACACTATTTTGCTGTCAATTTTTTTTAGTACACTTTCTTCACTATTAGCAAGCCCAACATAGGCAAGTTTTTCCTGTCTCTTCTGTTCCACAGAGTTTATTTCCTTAATAGGATCCTTGTCACTGTCAATTCTAATGATTGGGTCTGCAACCCAAAAATAAAATGCTCCGCATGGAATTACTTTTTTGCCCTTTAATAATTTTTCAACATCGCTCTCATCACCTTTATTCTTTTTATTCTTCTTGTTATAATTTTTAAAATAATCAAGATACAAAATTAATTGTATGCTTACTCCACCAATTACATCTTTTATCTCAAGCTGCTTAGCATTTTGTCCGCTCTTATAGTCAATGACATTTACATAGACTTTGCCATCATCGCTTGAAGCGAGTTCAACTTTATCAACTCTGCCCTCTATCGTTATATCTTTAGTAATCTCGTTAGTGAACTCCACTTCTTCAAAACTTTCATTTAATGAAGAATTCTCAGATATTTTTTTCATTCTTTCAATAGATTTCTTTATAAGGTTATTGCAAACCCTTTTTATCAAATCCAATTTATTAGATCCAAAGAACTGCTTATCGCCATTTTTCAAATCATTAAAACTAAATATCTCGCCCATCGCCTTTTTAATTGCCTTATCTAAATCTGGATCTATATTATCAGTATCAACATTCTTAATATTCCCGACATCTTTAAAGAACTCTTCAAATACCTTATGGATAAAACTTCCAAGGTCTAGAGATGAGACTTCATAGTTCTTTCTTTCCTCAAGGCCAAGTGTCCTTGCCAAGAAATATTTATATGGACAGGTATTAAACTGTTCTATAGACGTCGCACTACCAGCAGCACCATCTCTAACAGCATCAAACATTTTTTCAGCAAAGTTGCTATTTAATTTTTCATTTTTGTAATAATTATCTCTATGCAATATGTTATCAAATACTTCCTTGAAATCTTGTTCACCGTTTTGATTATCGTTTAAATATCTTATAGCTTTCTTCACAGCTAAATTATTTATATTCGTTTTAGCTTCTTCATCAGATTGATTCACATATGCTCGTCTAAGGCTTTGCATGTTGGATGACACGAACTCCAATAAATCGGACTCATGATAGAAATCCATATTCTCGCGCTCTATTCTTTTTATTTCCAATCTATCAACTTCTTTTTCACCATCTTTAGTCTTTCCAAATAGTTCAATAAGCGATATTATAACCGGCGACTTCTCATCGCTCTCATCACTTGCATTGAGTCTTGGATAAGTTAAAATTAGTTTTTCAGTTGGATTTGTAACTGCTTGATAAATATAAAGTCTCTGATTGAGTGCAGTTTCTTCCGTAGTCTGCGAGAGTTCTTTTATATCTTTGAAAACTTCTCTCATATTGTCATCAATCAAAGTAATGTCATTCGTACTTGCTGGAATAGTACTTTGGTTCATGCCAATACATATCTCCACCTTTGGCTGATAAAACCTAGATCTCATAAAGTCACCAATTACGACCTGGTCTAGAGAATGTGGTATGGTCTTTACACCTTTATCGACGAAACCTACATCAAATAACTGTCTAAATTCCTCTACACTTATCTTGTCTTCCATCAATCTATTGATACTTTCAATATTTGATATTGCCTCATCAGTAACCTTCTTGCTCTCTACTAGGACATCTAGTTCTCTGCTCATTTCATTTTTCAAATTCTCTTTGTTTGCATAATAAACTAGCTGTTTTAAAAAACTTTCAAACTTTTTGTCTAATTCTATGGCTTCAATAAAATCTTTTATTCCTATGACATATTCAGTTATTGTGTTTTCTTTTTTTAATTTATTACTTAAATCTACAAGTGGGTCTAATATTCTTTTCTTAGTTTCTAAAATTCTATAGTACTTGGATTTCTCAAATATGAACTCTTCATTCTTTTCCTCTGCACGCTTTATCTGATTAGCCTTCCACTGGTCTATAATAATGTCGAATCCATAATCATGTCTTTCATCATTATCTACGGAATATTCATATCGATTCTTTCCTCTAATTCCAAACTCTCTTATAAAGTTGTCAAGTTCACAGATGTTTCTATCTTTAATAAATAATCCAGCATTAATATATCTCATAACACTGTCGTATGAGAAATCATAATTCACCACATCTATCGCTGCTCTGATTGTCTCTATATATGGTGAGTTTAAGATCGTCTTTGCATCATCCACAAAGAGAGGAATGTTATATCTGTTGAAGATTCTTATGAGCTTGTCACTATAATCCTCTACCTTAGGAGCCACGATACGAATGTCATTATACTTGTAGCCTTCTCTTATAAGTTTCTCTACTGTATGTGCAACCTGAATTACTTCTTCTTCAGTATTCTTGCACTCAAATATACTTATATTATTAACTTTTGGAGCATTTTCTCCACCTTTATAACTATAGTCATAGATATACTTAGCAATATGTTGTAAATCTTCAGGTCTTTCTGTGTCAACTTTGATATTGTCATTATGATAAATCAAAGTCTTACAATCACTTACAGCAAGTTTCTTTGCTATGTCAACAACAAACTTCTTACTCAAATAAAATGGGTCTACTTCACTTAGCTTTTTGTTAAAATCATAATTGCTTCCATCTTTATCTCTAAAGTCTATCAGCAGATAAACTTCTTTCGCCACATCTACTATTTTTTTGAATATACTTAACTGAACTGGTGTAAAACCAGTAAATCCCTCAAAGGCAACAATTGCATCCTTAAAAATGTCAACCTTAGATATTACTTTATCAAGCTTATCATACTTATCTTCTCTAATAGTATATTTATCATCACTTACTGTATCTTCATCTTTTTGGAACTTGCCCTTAAACTCTTTATAGATAGTCCAAAAGTCTAATAACTTATTTTTTATATTTGGATAACGATTTGGTTCTTTATCGCATTTCTTAATAACTGCATTGATATCCTCTTCTGTCACATCATAGGCATAAAACTCTGACATAACCTGTGTGAGTTTTTTTGCAAAGCCTACCTTCTTCACCATCTTTCTATAATAGTTAAGCTCGTCTTTATGCTTTGATAAAATGAGCATAATCATCATAGTCTTAGCATCATCATCTATAATTTTTTCTTTCCTTGGCTCAATATTTAAAATATCAAAAACATTGTGAGCTATTCTATCAAAAGAGACCACATCAATATTTAATATTCCATAGCCATACTCACTTGCCTTCCCCATCATAATTCTCTGCTTCTCATTAGTGTCCTGCTCTGGAACAACCAAATATAATTTTTCTTTTAGATTTACCTTTGTTTTGTCATCTTCTCTTCTTGATTTTTCAATAAAAAAATTGTAGAGCCAATCGCTCTTGTTAGAGTTATGGCTTTCTACAATTATTTTAACTTGTGACTTACCTGAGTTATTATTCATACGCCCTCTTATTTAATTATATCTTGCAAACTTCTTGCACGGATTTTTAACTTTCTGAGTGCCTTGTCTTCTATCTGTCTTATTCTTTCTCTAGTAACTTTTAACTCTTTTCCCACCTCTTCCAAAGTTCTTGGATGGTCATCATTTATGCCGAATCTTAAAATTAAAACCTTTCTCTCTCTTTCTTTTAAACCTGATAAAAGTCCCTGAATTTTTTCCTTTAACATAACTCTCTCTGCATTTGTCTCAGGAGAAATGACATTTTGGTCAGCAATGAAATCTGCTACGATTGAATCATCTTCATCTCCGACTGGCTTATCAAGTGAGATTGGGTCCATAGCAATCTGTATAACTTCCTCAACCTTTTCTTCAGTCATCTTCATTCCCTTAGCAAGTTGTTTTATAGATGGCTCATGTCCAAGTTCTGCAGTGAGTTTTTTCTTTTCTTTATTTAATCTATTGATGGTTTCAACCATATGAACTGGTATTCTTATAGTCTTGCTCTGGTCCGCAAGTGCTCTTGACACTGCCTGTCTTATCCACCAAGTAACATAGGTAGATAACTTAAATCCCATCTTGTAATCAAATTTCTCTATACCTCTTGTAAGTCCGAGATTTCCCTCTTGAATCAAATCAAGAAGTGATAGACCGTGACCTATGTATCTCTTTGCGATAGATACAACAAGTCTCAAATTACATTTAATCAAAACTTCTTGTGCAAGTTCACCACGTTTTACAATCTTAAGTTCATCTTCAGTTAATTTAATCATTCTTGCTGGATCAATAGGTAACTGCTCATCAAGTTTTTTTCTTCTAAGCAAAACCTGAGCCTCCTGTTTCTCTCTCGCAAGTCTTTTTTCTCTATCTATAGTTAAAAGTGAATACTGTCCAATCTCTTTTAAATACATTCTCACAGGGTCATCAAGGCTCACACCTTCAAATATATCATCTTGCCCAGCTATTATATCCTCGCCTTCATCAAATTCATCAACTGCAATCTCATCCTCATCCTTTGGCTCCTCTGGGTCCTTGTCGTCATCGTCCTCTTCAATAAAAACATCTTCCTCTTCTTTTAATTTCTTAATTAAGTCTTTTTCTTTTCCTTTAAAATTAAAAGCTATAGGAGTGTCGTTAGGACTATTCTCATCCTCATCAAAATTTTCTAAAGCATTAACATCCTTCTTGTCTTTCTTTTTTTCAGCTGCATTGCTCTGCTTTATTGACTTCTTATCTGTTTTAGCTGGCTTTTTACTACTTAGCTTAGTACTCTTGCTAGTATTTTTATTAGATTTAGAACTCTTGGCAGTCTTTGTTGGCTTTGTAGTTTTAGTAACCTTAGTTGTATTCTTTTCCTTAACTGTCTTTGCTGCCTTACTTATAGTTTTTTTTGCTTTTACATTCTTTTTCTCTACCTTTGCCATTTTAACCTCCTACTTAACTTTCAACTCTCTATAAATATCTCTCTTATCAACGCCTCTATCTTTTGCTACTTTTTTAATAGCATCTTTATCAGATAGCCCTTCACTTATGTATCTGTCATAATGTTCTTTTACACTAAGTTTTAACCACTTATCAATTTCTTGCTCTTTAATAAAATTCTTATCTATACCACTAACAATTAATACAAACTCACCTTTTATGGTTCTATTTTCAAAATTTTCTAACAAGTCTGATAGACTACCTCGCAATGTCTCCTCATGAATCTTGGTCATCTCTCTAGAAATAGATGCGAGTCTGTCTTTACCAAACACTGTTATCAAATTTTTTAAATCATCAATAATATTATGTGGCGAGATATAAAATATCATTGTTCTAGTTTCATTTTTAATCTCATCAAGTTGCTCTTTTAGTTTTTTCTTATCATCTGGCAAGAAACCTATAAACACAAAACTTTTCGCATCTAGGCCACTTAAGACTAAAGCATTTACTGCTGCACAGGCTCCCGGAACTGCAGTAACTTCTATATTTTCACTGATCGCTTGCCTTACTAATTCATTTCCAGGGTCTGATATTATAGGTGTGCCTGCATCAGTCACGACTGCGACATTTGCGCCTTTCTTTATCTCTTCAACTATGTCATTTGCCTTATCGAACTTGTTGTGCTCATGGTATGAAGTAAGTTTGGTGCTTATGTCGAAATGATTTAGCAATTCTCTTGTGTGTCTTGTGTCCTCTGCTGCAATTAAATCAACCATCTTCAAAGTCTCAACAGCACGAAATGTCATATCCTGCAAATTGCCAATCGGTGTAGAAACAATATATAGTTTTCCTACTTCTCTATTCACTATATTTTTTTAAGAACTCTCACAACTACTGGGCACACTATTGCACAAATAATTGCCTCAGGTATGCCATTTGTGAGAACTGTCATCCCAAGCACTGTTAGTATGTTCTTTCCTACAATGCTTGAATATTCATTTCCAAAGAAGACAAGAATCATAAGTAAAACTAAGACTGTGTTTGTCATGCTTCCTGCTATAGAACCGAGGACATCGCCTTTAATATTATCACTCTTGTTTCTACTATTTAAAAATAAGTCAGAAACTACTATTGGGGTGAGTCCTGCAAGTATTCTTGGCACAAAGCAGATTACTAAACTGAAAACATTTCCCTTATACATTGCCGCCTCTGAAAATGGTGTAAATAGAAATGCTGTTGGAAATGCTGGCATAATGAAGGTCCAATAAATAAAGCTACAAAGTCCAAACACTCCTCCCATAAACATGCCAATTTTTTTTCCAAAAGTCAATGATGAAATTATTACTGGCACCATTGACAAGGTTGCCGCTATCGGCCCTATTGGTATCGTTCCAAGAGGTGTGAAGCAAAATATTAACTCTATTGCAACTATTAAGCAAACTTTTAGCGTTGTCTTTAAATTCACTAGACTACCTCCAAAATACTGTTGCCTAAAAACTCTCTAAGTATAGAATGTGCTGGTATTGCGATAGAATCAACACCCAAGAAGAAATTCAAAATCTTTATGAGTCTTCTTGCAGTCATTCCTACTTCAGGATCATCAGCAATTATGAAAAGTTTTGCTATTGCCTTATCTTTTATAACACTAAATTCATAAATTAAAGCTGAATTGAAAAATATATCTGCTCTCTCTTGATATGGGAAAATGGATTTTTCTTCACCATTTCGGACACTCTTCCATCTTAGTATAGTATCCTTTGGTGAGATTCTTCTAAGATGAATGTCTCTAATAAGTCTTCTTATAAGTCTTAAATCAGATGTCGCTATTCTATTTGCATTGTCAATACTTACCTCTGTAAGTGCTGACACATATACTTTAAATATATCGTTTTGGTCAATGTGTGGCACGAGTGCTGGATTTAAACAGTGAATTCCTTCCAATATCAATACATCGTTCTCATTTAATTGCAAGAAATTTCCATTATACTCTTTTACACCTCTTGCAAAATTAAATCTAGGCATCTCTACTTTTTCGCCATTAAGTAATTTTTGTATTGAACTATTTAAGAGTTCTGTATCCATCGCAAGAATGGATTCAAAGTCGTATTCACCATTTTCGTCCTTTGGTGTGTCTTCTCGCTCTTTAAAGAAATTATCACAAGCAATCAAATGTGGCTTTAAATCAATAGCCTTCAAGTGATAAGCAAGTCTATTGGCAAATGATGTTTTGCCACTGCTTGATGGTCCTGCAATAAAAATCAGTTTCTTCTTTGTTTGTTTGAATAGCTCAGCTATATCACCAATCTGCTTATCTTGATATGACTCGGTCATTATAACCAAATCATCAAAAGTATCAGTTGCTATGTGACTGTTTAAAACTCCAACAGTATTAATACCGAGTTTTCTAGCCCAATTGGTAGAAGCATTTAAGGTATCAAATTGCTTTTCTCCAATTGCTCTCTCAACAACTTCACTTTCATCATCAGTTGTTGATATAAATAACAACAGTCCCTTTTTATGACTCTTAATCTTATAGTATTTAACCATACCAGTATGATATAAGAGTTCGCCATTTATATATCTTACATAGTCATCAATGTATCTAAGTTTTATAGTTGGCTTATATATGAAATCAAATAAAAGTTTAACATCGTCCATTTGATTTTCAGCCAATATTTTAGATGCCTCTGTCTTACTATACTCTATTTTTTTTATGAGGCTTTCTGACTTAACTATTTTATCATACTGTTCCATGATAAGTTTTGCACCCTCAGCATCAAGAGTTCTACCTTTAATCTCAAAATAATAAGCATTTTGCACTTTAAACTTGAGTGCTGCATCAGCATCTGAATAGACATCATGTATAGCTTTAAGCATTATAAGTATGGCTGTCCTAGCATAGGCGTCTTTTGCCATTTGATCTTTATAATAAAGGAACTGTATGTCCTCGCCATTTTTAGGTGTTCTTCTTAATTCCTTTACATCTCTATTGATTTTGACAAGATAAGGAACCTTGTCAGTGTTAACGCTTTTTGCTAGTTCATAATAAGTTGTCTTGTCGTTTATTTCTATTTCTTTTTCATTTACTTTTACTTTAATCATATAACGAACTATTTCTTTTTATTTTCTTTTATGAGAAGTTTGATTGCTTCTACTGCAGCTTTGATTGCCTTATCTGTATCATGAGACACTGGATTTTTCATCTTCCTTTTTTCTCTCTCTTGGTTAGCTACAACGTGAAGAACTGTTCCAGCTTTTACCCCCAAGGCATTTGCAACTACAAAGAGTGCTGCTGACTCCATCTCAGATGCAAGGCAACCTAGTCTGCACCAAGCTTCCCATTTATTCAATAACTCATAAAATACAGGTGATTTTTCTGGAGAGTGTTGACCATAAAAACTATCCTTACACTCAACTACTCCTACATGATAATTATATTTTAGTAATCTAGTCGCATCTGCAAGTGCATTTACTATATGATAGTCTGCAACTGATGGCCACTCAATTGGTGCATACTCCTTTGAAGTTCCTTCCATACGAACTGCGCCAGTGGCAATAACTACATCATCAGATTTAACATCTAATTGCATACCACCGCAGGTTCCAACTCTTATAAAATACTTAGCACCAACCTTTACTAACTCTTCCATAGCAATAGCTGCAGATGGTCCACCAATTCCTGTTGAACAAACCGAAACCTTTTTACCAAGCAAAGTTCCAGTGTATGTAATATATTCTCTGCTATCAGCTATCAACTTTGGATTGTCGAAATATGCTGCTATCTTTTCAGATCTCTTAGGGTCTCCTGGCACTATGACATATTCGCCGACATCTCCTGGCTTTAGTTTCAAGTGATATTGTTCACCTGCTTTAGAATAAATATTTCTTTTTTTATAAATATAATTTCTACCGTTGTCTCTATCGCTGTCAACTATATTTTTGATTTTTGTTTTTTTATCTGCCATATCACACCCCGCATTTATAATTACATGTTCGTTCTCTTAATAGCACAAAGACGCGAATCGCTTCGCATCTTCGTGTACTAATTATTTACTTAATTATTCTTCTTCATCTGTATTTTGCACCTTATACTCTTTTGCTTCGTAAGTTATGTTCTCTGGATTAACCTCAAAGCTATCATCCTCACTATCAAATCCATCATCTATCTCTGTAGATATAGCAGTGTTTTGGTATTTCTTCATACCAGTTCCTGTTGGAATTGTACGACCGATAATTACGTTTTCTTTTAATCCTTCTAGTTTATCTATCTTTCCGTTAATTGATGCCTCTGTCAATACTCTTGTAGTCTCTTGGAATGATGCAGCTGACAAGAATGAATCAGTAGTAAGGGATGCCTTAGTAATACCCTTCAACTCTTCCTTACCCTTTGCTTCCTTCTTTCCTTCAGCACGTAGTCTCTCGTTCTCTTCCTCAAACTCTACAATATCTACTGCAGTGTCAGGTAAGAACTTACTATCTCCTGCATCTATAACAAGCATCTTTCTGAGCATTTGGCGAACTATCATCTCAATGTGCTTATCATTTATTTCAACACCTTGCAATCTATAAACCTTTTGAACTTCCTTAAGCAAATAGTCTTGAACTTTTCTCACACCTTGGATATTTAAAATATCATGTGGGTCTATAGAACCTTCTGTGAGTGGGTCACCCGCATTTACCATATCGCCGTCTTTAACTTTCAAAAGTGAACCGAATGGAATCAAGTAAGGTTTTGCGTTTAATGATAATTTATCTGGTCCTAAGATTTGTATTTCTCTCTTAGTTCCATTTTCGGTAAGTTTAACTTTTCCAGAATACTCAGTAACGATTGCCATACCTTTTGGCTTTCTCGCTTCAAACAACTCTTCTACACGAGGAAGACCTTGCGTTATATCTCCACCGGCTACACCACCAGTGTGGAAAGTTCTCATAGTGAGCTGAGTACCAGGCTCACCAATTGATTGAGCAGCGATAACACCTACTGCCTCACCAATACCTACAAGTTTACCTGTTGCCATGTTTGCACCATAGCAGTGTGAACAAATTCCGTTCTTTGACTTACAAGAAAGAACTGTTCTTATCTTGATTGATTCTCTATTTGATTTATTTAACTCTGCGATGATTCTATCTGCAATAGTTTTTGTGATTAAACTATTTGCTTCTATGATAGTCTCACCTGTTACACTGTCGATGATTGTCTCTGCGACAACTCTTCCAGTAATTCTCTCTTTGAGTGACTCAATTCTCTCTGGTCCTTCCTCAAACTTAGATACTTCCATATATGGAATCTCTTGACCCTCGTGACAGCAGTCATCCTCTTTGATGATTAAGTCGTGTGCAATGTCAACAAGACGACGAGTCAAATATCCTGAGTCGGCAGTTCTAAGTGCTGTATCTGAAAGTCCTTTTCTTGCACCGTGCGCAGAAATGAAATACTCCAAAACGTCGAGACCTTGACGGAAATTTGACTTGATAGGAAGTTCGATAGTCTTACCAGTAGTATTTGCCATCAAACCACGCATTGCAGAAAGCTGTTTAATCTGTTGCTTACTACCTCTGGCTCCTGAGTCTGCCATCATGTAGATGTTATTGAATACTGAAAGTCCTACGAAGAGTTCTTCTTCAAGCAATTTCTTATCAGTCTTCTCCCAAGTACTTACTGTCTCATGATATCTTTCATCTTCTGTTAAGAGACCTCTACGATAATTCTTTCTTATTGCCTCAACTGCATCCTCTGCTTCAGAAAGTAATCTATCTCTACTCTCTGGAACTTTTATGTCATCCATAGATACAGTCATGGCAGCCTTAGTACTATACTTATAACCAAGTGCTTTTATATCATCAAGTACAAGTGCGATTTTTTCTGGACCATGAACGTCCATAATTCTTTCAAGTAAACCTTTCAACTCTTTCTTCTTAACAAGTCCATTGATCTCAAGTAAGAATTCATTTTCAGGTTTGCTTCTATCTACAAAGCCTAAGTCCTGAGGTATGATTTCATTTAAGATGAGACGACCGATAGTTGTCTCTATCATTCCTCTTACTGTCTCGCCATTTTCATCTTTTCTACCAATCTTTGACTCAACTCTAACTTTAATTCTTTCTTGTAGAGTAATTCCTTTATTCTCATATGCAAATAATGCTTCGTCATATGATTTAAACATACGAACTGCACCAGTTGCATTTTGTCTCTCTTGAGTAAGATAGTAAATACCAAGAACCATGTCTTGAGATGGAACTGCAACCACACCACCGTCTGATGGTTTCAATAAGTTATTTGTTGAAAGCATCAAGAATCTACTCTCTGCTTGTGCTTCAAGTGAAAGTGGAATATGTATCGCCATCTGGTCACCATCAAAGTCTGCGTTGAATGCAGTACATACGAGTGGGTGAAGTTTGATCGCCTTACCTTCTACAAGTATAGGCTCGAATGCTTGTATACCAAGTCTATGAAGTGTCGGAGCACGGTTAAGTAAAACTGGGTGATCCTTTATAACATCTGCTAAAATATCCCAAACCTTATCTTCCTGTCTCTCAACTTTTTTCTTAGCGTCATTCATAGAAGTTACGAGACCTCTCTTCTCGAGTTCTCTCATAACGAATGGCTTAAATAACTCTATCGCCATTTCCTTTGGAAGACCGCATTGATAAATTTTAAGTTCTGGTCCTACGACGATAACTGAACGACCAGAGAAGTCAACTCTCTTTCCAAGCAAGTTCTGTCTAAACCTTCCTTGCTTACCTTTAAGCATGTCTGATAAAGATTTAAGTGCCTTACTTCCTGGACCAGTAACCGCTCTTCCTCTACGTCCGTTATCAATAAGTGCGTCAACTGCCTCTTGCAACATTCTCTTCTCATTTCTAACGATGATTTCTGGAGTGCCAAGTTCAAGAAGTTTTGCAAGACGGTTGTTTCTATTTATAATTCTTCTATATAAGTCATTTAAGTCTGAAGTTGCAAATCTACCACCATCGAGTTGAACCATAGGACGAAGATCTGGTGGAAGAACTGGAAGAACTGTAAGTATCATCCACTCTGGACGATTTCCTGATTTGATAAATGCTTCAACAACTTCAAGTCTCTTAACTATCTTAGTTCTCTTTTGAAGTTTTGCATCTACTAATTCATCTTTTAATTCTTTCTCAAGTTTTTCCAAATCAACATCGCAGAGTAATTCTCTTATAGCCTCAGCACCCATTCCAACTCTGAATGCTTCTTCGCCATACTCATCTATAGCTTGATTGTATTCTCTCTCTGTGAGTACATCTAATTTATGGAAGTTAGTTGCACCTGGATCAAGAACAACATATGCAGCAAAATACAAAACCTTCTCAAGATTTCTTTGACTCATATTTAATATGAGACCAATTCTTGAAGGAATGCCTTTGAAATACCAGATGTGTGACACTGGTGCAGCAAGGGTAATGTGTCCTATACGACTTCTTCTTACACTACTCTTAGTAACTTCAACACCACACTTGTCACAGATTACACCCTTATATCTAATTTTCTTATACTTACCACAGTGACATTCCCAGTCCTTAGTAGGTCCGAAAATTCTTTCGCAATATAAACCATCTTTTTCTGGTTTTAAAGTTCTGTAGTTTATAGTCTCTGGCTTTTTAACTTCACCATGAGATTCTCTAAGTATCTTATCAGGAGAACAAATTCCTATACGAATCGCTTCAAACTCCATTGGTTTGAAATTATCATCTCTACTCATTGTCATTTCCTCCTTCCTCATCAACATTTACTAACTGACCACTGTTGTTAAACTTCTGTGTCATAAATCCCATATCTTTAAGTTCACTTTCTTTTACATACTTTCTGTCATTACCTTCCATGAACTTTCTCATCTCTTCTCTTGGGTCATATAAGTTCTCAAGCATTGGAACTTCATTTCCATGTCCGTCAAGAACTGTCAAGTCAAGACAAAGTGCTTGTAACTCTTTCAAAAGAACTTTGAAGCTTTCTGGGATAGTAGGTCTTTGCATGTTTTGTCCCTTGATAATATTCTCATAACTCTTTACACGACCTACCATATCATCTGACTTAACTGTCAATATCTCTTGAAGTGTATATGCGGCACCGTAGGCTTCAAGTGCCCAAACTTCCATTTCTCCGAATCTCTGTCCACCGAATTGTGCCTTACCACCGAGTGGTTGTTGAGTAACGAGAGAATATGGTCCAATTGATCTTGCGTGAATCTTATCGTCTACTAAGTGGTGGAGTTTCAAGTAGTGCATGAATCCTATAGTAGTAGGTGAGTCGAAATACTCTCCTGTTCTTCCATCACGAAGTAAAACTTTTCCATCTTTCTTTATTGGTACACCTTTCCACTCATCGCGATTGTCAAGATGTTGTCCAAGATATTTTATAACATCTGGAGCTAAGATGTTTTCATATTTCTTTTTGAAATCATCCCATTCCATATTTGCATAATCATTTGCAATCTCAAGAGTGTCCTGTATGTCTTTCTCATTTGCACCTTCAAATGTAGGTGTGCAAATGTCTATACCTAAAACTTTTGAAGCAAGGCTTAAGTGAGTCTCAAGTATCTGTCCTATGTTCATACGAGAAGGAACGCCGAGTGGGTTAAGAACTATGTCGAGTGGACGTCCATTTGGTAAGTATGGCATATCTTCAACTGGAAGCACTCTTGAAACAACACCTTTGTTTCCGTGACGTCCTGCCATCTTGTCACCAACTGAAATCTTTCTCTTCTGAGCAACATATACTCTTACCTTTGTGGATACACCGGCTGGAACTGCATCTCCTGCCTTTCTTGTGAACACACGAGTTGCGATAACTGTACCGTAGGCACCGTGTGGCATCTTGAGTGATGTATCTCTAAAGTCTTTTGCTTTCTCTTTAAATATCGCACGGAGAAGTTTCTCTTCTGCTGTTAAATCTTGTTCTCCCTTTGGAGTAAGTTTTCCTACTAAGATATCTCCTGTTCTAACTTCAGCACCGATACGAATGATACCATCAGAATTCAAATTACTTAATGTCTCTGGTGAGATGTTTGGTATATCGTTTGTGATTTCCTCTGGTCCAAGTTTTGTATCTCTTGCCTCAATCTCATATTCTTCTATATGAATAGATGTGTACACATCTTCTTTTACAAGTCGCTCACTTATGAGAACGGCGTCCTCGTAGTTATATCCTTCCCAAGTCATGAATCCTATGAGAGGGTTCTTGCCAAGTGCGAGCTCACCTTTGTTAGTTGATGGACCGTCGGCAATGATTTCACCAACTTTTACTTTTTGCCCAACATCTACAATTGGTTTTTGGTTATATGAGTTTGATTGGTTAGAGCGAGAGAACTTGAGAAGTTGATACTCTCTCTTGTCACCATTATCTGCTTTTACTTTGATAGTTTTTGCATCTACATAAGTTACTTCGCCGTCGACATCAGCATGTACACATACACCTGAGTCATAAGCTGCCTTAACTTCCATACCTGTTCCAACTGCTGCAGACTCTGTAATCATAAGAGGAACTGCCTGACGTTGCATGTTTGAACCCATGAGGGCACGGTTTGCGTCGTCGTTTTGAAGGAATGGTATCATGTTAGTAGCAACTGAGAATACCATACGAGGCGATACGTCCATGTAATCTATGTCTTGCTTTCTGTAGAGAGATGTCTCTTCTCTATAACGACCAGAGACATTTGCATTTTTAAAATGTCTCTCCTCATCGAGTGGCTCATTGGCTTGAGCTACGTGATAGTTATCCTCTTCATCTGCTGTCATGTAAACTATGTCTTCAGGTTTATCACCAAGAACAGTTGGGTTATTTGGATCTGTCTCTTTGTCAACTTTTATATATGGTGCTTCGATGAAACCATATTTATTTATTCTTGCATAGGTTGCAAGTGAATTTATAAGACCGATGTTTGGTCCTTCAGGAGTCTCAATAGGACAAACTCTACCATAGTGAGTGTAGTGAACGTCTCTGACTTCGAATCCTGCTCTCTCTCTGCTTATACCACCAGGTCCAAGTGCTGAAAGTCTTCTCTTGTGAGTCAACTCTGAAAGTGGGTTATTTTGATCCATGAACTGTGAAAGCTGTGATGAACCAAAGAACTCTTTAATTACTGCTGAAACTGGTTTTGTATTTATAAGTGATGGGATATTCATCTCATCAACCTGTAAAGCAACCATCTTCTCTTTTACAACTCTCTCAAGTCTTGAGAGACCCATACGATATTGATTTTGTAAAAGCTCTCCTACGGCTCTAATTCTTCTGTTGCCAAGGTGGTCTATGTCATCAGTATTTCCAACACCTTTTGAAAGATGACAGAAGTAGTTGATTGAAGCAAGTATGTCTTCTTTTGTTACATGCTTTGGAACGAGTTCAAGTGATCTCTCTGCGATAGTTTCAAGGAGAGCATCCTTTCCCTCTTTATTCTTTTTATTTTCTTCTAAAATGTTTTTGAGAACTGGGTAGTAAACTAATTCTGAGATTCCCATCTCATCCCACTCTTGAGCCTTGACACCCTTTACATATGAGTTGATGTCAACCATCATTGAAGATAAAATTTTCTGTGGTTCATCTTCACCTTCAAGTTTTATAAATACATATGGAATGGCAGCATTTTGAATATCAATTGCCATCTGCTCAGTAACCTTAGTTCCCTTTCTTGCAAGTACTTCACCAGTACTCTCATCTATAACATCTTTTGCAAGAACTTGATTATTTAATCTATATCTAAAATGGAGTTTCTTGTTATATTTATATCTTCCTGCACGACCTAAATCATATCTCTTTGCATCAAAGAGAGAGTTTCTAAATAATGATTCACAGGCATCAACAGACAACTGCTCGCCTGGTCTAATCTTTTTATAGAGTTCTATAATTCCTCTATCGTGGTTTCTCTCATCCTCTGGTTCCTTTTCCATAGATGCTTTTAAATATTTCTCTTCACCAAAAAGTTCTAAGATATCGCTATCTGTAGAGAGACCAAGTGCACGAAGGAAAACAGTGATAGGAACTTTTCTTGTTCTATCAACTCTCGCCCACATGATGTCATTTGCATCTGAATCATACTCTATCCATGCACCACGATTTGGAATGAGTGTTGATGAATAAAGTTTGTTACCGATTTTATCACGAGACATTTCGTAATAGATACCAGGTGATCTTACCATCTGTGATACGACAACTCTTTCTGCACCATTTATGATAAATGATCCATTTGGAGTCATACAAGGAAGATCACTCATGTAAGTCTCATTTTCAACAACTTCGTTCTTCTCCTTCTTTGTGAGACGGAAACGAACATGCAAAGGATATGCGAATGTCGCATTTCTCTGCTTACACTCTTCTCTATCGTATTTTTGATCCTCTGTCTTAAGTCTTGCACTTACAAAGTCAAGTCTTATCTTTCCAGTTGGGTCTTCGATAGGGAAGATATCTTTAAATACTTCAATGATACCTCTTGTAATGAACCACGCATAAGATTGTTGTTGGATGTCAATAAGATTTGGCATGTCCTTAATCTCTTCTCTCTGCGAAAAGCTCATTCTTAGGTTCTTTCCAGATTTGACTGGATGCATCTTGCTAGCCTTCATTAGTTAAAAACCTCCATTTATTATATATCAATTTTTTGAGCACAAAAAAACCAATCCCCTCTGGGGACACGTATTATGCATTTTAGCACGAAATATTGCAAAAATCAAGCATTTTGTTAGCATATTGTTAGTATTTTCATTGATATTTGGGTCTTAAAAAGTTATAATCTTGCTACACAATATGTATTGGAGATAAATAATGTTTTTAGCAAATGTATTAAACATTGTTTTTATAGTTCTAGGGGTAATTGCCGTAATATTGGTTATACTTTACTTTTTAGGCTCAAAACTACAGACCAAACAGGCAAATGCCAACAAAGCAATGCAACAAATGTCGATGGTTGTATCCCTACTTGTCATAGATAAGCAAAAACTTCGTGTAAAAGACTCAGGGCTTATGAAACAGGTTCAAGATGCAATTCCAGCATATATAAGATGGAGAAAATTCCCTATAGTTAAGGCTAGAGTTATAAAGGCCAACATAGCGGGTGGTGCACAGGTTATGAGTTTTATCTGTGACCCAAAGGTTTTCAAGATTATGCCAGTTAAAACTGAGGTAAAAGTTACAATAGCTGGTGTCTACATCACCAAACTTCACTCAGCAAAGGGTGTAGATTTATCAAAACTCAAATAAAAATGTACTGTTTCTTTACCTTTACATAAATAAAAAAGAGGTCCTACCAGCCTCTTTTTTTATTTAAATTTTCAAATAAAAATAGCCTTTATAACAGGCTATTTCTAGTCACGCTAATAAATTAGTTTATATAAAATTAGCACTATCACTATCGCTGGCAACATGTTTGCGACTTTTACTTTTGTCACTCCCATGAGATTTAAACCTATGGTCATGACCAGAAGATTTCCGACTGCTGAAAACTCATTCATCATTCCCGGATTGTCAACCAAGAATTTTAAATTACTTGCGAATAGTGCAACCAAACCTTGAAATACCAAAATCGTAATAGCCGAAAATGCGACACCTATACCAAGCGAGGCTGTGTACATTATTGATGCCACGAAGTCCATCGTAGATTTTATAAAAAGAATATTGTAATCGTGTTTTAAGCCTGCATCTATACTTCCAAGAACCGACATCGCTCCTACAGCAAATAGGATACTTGAACTTGCAAATGCCTCTGCAAACTTCGCACTTGACTCGCTCTTACTCTTTGAAGCAAAAACTTTTTTCAGGTACTCACCAAGCTTATTAACATATTTATCAATATCTATTATTGTTCCTATTGCGGTTCCAACTGCTATAGATATGACAAGAAGTAATGTCTTCTCAACTTTCAGTGCAGCCTGAAGTCCTATTATAAATGTAGCTATTCCCATTGAAATCATAACAGCACTAGTCACTTTCTCAGAAAGTGCTTTCTTGAAAATGACACCGATTATAGCACCGATTACTATGGCAATTGTATTTACCAACACACCAAGCATATAGCCTCCAACTTTCTAGTTATCCTACACTGAAATTATAACTGGAATTACAAGTGGTTCTCTCTTTATATTCTTCCACAAATAATCTTCAGCTGCAGAGACCACCATAGATTTTAATTTCTTCCAATCATTACTATTATCTTTTCTATAACTATCAATTGTATTCCTTATTACATCTTTTAATCCATCTATAAGTTCCCCAGACTCTTTCATATAGACGAAGCCTTTTGAAATGATGTCAGGTCCAGACACAAGTTCTGATGATGAGTCAGAAAGTGCCATCGCTATAATTACCATGCCTGCTGTCGCAAGAGCCTGTCTATCTTTAAGAACGATATTTCCAACATCGCCAACTCCAAGTCCGTCGACATTGATTCCATTTGACGCAACATGGTCTATAACCTTAGATGAGTCCTCGCAAATCTCAAGCACATCACCAACCTCAAGAAGCAAACACTTCTTTTTATCAACACCAACTGACTCTGCGATATTTGCAGCTTCTCTTCTATGTCTATACTCGCCGTGAACAGGTATTGCATACTTTGGATTTACCAAAGTGTATATGAGCTTAATTTCCTCTGCACAGGCGTGACCAGATACATGTGTATCTTGGTAAATAACAGTCGCGTGGCGACGATAGAGTTCATCTATGATTTTATTTACCGCCTTCTCATTTCCAGGAATTGGAGTTGATGAAAGGATAACCACATCACCTTGTTTTATATTTAACTTTTTATTCACACCCTGTGCCATCCTAGAAAGTGCCGCCATCGACTCGCCCTGACTTCCAGTTGTGATGATGACTGTTTTCTCATCAGGATAATTTTTAAGCATATCAGTTTGGATAAGAGTTCCCTTTGGAACGTCAATGTAACCCAGTTCAGTCGCAATATTGATTATGTTAATCATACTTCTTCCTTCAATCGCAACCTTTCTACCATATCTTGATGCAGTGTCGATTACCTGTCTAACTCTGTCCACATTTGATGCAAATGTCGCAACTATAATTCTTTCATTATTGTGTTCATTGAAAATAGAATCAAAAATCTTTCCAACAGTTCTCTCACTCATGGTGAAGCCCTGCTTAGTCGCATTCGTTGAATCAGATAAAAGTGCAAGCACCCCCATACGGCCAATCTCTGCAAAATGAGGAAGGTCAATTGTATCACCAAACACAGGAGTATAGTCAACTTTAAAATCACCAGTGTGCATCACTATGCCCGCTCTTGTATAAATTGCAAGTGCTGCAGAATCTACTATACTATGGTTAGTCTTTATAAACTCTACATACATGTTTCCAAGTTTTATAATGTCTGAGAAATTTACAGTGTTGAGTTTGTAGCCAACTATCTTGTGTTCTTTAAGTTTTCCCTCAACAAGTGCCATCGTAAGTTTAGTTCCGTAGATAGGCATATTCAACTCTTTCAAAATATATGGAATGGCACCAATGTGGTCCTCGTGACCATGGGTTAAAACCATTCCTCTAATCTTATTTTGATTTCTCTTGAGATATGTCACATCAGGAATTACCAAATCAATTCCGAGCAAGTCCTCAGTTGGAAATGCATTACCGCAGTCAATAACTATGATGTCATTCTCGTCCTCTATCACAGTTATGTTCATTCCAATGGCACTAAGACCACCGAGTGGAATAATCTTAATCTTCGCATCCTTCTTTGGATTATAGTGCTCAAGGAACTTTCTATTTTTCGCAGTCATCCTCTCTATATAAGACTGACCGTTTGATTGATTTCCATTTTGAAAATTATTTGTGTTATTTTGATTATTTGTATTATTTGGCTTTTTATTTGTATTCAAATTGTTGTTGGCATTATTATTCTTGCCAAATGCCTTTTTGTTAGCTTTGTTATTTGCTTTATTGTTCTTGTTGTCAAATTTCTTTTTGTTATTCATGTTATTATTATTTGTCTCTCCTTCATAAGTATTGTTCTTCATATTCTTTTCGAAATACTCTTCGAAACTCTTCATTTTATTGCTACTGTTAAAACTCATTTTTGTTACTACTCCTCTTTTCTTTCGGGCTCGCAGTGCTCGCCCCTACAATTACTTTTTGAAATCAATTTCATCCTTTAACATCTTCTCGAAGGTATCAAAAATGCCATCAGCTTCGTCATTTGGCACCACCTCATAGCTTGCCTCTGTTGAGTCTGCACTTGACACATCCTTTAAGATATAGCAGTCGCCCTCTTCCTCGTCGTCAGTTACTACATCCGCAACTAAAAGATAAGTGACGCCATCAATTACAGTTTGGTCGATTACTTCTACTTGAATGTCGCCGTCGTCGCCATTCAATACTATAATATTCTCTTTCTCTTTTGACATATTAACTCCTTTTACATCAAACTATATACTATTTTTTATATTTGCAACTCTCTCGAAAATAGGTCGCAAAAACAAGATTTTTTATGCAAGCGCTATCTCGTTTTCGCCAAGAACTTTGCAAACTCGCTTCGCTCAGACAGTGCTAAAGTTCTAAGGCTCAAACTTCGCTATCGTTGCAAAAAATCAGTTTTTGCTCCAACTATTTTCTTAAGAGAGTTGCAAATATTAAAATTACAATTTGTTTACCTGCTTGTAATCAGATAAAATAATTTCCGCTGCTATTTGGTCTATGTTTTTCTTCCACTCAGTTTTCTTAATGCCTCGTTCTTGCAAGATTGATTTTGCTTCTACAGTAGTGAGTCTTTCGTCCTGAAAATAAATTGGTATAGCGGGCTCGCACTGCTCGCCCCTACGATTTTCAGAAGTAATCTCGCCGCTAAGATTTGTAGAATTGATCTCACTCATACGAGGCGGGCGGATGATATCCGCCCCTACATTTGTTAAACCATTCTCCAACATGTGAGCGAAAGTTTTTACTTTCTCGACTCTCTCGCCCATGGTGCCATCGGCATTGAGCGGAAGTCCAACAACTATGTCAGTGACATTTTCAGCCTTCACTATCTCGACAATTTCGCGAATACTCTTTCTTATGACATTTGCCTTCGCACGAAAAATAGTCTTTAGCGGATAGATAAAATCTGTCTCCAAATCAAAAATCGCTAGACCTATCGAAAAGTCCCCATAATCAATTCCTAAAATTTTTCTTTTCTTCACGGACAAAACAATAAAAAAATACTTTTCTTTTGCGAAAAGTGAAAACCGAACTATTAAATTAGTTTCACTGACATTTATATATAAAGCCTAAGCTTTAATTACTTATTCATCTATCTCTTTGAAATTATGCTCAATGTAAGATTTAACGAGTTCCTCAACCAACTCATCTCTCTCCACTTTTGTGATAAGTGACCTAGCACTGTTGTGGCTAGTTATAAAAAGTGGCTCACCTGACATAATATATTGCACTATCTGATTAGTAGGGTTGTAGCCCTTCTCTTTAAGTGCAGCATAAACCTTTGCTAGAACTTCTTTAACATCTTTTTGCTCTTGTCTAGCATCCTCAGTATATATAATTTGTGTTACATCTTTATCCATACGATTATTTTACTTTAATTTTTTATTTTTTGCAAGTTTTTAATCTTACAATTTAATTAAGATTTTATTTCTATCTTCTTTTTAATATATTCCTTGGTATATCCTATACCATATTTAATGCCGTTCTCTTCTACAATCTCTTCAACCAAAACCTCGCGTTCTACTTTGTTGTATTCCGCCTCAATCTCCTTTGAGATGATGTCGCATTCCCTAATCATAATCTTAACTCTATCGTGCTTCACTTGATTTGTGAGTTGCCCGTCCATCTCATCTGCCTTAGTTCCCTTTCGTCTTGAATATGGGAAAATGTTTGGGTTATAAAATCTCATCCTCTTTACGAAGGCTAGGCTTTCATTAAAGTCTTCTTCAGTCTCGCCAGGGAAGCCGACTATTACGTCTGTTGTGATTGTGGCATTAGGTAAATGCTTCCGTATCAGGTCGCAGGCATTTTCAAAATCGGCTGTAGTGTAATGTCTATTCATTCGCTTAAGAGTTTTATCGCAGCCAGATTGCAGTGAGAGACAAAAATTAGCGCAAAAATTTTTTTCAGTAAGCGATGATAAAAAACTATCATCTATGATTCGTGGCTCAAGCGAGCCAAGTCTAATTCTTTCTATGCCATCAACCTCTGAAACCTGTCTCATTATTTCGAGCAAAGATTCTCTCGCGAGTTCTATAGCACCCTCATTTTCATACTGCAAGTTTTTTCTATCAAGTCCAAATGAACTTAGGTGAATACCTGTTAAAACTATTTCCTTAACTCCACTTTTAGATTTCTCTATAACTTCATTTATAATGTCATCATTTGAGCGAGAACTAATATTTCCTCGAAGATAAGGTATGATGCAGTAAGTGCAGTACTGATTGCAGCCGTCTTGGATTTTGATGAAGGCACGGATACGATTGGGCTCGCGTAGCTCGCCCGTACAAGAATCAGCAGGGCTCGCTCCTACAGCATTGCCACAACAATTTTCATTTTTTTCTTTTGCGAGAGATAAAATTAAGTCGCTGAGATTATTCTTTTCTTTATTTGATAATAAATAGTCAACTCCATCTAAGTGCGGGCTCGCAGTGCTCGCCCCTACACGGGACGACAAAATGTCGTCCCCTACGGTGAGGGAATCAACCATACATCCTATTGCGATAACTACCACATTTGGATTGTATTTTTTTGCAAGGTGAAGCATTTGCCTTGACTTTTTATCCGCTATACTTGTGACACTACAAGTGTTAACTATATATAAATCAAGATTTTTATACTCATTTTTATTTTCTACATCAACATAAACGAGACCGAGTTTAGTCAGCTCGTCCTTTATCTTACTCGACTCATATGTGTTGACCTTACAGCCAATTGTCTTAATAGTAAAATTCAAATCTTTTCCTATACAAAAAATTAGCGGATGATTAAACATCCGCCAAATATTATTTCACATCCATTGGTCCATATTTCTCTGCTGCACTTGTTTCTGGGATTGGATCATGAAGTTGCACTCTTCCTTCAGTGTCAACTGAGTAGTTTGTTCCACCTGCGGTGTTTGATCCAGATGTCTTCGTAGAATCTTTTACAGCATGTGACATATTCACCTCTGATTTTTCCTCTCCCTCAATGTCTCTAGCATTTCCAGCAGTGTCAAAATTTGCAAGATAGTAATTATTCAAATTCACATTATTATAGTAGAGCGTATTTGTGTAAAATTCTGACTTTGCTATACTTGTGTCTCTCATCAAAACATTGTCATAGTATAAATATCCTTCACTGTCAGCATAAAATTCTTGATAAACTTTTTTATATTGACCTTTTTCTCCTGAAGTTTGGAGTGATCCGTCGTCACCAAAATAATAATAATATCCGTCAATCATATGTAATCCAAATATCATTCCGCCATAATTTCTATCAACTTTATTATCAAAGAAATAATATTTTTTTGTGTGAGGATTTCTCCACCATCCAGTTATAAGCTTTCCTTCTGCATCTAAATAATAGACATTGTTACCAGTATCAAGAAGTAAACTTTTAAGATATTCTCCTGAATCTTCATTTAAAACATACCAATTATTTTCATACTCAACCCAACGATATGCAAATACATTTGATGTCATAAGTAACACTATTGCTATAATTGTAGACAATACTCTTTTTTTCATATGTGCTCCTTTTAAAACTGCCCTCTTAAATATTTTATCACAAATCATATTTTATATGCAATAATATTTATGAAACCTTTGTGTTTTTAGTCACATCAAGTATCTTCTTTTCTCCCGCATCCTTTCCGTATTTATCCACTTCCGTTTTGTCTCTTAACTCGTGATTAAGACACCCCGGTCCTCCGATGCATCCACCAACACAGGCCATTCCTTCTATGAAATTAGCATCAAGTATTCCCTTGTTCTTTTTTAAAAGCGCAAGATTACATTGTTCTATTCCATTACATATTTCTGGCTTCAATTCAAACTTCGTATTTCCAGTTTCTATCAGTCCCTCTTTGACAGCCTCCGCAAGTCCGCCACTTCTTGCAAATATTCTTCCAAAATAAGATGCATCATCAAGTTTAGTTTCTTCAAATGATGACAAGTCAAAATTATTTGCATCAAACATAGCCTCAAGTTCTTCAAATGTCAAAGCAACATCTATAAACTCTCCTGACTTAGTATCCTTTACTTCCATTTTTTTTGCGATACAAGGTCCAATAAATACTATCTTGCTTGTTGGTTCTTTTTGCTTTATATACTCAGCAACTGCTGCCATAGGTGATGGGTTACTTGATATGTCTTTAACTATATCTGGATAATTAGTTTTGATAAATTTTACAAATGCTGGGCAACAAGAGCTTGTTAAAAATCCCTTCTCAACCAATTCCTCTGTTTCTTTCTCTGCCACAATGTCAGCACCAAATGCAGCTTCAATAACTTTGTAGAAACCTAATTTTTTTATTCCTGTTATAACCTGAGCAAGTTTAACTTCTGAAAATTGAGAAGAAATTGCTGGTGCAACTACCGCATAAACTTTATACTTTTTATTGTTGTCACTATTCTTTATATAATCGATTACATTAAGCATATACGATTTATCCATTATCGCACCAAATGGACATTGGTACACACAAGCTCCACAAGCTATACATTTATTATTATCAATCTGTGCAGCTTTTCTATCATTAAATCCCATTGCGCCAACTTTACAAGCTGATCGGCAAGGTCTTATATTTTGTCTTATAGCACTATACGGGCAAGCTTTACTGCATGCTCCGCAAGATTTGCATTTTGTTGGGTCAATATGTGCTCTACCATCTTTATCAAATGATATTGCTCCAAATTTGCAATTCTCTTCACATCTATGTGCGAGACATCCACGGCAAGCATTTGTCACTTCATATCCTTCAAGTGGACATTCATCACAAGCAAGTTCCATAACTTCAACTACATTTTCATTAGAAATGTCTCCACCTGTAGCAAGTTTAACTCTCATCTTTGCTATTTCTCTTGTTTTATATATGTCAACAAAACCTTGTGTATTATCATCTGGAAATAATCTCGCAGGAATATTATCAATCTCATCGGCAAGTTTCCCTTCATATGCGAGACGAGCAACCTCTCTCAAAACAAAAAATTTATACATTTGAACTTTTGAATCAAACTTTACCATAACTTATGCCTCTTCACTTTTTATTATCTCATAAATTTTTTTGTAAATATTTTTTCTTACTGCTTCATCATATCTATCAACTATATAGACATATGCAAGTATCAAAACTTTAAACACCTGTTCTCTATCAACACCATCAAGTTCCTTCATCTTATCAATATATAATTCTCCTAAATCTTTTCTCCCTTGCAACTCAAATAATGCATAGGTAATCGCAATATCAAATTGCTTTGCACCATAAGCAACATGGCTCCAATCCAATATATAAACTTTTTTATCTTTTGCCATTATAATATTTGAAAATGCAAAATCTCCATGTATTACATCTCTTGCAAATTCCATATCGCGAAGTTTATAAAATAATCCATACTTTATATTTGCTGGAAGCTCAGATGAAAATATTTTGTTTTTTATTCTTCCATATGAATTATTGAGATTTAAAGATTTGTTTTGTATCATATCGTGATAAGTTTTTGCAAACAAACTGATATAGTCTTTTTCATTTTTGGAATTTTTATTAACTATATTCTCTAGATTATCTCCATCAATATAGTCCATCACAATTCCGTGTCTATTGTCATATTCTTTTACTTCATAAACTTTTGGTGCATTAATTCCAGCCTCAGCAACTTTTGATTGATTCAATGCCTCATTTAGAACTTGTGAAATTTCGTAAGAACTATTAAATGTTTTAATTGCTTTGTCACCTTCAACATAGACAATTTTTCTTTCATTTTGATAAATAATTTTTTCTTTCATAATATTTTCCTTTTCAAATATTATAGCACATTTTTAAGCAATAAAAAACCGGCTACCACCTATCTTACCACGCCGTTACCAGCGTAGAATTTTCGGCCGTCTGAGGCTTAACCGTCCAAACCCTCCTTTTGATATACTACAAAACCATTACAAATAACTTTATATGGTAATGTATGATAATTAATAGTAATATACCCCTTACCATCACTTGGTTTAAATAGCATTTCACAATATTCTTCATATCTTTTATCGCTAAAATCAAGTCCATTATCCGTTTCGTAGTCTGTTTCAAATACTGCTTTTTGGTCTGTTTCCTCATCAAAGTAAAGATTATATATTTCACTCATATGTTCATGTACATATTTATATAATTTATCAAAATATTGCTTTTCATTTTTATTAATCATTTTTACTCTCCTTTGGGTTTGCTGGGACAACATGAACACCAACTTTCGAATAATGTATTATCCCTTGCGTAGTTGGAATTTTTCTGCCAGTTACTAAGTCTGCATACAAACCAATAACTTTTCCAAAATTAACTCTTTCTTTTGTTGGACTTACATACTCTCCTCGTGTTGCCTTTAAATTCACCAACTGTTGCAATTCATTTTTGTTAATAGTTATTTCGCTTCTTCCATCAATGTAATTATTGCTTCCTTTTATATGTTTGCTTTGCTTATCAAGATTTATAGTTAATGGAAACTGATCAAAAGGATTATTATTATCGTATAATTCTTCTAATGCCATTTCAATCTGCTCTTGTTCATAGTTTTTAGTATTAATTTGTGGGGCACCATTAGTTCCATTTGTTAAATTTGAAGATGTTCCATTCATATTACACCTCCATACAAGTACCAAGTGATTTCACTTGATTCCTAATTTTTAACATATTATTTGGAACTACAATGTCTATTCCTTTTTCCTTTGCATATTTGAATGTTGTGTTTACATAACTATTATCCTTACACACATCATACACAATAATTCTTTTTAATTTTTTTAAATTATCTACAGTATATTTTATTGTATCAATTAATAGCTTCGTTTCAATTTCATTACTCACTTTGCCTTTTGTGCTAAATGCTACCACAGAAACATCTTCAAGACCCTCTATCATATATTGAAAATCAGCTCTACTTCCGCAACCAACAAAAGGAATTACTACAGATTTGTTTTCTAAATTCAACCATAAAGCAATTTCTCGAGCTTGCCCCATCCTATGATGATTTTCATATGCCTGAATATCTCCAAAAATAGATATGTCTGGCATAATAAAGTACTTTACCTTATTATACTTCTGTTTTAGCTTTTCTAAATTCTTCTTGTCTTTAAAGTAGATTGAATAATATAATCCATTTTTACCGTTAAATGCACAATCATATTCATTAAATGCAACTATTGTATTTTTTGTTCTAAAATAGTCACAAGGCTGCCCTGACAATGCAATATAATCAGGTTTAAAATTAGTATTGCAAGTAAGTCTCGGTAACCCAAGTTTTCCAAAGCATGTTGTTTTGTTAGTTAAATCCAAATAGTTTAGATTCAATTTCTTTTTTAAATCATATATTTTCTTCATTACTAATCCTTTCACACCTGCCATAACCTAGATACAAAAAATAATTACAACTGTATTGTAATTATTGAAAGGATTTGATAAAATATTCTTGGGAGAAAGTGTTTTAACAAATACTTTCAAGGCATCTATCTATATGGTAGGTGCTTTTTTATTTTTTACTTACATTTATTTTAAATATTAATTAGCTGCATTTTTACATTGGTTCAACCTCCAGTACCATTCTATTTATATTAAGTCACCATAAGGTAACTTTTTAATAAACTTTTCCATATAATCCCAATCTGGCTTTCCATTTTTGCTAGGAAGTATTAACGAAGTTTTTACAATGTTTTCTTTAATTGCAGGTCTATTATAATCATACTTATAAGAATTCTTTCGCCAAATTGTCTTAATAAACATTGCAGTATATTTATTTAAAACAACTCCTTCTTTTGGTTCAAGCACCATTATATGATCACCAGTAGAAAACTCATAGTCATGATAAAAGCATAAACCAGAAAGTGTTGTTTCAATTGTTAAAACATTTTTAGGTGCTGTTTTATAATCATAAAATCCGCTAATACCATTGTTCTGTTCTGTTCGTGTAACATATGGATATTCGCCTACCCCCTTACTTTCCAATTCAACGCTAGATATGCTTCCATAACCTTTTATATTAAACAAATCTATTATTTTATACAACTTCCAATTATCAATATTTAAACTTTGATTAATTTTTTCTTCTATATGCTTTTGTTCAGTCAAATATGAACTTAGCAATCTAAACAGTTCACTCTCTGTATAATCTGTTCCAATTATGCCTAAGTCCTTTTTTGCTTCAAAAACCATATAGTCTGATACATTTTTTATAAAATCTTCCTCACATAAAGTAGAATAGTCAGTTTCGCTATGTGCATATATATTCCACTCATCACTCGGATTAATAAATGTTTTTAAGTATGTCATATTATCTTGTTTTCGTCCTTTTCCATTTATAGTCTTTACCAAATCCATTTCTATATTATTCCATTTATTATATACATCTGTCCTTCCTTTATTTTTCGACATCACAAAACCATCATCTTTCAAATCATAAAATACCACTTTATCTTTTTTATAATCAAATGGTCTATGTGTTTCAAAAACTGCAATAGCAGTATGAGTTGAAGCATTTGGTTGGAACAAATCAGCTGGCATATTTATAACCATTTTTAGTGTATGTTTTTTTAATATATTCTCTCTTATTTCATCATCTTTAAAATATGTACTAAATGGTGCAATTATAACACCATATCTAGAACAATTATCCAAAAGTTTTGATAGAAATGTTATCTCTTTAGGTGTAGGGTTCTCTTTATTTTCTTTGCCACTGTAAGGTGGATTAATAAAGCCTATTGTTGCCCCAAACTTATTCATCTCTTCCTGAGCTTTTTTATCATAAATTGAATCCCAGTTATATATAGAGGATTTTCCATCCCCTCTAAATAACATATTAGATATAGCACAAATATACATTGTGGGGTTTAATTCAAACCCAAGCAATTGGTTCTCTTTAACTTTTCTTATAGCATCTACTTTATCAGACCTATTGCTTTCATTAATCTTTTTAATGATTTCATTCATACCTGCTATTAAAAATGCACCTGTGCCACAACATAAGTCTAATATCTTATCATTATCTTTTATATCAACTAGTTTTGTAAATAATGTGGTAATATGCCTTGGCGTTAAAACAATTCCTTTTTTTACATTTGAAACTCCAGCGTATTTTAAAAACTCTTCATAGAACTTGCCAATAATATCATAATTAGAATTATCAGAGAATCCATTGTTAAATAATGGTATAACTGATTTCTGTAACTCGTCTAGTATTTGCATCAAAACATCTGTAGTTTTAAGTGATACATCAGTTTTTAAATATGCTAATTCGGTTTCTAAAACCTCTAATTTTTCTTTAGGAATTCCCTCGTTTTCTAATATAGATTTAGCCTTAGGCAGAACATTGTTCGACAATGTTTCAGGATTCATGTTTTGATATATATCTGGAAAATCGTTACCATTCTCATTTGTTTTATGCAAGCATATCATAAGTGCAGATAAGAGAACAGGTCGTTTTTGTGAATCGATATTTCTAAGCAAATTGTTTATCTTTTTACTAGATTGAGAAATTTGGTTTATTGCCTCTTCCTCATTTAATGAATTAAAAATTGCGAGAAAATCTTCATGTTTTACAAAATTAGTTATTTGTGGTAACAATTTGATATCATTAGTTTTTTTGTCTATTACAAAACAAGAAAATTTATATTGATATTCTTTTGAAAAATCACCGCTAGCTGCAATTCCCAAAACATTCCATTTGCTAAACTTTGATACTAAATTCTTATGTTCCTTAGCCAAAGCTTCTTTTTGAAATTTTGACAAATACCATTTTATGCCTGCCACAGCACCTTTTTCTATATCATCTATTAAATGTTCTTTCATAGTTGGTTTTTCTTCAACTAAAATTAACAGTTTATTTTTTTCATCAATATAAACCCTATCAGGATATCCTTCATTTCCTTTTTGCGATTTAGAAGCTTTAGATAAAACCTCTTTGATTTCTTCAGTTAATTTTGTCTTTGAATCATCCCAATCAGCAACACTATACCCCAATTGTTGCAATTTTTGTGTTACTGATGGCGTTATATTCTTGTCTTTTCTTGGCATGAATTACTCCTTCTATTTACTCCAAATATATTGTGGTATTTCGTTATAATACTGATTGTACTCTAGAATGCCATCTTTTTGTATTCTACCAATCGTCATATAATGTGGAATATTTTGTTGCTTTGAAAACCTTTTAATTGAATTCAATGTATAATCACCTGCATTTACAAACATTTGATAATCATTTTTATTCATAACTAGGTTTGAAGCAAATTCATTAGCCTTTATTTCTTTTTCATTAATATCAGTATATGTATCTACTTTTATATTTTCAACATCACCATTAATTATATGACCAATCTCGTGAAACACTGTAAACCAAAAGCTATCTGCTCTTTTCCCTCTAATAGTTATGCACATTAATATTTTATTATTATTTTCGTTTTTAATAAAACCTTGAACTGGAGCTCCTTTGAAGTTTTGAACGATATCAAATATGATTCCACAATCCAATAAAATCTTTTGTAATGTTTTTCGAGCCTCATTAATACTAACATTCATAAGATTTCTAATGCTACTTAATTTGTTATTAAGTAAATCAATGTTAAGGTTTGATTTGCATTCAATTCTTCCAGCATAATATTCGCATATCTGAATCCACATTGATAGTACATATTGATTTACAGTTGTATTCTTATTCTTTCTAAATGCTGTTTGATTTGAGGCTTGCGGAATTAATTCTAAATTACTTACTTTTAAAAATTTTCTAATACCTATTATCTTTTCTACATCAGTCATTGTTGCACTTATGAAACTTTGCCCTCTTTCAATTATATAATCTATTGGCTCTTTTAATTGTTTCAATATGTGCTTTTCATTTTCAGTAATACCATTTTCTTCTTCCTGTCTCTGTTTTAATTCGTCATATTCTAATTGTAAATTGTAAAAATAACCACTTTTAACATCATTAAAAACATATTCCAGTTTTTTAGAAAAATCCAAACTAATACCCCTGCTACCATTAATAACAGTAGAAATATGTTTTTCTGTCATTCCTGTTCTTATAGCAAGTTCTTTTTGGCTCATATTAACTTTTTTTAGCATTACGGCTAAGATTTTCCCTGGATGTTCCATTTGATTCTGATAATTATTTTTCTCCATACTAATTACCTCTTAGGTAATTATTTTACTATAAATATAATGCTATGTCAATACATGATTTAACATTTGTAATTTGAATATAAGTAGAATTATGCAAAAATAAAAAATGCGAATAAATCGCATATTTTTAAGCAATAAAAAACCGGCTACCACCTATCTTACCACGCCGTTACCAGCGTAGAATTTTCGGCCGTCTGAGGCTTAACCGTCGTGTTCGGGATGGGAACGGGTGTTTCCCTCAGTCGCGTCATAACCGGAATGGAACCAAGTGG
>JAFWVX010000047.1 GCA_017523785.1 Lachnospiraceae bacterium
AGCTTTAACCAATCAAATAAAAACAATTAGTAAAATGAGAATTATTAATTCAAAGGTTCCTCAAGATGCACTTGCAAATATAACAGTACCTTTGGCAATAATGAATTCAATAACAAACAAAATTAAAAAATTGTATATTTGACTTTTCGCAGCGTTTATGCTAATATACAAGTATATGAGCCCATTAAATTGGGTAGTCCGAAAGGACAATATTTGTTTAAAGCCCGAAAGGCTGAGAAGAGTCAAGTATAACCTACTTGGCTCTTTTTGTTTACTTATTACAATATATTGAAATCAAGGGAAAGGATAATAATGAATATAACGAAATTGAAAAATGGTCATTATAGAGTTCGTGAGATGTATAATGGCAAAACATATTCAAAGACATATGATATTAGACCTACCCAAAAAGACATAAGAAAAGATATGCAAGATTTAATTGGCAGAGATTATTATGCTTCTAACGATACTTTCATAAACTCTGCTAAGATATACATAGATTCAAAATCAAATATACTCTCTCATTCGACGCTTAAAAACTATGACCAATATATGAGAGCAGTTCCAAAGAAGTTTGCAAATACTTATTTATCTGACATTAACAAAATAGTACTTCAAAATGTTGTAAATGAATATTCCAAAAAGCACTCTCCAAAGTCTGCCAGGAACTTCTACGGCTTTGTGTCTGCAGTCGTATATACATTTACTGACAAGAGATATAAGATAATACTTCCACCTAAAATTAAAAGAGAAAAATACATTCCTACACTTGAAGATGTAAAACTTATGATTGATTTAAGTGAAGGGACCCCATACGATATAGCACTCTTACTTGCTTCTTATGGATTAAGGATTGGCGAGATTATAGCTCTCACTCTATCAGATGTCGAAGATGGCATAATCAAAATTAATAAGTCTGCTGCATATGTAAACCATAAAAGAGTTATTAAGCCACCTAAGACATTTGAATCAAATAGAACTATCAAAGTCCCACAATTCATAACAGAAAAAATAAAAAAAGAAAAAAGAATATATGAAGGCTGCAATACCGCCATCAATGAATGGCTCTATAAGGTCCAGGACGAGCATAACCTGCCACACTTCTCTATCCATAAATTCAGACACTTCTTTGCCTCAGAACTTCACAATAGAAATGTGCCAAATAAGGTCTTCCAAAAGATGGGCGGATGGGCAACCGATATAGTTCTAAAGACAGTCTATCAGCATGCACAAGATTATGAAACAATAAATATTTTTGAGACAAATTGAAAAAAATTTGACCCAATTTGACCCAAACGACTTTTGACAATAAAAAAAGCCCTAAAATCAAGGCTTTTTTCGCGAGCGTGAAAGGATTCGAACCCTCGACACCTTGGTCCGTAGCCAAGTGCTCTATCCAGCTGAGCTACACGCTCTTAAAACATAGTAATTATAACAAATTAAGCCATAATGTCAAGGCGAGTTAGTTAATTCCCCTTAAAATCTTGTCATTTTCAATGATTTTTTCCACTCTTTCAAGCAGCGGATTATATAGTGCCTTGTCAGGGTGGACAGGGTCCATAGGTAGCCTTCCGTAGAGGTTCAAAAGGTCCCTCATTTCTACATACAATAAATCGTTATATCTCTTAACATCTTTAATGGCCGAGTCATACTGCCAGCACTTTAGAGGGTAATGACTGAGCGAATAAGTCATATTTGAATTATAGTCTGGGTCACAGTAGTCAGTGACGATTACCTGCATTCCCTTAGATTTCAAATCGTTGACTATAAGTTGCACAATTGATTTAAATGCAGAGACTTCAGTCTGCTTCATAAAATCGTTAGGGCCTATCATCAAAAAGCAATATTTATACTTATTGCCTTCTACAAGAGGCAAAAATTCATTGTAAATTTTTTCTACAGTATAGCCCTGATGCACAACATAGTTCACACCTCTCTCTACATACTCGCAAAATAAAAATCCAAAACTGTCACCAAGGACTAACAACTCGCCACCGCTTGTGAGTTCAGGTCCCTTAGAGAGATATGAAAATGTATTTTCATAGTCATGGTCGCGACCTTGGAGTTGGTTTAATATTGGGTATGCAGGAATAGAACTTGTCAACAAGATGACAAGTGCAATAATGAAAATATTAAATTTTTTAATATAATTAATCATAATATTCTAGCTCGTAAGGAAAAGTCCCTACAAGGGACGACAGAACGTCGTCCCCTACGATAATATTTTCTTTAGGTATTGACCGGTGTAAGAGTTTTTAACTTTCGCAATTTCTTTTGGTGTGCCAGTTGCGATGACTGTGCCACCTCTGTCACCTGACTCAGGTCCAAGATCAATTATATAGTCAGCAGATTTTATTACATCTAAGTTGTGCTCGATAACTACAACTGTGTTACCTTGGTCAGTAAGTTTTTGTAAAATATCTATGAGTTTGTGGACATCATAGAAGTGAAGTCCTGTGGTTGGCTCATCGAGAACATAGATTGTCTTTCCAGTTGATCTCTTTGATAACTCGTAGGCGAGTTTCACTCTCTGTGCCTCACCACCTGAAAGTTCTGTAGCAGGTTGACCGAGTTTCATATAACCAAGTCCTACTGCTTTCAAAACTTCCATTATCTTCATAATTCTTGGTTGGTTTTTGAAAAATTCATTTGCATCATCAACTGTCATCTCTAAGATGTCGTAAATGTTTTTGCCTTTATACTTTACTTCAAGAGTTTCTCGATTGTATCTCTTTCCTCCGCAGACCTCGCAAGGCACATAGACATCAGGAAGGAAGTGCATTTCAATTTTTCTTATGCCATCACCTTCGCAGGCTTCACATCTTCCGCCTTTTACATTAAATGAAAATCTTCCCTTGCTATATCCTCTCTCTTTTGCATCAGGTGTAGATGCGTAGAGTTCTCTTATTAAATCATATACACTTGTATAAGTCGCAGGATTTGATCGTGGAGTCTTACCTATAGGACTTTGGTCTATCATTATAATTTTATCAAGTTGATCTATACCCTCTATCTTATCATGCTTTCCAGCTCTAGTATTTGCTCTATTTAAAGTTTTTGCTAGACTCTTATAGAGAACTTCATTTATGAGACTTGACTTGCCACTTCCTGATACACCTGTCACACAAGTTAATATTGAAAGTGGAATTTTTACATCTATGTTTTTTAAATTATTTTCTTTCGCACCTTTTATAGTTATGAAACCTTTTGGCTCACGGTATTTATCTGGTGCCTTTATCTCAAGTTTTCTACTAAGATACTGACCAGTGACACTGTTTTTACATTTTTCTACTTTGTCAATGGTGCCGCTAACAACTAGTTCGCCACCTTTAACTCCTGCATAAGGACCTATGTCAACCAAGTAATCAGCCTCTCTCATGGTTTCCTCATCGTGCTCAACTACGAGGACAGTGTTACCTAAGTCTCGTAAATGCTTAAGTGTCGCGATGAGTTTTGAGTTATCTCTCTGATGGAGTCCTATAGATGGCTCATCAAGTATGTAACATACTCCGACAAGTCCTGTTCCTATCTGAGTTGCGAGTCTTATTCTTTGAGCCTCTCCACCTGAAAGTGTTGCTGTCATACGAGAAAGTGCAAGATAGTCAAGCCCTACATCTATCAAGAAGTTAACTCTCGTTTTGATTTCTTTCAAAATCACTGCACCTATTTTTTCTTGCATAGCAGTGAGTTTTAAATTATTTATAAAATCTCTAAAATCAATAAGTGACAAATCACAAATCTCTGCGATATTTTTTCCACCAACAGTAACTGCAAGAGAAGTCTTCTTAAGTCTCTGTCCATGACATTCTTCACAAGGAAGCAATGTCATAAATTCTTCATAAGCAATTCTTTGCGAATCTGTGGACCATTCATTGTATCTTCTTCTACAAGATTCTATTATACCTTCCCAATTAACTTCCCATGTGTTTCTATTTCCGGCTGCTGAAGTATATTTTACATTTACTGTGTCATCACCTATTCCGTAAAGGAGAATATCCTTTTCTTTCTTAGTTAAATCCTTCCAAGGCTTATCAAGATTTATTTTATATTTTTTTGCAACTACTCTTATGATAGATCCTACCCACGAATTATCTTTATTGAGTGATGCAAATCCTGGCACTACAATACATCCTTCGCTTACTGATAAAGTTTTATCGGGTATCATCAAATCAACATCAAACTCTTGTTTGTATCCTAAGCCACTACATTTTTCGCAGGCACCAAACGGATTGTTAAATGAAAACGACCTTGGCTCAATCTCCTGCATACTTATACCACAGTCACTACAAGCAAAGTTTTGACTAAAGTTGAGTGGCTTTCCACCAACCACATCAACTTGAAGAAGTCCATCTGAAAGTTTAAAAACTGTCTCAATACTGTCAGTAAGTCTCTTTTCAATTCCTTCTTTTATAACAAGTCTATCAACAACTATTTCTATATTATGTTTTATATTTTTATCAAGCTTGATTTCCTCATCAAGTGAATAATCATTTCCATCTACGCTGACTCTTGAGTAACCAGATTTTTTTGCTGACTCAAAGACTTTTTCATGTCTTCCCTTCTTACCACGAACTACATAGGCGAGAAGTTGAATCTTAGTGCCTTCCTTAAGTTTCATAATGTTATCAACTATCTCATCAACAGTCTGTCGCTTTACTTCTTTACCACACTCAGGACAATGTGGTATACCGATACGAGCATAGAGAAGTCTCAAGTAGTCATAAATCTCAGTCACAGTTCCTACAGTTGAACGAGGATTTCTATTTGTAGATTTTTGGTCTATAGAAATCGCAGGCGACAATCCTTCTATAGAAGTCACCTTTGGTTTTTCCATCTGGCCCAAGAACTGTCTCGCATAAGAAGAGAGGGATTCCATATATCTTCTCTGCCCCTCTGCAAAAATTGTATCAAAAGCGAGACTTGACTTGCCACTACCAGATACTCCAGTTATAACTACAAGTTTTTCTCTTGGTATATCAACATCAACATTTTTTAAATTGTGTTCGCTTGCGCCTCTTACTTTTATTAACTCTTGTTCCATATTATATACTTTTTAATGTTTTCTTTATTCCTTCTTCAAATGTCGTGAATTCAAATTTACCGATTGCATTTATAGTACTTGTGATATCAGGAATTGCAAATGTCTCTACACTGTCAGCTCTCTCACCGAAGTTTAATTTATTTTTTGCCTTCAAAACTTTGTGAGCCTCTATCACATAATCCTTAAGAAGTCTTGTGTCCTTACTTGCTATATCATAAGTTCCTGTAGGGATGTTTTTTTGAATCATCTTAAATACTATATTTACAAAATCTTCTATATATAAAAAGTTCCAGTCATAAGCACAAGAACTTAAGCCAACATCCATATTCTCTTTACAGAGTTTAAGAAGAGTCATTATGAGCGAGTTATCTCTGTCGCCAACACCATAGACTGAGAAAATTCTTAGATGTATAAAACTCATCTCTGTGTCTTTAAGTTTCTCTTCAGCAAATGACGCAAATTGCTTCTTAGCAAGCCCATAGGCACTTTCCGACATCTCCGCCTGTGAGCCTGCAAATATAAATCTCTTTGCACCAAGCACTTTTGCAAATTCAAGAACCTTCATACTCATATCAACATTGAGCATCTGCTTCATGAAATTACTTCTATCAAGTGTGCTGCCCCAGCCAAAATGCAAAAAGCTTATGTCATAATCATTTTCTTTTAGTTCTAATAATTGCTTGCTAAAATCTAAGTCATTTACACATAGGAAGTCATTTGAATTGACAATATCAAAATCAAGTTTAATAATTCTAAGTCCATCTATCTCTTCAACGAGCCCAAGTTTTTCTGAATCAGGCCTCACGATGCCAAACACCATAAAGCCTTTAGATAAAAGCATCTTCGCCATACTCCTACCCAAAAATGATGTGACACCGGTTATTATAGCTATTTCCCTATTTTTAGACACCATAATATTATACAATAATCATTAAAAAAATTAAAGACATAAAAAACAGGCGATAGCGGCAAATTATTAAAAAAGTCTTAAAAACCGCCCAATAACCTACTAACTAATAGGTCTGGGCGATTTGCTTACAATATATACTGTATATTAAAAAATCCATAATTACAATTTTAAAGGCGTCATATCTGCCTTAAAATTAAGTATAAATTACCATAGACTACAACATAAGAGTCATTTGCAGGTATGTAAATTATTAATATTTAATTGCTTTTCAATATTCCATATAGTATAATTTATCCATATTATTTTTAAGGGGGTATCTTATGAAAGGTATCAAGTTTTTTGTTTTGATTAATGCGCTTTTCGTATTGTTAATCGCAAATGTGACATTTGCAGGCTGGGTGCAAGATGGGGAATTATACAAATACGAAGAAAATGGTGCATTTATAACTAGTGACTGGCTCGCAATCAAGGGTGACAATTACTATTTTGATGCCAACTCACACATGGTTACTGGGCTTCAAAAAATCGGCAAATACTATTATGTATTTAAAAATAATGGCATTGCTTATAAGAAGTCAGAGAAATTTGTTTTTGAAAACTGCGAATATGACATTGGACCTAAGGGCAAGGTGTTGAACTTAGAGAGTGATATCACAGATGAGGAATATAAGACATATCTTGCTAATAAGGCTATTGAGGATGCTAACAACAAGGCATTCCACGAGGCTCAAAAAGTTATAAATGAGTCAATCGCCGCTGAGAGAGCTAAGGTTGAGAAAGAACAAGAGGCAATCAGAGAGTCTCAAAGAGCTGCAACTGCTGCTGCTCAAGCACTCATAGATGAGTCTACAAAGGCAAGAAAAGAATTCTTACTCAGTGCAGAAAATGATGCAAGCTTAGTTGCTGCAGCCAATAAGGGAACTGCTTCTAAGCCAGTAGTAGATAGTGTAATGAAGGAATTAAGAAGACAACTCAATCTTAGAAAGATTGAATTAATTGGAAAAGCAAAAGAACTTAGAGCTTCAAATCCAATGGCTGAATTAAATCCTATCGAAGAAGACTTTAAAGACATAATCGGTGCATATGAATCACGTGTTGACGATATATTAAGTATCGTTTCATACAAATTCAATGTAAATGAAGAAAAGATGGATGGCTACGAGGAACAATTCGCTGCATTCTTTAGCGAGATGCAATCATCATTTGTAGCTGCTATAGATAATATACTAGGATAATTTATATATTAATAATAATGCCAAGATTTCTATAACCATAGCCACCAAGGCTATCGAGTTTATCACGGAGGTCTTGGCATTTTATTATGTCTAAAAACTTTTTAACTTTTTCGTCATTTAAATTTTTAGTAAGTACAGCAAAATCATACTCTTCTATTCCAACTTCTATAAAATCAAGTCCCATGCTATCAGCCGCAGACTTAACACCAAGTCCACAGTCTATGTATGGACTTGCCACACTTGCAGCCACAGCCATGTGTGTTGCAACTTCTTTGTCGTAGCCGTCTATAGTCTTTGGGTCTATGCCGAGTGTTTTTAATTTATAGTCAAGTAAAACTCTAGTGCCTGCGCCTCTCTGTCTATTCACAAATTTATACTTTGGTAGGTCTTCGATACCTTTAATATTTAAAGGATTGCCCTTCTTCACCATTATACCCTGAATTCTATCAAAGCCTTTGATAATCGAAACTTTTCCTCCGCCAAATATTTCTTTAATGATACTTATGTTATACTTGCCATCATTTTCATCAAGTAAATGTGTAGGGGCGATTATAGTCTCACCTCTCTTAAGTGCCATAAGTCCACCCATAGAGCCAACATGAGTTGATGATAGAGTCACATCATTATAATTATTTGCCATTATGTCGGCAACTATATCCATAAGCACATCATGAGAACCTATTGATACAAGTGTGTTGTCGAGCATCTTTTTATTTTTTATGAGTTTTATTTTTGCAGTTTCTCCAGCTTCTATACCTTCACTATTTTGTGGAATTATAAGTATGCCGTCTGCTCTAACCATACTCATCTGAGATGCAGCACCACGATTGAGAGGTGAGGCAATATATTTATCCTCTACTCTTCCAACCTTAACTCTTACATACTCCCTATACTTAAGTGATGAGACAAGTCTCTTTGAAACAACTGCATCAATCTCATCTTGAGTATCTTTGTCGTGATTTAGAAGTGGTTTTAAAAACAAGTCAAAGGCGAGATATGCACTTAGTGGATAGCCTGGAAGTCCTATCACTGGTTTATTATCGACTATCGCAAGGATAACTGGCTTACCTGGTTTCATAGATACGCCATGAACTATTACTTCTCCGAGTTCTCTAAGTATGTGCACAGAATAGTCTTCAGTTCCTGCTGAC
>JAFWVX010000048.1 GCA_017523785.1 Lachnospiraceae bacterium
CCTCCGCTTGATGGTATATAAGGAACGTAGTTTTGTTTCCACTGCGCGATTAATATAATATTATCACTTAACTCACTTGTATTAGTATATGAGTTTCCATTTAAATCTTTCCAACCATTAAATGTGTATCCGCTTCTTGAGAATATATTTGTTCTAAGTGCTGTATCATCACCAATAAAGAATGCCTGCTCGACTGTCCTTGCATTATTACTTGAGTCATAGGCAAATGTGATTACTTTTGCATTTGAATCTAATCTCCACTTAGCATAGAGCACGCTGTTCTTTGCTGTAGTTGTTGTTATATTACTAATTGCTGTTCCATTTAATTCTGAGTCCTCGTACCAGCCATCAAATGTATATGCATACTTAGTTACTTTAGATGAATCTGGAAGTGTTAATTGTGAATTATATTCTCTTGAGCTTGTAGGAGTAAATCCATTTTCCCATGCTCCGCCATTTAAGTTGTAAGTTACATTATATGTTTGATATTCCCACTTTCCATAAATCACCGTGCCATCTGCTACTACAGTATTTAAATTAAAGTCCCAGACTGTGGTAAATGAACTATCAGTATACCAATTTACAAACTTATAGCCAGTGGCACTTGGATTACTTGGTTTAGTTGCTTTTCTATTATGAACTACATAAGTATTATCTGGTTTATTAGAAATACTTGCAGCATTTGGATGAATTGCTCCACTAGTCAAATTGAATGTGACATCGTGATTTGTTACATTTTCCCACTTTGAATATATGGTTGTCGCGCGAGTAATGGCGATGCCAAAATTGAATGGAATTGTAAATGTATCATCTAAGTACCATTCTAAGAATGAATAATTTGGTGCTGTTGGAACTACAGTTGGTCGAACTGCATTTCCTCCACTTTCAATATTTTGAGTTGCAGGTTTATTTGTAATAGTTGATTCAGCAGGTGCTACTCCGGTTGTTAAATTAAATATCACCTCATATGAATTAGCCCATTTTGCATAATAAGTTTTATTACCTGTAGAAGTGTTGCCTATAGTTGTAACCTGTGTTCCCCATGTGCCGGCAGTTGTTCCATCTGATGTCCACCAGCCTTTAAATACATATCCTGCTCTTGTCACATCCGTTGGTAGAGTTACAGTGTCTCCATATGTATAACTAGTTACATTACCACTATTAATCGTTCCGCTATTTGTATTTAATGTTATAGTATATGTTTCTTTCTCCCACTTAGCATAGTAAGACATGTTTGAGTCAGTATGTGCTGGAACTTCATATATACGAGTACTTGCCATTTCATCACTTTGCTCAAACCATCCAACAAATCTATGTCCTACATAAGTCATATTTTCAGCAACTGGAAGAGTTTTACTCTCTGTATATTTTCTCGTTATATCAGGAACAAAATTATTTGCCCAAGTTCCACCTCGAGTATTAAGTGTAATGCTGTAAGATTTTTCATTCCACTTTGCTACGAATACAAAATTACCTACAGTATTTGCTGAGATGCCAGTAAGTATTCTCTGACTTGGTTCAGCCTGATTATACCAACCTGCAAATGTATAACCTGTTTTCTTAACTTTTGATGCATCAGGGAATGTTACTGCTTCTGAATATCTTCTACTTGACATAGTTATAGGGTCGAATGATTCCCAACTTCCACCATCTAAGTCAAATGTTATACTATAAGTATTTTCAGTCCACTTAGCATAGATAGTATAAGTGGTAGTTCCTTCTAGATAAATATCATCATTATTCTTGTTATATTCACTATTGAATGTAGTATTATCTCTATACCATCCTCCAAAAGTGTATCCAGCTTTTACTGGCATAGCAAGATTTTCAGTATATGGATTGTCATATTCTTTATTAAATGATGTTGGACTTACTGTTCCGCCATTTGCATTGTAATTAATTGTATATGACTTTGGATTCCATTTAGCATAAATACCATATGCCACTGTACCTTCTTCATAAATATCATCTTTGGTTCTATCGTATGCAATGTTGAATGTATTATTATCAATATACCATCCGCCAAAAGTGTATCCTGTCTTTGTAGGATTAGCGATTTCTCCAGTATACGGTGTTCCAAAAGTTTTTTCAAATTCACTTGAACCAGTGTTTATTCCACCATTTAAATAATAGTGAATTGTGTAATTCTTTGCAGTCCATTTTGCATAGATATAATATGGAGTCGTTTTCCCTTCTTCATATATATCATCTTTTGTTTTGTCATATGGCTTGTTAAATACATTGTTATCTGTAAACCATCCTGCAAAAGTGTATCCTCTCTTAGTTGGCTCAGCAAGTTCTTCAGTATATGCAGTGTCATATGTCTTGGTAAAAGACTCTGGACTTACACTTCCTCCATTTGCATTGTAATTAATTGTATATGACTTTGGAGTCCATTTAGCATAGAATGTCGTAGGAGTATCAACACTTACAGAATCATTATATCCACCAACTCTATTTGCAACAGAAAAATCAGTGGCACTTCTATACCAGCCATCAAAAGTGTAGCCCTTTGTAGTTATATTTGGAAGAGTAATATTAGTCGCAGAAGTAATCTCAATTGAATTAGGTGCGATTCCGCGACCATTTGCATTAAACACTATTGCTCTTTTCCAATGAGCTTTTAAAGTAATAGTTGTGCCATCAACACTAACATCTGGCTTATCATCTTTTATAAGTTCGCTGTTGCCTTCGTATTTTACATCATTATAATACCAGCCTATGAACTCATAACCTGATGGGATATTAGTTGGTATTGGGAGTGTTATATCAACATTATATTCTTTTTCTATAGGATTTATAGCAGTTGCTGCAACCCCATCCAAATCAAATGCTAAGTTATATTTTGCAGTTCTCCATCTTCCATTTAACCTATAACTAGTTAAATTATCATCAGGAGTTATATACGTAACATTTTCATCTAACTGTCTACAATACCATGCTGTCAAAACTTTTCCTTCAAAACGACTTCCTGCATTATTAATAATTATCTCCGAAAGTGATGCTCGTGTAAATGGTAAGTTAAATCGGTAATTATATGGTACAGAATATGAAACTAAACTTATAATATCATCATCATTTTCAAAGAATCCAACAGTATATCTTTTTGCAGACCACAAAGCTTCTAATGTAATGTCTTCAAGTATTCTTGTATTAAAATCAAATGCTTCCCAAACACCTTCCTCGTTTTGTCTTTCCCATTGTTTAAATATGTAACCTTTCTTAGTAGGTTCATTTGGTGCCATTACTTTGCCACCTTTTGGTATAGAAACTGTAGCAATTTTCCCATTGTCGTCATAGTCAAATGTAACTGTAACCATCTCGCCAGCATTCTCTGCTACAGCTATAGGTAAATCACAACTAAAACCTCTAAATGATACTGTTATTTTGTCAACATCTGGTGTCAAAGCATCATCAAGACTTGGACTAAAAGTAAATTCGTCCTTATATCTCTCATCATATGTAAAATCTCTTGATTCTGTTTCATTTTTTCTATCAACATTATTTGCAGATATTATGAGTCCTGACGGGTCAAATCTTTCTCCAGCAAGATAATTAAGTTTATTTGGCTTGTTTTTTATAGAAATACTATTTAATAATCCAGAGAACCAAGGATAGAAATATATTTTTTCATTTTGTCTACTAAGCGTAATGATAACATAGTTGTTTCTAAAATAGAAACTCCAAGGCATATCGCTACGAATTCCATCCGCAGTAATATCTCCTACTATTTTTCCTGCTGGCAGCACTACATCTGTTATAGTATCGTGAAATAACATACTGTTATTTTCTCCCATACCATATAGATATCCCATAAGTGCACTGCTTAAATCTATATTGTTAATATCTATCCCATCATCACCAGTAGTTCTGTATAGAATAATCGGTGTTCTATTATTTACAAGATTATATGCATACGTCTCGTCCATATCCCAAGAATCAACAGCTCCATTAACTGCGATAGGTATTGCCCAACCTTGTTTTAATATTGAAATTGGTTCAGTGAAATTAGGAGTATTATTGATAGTAATTTTATATCCAAGTTTTGATAAATTCTCTCTGACACCATCTAATGTTTCAAATTCAACAAATTTACTCTTATACTTAACTCCTATCAAGCTAAAATCTTTAACAGCATTTACATCACTGTAAAAATTACTCATTACAGTGAAATCATTTTTAGTCTCATTGTTATATACTATGTCAGTAGTCTCGCCATTAGTAAATATTAGTCTAACTTTCAACCCACTCAGATCTACTGTTTCTCCGTAGTTGTAAACTGTCTTAGTAGGTTTCTCGACCGCAACAACCTTTGAAACTTCAGACCAAGATGCTCTAAGATTTAAGTCGTTGAATAATGTGATACTCTCGCCATCTGCATATAAATTATTATCATCATCTTCCCATCCTATAAAAATACAATCATCTTTAGTAAATTGATTTTTATTTATAAATGATTGTGATGCATATCTTATGTATTGGTCTTCCATGGTGCCGACGCCACCATTTCCATCAAAAGTGATGACTCTTGCTTTATTACCAAAGCCTCTAAGTCTAAAACTTATCCCCCAAAGTTTACCGCCGCTAGTTTTCGCTTGATTTACATAATCATAATAATCATATCTTGTTCCATTTTTGGTTCCTTTATATGTCTGACCAGACTTTACTTCATTGTAATCATTCAAATATCCGAATGGCCCATCTAAATTGTATGAATAGTCAATATGAATTTCAATAGTTCTCTTTGGCTTAATAACTATAGAATAATAACTTCCCTTTTTCAGCTCAATTTTTTTATCAAGTTCTATAGTGTAATATCCTGCTAGCAATTTTGATACTTCTTGCCTTAGCTTGAGTGTACCATCTTCGCAATTATTCATTGCAGTATCTTTTGTGTAAATCTCAATATCAAATAATGATTCAGTAGAATATAACCCAATATTTATAGCTTCAAGAAGTTGATTGTTATCAGAACTAACTTGATACACATGTCCAATACTATTATTTACGCTTACATCTATTGAAGATGAAAATGTAGTTGTATCATAATGATAATTATACTCATACTTGCCAGATTTTACTGCATCTACCGCATAAAAAACATCACTTAAACTTGTCTCATCATACGAAAGCCAAAAATATCCTCCATCAGAATATCTCCAATCTCCTCCCCAACTATTTCTACATAACCATCCGCCATTATTAGTAGCATGAGATTCATCGTACTCACAATAAAAATTAGATGCTGGTATATTATCATCCCATCCTACAATCATAATTGCATGGTTGGCCACAGTCTTATCTACAGGAGAAAAGAAAGACCATTGAGTATTTGTATAATTTGCGTCATTAAATGTGTGATAATATTGTCTATTTATATTATCATATCGTGATGATATAGCAAAATAAGAAAATCCCACAGCACCATGATCAATTATAGCTTTTTTTATTAAATCCTTATTATTTTTATTGATATAGTATGCATTTTCCATTTCATAACTATTACTATTAAATGCATATTTACCATCAAGTCCATTATTAATTATATCTGAAACTTTACTATATTCTGTGTCGCCATTTACTTTTACCGCTCCCAAATGGTTCGTCATCAAATTAGTAGCTGCAGATAAATTTCCTCCTACGTCAGCAAATGACTCTGGTTCTTCTCCATTTTCTCTATAAACACAATCATTAATTGTGGTATAGTCATTTCCTTCTAAACCTGGCTTATCAAGATTTCCCGAACCATCCGCTGTTACATCCTTTAAATTGTATGTGAAATAGGCAAGTGCAGCCTCACTTAATCTTGATTCATCATCATCTGTAGTGAAAATACCTTTTTTTCTTAAGTCGGATTCCATAATTCCTATAGTAGAAAATGCCCAGCAAGTTCCATAAGGATTTTGATTTCTAACAGGTGGTATTATTGACACACTACCGTTTGTTTTGGCTCTTGAATCCCAACGAGTAGGGATTTCTTCTTCATTACCAGCACCTAAAAGTTTCTCTAAAAAATTTTTAGGCTTTTTATCATTAATATACGGCACTGAAAAATCAATGTGAATATTTCCCATAGGATAAACAGGAACTATAAGTTCAGAAGTGTCACTTGCTGATGCAATTTCGCTCATAGATGCAATACTTGAATATATCTCATAGTTTTCAATTTCTAAATTATTAACTTCTGAAAATGAAGCTATGTCATCTGAAATAGTTTCAGATTCTATAATTTCTTCTTCCACATAAAAATCAGAGTCCGATTGAGTTGCAACGTCATCATATGATAAATCATCGGCTGTCTCATCAATAGACTCCTCTTCACTTGTTTCTTCTATATTATTTTCTGACTCTTCAATTATTTTTTCAGTTGTTTCTTCATATGTTTCCACTGAAGTTTCATCTAACGAAGTTTCATCACTGAAATCAAAAGTTGTTTCTTCTTCAAGCTCTTCTTCATTGAAATTTTCTTTTGATTCATCATCAAAAATTTCAGACTCATCTTCATAACTTTTCATTTCTTTAGTTTCTTTTGCTACTTCATCGTCAAAAACTATTGACTCGTTAATTTCTTCAGCAGACTCAGTTTCCTCTTCATACTCCTTGAAATTATTAGTAGTATTTGTCGCAAAAGTTTCAATTGTTTCATCGTCTAATGCAAAATTAGTCATTAGGTTTGTCGCAATCATTGTGACGCAAAGCACAGTTGCTACTAATCTTTTAAATCTCATTTAGTTCCTCCGCAAAATTAAAACATCACCTATTTCTATGCTTTTGAAAATAGGCTTAGGGTTTAAATATAATTAATTTACTGGTAAATTATAGCATATTTTTAATTATTTTTTTACATTTTTTTAAGCATTTTTATTAAGAATTTTTTAATTTTTATATCTTAAAATGTTGTAAATTCTGCATTTTTTTTGGTATTTCAAAAAATCACAAAAAAAGAGTAGGCATTCATGCCTACTCAATCAACATAGTTAAATTAATTACATCATTCCGCCCATGCCGCCCATACCGCCACCTGCTGGCATTGCTGGTGCTGGCTCTTTTATATCAGCAACAACTGATTCTGTAGTAAGAAGTGATGATGCAATAGATGCTGCATTTTGAATTGCAGATCTTGTAACTTTTGCTGGATCAATGATACCAGACTTAACCATATCTACATATTCTTCTTTATATGCATCAAATCCCATTCCAGCTTTATCATTCTTCACTTTTTCAACAACAACTGATCCATCAAGTCCTGCATTTTCAGCTATAGTCTTAAGTGGAGCAGAGAGTGCTTTAAGAACTACCATAGCACCTGTCTTTTCATCTCCCTCAAGTGAATCAACTAATTTTTGAACATCAGGTATTGCATGGATATAAGTTGTTCCACCGCCACCTACAATTCCTTCTTCTACAGCTGCACGAGTAGAGTTAAGCGCATCTTCCATACGAAGTTTTGCTTCTTTCATTTCTGTCTCTGTAGTAGCACCAACTTTTATAACTGCTACACCACCTGCTAGTTTTGCTAAGCGCTCTTGGAGTTTTTCTTTATCAAAATCAGATGTAGTAGTAGAGATTTGAGCTCTTATTTGTCCTACTCTATATTTAATAGTTTGCTTGTCACCAAGACCATCAACTATTATAGTGTCATCCTTTGTAATTTTTACTGACTTAGAACGACCGCAATCTTTTATAGTAGCTTTCTTAAGTTCAAGACCAAGTTCATCACTTATAACTTGTCCACCTGTAAGAATTGCGATATCTTGAAGCATTTCTTTTCTTCTATCACCATAGCCTGGAGCTTTTACTGCACATACATTAAATGTTCCACGAAGTTTATTTACTATGAGAGTTGTAAGAGCCTCTCCTTCAATATCTTCCGCTATGATAAGAAGTTTAGAACCTGACTTAACAACTTCTTCAAGAAGTGGCAAGATGTCTTGAATATTTGAAATCTTCTTATCTGTGATAAAGATATATGGATCTTCCAATGTGCACTCCATCTTTTCCATATCTGTGCACATATATGGGCTTAAATAACCTCTATCAAACTTCATACCTTCTACAAGGTCAAGTTCTGTTTTCATAGTTTTAGACTCTTCAATAGTAATAACACCATCTTTGGAAACTTTTTCCATTGCATCTGCTACCATTGCACCAACTTCATCATCGCCTGATGATATAGCTGCAACTTTTGCGATTTGATCTTTTCCGCCAACTGGAGTTGATTGCTTCTTGATTGACTCAACTACTGTGTCAACAGCCTTTTTAATTCCCTTTCTTAAAATGATTGGGTTTGCACCAGCTGCGAGGTTCTTAAATCCTTCATCGATTAATGCACCTGCAAGAACAGTTGCTGTAGTAGTACCATCACCTGCTACATCATTTGTCTTGCTTGCAACTTCCTTTACAAGTTGAGCACCCATGTTTTCAAACTCATCTTTTAACTCTATCTCTTTAGCGATAGATACACCATCATTTATAATTTGTGGTGCACCATAAGATTTGTCTATAACTACATTTCTTCCTTTGGGTCCAAGTGTTATAGATACAGCTTTAACAACTTGGTCAACACCCTTTTTTAAAGCCTCTCTTGCTTCTACTCCATATTTTAATTCCTTAGCCATAATTATTTACCTCCTTACTCAACAACAGCGAGTATATCACTTTGTTTGAGAATTACATACTTAACCTTGTCGATTTCAACTTCTGAACCTGAGTATTTGCTGTAGATAACATCTTGTCCCTCTTTAACTTCCATCTTTACTTCATTTCCATCTACAAAGCCACCTGGTCCTACAGCTACGACCTTGCCTTGCATTGGCATCTCTTTATCGCTGCCTGGAAGAACTATTCCAGATGCAGTTGTTTGCTCTTGCTTTTTTTGCTCAAGAACTACTTTGTCAAATAATGGTTTTAATTTCATATTTATCCTCCTTCGGGCTCGCAATGCTCACCCCTACGATTACGGGGAAATGCAGTTGCCCATATAACATTTTATTACATTATAAATGCCTCTTAATACTAAGAGGCATTATATCACTTTTTGTTAGCAATGTCAAGTGTCGAGTGCTAATATTTACTGGACTTTTAATTAGAATATTAAATACATATCCGCAAATATTTTTATATCATTTATCTCATATATATCTATAACCCTGTTGTCCTTACTAAATTTTCCAACAATTCCTATTGGTTCAGGCACTTCGCCCCCTCTACTATACTGATCAATATCAACTTTCAATTTTACTGGCTTATATCTAAGAGTTAAAAGAGAACAATCCGTTACATCTATTAGTGCATTATTCTTCATTGGTTTAGATGCTGTAAGATCTTGGATCTTAACTCCATCTTTAAATACTTCAATTTGAGCATTTAAATCATTATTATTCTCAGCCCAAAAGTCAATTAGTAGATATGATGATGCATCTGTTTTTATATTAACTTCTGACACACCTCTGCCTTTTTTATTTTCAAATAATATATGGCTCACCATATTTGATTCATCTGCGGCTCTACTTTTTATGAAGTCACCATAAACATCACCTAATTCTTGTTTATGTAACACAAAATAATGTATGCCATTACTATTTACATGTGCATCCTTATTGGTATAGTATCTTGAATTTTTTCCTCTTCCTTCTGTATCTGCAATTGGTACATTTATAGTCTCAATATTATACTCTATCTTTGCAATTCCAGTCTGTCCAGGTGTCACAGCAAATTCACCTATACCAGAATCTTTAGAATATATATAATTGCCATTTTGAACCGTGTTAGGAACAAACTCTTTTGGCTTATTTCTATTTTCCACAACTTCCCATATATCAACAAGTCCTTTATCATTTGCAGCACTCGCCGCTTGTGCAATAGCAGAAGTGCGTCCCAATTCTTGATTTACGAAATCACTGTTATTATTAATAAATGTTGCATTAGACAATTGATCGTCAGTAGGATTAGCTATTGAAATTCTATTTCCTGCTGAATCTATACCAAATCCTTCCGAATCATATGTTTGACTTGAAGTTTTTTCTTTACATCTTGAAACTGTTTGAGATTGAACAACTCTAATTAGGTAATATTTTGAATCACCTGGTATAACATTATTAATATAGTATTTGCCATCAGGTAATAGTGATTGTGATTTGTGCACATTATCAATAACAACAAATTTTAATGTTTTATAAATTAGATAGTTATTTGTTTCATAGGTAAATGTCTCTTTTGTCAAATACTCATCTCTCTCCAATTTTAATGCTTGGGCATCATAATTACCAGTAGCTGCATAATTGGCTATTAGTGCATCAGTCTCTTCTATAAACTTATTCTTTTCTATTTCAAAATCACTATCTGCACTATCGGCTCTTTTTAAAGCCTCTCCAAATAACTTTACAAATTTTTCGCTTGGGTTATCAGAATTAGAATTTTCATTTATTGTGCTTATTTTATTTATAACTTTCGAGTTTCTACCACCGCTAGTTTCGCTTATAGGTACTACTCCACCGCTTTTCATTAACTTTAAATCATAATCAGCATCAATATAGACACATGTTATACGCTGTATTTCTACAGTTCCATTAAAATAATTAGCATATGAAAATGTCGAAAGCAACATCACAAACATCAACACAAATAATGATTTCAAAAGTTTTGCGCTCTTATTCTTTTTCATCCCAATCCCCTTTCTATTTGCATAAAAGCACACCATATGAGGTGCTTAATAACTAATAATATTTATCAAGAATCAAGAAACATTTATTTGACTTAGCATGGGCAGCTGGCTCCTCAACAAAGAAGTCGCCAAAAGTCCATTTTTCGTCAAATTCACTTGCATTCACATTGCTGATACCTTTTGAATTGTCAGGATCAGCCATTGTTATGACATCATCAGATGAATCAGCCGTAGACTTATTGTCATAACCAACCACCAATGACCAATGACCAGGTTTTTTATTCCAACCAACAACCACTGGGTATCCCGCTTTTACACTTTCCTCTATGAGTTTAAGTCCAACCTCGACATTTTGTAACTGTGGTATATTTTGATATGAACTGTCATCATAAAATTTAAACTTAAGTGTAGAGAATATTTCTTTGAACTGATTTACACAAGTTCCCTTATGGTATTTAGCATGTTGTGACTTCATACTTTCCACTATCTCTTCAGTAAACACTCCATCTTTGCCATAGAATGACAATACATTTAAAATTGTAGCAGGTCCACTCGAATTAGCATTTCCCTGTCTAAATAATTTGAAAGTGCTTGGCAAATTCAAACTATAAGCATTTTCATTAACTGCAGTGTCGCCACTTAACATTTCACTGATTACATTGTTCTCGTTTGTCAAAGTTGGTGCCTTTGGTTTCTTAAAACTTACAAAGTAAATTATAAGAAGAACTATAATCGCAATCACTAAATAGAATGCCATTTTCAAATCGAAATTTCTATTCTTTTTTGCAGCCTGCTTTTCATTTGACTTCGCTGAGCTTACCTTAGTAGCAACCTTTGCTGTAGTAGTTTTCTTAGTTTTCTTTGCTACGGTATCTTTCTTAACCGCCTTTGTATTTTGCTTTTTAATATTACTCATCTTTCTCCGCCTCTCTCATTGCTTTTGCTTTCTCAACTTCTTTATCGCAGATATCCTTTGGTGCTTCCTCATATCTTGCGAACTCATATGAGAATGCTCCTGTACCACCTGTCATAGAACTAAGTGTAGTTGTATATTCATACATTTCCATCTGAGGAACTTCTGCCTCTATCTGAGTCTTCTTAGTTTGAGTAGGATTCATTCCGAGAACTCTTCCTCTTCTCTTAGTTAAGTCTCCGATTACATCACCAGTAAACTTATCATCAACTTCAACTCTTACAGTAACTATTGGCTCAAGTAGGCATGGACTTGCTTTCATAAATCCATCTTTAAATGCTCCGATAGTAGCGAGCTTGAATGCCATTTCTGATGAATCAACCTCATGAAATGAACCATCATAAAGCACTGCCTTAACTCCAACTACTGGATATCCAGCAAGAGGTCCTTTCTCACAACATTCTGCAAGACCTTTTTCAACTGCAGGGAAGTAATTCTTTGGAACCGCTCCACCTACAACCTCTGTTCCGAAATCAAACGCATTATCAAAATCATTTGATGGTGAGAATCTCATCTTTACATGACCATATTGTCCGTGACCACCTGATTGCTTTTTATGTTTATATTCTACATCTGATGTTTTTCTAATAGTTTCTTTAAATGCAACTCTTGGCTCCTCAAGAATGATTTCAACCTTATACTCATTTAAGAGACGGCTTGCAATCATCTCAAGTTGAAGATTTCCTATACCATAGAGAAGCATCTGATGGTTTGCAGTGTCATTTACAGATCTCAAAGTCAAATCTTCTTCACAGAGTTTTGCAATTGCTTGAGCGAGTTTATCAATCTCACTCTTCTCTTTTGCTCTATATGCCTTATATGTATATGGTTTAGAAATCTCAGTCTTTGCAAACATTACAGGAAGTGTCTTAGTCGCAAGTGAGTCACCTGTCTTAGTATTTGAAAGTTTTGCGAGAGCTCCTATGTCGCCTGCGTGAAGTTCAAAAACTTCTTGAGCCTTATTTCCAGAAAGAACATAAATCTTTCCAATCTTAACATCTTCCTCTCTTGTCACATTGTAGAGTAAGTCGTCAGTTTTAAGAACTCCGCTACAAACTTTTATAAATGAATATCTTCCGATATATGGGTCAACCATAGTCTTAAATACATATGCTGACTTTTGTTTAGAGAAGTCGTAGTTTAATCCAACCAACTCATTTGTGTTTTTATTGATACCATTTAATTCTTTTTGATCTGGTGATGGGAAATATTTAATTATGTCATCAAGAGTGGTATAAATACCTTGAGCAAGCATATTAGATCCCATTCCCATAAGAACTATTGAACCATTGCAGACATTATTTTTAAGAGCTGAACGAATCTCAAACTCAGAAAACTCTTCACCTGCAAAATATCTATTCATCATATCTTCTGATGTCTCTGCAACTGATTCAAGAAGTATTGCTCTATACTTCTCAAGATATTCTAAGTTGTAATCAGGAATATCACACTCAATCGCTTGGTCACCCTGCCATTTATATGCTTTTCTTGAAATGATATTTACATAACCTACAAACTTTTAATTTTCACGGATTGGAAGATTAACAGGTGCAACTTTTTTACCAAAAAGTTCTGTAGCATCATCAACAACTTGTCTAAATGATGCATTGTTATCATCCATATTGGTAACATGAATAAATCTTGGAAGTTTATATTTGTCGCACATATCCCAAGACTTCTTAGTGCCTGCTTGAATTCCTGCCTTTCCATTTACAACTATTACTGCAGCATCAGCTATACCACAGGCCTCTTCAACTTCACCTACGAAATCTGAAAATCCTGGAGTGTCAATAACATTTATTTTTCTGCTATCCCACTCAAGTGGAATGACAGATGTTTGACAAGAAATTTTTCTCTTTTGCTCTTCCTTTCCAAAGTCTGAAATAGTGTTTCCCTCATCAACAGAACCCATCTTGTCAGTTATCTTTGCAACCTTTGCGATGGCTTCAACCATTGACGTTTTTCCTGAACCACTATGTCCGAGTAAAACTACGTTTCTAACTTTGTCGGTAGTATAAATCTTCATATTACCCTCCTAAAAATTATTTATAATTTAAAAATATATTTACAGACATTGTCTATATTCTACCACATTTTTTGATAAGTTTTAAGAAAAATTTAATAAAAAAAGGCTTTTTAGGCCTTTTTACATAGTTTATATAGTGGGCAAATGTCACATTTTGGGCGCCTCGCGATGCAGATTTCTCGCCCAAGGGCTATAATGTGAGTGTTCCAGAGTTCCCAGTCTTTTTTAGCTACTATTTCCTTAAGTTTTTCTTCAATCTCGCGGACGTCCTTTGTGTTTAGATTAAATAGAATATTTGAAATTCTCGCCACATGCGTGTCTACCGCCATAGCCGGAATGCCATAGAGATGACTAATTACAACACTCGCTGTCTTTCTACCAACACCTGGAAGTTTTACCAAGTAATCAAAATCTTTTGGAATCTTTGAGTCAAAATCATTTATAAGCATTCTCGCACAAGCTATTATGTTTTTTGCTTTGTTATGAAAAAATCCAACTGAGTGAATGTCTATCTCCAACTCCTTTTGTTTTACATTTGCAAATTTGTGAAGTGTGTCATACTTTTTATACAACTCTTTTGTTACGATATTAACTCTCGCATCAGTGCACTGAGCTGACATCATAACTGCAAATAAAAATTCATATGGTTTATTTTTATGATAATGCAAATATAATGGTATCTCTTTGCCATATTTCTTTTTTAAGATTTTTACTATTTCTTTTGCCTTATCTTTATTTAACATTTTATTTCTTTTTAAACTTTGATAATAAATTTTCTAAAAATGATTGTTTAATTCCTAACTCTTTATCAGTCTTACTCAATTCATTGAAAAGAGTTGATCCCAAGATTAAAATCGCACCAAGGAACTGCAACGCAGTCATACTTTCTCTCAAAACAAAATATGATAGTAAAAGTGCAACCACAGGGTCTATATAAGTAAGTATCGCAACTGTCTCAGCCTTAAGTCTTGATACTGCATTGAAATAATGAACATAACAAAAACCGGTGTGAAAGAAACTTAAGACAAGCATACATAACGCGCCTATCATAACTTTATTTGCAGGAAGACTTTTATCAAAGAAAAAACTTTTCTTTTCAATAAAGGCGATGTAGATAGCCATAATTATAGTAGAAAACATAAATTGGAAAATCACTTTATCATGAGTTTCAATATGTTTCAACTTTCTATTGAATGTGACTATGAGCGCATAGAAAATCGCACCGAGTATTCCATAGACACAGCCAAGAACTTCATTTGACCTAATACCAGAATTTATAACATTTGATACAAGAATCACTCCGATAGTTGCTACAAGTATACAGAATCCACTCTTGATAGTTATTTTCTCATTGAAAACAAATGCTGCAATGATTAACAAAAATATTGGCATCATGTTGTAGCAAACTGTTCCTATAGCAACTGAAGAAACTTTAAATGCCTCAAACTGCAAAACCCAATTTAGTGCCATAAAGAATCCTGTAAATACTAGGACACCAAAATTTTCTCTCATTGATTTAACATTTACATCTTTACCAATCAGTTTAATCATCACTATGATAAAGATTCCACCAAGTAACGCCCTGTAAAAAGTTATTGCGGCTGAACTAAGTGGTATAAAATGAGTAAATAATCCAACTGTTCCAAAAGTTGCTGATATAAATGTTAATTTTAGTCTTTCTCTTTTTAAGTCCATTTGTTTTTCCATACGATAATTATAGTTTTTATAATAAAAAAAAGCAATTACAATAATTGCTTCTTTTTACTATGTTATATAAAGTATAAACTAAATCCTTTTGATTGACTTATGCATATACAGGAGTCTCACACTATTTATGACCGCCAGGATCATGACACCTACATCTGAAAATACTGCAAGCCACATATTTGAAATGCCGATAATTGATAATATGAGAACTAGAACTTTTATACCAATTGATATAGCAATATTTTCATAAACAATTCTCATGGTAACTTTACTAAGTTTATAGGCAATAGGCACATTTATGACGTCATCATCCATAAGAACTATGTCAGCCAAATCTATCGCAGCAGCTGACCCCATAGCCCCCATTGCGATACCGACATCAGCTCTTGTGATACATGGTGCGTCATTTATGCCATCGCCGACGAAGGCAAGTTTCATATCTTTAATGGCATTTTCTAAAATATTTAATTTATCATCAGGCAATAGTGCTGCATGATATTCGTCAATCCCAATTTTTTCCGAAACATCTCTCGCAATCTCTTCTCTATCACCAGTTAGCATCATGGTTTTTGTGACACCATGTTTCTTGAGACTAGTAATTGACTTTTTAGAATTTTCTTTTATAACATCATTTATGAGAATGTGACCGACATATTGTTTGTCAACTGCGACGTGGACTATAGTGCCAATGTCTTTACATTCTATATAATCAACTCCATCGTCCTTCATCAGTTTATCATTTCCAGCGAGGACAACTTTTCCTTCTATAACTCCGCTTAAGCCTCTGCCACCTATTTCTTTTACATCACTTACTATAGAACTATTTATTTCTTTTCCGTAATATTTCAAAATTGATTTCGCAATTGGGTGGTTAGAGAAAAACTCTATATGAGATACAAGTCTAAAAAACTCTTCTTCATTTAAGCTGCAGTGGTGGACACCTACCACTTCAAAAACTCCCTTAGTCATAGTTCCTGTTTTGTCAAATGCAAATGTTTTAACTTTTGAAAGAGTTTCTATGTAATTTGAACCTTTAACCAAGATGCCAAGTTTACTTGCAGTGCCAAGTGATGAGAAAAATGCAAGTGGAACACTTATAAGTATCGCACAAGGGCAACTAATTACAAGGACAGTGAGTGCTCTATATGCCCATGTAGAAAACTCAGGGCTTGTCTTAAATACAAAAAACTGTAAAGCAACAGGAATGACAAAAGTCAGAAGTGCTATAAGGCAAACTATAGGTGTATATATTTTTGCAAAACTTGAAATAAAGTTTTCAGAATTTGATTTTTTCTCTGTTGCATTTTCAATTAAATCTATGATCTTGCTCGCAGTTGAATCTTTAAATTCTTTTGTAGTTTTTATCTTGATAAGATTTTCATTGTTGATTAGTCCGCTTGATACATTGTCGCCTACTGTCACATATCTCGGTATACTCTCGCCAGTTAAGGCTGAAGTATTTAACATAGTGGCACCATCAACTATCTCACCATCTAGTGGAATCTTCTCAAATGGATTTACAACTATGGTCTCACCAATCTGAACTTCAGATGGCTCAACCTTTTCTATCTTGCCATTTCTTAAAACGTTTGCAAACTCAGGCGTAATGTCAACCAACTCCTTTATGCTATCTCGACTCTTGTCCATAGAATAATCTTGAAAAAGTTCGCCGATTTGATAAAACACCATTACTGCAACAGCCTCTTGATAGTCACCAAGAATAAATGCACCGATAGTCGCGATGGACATAAGAACGGTCTCGTCCATTGCCTCAAGTTTGACAATTCTCTTGAATGCATTTAACAGAACTTCGTAACCGACAATAAGATACGCGATTAAATAAAATGCGAGTTTTACAATTGGATTACTAAACAAAATTAGACCATCCACTTGATGGTCCAGTATGACTCCGATAATTACTATAATAACTGATATAGCGATTCTAATTATAGATTTTTTATTGTATTCCTTCTCGGAAGTTTCTTTGCAGCCTCAGCCGCTGCTACATTTTAACTTTTGAGTTTCCATACAATTACAACTCATTTATGTTCTTAGCTCCTATAATTTTAATAATACTAATTTGTCGTTCTTTTACTGTTATTATTTTACTATTTTTATTTTACTATTATTATATAATAAATATATTAATAATCAAGTAGCCTGCCGTAATCGTTCCACTCGCCATACATCTTGCCAAGTAGGGTTTGCTCTATAAGATGCTTTAGTGACTTTTTGTAAATTTCAGGATTAGACTTTTTGTAAAATGATATGTTGTATGCCCTTACTCTCTTATACAAATCAGGGAATTCGTTGAACTTATCCCAAGCCTTTGCTTTCTTTAAGGCTGCTACGATGTCCTTGTCAATTTTGTAGAAATCCATCTTTGGAAGAACATTTCTTCCATCATCAGTCATGAGTCCAAGTTTCTCAAGTCGCCTAACTCGCTCTTTGTTGAGTTCGGTCCACTTGCTGTTTTTTCTTCTAGGACTAAATCTTTGGTAGCGAATGCCATCAATTACTTTTTGAGAGCTGTCTATCCAACCAAAGCAAAGTGCAACTTCGACTGCATCAAGATAGTAAAATGCTTTCTTGTCGACTGGGCGACCTTTCTTTACATTCAAATAGCATTCTGAACGAGTGGCGTGGTTCTTTGATAGCCAGGTTCGGAAGGCTTTGGCAGATTTAATATTTAAAATATTTATATTTTCAATTTGCGATACCAAGCGATCTTTCCTTTCGTTATGTAGTTAAATCAAATGGAAATCGTCCTTCACTAACAACTTTGTTAATAAATAACAAAATGGCTTCGGTCATTGTTATACCCATATCTTCACAAATTTTCTCAAACTTCTCTTTAATATCATCGTCAATCTCGACAGTAATATAACTATACTTTAAATTATCAAGAATGGGTTTATCTGCTTCCATAAAGTCTTTCTCATCAATCTCAGATGGTTCTAACCACTTAGATGCCAAATGCTCAGTTAATTCGAGCTTGCCACTTACGAGACTACATATGAAAAACTTTACATTTAATACCATGTCGTCTCTCACATCCTCTATCTCATCAAAGAATCTTTCAACCTTAACTTCTGATTTTAATTCCTCTTTAATCTCACGTACTACTGCCTCTTCAGGAGTCTCTCCAACTTCAACTTTGCCACCAGGGAACTCCCACTTACCTTTGAATTCTCCAAAGCCTCGTTGGGTTATAAAGACTTTGTTATTCTTTTTTATGATTGCTGCGACGACGTTTACTTCTTTCATAATACTCTACCTATTTTACATTGTCACCTAATTCTTCCGATTTTAATTCTTTTTCCAACTTTTTATCATAAGTGTGTATTTTATCATTTAATAATTTGTGTCTTGCAACTAGAATACAGTCAACAAAATCAAGTTTGGTTCTTCCGAATATTCTTGCAGCATTTATATATATTTGCTTGTCTATCATTTCAACATCTTGAAGCAAATCTAAAATTGCAAAGTAAATTTCTTTTCGCTCAGTTTTATAAACTTTAGAAAGCACATAGACCATCTCAACTATGCATTCTGGAAGAGTGTATGCACCTTCATCAATTATTTCTTTCGCTTTAACAGCTAAATTATAATCATCTTGAATTAAATATCTTAAAGTTATATTAGTATCTATTATCTTTAGCATATTCCTCTGCTATTGCCTCCCCTAGTAATTCTCTTTCATGCCCAATAATTGCTGGATTAGCATATTTTTTTAGTGCACCAAATGCTTTATGTTTTTTCACTTTATTCACGGAAAAAGGTATGGCTTGTTCATCCACACTTTTTTTTGCAAATATTCTAACAGCTTCGGCAAAACTTGTGCCGAGTTCCTCATAAAGTTTTTCAGCTGCTTCTTTAAGTTCTGTATCCATTCTCACTTGTAATACTGATTGCATTGCCATAGTGAACCTCCTATTTGTAATACAATTATAATACAATGTTTGTATTATGTCAATTATAATATTGCATCGTCAAAAAACGTTGATTTTTGGCAATATGGAACGTCAAAAACACTGATTTTTAGTAAATAATTTATTGCCAAACTTTTTAAATAAAAAAAGGCATTTAGCCTTTTTAATAGATGTTTAGGGTGTGTTAAGAATGTGAAAAAAATAATAAAGTCCGTCCCAGTTATTTTTAAAAAAATAATCTTTTTCATATTACTTATACCCCAATTATTTAAATAGCGGCGAGCCACCATAATTATTTTGTTCATATTCTAATATTTTAGGATCATCATAAGTTCTAACGTCTGAAACTTTTATAGCAGTTGATATATCAGATACTCTATAATTTGTTTCATTCATATAATCTATATCACTTTGACTTAATGGTGATTGTTTTAATAATTTATTATCTATCCAAAATCTAGCTAAATCATCAAAAGTATCTCCATAATTAGGAAACTCATTTGGAAAATCTAGAACACATTTTTTATAACTATCACAATGGTCTTTAAAGAAAGTTTTTCTATATTCTAAACTATGATATGTATCTGTCCAATCACCTTTTAAATTTTTATAATATGCTTCTTGTGATGCATATAATGGGTAATCGCGTCCACCTGTTGTATTAATATCTTGTTTTATAATTTCTTGAATATTATTTAATTCATCTTTAAATGGAAAATAATTTTCCCTATTTACATCATAATAAACCCAATGTGCATCTGGATTATTTTGCATTTCATTTAGTCCATTTTTTATTTGTTGTGTTCCATATGCATCAGAATAAAAGGAACCATCAGATTGTGATGTTATCCAATCTGCATAGCAAACTGAATTTATTGTAAATACAAATAATAATAAAAATAAAATATTTTTCATAATTATTTTTTCTCCTTTTTACTTTCAAATAACTAAACTAATCTTACCAATGTTTTATCAATTAAAACTTTAAAATCATCTTTTGGCATTTTACAATCTTCATAAAGCAAATCTAATACCATTTCAATTTTTTCTTCATTTGATATTTTATCAATATATGGATTTTTAACAGCCGTTTTCCAATTTATTCTTTTTGTTTCATTTAATGGGTCAACATTAATAGCTTGCATAATAATCCTCCCTTTCTTCTTTTTTGGCTTTTCGAGCGGAAAATATTCTTATGGTATCTTCGAATCTTTCGCAAAAGCAAACTAACAATAAATTATTATAAATGCTTTTGCCTAAAGCATAAAATCTATCTTCAGTTGCGTCAATATTTGTATGATTATCATCATTCCACCTAATCATATGTTTGTCTAAAAATATTGTTTTTGCTTCCTTAAAAGAAACATGATGTTTCCTTATATTTTCTTTATATTTATCAATATCCCAATCAAATCTCACTCTGTACTCCGAAAAATTGTAATTTCAAACTAATTCTATTTATATTATACAAATTATTTTTAATGTTAGCAATAATAAAATTTGTCAGCTTTTTATTATCTTTCAAAAATTTGGGCGTAAGTTGGGCGTAAATTCTGACACTAAATCTAAAAATTACTTATTTTTTTGGTCTTTTTGGTCAAGTGATTTAAGTGTTGGGAACAACAACACATCCCTTATCGCCTGACTATTTGTCATCAACATCACCAACCTATCAATTCCATACCCAATTCCGCCTGTTGGTGGCATACCAATCTTGAGAGCTGTAAGGAAGTCTTCGTCTATACTGTTTGCCTCTTCGTCGCCGAGTGCTTTTAATTTCTCTTGAGCCTCAAATCTTTCTCTCTGGTCTATTGGGTCATTTAATTCTGAGTAGGCATTTGCCATCTCGTAACCATTTATATAAAGTTCAAATCTCTCGGTGAGTTCTGGATTGCTTGGTTTCTTTTTAGTGAGAGGTGATACCTCTATAGGATGATCTATGACAAAAGTTGGCTGTATAAGTTCTTTCTCTACAAATTCATCAAAGAAAAGATTTAATATATCGCCCTTCTTATGATGCTCGAGATATTCTACATTTTTCTCTTTTGCAATTTTCTTTGCCTCATCGTCAGTTTTGATAGTAGAGAAATCAACTCCGCTATATTTTTTAACTGCATCCATCATAGAAATTTTTGCAAAAGGCTTTTCCAAATCAATCACATTGTCGCCATACTGAAGTTTTAAACTTCCTACAACTTTCTCTGCCACATGCTTAAACATAGATTCAGTAAGTTCCATCATTCCCTCATAATCAGTATATGCCTGATAGAGTTCCATAAGAGTAAACTCTGGATTATGCTTTGTGTCAGTTCCTTCATTTCTAAATACACGGCCTATCTCATAAACTCTCTCAAGTCCACCAACTATAAGTCTCTTAAGGTAAAGTTCAAGTGAGATACGAAGTTTTCTATCTTCATCTAGTGCATTAAAGTGAGTTTCGAATGGTCTTGCATTTGCGCCGCCTGCATTTTCTACAAGCATAGGAGTCTCTACTTCTATAAAATCTCTACCATCTAAAAAGTTTCTAATTTCTTTTATAATTTTAGATCTCATTATAAATGTCTTTTTAACTTCAGGATTCATTATAAGGTCTATATATCTCTGGCGGTATCTCAAATCTCTATCTTGGAAGCCGTGGAATTTTTCAGGAAGTACAGCAATAGACTTAGATAGTAATACTACTTCTTTAGCATGCACAGATATTTCTCCAGTCTGAGTTTTGAAAACAAATCCCTTAACACCTATTATGTCTCCAATATCAAACTTCTTAAAATCTTTATATGCATCTTCTCCAATGTCATCACGAGCTACATATAATTGTATGTTGCCATCTCTATCTTGGATATTTGCAAATGAAGCCTTTCCCATAACTCTTTTAAGCATGAGTCGACCTGCGAGTGATACAGTCTTTTCATTAAATGCATCAAAATTATCCTTTATTTCCATGCTATGATTTGTTACATCATATTTGGTAATTTCAAAGGGATTCTTGCCTGCTGCAAGCATCTCATTTAATTTATCTAATTTTGCTTTTTCGAGTTTGTTGATATCCTCTTGGGTTTGTTCTTTAACTTCTTTGATTTCTTCTGACATACAATTCCTTTCGGGCTCCGCAAGTGCGAAACAGTCCAGTGGACTGTTTTGCCCCTACAAAGGGCTCGCAGCGTTCGCCCCTACGCTGCGGGAGGATGATATCCTCCCCTACGGTTATGAAACTTTAAGTACCTGGACTTTGAGGCTTCCACGAGTTAGTTTAACCTCTATCTCATCGCCCTTCTTTTTGCCAAGAAGTGCTGAGCCAAGTGGTGACTCATTTGAGATTTTGCCATTTAAGCTATCTGCCTCAGTTGCGCCTACTATATCATATTCTATTTCTTCATTAAGTTTAACATCAAGAATCTTTACATGGCTACCAATACCGATAGTGCCCTTCTTTAAGTCAGCCTTATCTACGACCTCAGCATTTTTCAAGATATTCTCTATCTTTTCGATTCTTGCTTCTATATCTCTTTGCTCATCCTTTGCTGCGTCATATTCGGCATTTTCAGAGAGGTCGCCCTGCTCTCTTGCTTCTTTTATTTTTTGTGCAATTTCTTCTCTTTTTTGGCCCTTTAAAAATATGAGCTCTTCCTCATACTTCATTAAACCTTCTTTAGAAAGTTGCTGTCTCTTTTCTACTACATTATTCTCTTCCATGTTGTTCTCCTTCGGGCTCGCAATGCTCGCCCCTACTAATGACGATAGATTATATAAAATTATTTGGCTTTTGTCCACATTTTATTGAAGTTTTTTAGGCCTTATTATACTGTCATTATAGGCTTTTATGGCATTAAATTCCTCCATATCCTTATACATCTTGTATTCCCTATCAGACACTATTTTAAAGGAATATTGTATTGTTTTATCGACTATTTGCTTGTCCTTATCCACTATTTTGTATTCAAAATTGAATATAAATATGCAGGCATTTAGCCTATTTGTCGCCTTTAGGACTGTAAATGCCGCTTCTGGCACTATATTTATGTCCTTTCCACTAGAATATAGGGTATCAAGGCACCTAATCTTAATATTCTTATTCTTTATAGACCTATAGTAATATATCTTGAGCAGTGCCTGCCTAGGGCTCATATTGGTATTGACCAAGTTAAAACTAATTGGTACATTTTCCCTCACAATATAGGTATATATATTGCTCTTGGTAAATGGATCAATAACAGCATTGGTCAACACATACTCATTATCTTTAAGATTAATGGTAATGTCTAGACTCTCTTCTCCTTGTATAACCCTAGTATTACCTGGATTAGAAGTTGCAAATACTAGGTTTAAGCAAAAAAACTTGCAACTATACTAGATAAGATTACTCTTATGAAACTTTTCTTTCCTCTCTTAATAACTACACCCTTATCTTTTAATTTATCTTTTTCAATTGCCATTTTTACATCAGTTACTTTTTCATCATCGACGAGGACTCCGCCCTGTTCAATGTTTCTTCTTGCATCGCCATTTGATGTGCAGAGTTTTGAAAGCACGAGTGCCTTTACTACATCTATTTTGCCATCAACCAAATCTGATTCTTTAACTTCAAGTTTTGGAATGTCAGCCGAATCCATGTTTCCGCCGAAGGCAAGTTTTGCTGCCTTGTCACACTTATCAGCCTCTTCATCACCATGCACAAGTTTTGTAAGTTCGTATGCAAGTATGGTCTTTGCCTTATTTAACTCTGCACCCTTCCAATGTTCCATCTCTCTAATCTGTTCCATAGGTAAGAATGTGAGCATCTTTATACATTTGATTACATCTGCATCATCTACATCTCTCCAATATTGGTAGAAGTCATATGGCTTTGTCTTATTTGGGTCAAGCCATACAGCACCACCTGCAGTCTTACCCATTTTCTTTCCATCTGATTTTGTAAGAAGTGTGATAGTCATCGCATGTGCATCTTTACCAAGTTTTCTTCTTATAAGTTCTGTACCAGCGAGCATATTTGACCACTGGTCATCGCCGCCAAACTGCATATTGCAACCATACTTTTGATACAAACTATAGAAGTCAAATGCCTGCATTATCATATAGTTAAACTCTAAGAAAGTGAGACCTTGTTCCATTCTCTGCTTATAGCACTCAGCTGTGAGCATTCTATTTACACTAAAATGTGGTCCTACATCTCTCAAAAATTCTATGTAATTTAAATTTCTAAGCCAGTTGGCATTATTAACCATCATGGCTTTTCCTTCACCAAACTCAATAAATCTCGCCATCTGCTTTTTGAAACATTCGCAGTTGTGGTCAATGTCTTCAACAGTAAGAACCTTACGTAAATCAGTTCTACCAGATGGGTCTCCGACCATACCAGTTCCACCACCAACTAAAGCTATAGGGCGATTGCCTGCAGCTTGTAGTCTTTTCATAAGGCAGAGTGCCATAAAGTGACCGACATGAAGTGAGTCAGCAGTTGGATCAAAACCAATGTAGAAAACTGCCTTGCCTTCATTTATCATTTTTTTGATTTCTTCTTCGTTAGTCACTTGAGCGATAAGTCCACGCTCGACTAATTCTTCATATAATTGCATATATTCTCCTTCGGGCTCGCAATGCTCGCCCCTACAATGCGGGCGGATGATATCCGCCCCTACGCAGGACGACAGAATGTCGTCCACTACGACTAGAAACGGAAGTAGATGAATGGATTGAATCCTGATGTGAGCATCTCTATAACTGCATAGACAAACATCACTATTACTATCAGGTCAACCAAGATAAATCCGAATCTTGATTTATATAAATAATTTTTAATTTTTGAAAACATTGGTGTCAAGTATAGTATCGATGTCACAAAGCAAACCATGAAATATGGATTGTAGACTTCATTTACAAGTTCTCGAGTAGAATAATTGTACAGTGGATCGCTTAATGCTCCATGTATAAATAGTTGAACCTGCTCCAAAGTCTCAAGCCTAAATAATATCATTCCTATATTCCACACTATGAATACATAAATTATTCCTATGGTCTGCGGAATTTTTATTTTCATTTTGGTTCTTAATATTCGTTCTATCACTAGGAATAATGCATTATATAATCCCCAAAATAGAAAGTTGAAACTTGCTCCATGCCAGAAACCTGAAAGTGCAAAAACTATCGTGAGATTTATGCATGTGATGAGTAATCCTTTCCTACTTCCACCAAGTGGTATATACACATAGTCTCTAAAGAATGATGAAAGCGATATGTGCCACCTAGTCCAAAACTCCGAGATGCTCGTTGACAAAAACGGCATATTGAAATTCTCAGGGAATGAAAAACCGAAAATCTTTCCTATGCCTATCGCCATATCTGAGTATGCCCAGAAGTCAAGATATATCTGCATGCTGTAGCATATTATTACAAATGATGAGAGCAGAGGTCCCATCTCATAATATCCAAGTTCTGTAAATGCTAAGTCCGCGATTCTTCCGAGTGAATTTGCAAGCACAATCTTTTTTGCAAAGCCCACCATAAATCTCATTATTCCATCTGAAAATGATGTAAATATGGTTCTTCTCTTTTTAAGTTCAAGTTCTATAGTACTATATCTAACTATAGGTCCTGCTATAAGTTGCGGAAATAACATTGTAAATAGTGCAAAATCTATAATACTATTACTTGACTTAACCGACCTTCTATGTACATCTGCAAGATATGACAAAACCTGAAATGTATAAAATGAAATTCCAATAGGAAGTTTTATATTTGTAGCATTTTCAGCCCCAAAAAAGAATCCAGTAAATAAGTTCATATACTTATAAACTATAAGTAGTCTCACATTCATAAGTATAGAAATTATAAATACAATAGTTCTTAAATATTTATTTTCAACCAAGTCAACAATTTTTGAAAATATAAAATTCAAAACTATTGACACAAGTAGTATTGGTAAAAAGTCTATGCTGCCATATGAGTAAAAAATTATTGAAAATATAAGTAGGCAGACATTTTCAGCTTTGATATTGCCAAATAAATTAGTGAGCAAGTAACAAAGTAAGCATACTGGCAAAAATAGAAATAAGAATATCGGAGAAGAAAATACCATCTATATTTCCCCCTCATGCTCTATCAAATAATCTAAAAATCCAAATGTGGCATTATATACATTTAACTCGTTAATCTCTAGCACAAACACATCGGTCTTTTTTAGATGCTCTATCAAATCAAACTTTTCATTTAGTTCGTCATAACTTTCAAAAGGAAAATGGTCTTTATATTTGTTATAAATTAAGTTTTTATTTTCTATGTGATAAACATCACCTTGGACACTAAGTGTTGCCTGCGGAAATAAAAGTCCACCTAAGAAACTTCCACCCTGTATGGTGAAGTTTAAATTGTCATTGTCGTAATTTCTATAATCTAATATTGGTACATAAAACTGCTCATTTGGCTTATCGTATATATTTAAAACATTAAATAAATCTGCATCTGGATATACTGCCACATCCGATGGCGAAGCCTTCACAGTGATGCTTGGAATTTTTATATCCAGAGTCCTTCTCATATGACTATGAAGTCCGAGTCCTATGAGGTTTGCCTTATATGTAGACCAGTGATGGCTACTATTATAGAAGAGTGGCACTTCGCCGTCTACAATTCGAGCCTTATTACTATCTATATAATTTATGGTGTCAAAATAATTTAGATTAGTATTTTTTAATGCGATGATGAGCTTGTCATATGGAAGCATTTCATCATAATTTGTTCCTTGATTTTCATAAAGCATTATAACATCATCAGCAAATGGCAGTGTTCCATTATAATATCTTGGCTTAGTTGGAGTTAAGATTATCAACAACTTCTTTTCTTTCTCTTTACAAATCTCATTGAACTTGTTTAATCTCTCAATCAAACTATCAATATCTGCATTACTAACACCATGAAGTTTGTGATAATAATAATTTAAAGTCTCTGTTGAAAATAATGTGTCTCCAACTTTTGTGATACTGTTATTTGGTGAAATGTCAAAAAGTGAATAAAGTAATTGGTTTTTAGTTCTTACATGTATCGACCTGCCAGGAAAGTTTTGAATAATATAGTCATCTATTTTTTCAAAACTAAACTCTACCTTCTCTTCTGCACCTGACAAATTGTTTTCTATACCCAAAAACTTAGCAGCCCATGGATATGCAATAACTACTAGAAAGAAAAAAGTTAATAATACATTTTCAATTACTTTTTTTAATTTCATCAACTAAATTGCCACTGGTATATTTTTTATTTGCTCATTCTTTTGATAGTCTTCTATAATCAAATCATCTTTTACAAAATCATAAAATCCTTTTTTCTCAGGATTGAGACTTACCTTTGGTGCTTGGAACTGAGGTCTCTTAAGCATTTCCTCAATTATAGGCACATGTCTATCATAGATATGACAGTCAGAAACCATATGAATAAGTTCGCCTGGAATCATATCACACTCTCTTGCAAGCATCATTATGAGAAGTGCATACTGGCAGACATTCCAGTTATTTGCAACGAGCACATCACTTGAACGCTGATTTAAAAGTCCATTTAAAACAAGCTTGTCACTATTTTTATCTTTAGTGACATTGAATGTCATAGAGTAGGCACAAGGATATAAATTCATCTCATGCAAATCTTGGTGGACATAGATGTTTGTCATTATTCTTCTTGAGTAAGGATTATTTTTCAAATCAAATATTACTCTATCTACTTGGTCGAACTCTCCCTCTTTATATTTGAGTTTCACTCTAAGTTGATAGCCGTAAGCCTTTCCGATAGTATGGTCTTCGCCAGCCCACTCATCCCAGATGTGAGAACCTAAATCTCTTATATCATTTGACTTCTTTTGCCAAATCCAAAGTATCTCATCAAAACAGCTCTTAAGTCCTGTAGGTCTAAGTGTGATAGCAGGGAACTCATCTCTCAAATCATAACGATTGCAGACACCAAACTTTTTGATAGTGTATGCAGGAGTTCCATCCTCCCAATGTGGTCTAACTTTTTCTCCCTTTGTGTCAGTTCCATTATCTAAAATGTCCCTGCACATTTTAACAAATAAGACATCTGCCTTACTCATATTATGCCCTCCATAATAATAGTATTATTTATAACTTATATCTGTGATAATTTTCTTGCCGTTCTTTTTAGAAAGTTTTACAAATATTTCTGTCGCACTTTCGCTGCCCAAATCATAAGTCACTTTCAACTTTCCATTTCCCTCATCATCAACCTGCAAGGTATCAAGCATTGACTCAGTTACATCTTGAGCATTTATAATCATGTCGGCACCTGCATCCATAGTCATTTCATCAATCTTAGCAATTAAATCATTAGTCATATATTTATTTTTCAAATTCTCAAGTCTTTGTGGCATGTCATTTAAAACATCATCCTGTCTAATCTCATAAAAATATGCATTATAGAAATTATATAAAAACTCTGCATCACTTATATCATCAAGTAATATAACGGGCCAGCCATAGTCCTTTATACCAGAGAATTTTAACTTGTTTTCTTTTGCATACATCTTGGCATACTCAATTCTAAGTTTCTCTGACTCGTCATTTGTTGAGCCATATATTTTTTTAGCAAGTGACTCATCGCCACCACAGATTTTTACAAGGCTCTCCCAGTTTTTTGAACCATCCTCAGCAAATTCTTTACTTACAACTGTTATCTTTCCGTCCTCATCTTTCAAATGATAGCAACCTGGATTTGAACTACCATTTTTTGTATTGAAGACAGTTCCATACATTTCATATCCGTAAATCCAAAAGTTTCCATAGAACTTAATATCATTCTTGTCATCTAAATCTTTCTTAACGATATATGGAGTTGGAATTTCAACTGCTCCTTGATTTCCAAACAAATCTTCTGACATAAGAACCATGTCATCAGTTATTGCTTTCATATAATCATCATCCTCTGTATATACAAATTTAACATCAGGATTAAATGCAAATTCTCTTTCAGTCATTCTATTAACTGACTTTTCAACTTCGTTTTTTGAATTGTCTGCTTTTGTAGTCTCTACAACCTTAGTATCCGAACTTGAGTCAGCGACATTTGAAGCATTCTTCGCACATGAAGTCATCATTCCTAAAACCAACAATACCAATAATAATTTTTTCATAAAAACTCCTTCGGGCTCGCAATGCTCGCCCCTACAGTTTACTTATCCCTACGAATTGGCTCGCATTACTATCCCACACAAACTAGGGCCAACATAGTTCGCCCACGCCCCACTATTATAGCATAATTATAAGAATAAAAAAAGAGCGAGCCGAAAGCCCGCTCAAATATATATGCCTTAATTAGTCTTGAAACTCGTAGTCTTTTCCTGGAAGAACAGCATTTAAAACGATACCAAATACAGCCGCACAAGCAAGTCCTGAGAATGATAAGCCAGTATTTTGACTAAGTCTAAACACGATTGGGAAGTAGTTGAATGCAAGACCTGAAACAAGAATGATTGCTGCAACGAGTACATTTCTCGCCTTTGAAAAATCTACTCTATTTTCAACTAAGTTTCTAAGTCCAACAGCAGAAATCATACCATAAACTATAAATGATATTCCGCCGATTACTTCATTTGGAATTGTGCTGATGAAATTATCAACAACTGGGAATACTGAAAGTGCTATTGCAACTAAAGCTGCAATTCTTAAAACAAATGGGTCATAAACACCAGTAAGTGCTACAACACCAGTATTCTCTGAGTAAGTTGTGTTAGCTGGTCCACCAATTAATCCTGCAAGTGATGTTCCTATACCATCGCCTATAAGAGTTCTTGAGAGTCCTGGGTCCTTGATGAAATTCTTTCCACAAGTTGCTCCAATAGCAGCAACATCACCAATATGTTCTATCATTGCAGCAAGAGCAACAACTACGAAAGTAATAATTGCACTTGGTTCAAACTTTGGCAGATGGAATGGTGGCAGTGCAAAAAATGCATTTCCAACATTCAGTGCCCCTGGAACTTCTGATGCATTATGAACTAAAAGATTTTTAAACTCAATCGGTGGCGCCATATGGAGAACATTTCCCCAAATAATTGCGAAGACATATCCGACTATTATTCCGATAAGGATAGGAAGAATTTTCATCATTCCCTTTCCCCATATGCTACAAATCATAACTGCCAAAATTGTAACTATAGCAATCACAAATGCATATGGTGTTGCAGTTCCTACAGGGAATCCATTTGAAACTACTGGTATTTGATTGAGATAGTTTCCTTCCTCAAGAGTCTTTCCCCAGATGAACTGAACTGAATTACTAATAACATTATTTAATGCTGAATAAGCAAGATTAACTCCGATAAGAATAATTATTGGTCCTGTAACTACTGGTGGGAATAAAGTCATCACTCTCTTTACTCCAAATACATAAATCAGTACTGCGAGGATTACATAAATTCCACCCGCACATACTATACCACCTGTAGCATATGGAAGAAGTTCTGGATTACCATTTGCGACTGAAGCGAATGCTCCAAGGAATGCGAAAGACGAACCAAGGAAAATAGGTACCTTACCTTTCGTTACAAAATGGAACCATAGAGTTGCCACACCTGCACAGAAAAGTGTAACTGAAACTGAAAGTCCTGTAAGAAGTGGAACTAAAACTGTAGCTCCGAACATAGCAAATACGTGTTGGAGACCTAGTAGAACAGTTGGCCCCATACCTAGTTGTTTCCTTGCATCATAGATGCCAATTTGAGTTGCTGCCATAAACCCTCCCTCTCGTTTTTAAGCGTCGACCGCTTTATTTTTTATCGCAACATCTATATATATTATACTACATAAGCACTATAAAATAAATAATGAAATTTTATGTGAGTTTTAACTATTTATCTATTTCCAAAGAATAAGAGTAACATTCCTGCTGCAACTGCTGAACCAATAACACCTGCGACATTTGGTCCCATCGCGTGCATGAGTAAGAAGTTTGTTGGATTATATTTAACACCTTCTTTTTGTACAACTCTTGCTGCCATAGGAACTGCCGAAACTCCTGCTGCACCAATCATCGGATTTATCTTACCCTTAGTAAAGAAGCACATTATCTTTCCTATGATAACGCCTGCTGCAGTACCAATTGAAAATGCTATGAGTCCAAGTACTATAATCTTTATAGTGTCAGGTGTGAGGAAATGGTCAGCCGATGCCTTAGCACCTACAGTCACTCCGAGGAAAATAGAAACTATATACATAAGTGCATCTTGAATAGCCTTTACAAGAAGTGGAACTCTTCCTGACTCTTTTAATAGGTTACCAAGCATAAGCATACCAATAAGTGATGTCGCATCTGGAAGTAGTAAACAAGTAAATATAGTAACAACTATAGGGAAGATAATTTTCTCAGTTTGAGAGACCTCTCTAAGTTGTTCCATTTTAATTACTCTCTCCTTTTCAGTAGTCAAGAGTTTAATTATTGGTGGCTGAATCATTGGCACAAGTGCCATATATGAATATGCTGCAACGGCTATAGAACCTAAGAGTTGTGGTGCAAGTTTAGATGTAAGATAGAGTGCTGTCGGTCCGTCTGCTCCACCGATGATTCCTATAGATGCTGCCTCTGGTCCTGTAAAACCTAAAAATATCGCTCCTATAAATGTGAAGAATATGCCAAACTGTGCTGCAGCTCCAAGAAGTAAAGACCTTGGGTTAGCAATAAGTGGTCCAAAGTCTGTGCCTGCACCTATACATAAGAAAATAAGTGGGGGATAGATGCCGAGGTCGATTCCTTGGAAAAGATAGTAAAGAAGCCCTCCCTTTACATCTCCAAGCGGACCATTCATAAGCCCTGCAATCGGAATATTTACAAGTAACATTCCAAATGCAATTGATATAAGTAAATATGGCTCGTATTCTTTTGCTATGGCAAGATAAAGCAAGACACATGCAATAAATATCATTATTACATTTCCAAATGGCAAGAGCACACCCTCTTTAAATATTGGGTTAAAGAAGTCATAAAATCCCGTCCCCTGCCAGAAGGTTACCAAGGTATCTATTATATTATTTGCCAAAAAAAGTCCTTGCATATTAACTCCTTCTATAATAATCGTGTGAGTTTTTTAGCCAATGTCAAGCAACACATCACCAGCTGCAACCTTTGCTCCTGCTGATACATGAATTGCCTTAACTGTTCCTGAAGCATTTGCTGGTATGTCATTTTCCATCTTCATTGCTTCTATGACAGCAACTACATCTCCAGAGTTAACACTGTCGCCTACTTTAACTTTGATAGTTTGAACTGTTCCTTGAAGTGGTGCCACAACTGAACTTGCTCCAGCTGATGGCTTTGGTCCTGATGATGCTGCAGGTGCTGGCGCTGCCTTTGGTGCAGGTGCGGGTGTAGACACTAGTGCTGCTACAGGTGTAGCTGATACTATAGAACCACCTACTTCCTCTACTTCAACTTCGTGCATTACTCCGTCAACTTTTATATTAAACTTTTTCATCTTCATATCCCCCTATTTATTAATTTGTGCGAGTAGTCCTCGTTCTGACCATGTTGTTCCTTTTTGAGGCACTCGTCTAATTTTAGTTATTCTTATATTATCAACTGTAGTTCCTAAGTATGCTGCTATCGCTGCCGCTATTACAACTACCGTATCATCACTTTTCTTATTTGTCGCTGGTTCAGAAACAGTAGTATTGCTTGCTTCGACTTTAACTTTTTTCGCTTTAACATTTCCATTAAGGAAAAATGCTGTTATGTCTATCAAGTATGAAATGATTAGGAGAACCAAGAACACTACAGCCATTGCGAATAATGAAATGAATAACGCCTGACCAATTTCTACTTTATCACCATACATCGCTAAATAAAGCCCTTGCATATGCTTCTCCTTTCATTACAATGGAATATTTCCATGCTTTTTATTTGCCTTGTGAACAACCTTTGTTTCAAGTGTGTCAAATGCTGCAATTAACATCTTTCTTGTAGTAGCTGGTTCTATAATATCATCCACATAGCCACGACTTGCAGCGACATATGGATTCATAACCATGTTTTCATATTCTGCAATTTTCTTTACTCTCTCATCTTGAGGATTCTCTGCATCTTTAATTTCTTTTGCATAAACAATATTCACAGCACCTTCAGAACTCATAACTGCAATTTCAGCCTCTGGCCATGCGTAGACTAAATCAGCACCTAAATATTTAGAACCCATACTTACATATGCTCCACCATAAGCCTTATTAGTTATGACAGTAACCATAGGAACTGATGCCTCTGAATATGCAAATGCAATCTTTGCAGCATGTCGAATAATTCCGCCATACTCTTGCTCTTTACTTGGTGAAAATCCTTTCGCATCTACAAGAGTGAGTATCGGAATGTTGAAGCAGTCGCAAGTTCTTATAAATCTAGCTGCTTTATCAGATGCATTTATATCTAGGTTTGCATCCATACACATCGGTTGACTTGCTACTATACCAACCGACTTTCCACCGAGACGAACGAAACCTGTTAAAATATTTTTTGCATACTCTGCTTGTGTTTCAAAAAATTCGTTATTGTCTGCGATTGCTCTTACGACTTCTTTCATGTCGTAAGTCTCATTTGGATTTTCTGGAACTATCTCATTTAACTCTGGACTCAATCTATTTAAATCATCATTACATGCAAATTCCTCTGCCTTCTCCATATTATTTTGTGGCAGATAAGAAAGTAAAGTTTTGATTTGCTCTATGCAAGCATCTTCATTTGCAGCATGGAAATGTGCAACTCCTGAAATTGAATTATGAGCCATTGCACCACCAAGTTCCTCGGCTGATATGTTTTCACCTGAAACTGTAGATATAACTTGAGGTCCTGTGACAAACATTTGAGAAGTGCTTTCTACCATAAAAATAAAGTCAGTGATTGCAGGTCCATAAGTAGCAACACCTGCACAAGGTCCCATAATGACTGAAATTTGAGGAATAACGCCTGACGCTAAAGTATTATTATAGAAGATTTTTCCAAAACCCGTGAGTGCATCTAGACCTTCTTGAATTCGAGCACCACCTGAGTCACTTATACAAATCATCGGAGCACCAACCTTCATCGCTGCCTCTTGGCATTTTATAATTTTATCTGCATGCATTTCTCCAAGTGAGCCACCTATTACAGTGAAGTCTTGAGATGATGCGTATACAAGTCTACCATTGATCTGTCCGTAACCAGTTACAACACCTTCAGCAGGACTCTCTTTCTTGTCCATTCCAAAATTAACACATCTATGTTTTACAAAAAGTCCTATCTCAACAAAAGTACCAGCGTCAAAAAGTTTTTCCAACCTCTCTCTCGCTGTCATCTTGCCCTGAGAATGTTGTTTCTCAATAGCAGCATCGCCTCCGCCTTTACGAAGTTTAGCCTTGAGTTCATTCAATTCAGTTAACTTCCTAGACATTATATTCCTCCCACGAATTACTTTATTATACTAGTAACTTCATCAAATGGCTTTCTTAAACTTGCAGATGTGGCATTTATGCCAGCATTTAAAATGTTTGTAATGTCAGTGTCAGGGATTGCATCCTCTGTAAAATACTGTGCAGTCTTGCCAGTGATTAGCAACTCTTTATTAGTTGCAGAACTTGCTTGACTTGAGCAGGCAAATGCAACTGCCATACATTCAAGTACCAAAATTACTGATATAGCCTTTCTAAAATTGATTGTTTCTTTTAATATTTTTCTCATATTTGACCTATTCTTTAAAAAAAACTCCGAGATAAACTCGGAGCATAAATTTTGTAGCTTATAATAACGCAATAATTAGAATCCTTTCATATAGCATCCAAGAGCAAGAATAACTGAAGAAGCAACAACTACCCAATATTGATATGCACTTACAAATGGAATTGCTACAAAGTGTGCTACAACACCTACGATAAGTAAAACTACTGCTAAGCAAAATGTAAATTTCTTTGGTGCGCTTAATTTCATAGATTTACGCCTCCTATTGATTTTTCTATATTATAACATAAAAATGGGCATTTTTTCAACTAAAAATAATATTTAAATCTATTAGTATATGATTTTTGCATATGAATCAATATCCTCTTTTAAATAATTATTTTTTATATTGTCATAATCTAATAAACTAATAATAGTTAGTGTTCTTATATCATCAATCTCATCTTTAAGCTTTTTAATATTTTTCACACCTTTTACAACTATATCTAAATCACTACCCTGTCTCTCAGTCTTTTTTGCATATGAGCCAAACAAATACAAATGAGAAACATCATTGTTCTTACATATATTCTCAATTTGTGCCAACAAATTTACAATTTTTTTATCTTCGACTAATGTCATAAGCATATTATTGCATAATTTCAGCATTTTATCAATATTTAATACTATAATGCATGCCCAGCAGAAACTTTAATCACTTGGCAAGTGAGCATTTTTGCGTTGTCACTTGCCAAAAACATACTGTGTCAACGATGAGTGTAGCTTTGTTTTTTAGGGTATAGTTAATCATTATTGTTAACTTCCCAATGTTTTAATCATATATCTTTTGCTTTGATGCTCTCTTCCTAACTTTCAGCTTTAAGTCTTGCAAGGTTCTACCAAGTTTATCATCACTTACAATTTTCAACAGTTCTTTGTCCATACCACTTAGCGCCTGAAGAACTGAGGCGTAAATGCCAATAGCAACATAAGGCGAACCTTTTTCGACCTTCCAAATTGTTGCTCTACTTACACCTGACCTCTCGGATATAAGTTTAACTGGCAAATCCCTTCTAAGCCTTGCTAATTTAATTTGTTCGCCCATAGTCTCAAGGATTCTTGCTGTTTTGGGCATAATTACTACTGATTTTTTTGCCATTTTTTACCCCACGGTATCATAATGTTTATAATATTAAACTATTTTGCACAAAATATCAAGTATTATAAACATTATAAAAAAACAAAAAGCCAAGTTTGCTTAAACTTGGCTTAAAATAGATATTGAGAGACTCGAACTCTCATCTCACCACAAGGGCGAATCTTACCTTCGTTGCTCGTAAGTCTATAACGACTTAAATACGGACCGCTTGACAACAAATATCTATGCCCGGAATTAGTTTCCTAATTCTACGCCCTACCACCAGGACTTTTGTGGTTTACCATAATGTAGACAAAATGTACTACTACAGCTGGGGACGTTATAAATTATTTCACAAGATTTAATATTAATAATTACTCATTTTTAACATAGAATTAGTAATCTATTATGTTGATTTGTTATTGAGATTCATTGTTAAATATGTAAAAAAGGCAGAATTATAATTACATATAAATCAGTAAATTAACTTATTCCTTATAAATACATTTGTTTTGTATTTGCAATATCATGAAGGAAAAATTTATTAGAACAATAACCAAACTCATTCAATATTTTTTGTCATAACCATCCAATGTATGGGCTATTTACATATATAGTATATGCAGACTTATCTTTCCCATTAAAATCATTCGTTTGTTGTAATGTTCATTCATATTAGCCTCCTATTATTGATATTATACAACAATGTGCACCCAAAATCTATACATTAACCTTTATAAAACCTAAGCAAACTATGTAAGCCATATAGTCTATTTTATTATTTTATGGGCTAAGAAACCAAGACTATCCAAATGTAAATTTTGCTTTAACTAACATGACCGTTTAAAAAACGATCATTATCCTCAAGAACTTACCTTGAATAGTGATGCGAATTATTTAAAGCGAACTTGTTGTGAATTGGCTTCATTTCGTAGCTATCGATTTTGCGAATGCGTGCATTTTAATATATTAATATCAATGTTTCCATTAATATTTCATCGATAATAATTTAAAAATGTATTTCATTATAAGGCGCTGCACCTCATAACACTTATGCAAAAAATCTAGTCATACAATATTAAACTATTTTCAAGCAACAACTCACAAATGAACAATCTCGGCTTCCTAGCCCATAAAATATGGGCCTAGATTATTCTTGTAAAAGATTTTCAACGCTTGCATGAATACTCCATCTTGGAGTATAGTCTATATCTGTAGTCGTGTTGAATGTATCAATCCTTTCAGAAATTTCATCTGCTATATTTGTATATTTGTCAAGGTTATCAAGATAATATTTTGTATCATACTTTGGAGTAGTGACAACCTCTACATCATATTCATATGCGCCTACACCATCTGTGCCCTTAATGTATCCTGATGCTCTCTTAATTCTTGTGTTCTTTACGCTATTTCTACTTCCTAGTTTCAATGCACTTATTAGAACCCTGTAACTTTTGTTTATACTTAACATAGTGTCCGATATACCATTTTCATTTTTAGCCTTTTCAATCAAGTTATAAATTTTTTTCTTTTCATCAATTATATCTACCCACAACTTAAAGCAATCATCATAAGTGTACTTCTTGTCTTCATTCACAATCTCTCTTGTCTCGTCTTGTTCTGTAGAAATAACTTCACTTTTCTTATGATATTCTGTTGTCTTCGTAAATAAATCTGACTTTGACATCTCACTTACGATGTCATCCTCCCACTTTGTCATAGTATTTAAATAATGATAAATCTCTTTTACTTTCATATTCTCTCCTCTTCAAAGTATGAGCAAATTATTTGCTACAACTTTATATATGATTTGATAATACTGTTATATCACATTTCTTAATATATTTGTTAAACTCGCAGTTTATTTTATCAAACTTATAGTTTAATAATTTAATTAATTTATAATTTCATTTTCAAAAATCTAATTAGTTCGGCGACTTAAAATTATACACAGGTTTTAAATGATCTACTATAACTCCAGTCTCAACGATTAGTTCCTTTATCTCTTCACCATCTTTATATGCCATTGGGCTTTCATCAAGTGTCTTTGGAGTAATACAATCGCTATGGATACCCTTCATTGATTCTTTATAATCTTTCATTGAAAGTTCTGCAAATGCTTTTGTTCTTGAGTAAACTCTACCAGCACCATGTGGTGCAGAATTATTCCAGTCCTCATTTCCGAGTCCTCGAACAATAAACGAACCATAAGCCATGTTGATGGGAATTAAAATTGTCTCATCTTTCTTGCATGACACTGCGCCCTTTCTTATAATCATATCATCTTGGTTAATATAATTATGAACTGTAGTGAATGATTCTGCTTCGTCAAATCCCATCTCATCAATTATTATATCTGCCATGGTTCTTCTAGAAAGTCTTGCGTATTCATCGCAGTATTTTGCAAATCTCAAATAGTCTTCCGCATCCTTTCCATCGATAAAGCTTAACTCTTTATCTTGACCTTCTCCATAACAATGCTTTTCTATTGCCATTCTCTGATAATATTCAGCAAGCAACAATCCTATATTTCTCGAACCTGAGTGAATGATTAAATAATTTGCGTCCTCACCCTTTTCTATACTTATGAAATGATTTCCACCGCCGAGAGTACCAATCTTTTTCAATTGGTTTTCATATTCGACACCAAGCATTGAGCTCGCTTCTTTTGTCATATCAACAATGTAATCATTGTCAGAAACTTTTCTATAAACTTCTTTTCTTACTCCACCAGCGCCAGTTGGAATATAATTTCTTATAACTTTATCAAGCTTAAGATAATCTCTATCATTTTTAGTTTTATTTAACTTAACACAGAGCATTCCGCAGCTTTGGTCTACACCAATTAGATTTGGTATAATTTCACCATTTTTAGGCATTGTGCTAGTAAATCCAATGACGGACCCTTTCCCGCTATGACAATCTGGCATTATCCTTATGCTCGCACCATCAAATATAGGATGGTCCACTACTCTTTGTACTTGCTCAACAGCCTTCTCATCCAATGTCTTCGCATAAATTTTTGCATTTGTAAATTTTCCATTTAGTTCAATCATATTATATAAAGCCATTCCTTTCACAATATATTATACTATACTTTTACTACATAAAAGTAATCTTGTAGTTTAACAAATAGCAAAAATCCTGCTCATCGCAGAGCAGGATTCTGTCTATACTGACTTCATAAAGTGTTGAAAGGGCGATTAGATTTGACATATTAGGAAGTTTGAGTCCCTTTTCCCAATCGTAGATTGCATTTGGATAGTCAAATCCGAAAAAGTTTTGTAAGTCACGCACTGCCAAGTTGTTTTTTGTTCTTAGTTTTTTTAATATCTTGCCAGTGCTCTTCAAGTTTACATCTGGCGCATCATAAGCGCTAAAACTCCTTAAATCCTTCATATTATTCTCCTATAGCAATGTGAAGAATAGCCTTATTGCTATTCATATGATGGCTCATGTAGGCATTTGAGAATATAACATATTTAGAACTTAAACTCAATATAATTTCTATAAAATATTTCTTTCAATTTCATTAAGTAAAACTTGATAACAAAATTTTATCTTTTATCACTATAGTAAAACACTTCCCCCTTCGCCTTAAACGGCAACGCACTACCTCTTGGTATTAAAAATGCATGCTCTGAATTTATACTCAAATCTGATTCGATATATCCGTCAGTTATAATAAGTATTGGCGCCTTCTTAGGAAAATCTTTTGCCTTTTCAAGTAAGTTAACTGCAGGTTGCAAAATTGTTCCACCTCTTCCTTTAACCACTACTCTGCCAGCTATATCTTCTGGACTTAAGTAACCTACGTCATATGCATTTGCATCACAGAATACCACTCTCACCTGTTCAACGTCTTTTGCATTTGAATAACTCGCTATAGAGCCAAGTGCCATACCGAGATCTTTTGCGGACATTGAACCTGAAGTATCAACTATTACTCCAAATGTTCTAAAACTATGTGTGTCTTTTGGAACAGTTCTTGGTCTCGGTATATCTGGAGTTGTTGACTGCCTTCTACTTGGTCTCGCATATGACCTATGTTTTTCTATTGGCGAAAAATATCTTTCAAACCAATTGGCAAGCTCAACGTCCCAAGGTATTGCCGGCATAGAAAGTGCCTTAATCTCTTCTTCAAGTCCTGCAGGTAGATACCCTCTTCCCTTTTCTTTATGATATTCTAGTCCCTGCCTCAATGCATTTTTGCAAAATTCATCTAATGATACACTTTCATTTCCGAAATTATTATTTCCTGTTCTTTCCCCGCGGCCTATTATATCTCCAGCGCCATCTCCTCTAAATGTTTCAAAATTTTTGCTTTTCTTTAAATTCCTCGTTATCTCGTCATAAACTTCTTCCGTAGATTTGCCCCTTAAACTTTCATCGTATAATACACCGATTTTAGGCATTACCCCTACATTCATTTCACACAGCCATAAGTTAATTATAAAATCACAAGCTACATTCCATAAATATTTATCTCTACCCTTGCACCTCTCTTCATGGCATAGACCTGCATGCAGATACTCATGAGCTAACACAAACTTCCACTCGTCATAACTCAGTTCACAAACTGGATTTATGATAATTTCTCTATTATTAACATCTATCGCAGCAACACTTACTTCATATATATTTGCTATTCTCTTATCGTTTATTATTTTAAATGATGCTGCAAGCCCACCAAGCAAGGGATAACTACTTATAAACCAACTCGCTGCCTTGCCATAAAGTGTTTTAAGGTCGAATTTACTGTCCTTTTCAACAAATGACTTTTCACTTACTATTTCAACTGCCTCTTTTACTGACTCACTTATTGCTTCTGAAAAATCATTTGCATAATCATTTACCCCATCAGCAGGAAGCAAATCATCCAAACCTGCCATATCTAAGTGGTCAACATTTGCAACTCCATAAATTTGTTTGTAATCACTTTTATTATTTATCAAATAATTATATATACTTATCTCATCATGCAAATCCGCTGGTATCTCATTATCATCAAGTGGTCTAAGTGGTGTTCCAAACTTAATGTCACTTAGAAATTTAGTTATATAAATATCGCAGGCCTTATTCCATATTGATTTATCAAATGAGGTAACTTTTTTTTCTTTTCCGTCATTATCAATAATCATATAGCCAGGAACTTTTTCTACTGTAAAATGACCAAAGGCAAGATGCAAATAGTTATGTGCTATTATGAATGCCCATTCTTTTGGTGATAACATAATATTACTATTCAATTGAATTCTCACTCTAAAATAATAACTTTTTGGGGTATACTTATCCTTTTTATATTCAAAGCTAACAAATGAAATCAAGTCCTTCCCCATTTCCTCTTTTGTTCTTGTAAATATATCTACAAAACCGATACAATGCTTAAATAGAGGATGTGATTTAACTATTTTCTTTCCCTCTTCAATATTCTCTAAAGTTTTACTAATTTTTTTAATATCTTTCTTCATATTATGCTGCTGGTGTTTGAACCAATCTTGGCAAATCTCTAACTATCTCAAGCATGAACCAGTCTGGCAATTTATGTTCATCATCATTTGTAACTACCATCTGTGCCAATTCAAAACTTATCACAGACAAATCTTTAATAAGCGCTTTTGCCCTATGAGTTAGGAATTGAGCATCTTTACTCATTTTTGTTTTATCTTCTGGAAGTTCTGTGACAAGCTTTCCTCTAAATGACTGTGATAAGAAATATAAAACATCTCTATCCTCTGGTTTATCTGGCCATCTCATGTCACCTTTAATAATGTCATTTAACATATGTTTATTACTTAACTGCTTTGTATATGCTATAAACATACCAGCATGACTTGAAGAAACACATCCATAAACTATCGCTTTCAAAAATTCTGAATCAATATCTTTACTCTCCCCATTTACAACTTCTCCAGCATGACACTCTTTTAATGCATCACTTAGCATATGCCAAGAACGAGGTGTAGAATATGGTTCCTCTGTTTTTGGCGGCTCAGAAAATAAATGGTCAGGTCTTTCAGTTATATAATCAATCACCCACTTATGGATATTATTTTCATATGCCCAGCTTATCCATTGGTTCACATTTACTTTTAACTCCACATGAAACATTCTATTTATCAAAGCCGATGACATAGTTTTAACTATTGCAGAATCTTGTTGTCTATTTCCCGCGCCAATTACGACTGAGCCTTGTGGCAAATGATATTCTCCTATTCTTCTCTCATGTATCAAACTATAAAATGCTTTCTGCACTTCTTGCGAGCATGCGTTTAATTCATCAAGAAATAAAACATAGGGCTCTTTTCTTGCTATCATCTTTGGTGGCAAAAACTCTGAGGTCTCTCCTTTTATCTGCGGTATGCCAATTATATCCTCAGGTGCAAGTTGACTGCCAAGTAGCGAAACACATGGAAGTCCAATCTCATTTGCAAATTTTTCAACCAAAGCCGACTTGCCTATGCCTGGTGCTCCCCATATGAACACCGGTCTTATAGGTGCGACATTTAATAGTATCTCCAACAATTCATTTTGATTTACTTTTAATGCTAAATTCATTTATTAACTCCTAAATAAAATCCCATCTTGTGATGGGATTTAAATTATTATTCATTATAACATTTATATTTAATTTTTTGTTAAACTCATAGTTTAATTAAAAGTTAATCATTTATCGCAGACATATCGCCATTATTACTATTGACTCTATAGCCATAAATATAATATTTATAAACGTGAACAACAAAAGATATTTTCCGATACGCTTAGGATTTAGAGCAGCGTAATTTCTAAAAGTTATAAGCGATGCAAGCGATGCTATTAGAGTGCCAAGTCCGCCAATATTTACACCATAGAGAAGTGGAATGTAATTTTCAGTAAATTTTGATAAGAGAATACTGGTTGGGACATTTGACATAAACTGGCAAGAAAGTAAAGTCGTGAAATAAATATTTTTGTCTAGCAAGTTAGAAAAGAAAACATTTACAGAAGGAATCCTTGAAAGATTTGATGAAAATATAAAAAAGAAAACAAAGGTCATAAGTAGGCTGTAATCCACATTTCTAAAAGCGTGCCTGTCGAGCAGGAATATCATAATTGAAATGACAATGAGTCCTATGATAAGCGGAATATATCTAAAGACAACAAATATGGCAAGCACAAAAAGAAAAATGTAAACTCGCTGTTTGATTTTACTAGTTTTTATATCTTGGCGATTGAGTACCAATTCGTCATCGCCGATAAATAGCGCAGTTAGATACAAAAGTATGATTGCCACGATGAATGGGATTGCCATAATTTTCATAAACTCCGCATTTCCAATATTGTACTTGGTATAAATATACAAGTTTTGCGGATTGCCAAAAGGTGTGAGCATGCCGCCAAGGTTAGCGGCGATATTTTGCATAATGAATACAAATGCTTCTTTGTCCTCATTGTTTGTTTCTTTTAACACCAGATAACCGAGCGGCAGAAAGGTAATTAATGCCATGTCATTTGCAATAATCATCGAGCCGACAAATGTTATCGTTATCAATGCTATGTAAGACTTTCTTAAAGTATTGAACCTTATAATTATGTGTCTCGCAACTGCATAGAAAAAATTTATATCTTTAAATGCACTGATTATGCATGACATTATAAATAAGCACGAAATAGTTTTGTAATCTATATAATGAAGATATTGCTTGTCAATCGGCACTAAAAAAATAGTAGCCATCGCCAAAATGAATGCTATGATGGCTACCATGTTGCCTAATACAAAATTTTTTAACTTAATGAGCATTGAAACTTATATAATAATGACTTAGCAAATTTTTAATGATTTGAAAAATTATTTAGTCACAGTTACTTTATCATTTCTTCTATGTATTCTAACAAGCCCCATCTTATGAAGTGCGAGCATAAATGAAGGAATGAAAATTAATTGGAATACAATCCCTGGGATTGCATTTAAAAATGCTCCTGCCATAAACATTTGCCAAGTAAATGCTTTGCCATTTATTCCAAGTAAAATAATTTGAACTATTCCCCATACAACTCTTCCAAGAAGCATCGCAATGATTAGTGATTCATAAAGTGCGATGATACATTTCCATCTTGAATTTTTATACATAAATCCAGAAACAAATCCGTAAGTTGCAAGTTCAAAACTCATTGCAATTGCTGTAGGATAAAGTGGTGGCATTCCAAATATGAAATGTCTCATGATTGGAAGAATTAATCCAATGATTAAACCATAGACTGGTCCAACTATTAGCCCACATAAAAATACAGGTAAGTGCATTGGTAAAAATGCATTTCCAAGTTGTTGCAACTGTCCTGTGAGTAGAGGTAACACTAATCCAAGTGCAAGAAATAAAGCTGACAATGTTAAATTTTTTGTAGTTTTCATTTTGTAATCCTCCTTTTTAAGTATAGATATTATAACACATTTTTGAAAAATAAAAAAACGAGTTGGAAACTCGTTTTGTCGATGCTCCCCGAGTAGGACTTGAACCTACGACCTACCGGTTAACAGCCGGTCGCTCTAACCAACTGAGCTATCGAGGAATATTTTCTTTGTCCAACAAAAATTGCATACAAGAAATGAAACTTAAATCATGAGAATAATATAAGACCTCGACCTATTAGTAAGCGTAAGCTTAGTACCTCACGATACTTACACCTTGCTCCTATCAACCTTGTGTTCTTCAAGGGGTCTTACATCCGAAGATTGGGATATCTCATCTTGAGGATGGTTTCACGCTTAGATGCCTTCAGCGTTTATCCAAACCCGACATAGCTACGCTGCCATGGAGTTGATCTCCAACAGCTACACTAGAGGTCAGTCCATCCCGGTCCTCTCGTACTAAGGACAGATCCTCTCAAATATCCTCCGCCTGCGCCGGATAGGGACCGAACTGTCTCACGACGTTC
>JAFWVX010000008.1 GCA_017523785.1 Lachnospiraceae bacterium
CAACGTTGGTGACAATGTTGGTGATGTCGCTGGTATGGGTGCAGACTTATTTGAGTCATATGTTGGCGCAATAATTTCTGCTATAACTCTTTCTGTTGCAGCACCAGCAATCGGAAATAGAGGAGTTATATTCACATTTGTTCTCGCTGCAGCTGGAATACTTGCAGCTATCATCGGTGCACAGTTTGTAAGAGGAAATGGTAATCCTCAAAAGGCACTCAACACTGGAACATATGTTTCATCAGCTATAGTTGTAGTAGCAGCAATTTTATTCTCAAACACTATTTTAGGAAATGTAAAATATGGAATTGCTATCATAGCTGGACTCTTAGTTGGAGTTATAATTGGAAAGATTACAGAGGTTTATACTTCTGCAGATTATAAATCAGTTAAGCATATTGCAGAGCAATCAAATAAGGGTGGAGCAGCAACTACTATAATTTCAGGTATAGCAGTTGGTATGAAATCTACTTGGATTACAATTGTTCTTATATGTCTTGCAACAATCATTGCATATAATTTCGGAAGTCAAGTTGACGGAATGGCAGGAGGACTTTATGGTATCGCACTTGCTGCAGTTGGAATGCTTTCTACTACAGGTATCACTGTAGCAGTTGATGCTTATGGACCAATAGCAGATAATGCTGGTGGTATCGCAGAGATGTCTGGGCTTGAAGAATCAGTTAGAGAAATAACTGATACGCTTGACTCAGTTGGAAATACAACAGCTGCTATGGGTAAAGGTTTTGCCATTGGTTCAGCTGCACTCACGGCACTTGCACTCTTCGTATCATATGCAAATGCAGTTAAATTATTTGAAAGTGGAATTAATATATTAGAGCCAAACACTGTTGTTGGACTTTTAATCGGAGCAATGCTTCCATTCTTATTCTCAGCATTCACTATGGAATCTGTGTCTAAGGCAGCAGGTGATATGGTTACTGAAGTAGTTAGACAGATGCAGCAAATCCCAGGTCTTAAAGAGGGAAATGCAAAGGCTGATTATAAGAGATGCGTAGAGATTTCTACTCATGCTTCACTTAGAGAAATGGTTCTTCCAGGTCTCCTTGCAGTTCTTGTTCCTATAATTGTAGGATGTATTCCATTCCTTGGAACTAAGGCACTCGGCGGTGTTCTTGCAGGAAGTCTTGCATCAGGAGTTTGTATGGCTATCTTTATGAGTAATGCAGGCGGAGCTTGGGACAATGCTAAAAAGTATATTGAGCAAGGAGCATTTGGTGGAAAAGGTTCAGATACTCATAAGGCAGCAGTTGTAGGTGATACTGTTGGTGATCCATTTAAAGATACTTCAGGACCATCAATCAACATTTTAATAAAACTCATGACCATTGTTTCGCTTGTCTTTGCACCATTATTTTTAAAATTTGCAGGGGCATAGTTAGTTAAAAAAGGGGAGGAAATAAACCACCCCTTTTATTATATAATGCATTATGATTAAAAATGGATTAAAAAAAATATATATTGCATTAGTTTTGTTAATACTTGTTAGTTTAAATATAGTTCCTGCGTATTCAGCAGCTTATTTTGATTTTTATCCTGCTAAGGATATCAATAATAAAACCATTACCTTAACTGGTGATTCCTATGCTGGATATTTTGCTACCTTTGAATGCCACAAAGATTACAACATTTTAATTTATGCAGAAGCAGGAAAAAGTACAAAAGAAAATTACGAAATAATGAAAACTGCCGTTGGGCTATATCCTGATACGATTGTAATTTCAGTAGGGGTAAATGACCACAACAAGAATGAAACGCCAGAGGGTTTCAGAGAAAGACTTGATGAGATTCTCTCATTATGTAAACGCTATGGCAAAAAAGTGATTTTACATACCTATATGAGTTATGATGTTCAAGAATTTGCTGATAAGAAACATGAGTATGATGTAAAAGACTATGACGAAATCTTAAAAGACTTGGGCAAAAAATATAGCAATGCATTTTATATAGATATGTCAGACTATAATAATAAAGAGTTTTGGCAGAATGATAAAATTCACTACAACATAATATTTTATGATGAACTATACAATAGGATAAGTACAGCACTTATGTTGTTTTAATAGATGAAGAGATTTATTTCTAAAATATTAATATTTTGTATGCTTGCATTGATAATGCCAAATAATAGTTTTGCTATAGAGATTACACCAGAATTTTTAGCAAAAGAGATGTTGCGTCTAAATAAGGAAGCTAGGATACCTGAGCTAAAAGCTGCCTACTATGCATTTGGTAACTTGATTGAGACAAAAGGAAAATTTGAAAATTTGGATATAGGCTGGCTTTCCTTTGACAAAGAGAATGACAAATTATTAATTGGTTGCTCTGGTGCAGTTTATTGTGGATATACATTGCAGGATGAAGGACTAAAAAAACTTGGCTATGACCTAATTGGATTTGGCGGAGTGTTTGATGATGAACTCATAGAGTTAATGCAGTCACTTGGAGATAAAAAGTATAAGAAAATAGTTATTTTCGGTGGAGTCAATGATTTAAATATTAGAGCAATGTATGAATTTACAGACATAGATTTATACTACTGCGAGATACTAAACAAGATGCTTGCTGAGGCAAAACAACATTTGATAGACGAGAGCGGTGAAGTGTATTATGTGAAGGTTAAACCTATGATATATGGAATTGACTCAGGTGATGAATTATTTGTATATAGATACAATAATATGGCTAAAGAGATAAATGACAATATTGAACTATTTGGCTATAAATCGTATGAGTTTCCACAGGATACAAGTGCGGAATATACCGAGCATTATGTGCATTTTAATAATGCAACTGTGTATGAGGCAATGTTTAATGCCATAGGATAGTTGATCAATTCTTTTAAAAAGTAATAAAATGTGTTATAATCTTATAAAGGAGAAACATGGAAGGGAAGCTTTTAGTAATATCGGGCTTATCTGCGGCTGGTAAGGGGACAATTGCAAAAGAACTCGTAAATAGATTTGATAATTTTGTCCTTTCTGTATCGGCTACCACAAGAGAAAAAAGAGGAAATGAAGTTGATGGCAAAGACTATTTTTTCATCTCAAAAGAGAAATTTGATGAGATGATAGATAAGAATGAGTTCCTCGAGTATGCCAAATATGTAAATAACTATTATGGCACGCCTAAAAAGTATGTGGAAGATAAGATAAGAGAAGGAAAAAATGTAATACTCGAGATTGAAATGCAGGGAGCTTTGCAGGTTAAGAAGATTTATGAAAAAGCGGTGTTGGTCTTCTTCCTTCCAAAAGATGCTAAGACTCAGAGAGAAAGACTTATAAATAGAAAAAGAGAGACGATTGAACAGATTGAGGAGAGAATTAGTCAGGCAGTAGTTGATGCGGAATATGCAATTCACTATGACTATGTACTAGTAAATGAGAATCTAGAAGACTCAATCAAAGATATGCAAGAAATTGTAGAAGATAAATACGACAAAACAAAAAATAAAACTGCTTTAAATATATTAGAAAAAATAGTAAAGGATATTAAGGGGGAGTAAAATGTTTGAACCATCAGGACAAGAATTAATCAATATTGCAAATGAGAGCATATTGAATGACAATGAGAAAATTAAGAGCAAGTATACTGTTATTATTGCTGCAGCAAAGAGAGCAAGACAGTTAGTTGACGAAAAGGACTTCAGAGTAGAAGAGGGTGCAAACCCACTTACTGTTGCTATTGATGAGATTAAAAATAAAGAAGTTAAGATTGAACCGGAAGTATAGTTAATCATGAAATGCTGTTTCATAACTTTAGGATGCGATAAAAATACAGTTGATTCTGAAAAGATTTTTAAGTTATTTATTGATAAGTATAAGTGTGAAATAGTATTAAAGCCAGAAGATGCTGATATAGTCATTTTAAATACCTGTGCATTTATAAAAGATGCAAAGCAAGAAAGTATTGACTATATCAACTATCTAGTTTCATTAAAGAAAAAGAATAAAATTAAGAAGATACTCGTGACTGGCTGTCTTGTGTCTGAAAATAATAAGACAGGACAGTATGATGAACTATTTAAAGATGTAGATGTATCTTTGAAACTTTCAGAGTATGTATCTGATTTAGATAAGGTAAATGATAGGGTGAATGATATCCTATCATTTTCTTCGTTTTTGAAGGTTTGTGATGGATGCAATAAGTATTGCTCTTACTGTATCATCCCATATCTTAGGGGAAGTCTAAAAAGTAATACAATCGAAAATCTCGTAGCTGAAACTAAGAAACTCGCGAAGAATGGTGTAAAAGAATTAAATATAGTTGGCCAAGATGTTCTCGCATATGGAATGGATATTAAAGATGACAAAAACTTTAATCTTGCAAAAGAGAAGCCAATAGTCACTTTGATTAACGAGATATCTAAAATAGACGGCATAGAGTGGATTAGACTTTTATATTGCTATCCAGAAGAGATAGATGACTCAGTTATCGATTTGATTAAGAATAATGACAAGGTTCTTCCATATATAGATATTCCTATTCAGCATGCAAATGATAAAATATTAAAACTTATGAATAGGAGGACTACTAAGGCTGAGGTAAAAGAACTTATCAATAAACTTAGAGAAAATATTCCAAACATCTGTATAAGAACAACTCTTATAGTTGGTTTCCCTGGTGAGACAGAAGAGGATTTTGAAGAACTTGCCGACTTTGTGAAAGAGATTAGATTTGATAAACTTGGAGTATTTACATATAGTAGAGAAAAACTTTCTAAGTCATATGATTTACCTAATCAGGTAGATGAAAATGTAAAAAATATAAGAAGAAAGAAAATCTTAGATATTCAGAAAGACATAGTTAAAGATTTAAATCACGAAAAAGTCGGCTATGTGTATAATTCTATAGTTGAAGGCAAAATGCCAAATAAGAAAGATGAGTATTTAGTTAGACCTTATTTCAATGCAAGAGACATAGATGATAAAGTTATAGTTAAGTCAAAAGAATTACTTTTATCAGGCTCTTTTGTAAATGTAGAAATTACAAAGTCAAAGGGTTATGATTTAGAAGGAAAAATTATATAGGAGATGCAGATGAATTTACCAAATAAGTTGACATTATCAAGGGTAATAGCTATTCCAATATTCATAGTATTTTTTGTACTTGGAACTTTAAACAAAAGAACAGGCTATGATGCAATAAATATATATAGAGCGATGGCTGCAGCTATTTTTGTAGTGGCATCTATAACTGACTATTTCGACGGAAAAATTGCAAGAGAGAGAAATCTCATAACGAATTTTGGTAAACTTATGGACCCACTTGCTGATAAGATGCTCGTCGTTACTGCGATGATACTATTAACTGAAAGTAAAGAGATACATTATCTCTGCACTCTCGTTGTGGTTCTGCGAGAATTGACTATCTCATCTATTAGACTTATAGCACTTGAAAAGGGAATAGTAATTGCTGCATCTATCTGGGGAAAATTAAAAACTGCCACACAGATGGTTTCGCTTGTTCTTATTCTATTTAACTTTTATAAGATAAACGAACTTGCATTCTTCCTAACTTATGGCTTGTTTTATATATCAACTGTATTCGTAATCATTTCACTTATAGATTATATTGTAAAGAGTAAGGAAGTATTTTTATCATAATATGTATGTAAATGTAGTTAAAAAATTAATAGCAAAGCAAATTAGTATATCTGCATTTGAGTCAATGACTGGAGGACTTATTACTAAACTTATAACCGATGTGCCAGGAAGTTCTTCTATCTTGTCTGAAAGTTTTGTCTTGTATTCAAATGACGCAAAGGTGACGGTGCTTGGCGTAGATGCAGGTTTGATAGAGAGGTATGGTGTCGTATCTAAGGAAGTTGCGAAAGATATGGTTGTGAAACTTAAGATGTTTACTGGCAAAGACATTTGCATCTCTACTACTGGAAATGCAGGACCTGATATCTGTGACAATAAACCAGTTGGAAGAGTGTATGTGGGAATTAATTATTTTGATGATGTAAATGTCTATGAGTTAGATATTGATGGTGATAGAGATAAAGTTAGAAATAAGACTGCAGAGTTCGTATTTGATAAATTAGATGAATTGGTAAAATGATAATTTTAAAAACAATTTTATATGTGTTGTTGTTTATAATATTGGCAGTTTTGCTCATAGTATTTCTATTGTTAATTATTCCATTTAAATACACACTAAAGTTGTATAATGAAAATGACGAGCTCTATGGCCTTGACTTTAACTATATTGTTGTTAATCTAAAAGGCGAACTTAGATTTAAACCAAAGTTTCTTTTGAAGATGACTATATTTAATAAGACCATTGTAGATACAAGTGTCAAGAAAGAAAAGAAGAAGAAAGATAGCATTGAAGATACTGACTTCATAAAGAATAAAGGACTTGAGAAAGAGATAAGTGCTGGATCTAAGGAAATCAAGAAATTATTCCTAAGTGCCAAAAAGTCAGAACTAAGAATCAAGAAAGAAAATAAGGAAGCTTTAACTAAAAAAGAGAAGCGAGAAAAGATTAAGGCAAGTAATTCTATAATAGATTCATTTAAGAAATTGCTGCCAAGTGATTTAATCTATGTCATAAAGAGATTTGTAGCTGAAGGAATCTGTGTATTAGAAAAAATTAAACCTAATACCTGCGAGATAGATTTTAAATATGGAGAGAAAGACCCATATAAAAAAGGACTTATGCTTGCTGTTATGTCGCCGCTATATGCTATGATGGGTGACAAATTGAAAATTAATCAAAACTCAAAAAAGGGCGATTATTATAAAGTAACTTATACGAGAAGACCCGTGCTTATAACTCTACTTGGACCAATTATAAGATTGCTACTTGATAGTAAGGTCAGAAAATTCATATTTTAAAAGAAATAATATTTGATATTGTAAAAATCTTAATGATATTTTATAATACATATATGGAGGAAGCCATGGATAATAAGATGAAAGAGAATATAAAAGCAGTATTTGATGGAATCGCTGCCATTTCTAATACTAAGCAGGTAGTAGGAGAGCCTTATACAGTGGGCGACACTACTATAGTGCCATTTTTAGAGACAAGCATGGGTGCTGGCTTTGGTGCCTTTAACTCTGAGAAAGATGCAGGTGGTATGGCTTGCAGTGTGAAACCAGTAGCCTGCCTTATAATTCAAAATGGCTTCACAAAGGTTGTAAGTATCACTAATCAAGACCCTATAGCAAAGGCACTTGATATGATACCTGATTTGGTTGACAAAATGACCCAAAAAGGCGTGCACGACCCAGAGGTATCAGAGGCGATAGAAGAGATTAAGGACAGCTACGAGGGCTAATTTTTGCTATTGCAATAGTGTTTTCAATATGCTATAATAAGTTGCTCACAAAAGATTATATTTTCATAATATATAGGAGGTGCCATATGGCAAAGTGTGCGGTTTGTGAAAAGGGAGTGAAGTTTGGCAATGCCGTTAGTCACTCTCACAGAAGATCTAATAGAACATTCAAAGCTAATCTTAAACACGTAACTATAAAGACTGAAGAAGGAAATAAGAAATGCTATGTATGTACTAGATGCCTTCGCTCAGGTAAAGTAGAAAGAGCATAATAAAAAAACACACTATAAAGTGTGTTTTTTTATTTAATACATTTATCTTTTAGTACTAACGTCTAACTTTAACTGTCTTAGCCTGTATAAATACGATTATTGCAACTGCTACAAGTCCAACAGCATCTGTTATAATTCCTGGATAGATTAACAAGAGACCGCTTACTATAATGAAGAATCTTTCAACTGTATTCATTGATCTAATTACATATCCTCTTATACCAGCAGAAACTCCAAATATTCCAACAAGTGATGTTATGATGATAAGAATTACTTCAAGTGCATTAGTATCTATAAATAACATCGCAGGATTTAATCCAAATACATAAGGAACTATAAATGCAGCGATAGCAAGCAGTGTAGCATTGATTGCAGTCTTAATTGGTGAAGCATTACAATAGCAGAACCTGCATATGCTGCGAGAGCAACAGGTGGAGTGATGTCAGCAACGATACCGAAGTAGAATACAAACATATGTGCTGCGAAAGCATTCATATTCATTCCAATTAGTATTGGTGCACAGGTAGTTGCCATTATTACATAGTTAGCAGTTGTTGGAACACCCATGCCGAGTATTATACAAGTAATCATAGTTAGGAACATTCCGACTAAAATATTTCCCTTTGACAAACTTACAATTGCAGATACGAGTTCAGATCCAATACCGGTTGTAGTGATGATGCAAGCAATTATACCAGCGACAGAACAAGCGATACCAACTGAGATAACTGATTTAGCACCAGCAGCAAGAGATTCAACTACAAGTGTTGGAGTGGTTTTTGTTATAACAAGTAATTTATGTTTCCTTTTCTCATCTATGATATGCTTGCCATCATAGTCAAGGAACATATCTCTAATCATACTGAGACCTATAGCTACAAGGATTGCAACGATTGCAGCCATTGCCATAGTTGATTTAATTATGAGATAAGTAAGTATCACAAGTGGCATAATGAGATACCAAGACTTTATAACATCTGAAAACTTTGGAAGTTCTGACTTTGGAATTCCTTTAAGCCCAAGTTTTCTTGCTTCCAAGTGAACTGATATAAATATTCCTGCAAAGTAAAGAAGGGCAGGAAGGCAGGCGCGAAGTGCTATGAATGAATATTCTTTATTAGTATATTCAATCATAAGAAAGGCTGCAGCACCCATAATAGGTGGCATTATCTGACCACCGGTAGATGCAGCTGCTTCTACTGCACCAGCGAACTCTGGTCTATATCCATTTTTCTTCATGAGTGGAATGGTGATGGCGCCAGTTGTAACTGTATTTCCAACTGATGAACCAGAAACCATTCCGCAAAGTGCGCTTGATATAACTGCAACCTTAGCAGGGCCGCCAACTGAGTGACCTGCGATTGAGTTAGCAAGATTTATAAAGAAATCTGAGATACCAGTTCTCTCTAAGAATGCACCGAAGATTACGAAGAGCGAGATAAATGCAGTGCAGGCTCTTATAGGAGTTCCGATAACACCCTCAGTTGTGTAGAATAAATCATAAATAACTCTACGAGGAGCATTATTCATAAATCCATAAATAATGAAAAGTGATGCCACAATTACGATAGGAATACCAGTTGCTCTTCTACAAGCCTCAAGTGTGAGTAATACTCCAAGACCACCAATTACCATCATAAGTGGACTAAGTCTCATTCCAGCTTCTATAATGTATTTACAGTTAAATACAAAATATCCATAGCAAATGAGTGCAAGTGCAGCAAGTATAAAATCATAAATTGGAATATGATTTGTGCGCTTTTCAAGTTTTTGACTGATAGGGTATAGAAGATAGATACAAGATACTATCATACCTACAAATGCAGCCCTGTTAATTCTTGTGTCAAAAGGTGAAAGAAAAACGATGTAAATACTTAAGAGTGAAAAGAAAACTAAAATACAAGTCATAATTATGTTTGGAACACCCACAAAGGTCCTTGTCTTAGAGTTTTCATTTTTAAATATTTCTTCGCCTCTAGATAATTTCTTTTTTGTTTTTTCCATAACTACTCCGTATTATTTTATAATTATATTTATTAATATATTTTGTCCACAGACTTCCCAAAGGCTTATCTCTTCATTTCCGTTAATACTAAGTTTGTGGTCATAAATGTTACTTAAATAGTATGTTAAAGGTTCTATTTTTTTATTTATATTGTCTATAATCATAGAGCCATCAGAGCCATAACTTAGAGATTCGTCATTTTCTAGCTCGGTTTCTACACCGGCCCCATAGTTATAGTAAATGGTCTTATATACGAAAATTTCGTTATCTTCATTGAATCTATAATAGTCAATTACTGGGCTCATATTGACAGAATGATTAAATTTGACATAAAAGTAATCATCTTTGCCTATTGGGTAATTCGCTATTTTCTCACCCGACTTATAATTATACAAGATTAAGTTCTTATTTTCAACTTTTGAAATATTGCAAGATGATAAAAATAATAATGCCATAGTGGATATTACTATGGCATTAATAATCATTTTATAGGTTTTATTAATTGAAATCAATTAATTTAAAACACCTTGCTCTTTGTAATACTTTTCAGCTCCCTTGTGGAAAGGAATTGAAATACCTTGAATGCCAGTCTTGATATCAAGGAGTGCAGCCTTTTGGTGAATTATTTTGTCTTTCTCTTCAAATAATGCCTTAGTAAATTTATAAACTGTATCCTCATCAAGAGTGTTATTTGCAATATATGTTGCCATAACTGCAACAGTTTGAACGTCATTATTTAATACAGTGTAAGAATCCTTCTCGATATTAACCTTTGCATAGAATTGATACTTGCTCATAAGCTTAGCAGCATGCTCATTGTCAACAGGTAAGATGTTGAAGTCAAAATTAGTAGCAAGTTCTGTAACAGCTACAGTTGGATGTCCAGCTGTGATAAATGCTGCATCGAGAGTTCCGTTCTTTAAAGAGTCACAAGAATCTGCGAAACTTTGGTTGTTCTTTACGATATCTTTTTCAATATCCATTCCATAAGCCTCAAGGATTTGCTTTGTGTTAAACTCTGTACCTGAACCAGCATCACCAACAGATACTCTTTTACCTCTTAATTGATCAATGCTTGTGATTGACTTATTTGCTATGATTTGAATTGACTCAGGATAAACTGAAGCGATAGCAGAGAATGAGTTCATAGGTTGTTGACCTGCAAACATATCTGTTGCCTTATAAGCATAATCCATAACGTCATTTTGAATTATAGCAATCTGTGCATCATTAACATCTATCATTTGAGCATTTGCCTTTGAAGCACCAGTTGAAACGACATTGATTTTCATATCGTTGTTTAAAACTTCATTTAATCTTGAAGCTACAGCTCCAGAGAAACCATAATATGTTCCTGATGTTCCGCCTGAAGCAAGAGTGATTTTCTTTACTGAACCAGCCCCATTTCCGCAAGCGAAAATTGATAGTGTCATAACACTAACTAATAATAGGCTAATTACCTTTTTAATGTTTTTCATAAGTTCTCCTTTAACAATAAATATATCATTATATTATACTACTAAAATCAAAAAATACAATATTTTATATACTATATTTGTATCTAGGTTATAGTATAATATCTTAAAATGCCATTAAATTGCCACATTTTTGGGGCTCAAAATATGCCTAAAATATTGCAAAATTGCGATAAATTGTATATAATATATAAAATATGCAATTAAGTAATAAACATGCCTTTAGGGCTACTAAATATATAAGTAGACTCCTACTTGTAGTGCTATTGTTGTGTCAAGTAGCAGTTTTTGGTTTCAATGAACATGACAGCGATAATTTGTACTCATATCAGTGGGGATTAAAAAATAACGGAAATTTTATGGTGGATAGAACAATACTTGCAAATGATTATTTACCATTTTATTTTAATAAGACTTTAAATGACACAATATTTTTTGAAAGTAAAGAAATTATCGATTATTATAGAACACTTGGCAATACTATGTATACTGCTTTTGCAGTTAAAGATATAGATACACATTGGGAAGAAGGATATAATTTTTTTAAAAACAGCCCTGCAAAGAGAGATGCAATTATAGCAATCATTGATACAGGTGTGGATATAAACCATTATGAATTAACTGATAGCATATGGGTAAATTCAAAAGAGATACCAGGAAATAATGTCGACGACGATAAAAATGGTTATGTCGATGACATTTACGGCTATAATTTTCATCACAAAAATGGAATGGTATTTACAAATGCTTCAATAGATGTTCACGGAACACATGCAGCAGGTATAATGGTTGCGAAGCACAACAACAATGGTATAAAGGGACTTGCATATGATGAAAATATAAAAATTATGCCATTAAAAGTTTTGGACTTAAAAGAAAATGGTTATGTGTCATCAGTTGTTTCTGCAATCTATTATGCAAGAGACAATGGAGCGAAGATTTGTAATTTGTCACTTGGCTCTTACAAGTATGAGGCAAGCATCGACCAAGCAATTAGAAATTGTCCTGAAATGGTTTTCGTAGTGTCTGCTGGAAATGGTGCTAACTTTAATGGCTATAGCCTCGATGAAAAAGATGTATATCCAGCTAAACTTAATTATTCAAATGTTATAACAGTTTCAAATATTTGTTTTGATCAAGATAGATATGTATCTGCTAATTATGGAACGTATGTCGATGTGTTTGCACCTGGAACATTTATACTAAGCACTACACCTGAAAATAATTTTGCATACTTGACAGGGACAAGTATGGCTGCACCATTTGTATCTGCTGTGTGTGCAATGATTTACAGTAGGTTTCCAGATGCACCGATTGAACTATATAAGAATATAATAATTAATGGGGCAACTCCAATATATACATTGTTGGGGTTAAGTAAAAGTTCTGGCATATTAAATGTTTATAATTCATTGATTATTGCCAGTAACTTTTAGGAGGAAGATTAATGAAAAATAAAATTTTAAAAACAATCATGCTTACACTAATTATTACTATGGTAAATGTCATAGGAAGTTTTGCTGCGAAATTAGATCCAAGTATACCTGCATTTGATGCTGATACTTTGGCACTAAGTGCAGATGGTACTGCTACTTATACAGCTCCTACTTATGCTGAAAAGTGGAAAAGATTTGATTTGCAGTTAATGAAAAGAGTTACAACTGTAAGTGCATCAACTGGAACTGTATATACATATAAGACACAAGGAAGCATTCAGCATGTAGACCCAACTGAAAGTAATTTTGAGTTTACTATTTCTTCAACAGGCTATTATCAATTCCAGATAAGAGGTGTCAACCTTGAAGGAAATTATGGTGAGTGGGTTGCAATATATGACAATAGCATTTGGAAAAATGTAAAGTCAAGTTATCCAGGTGTTGCAGTTTCTGAAGATGATATAAGTGCTGGTGGAAGCACAAGTTCTGGTAGTGGGATAGGAAGCGGCACTGATTACAATTATGGACCAGGTGTTGTAAATCAAGGATATTTGCCATATGGATATCAGTATGCAATAATAGGTCCAAATGGTCAGATATTATATAACTACGGAAATAACAACAACTATCAGCAACAAGGTGCTGGAATGCAGTATGGTCCAGGATATATAACAAATGGGGGATATAATAATTTATATCCAAATACAGGTATTTCAAATTATCAACAAGTCCCATCACCTTTCGGTGATAATGCAGGGCAGTCAGGATATAATTATTCACAAGGAAACCAAGGGGCTCAAGGCAATCAGCAGACAAATCCAAACTACTATAGCGGTGGTTCAAGTTATTCGCCAGGTACCAATATAAGTAATGCAAGTCCACAAATTACTCAAGGATTAGAAATTGGTTGGCATATTGATGCAAATGGAAGATTCTATTATCAAGGTAACGGAGTTGTATTAAAGGGAACTTGGTATTATATAGATGGAAGTTATTATAGATTTTCAGATAGCGGATACATTTTAGCAAATCAATGGTTCCAAGATAACACAACAGGATATTGGTATTATCTTGGCGGCGATGGCAAGATGCTTCTTGGTTGGCAGTGCTTAAATGGTACTTGGTATTATTTCAAACCTGAAAATGGAAATGGATACGGAACCATGTATAGAAACACAACACTTCAGATAACTGACAATGCTTGGGGAACAGGAATTTATGCGTTTGATTCAAATGGAGCAACAGTTATGAATGCATGGTATGGTGGATATTATTACGGCAAAGATGGAAAGAGATCAAATTAATGATAAGAAAAAGCTTGTAAAGATTTTTTATATAGCGATGATAGCCATTATGGCTGTCATTGCTATTATTTTAGTAAACCTAATAAGTAAGGATAGAGAGAGAAGTATTAGTGAAAAGGGAATGATAGACTACGGCATTAGCAATATAAATGTAGTTCCTAATACGGATGAAAAGATAGATAAGTTTATAAGAGATTATTTTAAAGCAAGAACAGATTTAAACTTCTCTAAAATATTTATGGCATACAATAGAGATTACTACAAAGAAGAGAGAGAAAGTAGAGACGATACATTTAAGAACATAATTGACAACATAAGATATGAAAGAATATTTGTAAAAAGTTACGATGATATAAAGATATATACTGAAAAAGGATTTTACGATGACGAGATAGTATGCATAGTGACCTACGATATGACATTTGGCTTTACTACAGACAAAGCACCGATGATTATAGTATTTTATATTAAGAAAAATGGTGATTCATTTATAATTAAAGATGACTTAGATGTTGGCACAAGTAAGTATGTTGTAGATGTAGTAAATACTGACTTCGTAAAAGAATTGTATAATGACACATATGTCAGACTTAATAGAGTACTTACAAGTAATGAAAGTTTGAAATTAGTCTATAATTCTTTTAGACAGTCTGAAATGAATATGAAGTCGAGTCTTGGCTCAATGCACAAAAAAGAAATTATAGAAAAAATCACTGCAAATAAAATAGACCCAATTAAAGATGCAAAAAAGATTTATGATGAGATAGTAGAAAAGAAGGAAGAAGAGTCAAAGCAAAAAGAATTGGACGAATATTTAGATAGAGTAATTGCATCACTAAGCGACACTCAGAGGGCATATTAATATGAAGTTGTCTGATTTTGAATATTATTTGCCAAAAGAACTAATCGCCCAAGACCCAATTGCAAAAAGAGATGAGTCAAAACTTTTAGTAATAGATAAAAAAACTGGAGAACTTTCACATCACATATTTAAAGACATTATTAATTATGTAAATAGTGGCGACACACTGGTCCTAAACGAAACAAAAGTAATTCCTGCTCGCTTAATTGGAAACATTGTAGGAACGAGCGAAAACGTAGGGGAGGATATCATCCGCCCGCATGTAGGGGCGAGCACTGCGAGCCCGACATTAGGACGAGTTTGCGAAGTATTCTTAGTAAAACGAATAAGCGATAAAACTTGGGAATGCCTCGTCCGCCCAGGCAAAAAACTAAAAGTCGGAGCTAAGGCAAGTTTCGGTGATGGAAGACTTACCTGCGAGATTAAAGATATAGTTGAAGATGGCAACAGAATAGTAGAGTTTAGTTTCGATGGCATATTTGAAGAGATACTTGATTCACTCGGAGAGATGCCACTTCCACCATATATCACTCATAAGTTAGTTGACAAAAACAGATATCAAACTGTATATGCAAAAAATGAAGGCTCTGTCGCAGCACCAACTGCAGGACTTCATTTCACAAAAGAGTTACTTAAGGAACTTGAAGATAAAGGTGTAAATGTTGTATATGTGACCTTACATGTGTCGCTTGGAACTTTTAGACCAGTGCATGTTGAAAATGTTGAAGAGCATCATATGCACACAGAGGAATTCCATGTTCCACAGATTGTCGCAGACAAAGTCAATGAGGCAAAACTCACTGGGCATAAAGTAATCTGTGTAGGAACTACAAGTGTGAGAAGTATAGAGTCAGCAGCATACTACGATGAAGATAAAAAAACTTATCTCTTAAAAAAATATGATGGCGAGACAAATATTTATATTTACCCAGGTTATGAATATAAATTAGTTGATTCACTTATTACAAATTTCCACCTGCCAGGCTCAACACTTATAATGTTGGTATCAGCACTTTCAACTAGAGAGATAGTTCTAAAAGCATATGAAGAGGCAGTAAAAGAAAAATATAGATTTTATAGTTTCGGTGATGCCTGTTTCTTTCATTAAATTATGAGATTAAATAAAAAATTAGTAGAGCTCGGCTACTGTTCGAGACGAAACGCAGACAAATTAATAGAAGAAGGCAGAGTAAAAGTCAACGGTAAAGTTGCAGTCCTTGGTGAACAAGTTGAGGCAAGTGACGACATAGAGATTGACGGCGAGCTGATTGCAAAAGATGATGAGAAGATATTACTTGCCTACAATAAACCTCGTGGTGTAGTCTGCACTGAGAGTATTATTGAAAAAGCTGAAAAGATAAGTGATAAGATAAATGAATTTGGATTTGGAAAGAGATTATTTACTATCGGTAGACTTGATAAAGATTCTACAGGTCTCATACTCATAACCAATGATGGTGACTTGGCAAAAGAGATTACTAACACTCATAAAGATTACGAAAAAGAATATGAGGTGAGAGTAAATAAACCAATCACTACCGACTTTATAAAGAAAATGCAGGCAGGGGTTACACTAACTGAGATAAATAAGAAAACAAAGCCTTGCAAGATTCATAGATATGGAAAAGAACTTTATAGATTTTCAATCATAATTACTCAGGGATTAAATAGACAGGTTCGTAGAATGTGCAAGGAACTCGGATATCATGTGGTCGACTTAAAAAGAATTCGTATAATGAATTATAAACTTGGCAATTTGAAGTTTGGTGATTATAAAATTATTAGCAAAAAAGATTTAATGTAGTGCAATGAATAAAACCGAAGCAAAAAAAAGAATAGAAGAGTTAAACAAGATTCTACTCGCTGCTAGCGAAGCATATTACAATGAAGATAGAGAGATAATGTCTAATTTTGAGTATGACAAACTCTATGACGAATTAAAAGAACTTGAAGATAAATTTGACATCCATATGTCTAACTCTCTAACTCAAAATGTTGGATACAAAGCAGCTGAGTTTTTACCAAAGGTTCGCCATGAGAAGCCGATGCTATCACTTGATAAAACAAAAGATAGAGAGGTGCTTAAAGATTTTTTGGGAGATAAGGACGGAGTTCTTTCATATAAACTTGATGGGCTTACTATAGTCTTATCATATGAAAACGGTGAATTAAAGCAAGGTGTAACAAGAGGAAATGGTGAAATTGGTGAGGATGTATCAAATAATATACCTGCATTTACAAATGTTCCGATGAAAATTTCTTATAAAGGTCATCTTGTGCTTAGAGGTGAGGCAATAATAAGCTACAGTGACTTTAAGAAAATAAATGATGAGATGAGTGATGGACTAGAGAAATATAAAAATCCAAGAAATCTCTGCTCAGGTTCTGTTAGACAACTTGACCCAAATATCACAAAAAAGAGAAATGTAAAATTGGTTATCTTTTCACTTGTAGAAATCGGTGGCGACAAGAAAACTAAGGAAGAAGAAAAAGTAAATGCTACTTATGAGAGTCAACTCAACTTTTTAGATGATTTGGGATTTGAGACAGTAATACATAAGCCAGTTAATAAGAATAATATACTTGATACAATAGAGTGGTATGCAAAAGATGTAGTTACTAATGATTATCCATCTGATGGATTAGTATTAATGTTTAATGATATAAAATATGGTCTCTCACTTGGAAATACTTCAAAGTTTCCACGAAATGCATTAGCATTTAAGTGGCAGGATGAAACTGCAGAGACAACATTAAGAGAGATAGAGTGGTCGCCAAGTAGAACAGGACTCATAAATCCAGTTGCAATATTTGATACAGTAGAACTAGAAGGCACAAATGTGTCAAGAGCATCACTTCATAATATCTCTATTATGGAAGAATTGAAACTTGGCATTGGCGATAAGATAAAAGTATTTAAGGCAAATATGATTATTCCTCAGGTTGAAGAGAATCTGACTAAGAGCAATTCCTTTAAGGTTCCAAAGACCTGCCCAGTCTGTGGAAGTAAGACAGTAGTTAAAGATAATGATGGAGTTAAAACATTATTTTGTGAAAACCCAGACTGTCCAATAAAAAATATAAAAGGCTTTGAAAATTTCGTGTCAAGAAACTGCATGAATATAGAGGGCATAAGCATAGCAACCATAGAAACTTTTATAGAGAAGGGATTTATAAAAGAGTATGCAGATTTATATAAGCTTGAAAAACATAAAGAAAAAATCATTGAGATGGATGGCTTTGGTGAGAAGTCATACAACAATATAATAGATGCAGTTAATAATAGTAGAGAGACAGAGTGCTATAGAGTTATAAATTCACTTGGAATACTCGGCATCGGAACTGCAAATGCAAAAATACTTGCAAGGCATTTCAATGATGACATTGAGGCACTAAGAAAGGCTGATGAAGAGATATTGACAGGTATAGATGAGATAGGACCAGTGCTTGCAAAATCTATTAGAGATTATTTTACAGATAAGAAAAATATTAAAGTAGTAGATGACTTGCTTAAGGAACTTAAGATAAAGAAGGTAAAAAAGACTGGAAAGCAAAAACTTGAAGGTATGACTTTTGTAATTACGGGTTCGCTTGAGAATTATGCTAATAGAGATGAGTTAGTTAAGGTTATAGAGGATAATGGTGGTAAGACTGCAAGTTCAGTAAGTAAAAATACTAATTATCTTATAAATAATGACATCAATAGCAATTCATCAAAGAATAAAAAGGCGAAAGAGTTGGGAGTTAAAATTATAAGCGAGAGTGACTTCAATTCGTTAATAAAATAATAAGGGCTCGCAATGCTCGTAGGAGGAATATGGTTGCAACAATTTCACAGTTAGCAAGTACCAAAGTTGGATATGATATTGCATTTCCAAATCTTGGAATATTTATTACAAATTTAAGAAATACTATAACAATCGGTAATTTCACTATAGCGTATTATGGAATTATAATTGCTATTGGAATGCTAATTTCATTTACAGTTGTGTCAAAACTTGCAAAAAAGATTGGCATAGATGATGACATATTTTATGATATTTTCATCATAGTCATTGTCTTTGGTATCATTGGTGCAAGAGCATACTATGTAATATTTAGATGGGACTATTATCAGATAAGACCATATGAGATTTTAGATGTGAGGGCAGGTGGACTTGCTGTCTTCGGTGGAATCATTCTTGCAGGTGCTGCCATAGTTGCATATTGCATATGGAAGAAAATTAACTTTTTGAAAATCCTAGACTTGACTATGATAGGTGTTACTCTCGGTCAGGCAATAGGTAGATATGGAAACTTCTTCAATATGGAAGCATTTGGCGAATATACTAATAACTTACTTGCAATGAGAATGAGAACTATGTATTTAGACCCTGCGAGTATCACATTTACTCAATCAATTAACACTATTACAGAAAATGGAATAGAATACATACAAGCTCATCCAACTTTCTTATATGAGTCAACTTTAAATTTAATTTTATTCGCAGCATTGATATATATATTATTGAAGAAACATAAATTTGATGGACAGATATTGGCAACTTATTTAATTGGCTACGGTGTTATAAGATTTTTTGTAGAGATGCTTAGAACTGATAGTTTGATGATGGGAAATCTCAAGGTATCGCAAATTGTTGCAGTTATCTGTGTCCTCGCTGGAATAGTTATATATGTTTTACATTATAAAAAAATAGAGCCTTTCAAGAAGGTCGCAAAGATAAGTAAAAGTATGAAAAAGAAAAAGGAAGTATAATATGAAGCTTGGTATTGTCGGATTGCCAAATGTTGGCAAGTCAACGCTATTTAATTCAATAACAAAGGCTGGAGCAGAGTGTGCAAATTATCCATTTTGTACCATAGAGCCAAATGTTGGAGTGGTTCCAATTCCTGATAAGAGACTTGAGGAACTAGCCAAACTTTATAGTTCTAAAAAAATCACTTATGCGACTATTGAGTTCGTAGATATTGCTGGACTTGTAAAAGGCGCATCTAAGGGTGAAGGACTCGGGAACCAATTCTTGGCAAATATTAGAGAGACGGATGCTATAGTTCATGTTGTTAGATGTTTTGAAGACTCAAACATCGTCCATGTTGATGGAAGTATAGATCCACTTCGTGACATCGAAGTTATAAATATGGAGTTAGTATTTGTTGACTTAGAAACTTTAGAAAAAAGATTGTCAAAACTTAAACATAAGATGAATAATGATAAAGAGGCAAAGGTTGAGCATGATATTCTTGATAGATTAAAAAAACATCTTGAAGAGGGCAAACTGGCTATCTCATTTGAGACTAAAGATGAGGACGAGGAAAAAGTTGTTAAAGATTTAAACTTACTTACATATAAAAAAGTAATTTATGCACTTAACGTATCTGAAGAAGATATTGCAAATGACGGTGCAAATAATGATAATGTAAAAAAAGTTAAAGACTATGCAGCAAAAAATGGTTCAGAGACATTTGTACTCTGTGCAAAGGTAGAAGAGGAACTTGCTGGTCTTGAGGATGCTGAGAAGGAAGAGTTCTTAAAAGAACTTGGGCTTAAAGAATCAGGACTTGATAAATTAGTTAAGGCAAGTTATAAACTTTTAAACCTCATGTCATTCCTAACTGCAGGTGAAACTGAGACAAGAGCTTGGACTATCACTATAGGAACTAAGGCACCTCAGGCAGCTGGAAAGATTCACACTGATTTTGAAAAAGGATTTATAAAGGCAGAAGTTGTTAATTATAAAGATTTGTTAGAACTTGGTTCACTTGCTAAGGCTAAAGAAAAAGGACTTGTTAGAATGGAAGGCAAGGACTATGTAGTAAAAGACGGAGATGTAATGCTTTTCAGATTTAATGTATAGAATTAATGGCAAAGAAGAAAAAAACAAAAATCAAAACGAGAGTCACAAAGGCTGAGAAGGTATCGAAAAGAGAGTTGGCTGAGAGAAACTCTTTTATTAGAGTTATTGGAACTATCATAGCCATCTTTATAACAGTATTTATAACACTATCGAATTTTTCTCTTTGCGGAAGTATTGGAAATATAATTCGCTCGGCTGTTTTGTCGCTATTTGGTACTATGGGTTATTTCTTTCCTATTGTTATAGGAATATCAATACTTATTTCACTCTTTAATAGCCAAAAGAAGTCAAATATAAAAATTTACTCATTGATTTTTCTATATATATCACTGATAAGTTTAATAGAAAGTTTTATACATGATTTTTCACTAGAAAATGATTTCACAAATGCATTGAATGGAAGTATTATCCGTGCAAAAAATTTGTTTTCATTTTCCGCAAGTAATTTCAGCGGTGGAGTGGTTGGAACAGCACTTTCGTATCTTTCATATAACTCAGTTGGCAAGGCAGGTTCACTCGTATTATATGGGACGCTTTCGCTTATTACTTTTATACTTTTATTTGGACTTGGTATTTCAAAAGATATATTGAGTTTTTTTAGAGCGATTATAATGTTTATCCCTAATATAATAGCTGGATTTAATGAGAGAAAAGAAGAGGATAGACGAATAGAGATAGATAATGAAAATATATTAAGGAGCACTATTGAAAAGAGCAAAAAAACTAATATGCAGGTCTCTTTTGATGGTGTGACTAATGGAAATAGACTGGTGTTAGAACCTATTGAAGAAACTAAAAAAAGAACTTTGGATACCTCAAATGTAAATATCACTGCTAAAGATATTCAATCAAGATTTTATACTCAGGAAAAAGATGAAGAGCATATAGACTCTCATAAAACTCATCTATTGAATGAGATGAAAAAGAAGAGCATCAATGAGATACTATTTGAAGAAAAAGAAAAAGGAATTAAGAATTCTTCGTTCTTTTATACTGATGGAATGAAACCTATTGATGAACTTGAAAATATCAATGTACCTAAGGTGGATGACAATGTATTTAAGAATTCATATATAAATGTTGGAGATACAAATCAAAATAATGACTCGACAAATGTTGATGAAAATTTTGAGGACGAAGACTCTATATATAATGATGATGAAAAATCTTTTGCAAGTGGACTAAGTGATTTAAAAGGCGACAATAGAATTGAAAATAGCAAAGATGCGAAAGACTTATTGACTAATATTAAAAATAAAGAAATTGAGTTAAAGAATAATGCATTAAAAGACGATGATTTAATAGCAAGACCAAAGAAGAGAACTAAAAAATATAAATTCCCACCTACTAGTCTACTCAATAGAAGTGAGAGAAGTTCTAAATCTACAGATCCAAGTTTGAATGAGAAGGCTCAAGTCTTAGTTGAGACTTTAAAACAATTTGGTGTAGGTGTGACAGTAACCAATATCACTGTAGGACCTAGTGTAACAAGATTTGAATTAAAGCCTGACATTGGTGTAAAGATTTCTAAGATTTTATCACTTGAAAATGATGTAAAACTTGCACTTGCTGCAAGTGAGATAAGAATAGAAGCACCTATACCTGGTAAGTCTGCTATAGGTATAGAAATTGCAAATGCAAAAAGTAGTGGAGTCTTGCTCGGAGATATAATTGCAACAACTGATTTTAAGAATGCAGCTTCAAAGCTTACTGTTGCAATTGGAAAAGATATTTCTGGTAGAGCAATTATAACTGATTTGAGAAAGATGCCACACCTACTTATAGCAGGTGCGACAGGTTCTGGAAAATCTGTCTGTGTAAATAGTTTAATAACTTCATTAATTTATAAATCAAGCCCTGAGGATGTGAGACTTATAATGGTAGACCCTAAGGTTGTGGAATTACAAATCTATGATGGTATACCACATCTACTTATACCAGTTGTCACTAATCCTAAGAAGGCTGCTGGTGCTCTTAACTGGGCAGTCTCAGAGATGACAAGAAGATATAATTTAATTCAAGAAAAAAGAGTAAGAGATATAGAAAGTTATAATCAGGCAATTGAAGGCGACATAAATAAGATTGCAGTAAATGAAGATAATGAGGCAGCACTTGAACCAGTTAGCAAACTTCCTTATATAGTTATAGTGATTGATGAGTTTGCTGACTTGATGATGGTTGCATCAAAAGAAGTTGAAAACTCAATTATGAGAATTGCTCAACTTGCAAGAGCATGCGGAATCTATCTTGTTATTGCGACTCAAAGACCTACTGTAAATGTCATTTCAGGAAGTATCAAGACCAATGTTCCAAGTAGAATTTCATTTGCTGTTTCATCTGGAATTGATTCGCAAACTATTTTGGATAGAAGAGGTGCAGAAAAATTACTTGGTCATGGAGATATGCTATATTTCCCACAGGGCATACCTGAGCCGATAAGAGTGCAGGGCTGCTATGTGTCAGAGGAAGAGATACTCAATATAGTTAATTATGTAAAAGATGATACAGTTTTATATGACGAAGCTGCAGAAAATGCAATTGATAAAAGTGTAGTGATAGATGGTTCTGGCGGTAGCTATGACCCAAATGAGAAGGATGAAATGTTCTTAGAGGCAGGACGACTTGTCATAGACCAACAAAATGCATCAATAGGAATGTTGCAGAGAAGATTTAGAATGGGCTTCAATCGTGCAGCACGTGTGATAGACCAACTTGAGTCAGAAGGTGTAATATCAAGACAGGATGGTAAAAAGCCAAGAGAAGTTTTAATGAGTGCAGAAGAATTTGAAAATAAATTTGGAGGATAAATGCTTTTTAGTTCTATGATATTTCTATGGGTGTTTCTACCTGTAGTAATCATCGTAAATTATCTGCTTAACTTAATACCTGACAAAGAAAAAAGAATTGGCATTAAAAATGTCTTCCTTTTGTTTGCAAGTTTATTCTTTTATGCCTGGGGCGGGATATATTTTCTCACTATAATGATATTTTCTATAGTGGTGAATTTTACTGGTGGATTTATAATTTCAAATCTAAAAGCAAAACACAAATTCCTACGCAAACTTACTTTATTTATAACTGTTCTATTAAATATTTTAAATCTCGGATATTTTAAATATTTTAATATGATAGTTGCCATTATAGAACAGGCAATGACTAAAAGCGACACACAGACTTTCTGGACAAATATTTTATATATGAGAGGCACTGGCGAACTTGGATTTAGTAAAGTAATTCTCCCAATAGGAATTTCATTTTTCACTTTCCAAGCGATGTCATATGTTATAGATGTATATAGAAATGATGCAAAGAGTCAAAAAAATATTTTGAACTTTGGATTATATGTTGCATTATTCCCTCAGTTGATTGCAGGACCTATAGTTAGATATTCAGATGTAGCACTGCAGATAAATAATAGAACTGAGACAATGGACAAGTTTACTAGGGGTATAAAAAGATTCTGTTACGGTATAGGAAAGAAGGTTTTACTTGCAAATACATTTGCCCTAGTTGTTGATAGGATATGGGAACTTGATTTTAATAACTTGGGATTTTATCTAGTCTTACTTGTAACTATATCTTATGCATTTCAGATATATTATGACTTCTCAGGATACTCAGACATGGCTATAGGACTTGGACTTATGTTCGGATTTGAGTTTAAAGAGAACTTCAACTATCCATATATGGCTCTTTCTATAACTGAGTTTTGGAGACGCTGGCATATATCACTTTCTACTTGGTTTAAAGAATATGTATATATACCACTAGGTGGAAATAGAAGTGGATTGCTTAGAACCTGTGTTAATTTGATGATAGTATTTTTACTTACTGGTATATGGCATGGGGCGAATTTCACATTTATAATTTGGGGACTATCATACGGCATTATTCAAATTATAGAGAAGTTATTTTTGCTTAAAGTATTGAACAAGAATCCACTTAAGATTATAAACTGGATTTACACCTTTGTAATTGTCGCTATTTTGTTTGTAGTATTTAGAAGTAACAATATATTTGAGGCAATAGATTTAGTAAAACAGTTTGGAACCTTTGATTCTAAATATAATATTATGACTTATATATCAATGAAATTTATTATCACTTTAATTGTAGCAATACTTTCTATGGGAATCATACAGTCAATTTTTGGTGGTGTCTATAAAAAGATAAATAATGTATTTATAATAAGATTTATAGATGCTGTATTGCAACTTGCAATACTTGCATTTTCAATATTAAGTATAGTGGATGGCACATATAATCCATTTATTTATTTCCAATTCTAATGTTTAGGAAATTTCAAAACTTTATATTTATAGGACTTTTTGTCATTGCCATTGCTGGACCAATGATTTCTTGGTCTGTGCTTTCGCATATGAATGAAAGTAATCCAAAGATTATGGAAGTTTTAGATTTTGATTTAAATGAGAAAAGAAGCAAGGCTACTATGAGTGAGCCTATTGACCTATCAAGAGTTACTTATGAGGCTGAGAATTATTATAATGATAGAATTCCATTTAGGTCAGTTTTAATTTCTTTCAAAAGATTTTTAGATGCAAAAATTGAAGAGCCATATAAGGCAAACATGGAAGGAGTACTCCTTAAATTTTTCTCTAAGAAGAGAGATTCAGTTGGAATTGAGGAAGATGATTTAGAAGAGAAAACTGAAAAGTTTATGGATGATGCAGTAGATAAATATTTAAATCACGGACTCTATAAAGAAGAGATAGACCCTTATGATAGCACAATAGAGTTTCCTATAAAATATTTGAATAATCACAAGGTATTAGTTGGACAGAGCGATTGGCTTTATCTAAATGAAAATAACATTCCATACTATCAAGGAATAAATAAGATTGCGACTGAGTCTGAAATTAGAAAGCATGTTGAATCTTATTTGAAACTAAAAAAAATGTGCGACAAGGTAGGAAAGCGACTTGTTATACTCATTTGCCCTGAGAAAGAAGAAATATATCCAGAGTATATGCCTACTATGGAAATAGTGGATGAAGTAGAGGTGCCTATTGATATAAGAGATTACTTGATTAAGAATACTGACATCCAATACATCTATCCAAAGGAAGAGTTGCTCAAACATAAAAAGAATTATCTTGTATATAAAAAATACGATAGCCACTGGAATTCAATAGGTGGATTTGTAGCTGCAAATGAACTTAAAAAAGCACTTGGTTTCAAAACTGAAAATCTTAGAGATTTCAAATTGAAAAAGGAAGAAACACTTGATGCTGATTTGGCATATTATGGAAATACTTCTATAGATTCATTGCCAATGACTTTCAAATATGTTTTTGAAAATTATAAACCAAATCATATACCAGAGAGAATCTTTGTAAAAAATCCAGTTACACTCGATTCATTTTCAACTCACTGTGAACAGGGATTTGACCGCAAGGTATTCTTAATCGGTGATTCATTCAGAGAAGCACTTCAAGAGTTTTTAATTAAAGATTTCAAAGAAGTATATTTTAACACATTTACAAATGCGGCAGAAGGATTTATCAAAGAGGAAATTAAAAGAGCAGATGACATAGTTATAACTCTTGTTGAGAGAAATGAAGGAATAGTATTACCTGAATTATGTAAGATTATAAATTTTGTATTAGAGGAGTATCAACTTGAAATTAATTCATTCCTTGCAAAAAATAATAGCCAACCTTGATTACAAAGTCCTAAATGGTGATATTGATGGCGTTGAAATCAATAATGTAATTTATGATTCAAGGAAGGTTTCTAAGAATGATTTATTTGTATGCTTAAATGGTTCAAGATTTGATTCTCATACTAAAATTAATGAGGTAATTAAGAGTGGAGCAAAAGTAATAGTAGTAGAAGATGGGAATCCAAATCTTAAAGGATTAGAGTTTGATAAAGAACTAGTTGTCATTTCTACTAAAAATACTAGAGAGGCACTATCAATTATTTCAAAGGCATATTTTGATAATTCGCCTGACAAACTTAAAATTGTAGGAGTTACTGGAACAAAAGGAAAGACAACCACTTCGTTTATGATTAAAAATATACTTGAGGCAGCAGGACACAAAGTTGGAATGGTGGGAACAATAGGTATATTTTTAGGTGACGAACACATAATCACTGACAATACAACACCTGAAAGCTTTGTCTTATATGAAAGTTTTGCAAAAATGTTGGATTTGGGAATTGACTATGTTGTTATGGAAGTATCATCGCAGAGTCTTAAATATAATAGAGTTGATGGCATAACATTTGAATATGCAGTATGGACCAATATAGCACCGGAGCACATTGGTGAAAACGAGCATACTGATTTTGAAGATTATATCAGTTCAAAATTAAAAATTTTTTCAAAATGTAGAAATGCAGTTATAAACTCTGATACTGAATATTATGATAGAGTAATAGCAGAGTGTAAAAAATATAATGTCCCAACATTTGAAAAGAAGGGAAGAAGACATTTTAATCTTACAATGCCAGGCGGATATAATATAGATAATGCAAATCTTGCATGGACCTTTGGTAAGGCATTAAATATTGACGAGAGTACAATCATAAAAGCCTTAGAGAACACAATCGTTCCAGGTAGATGTGAGTTAGTATATAAGGATGATAATTTTAAAGTTATAGTTGATTTCTCTTATGAAAATAATGGTGCGCTTAAATTTTTAAATACTATAAGAGAAGAGAATCCAAAGAGAGTTGTCGCAGTATATGGCTGTGGCGGAAATAGATCTAAAGATAGACGATATGGAATGGGTGAGGTGACTGGAAAACTTGCAGACTTCATAGTACTAACTGCAGATAATTCGAGATTTGAAAAAACTATAGATATAATTGCTGATATAGAGACCACTCTTACAAAATATAAAAAGAGAGATGATTTAGAGAATGGCTATATTATAAGAGAAGACAGAAGAGAGGCAATAGAGTATGCCATAAAGAATCATAAGAAGGGCGATGTCATCTGCGTAATGGGCAAGGGACATGAGCCACTTATGGAAATGAATGGGGAAAAGATTAGATTTTTAGATAGAGAAGTGATACTTGATATAATTAGTAAAATGTAATAAAACAATTAAATGGAAAAGACATTTGCAAGTATAATAGTAGATATCACGACAGACGCCTTAAATAAACCATTTTTATATGTGGTGCCTGATAAATTTATTGATAAGATTAAGTTGGGCGATAAGGTGGTTTTCCCATTTGGAAAAAATAATGCTGATAAAGAAGGCTTTGTTTTAGAATTACTTAACCTTGAGCAGCTAAAAGAAAAAAGTTTTTATCAAAAAGATGCTTACTTTAAAAAAGAAGATGCAATAGAAAATTTAAAATCAATAAAGGCAATAGCTACAAATAAAATAGCTGTAAGCCAGATTTTATTAAAGATTGCAATCTTCTTATGCAGAGAGTATAGTGCACCACTACCAAACTGTCTGAAGACTGTGCTTCCTGTAAAAAGGATAGTTCGGAAAAACAAAAAGCAGGTTGATGCAATATCAAAGTATAAAATTAATGATAGCGAGAAAAAGACTAGAGATGAGATTCAGCTAAATGAAGAGCAGAACTCTGTTATAGATAGCATTGTAAATGCATATAAAACAAATGAATTTAGCGAGCATCTTATCTATGGTGTAACTGGTTCTGGGAAGACTGAAGTTTATATAAAAGTTATTGAGGAAGTGTTAAAAGATGGCAAACAGGTGATAGTTATGATACCTGAGATTGCACTGACTCATCAGACAGTCATAAGACTTAAAGAAAAATTTGAAGATAATATTGCCATAATTCATTCTAGAATGAGTGAAGGCGACAAATATATACAGTATAAAAAATGTGAAGATAAAGAGACAGCTATACTTGTAGGACCAAGAAGCGCGATGTTTGCACCATTTGAAAATCTTGGACTTATAGTAATTGATGAGGTTAATGACCACTCATATAAATCTGACACTGTCCCAAGATATAATACTATAGATGTGGCAAGATTTAGATGCAAGGAACAAAATGCGACTCTGATTTCACTTTCTGCAACTCCAAACATTGATTTATACTTTGAAGCAAATAAAAAAGATAGCGAAATTAAATTACATAAATTATCTAAGAGAGCAAATTCAAGCTTGCCTGAAGTAACCATAGTGGATATGAAGAGAGAGGAAAAGAACGGAAACAAATCTCTTTTTTCAAAACTGCTTATAGATAAGATAAATGATAGATTAGAAAAAAAAGAGCAGGTGATGCTCTATATGAATCGAAGAGGATACAATACAATTTTTACTTGTAAAGAGTGTGGGAAAACCTATAAATGTCCACACTGCGATGTGGCTCTTGTGTCACACTTTGATGGCATGCTTAAATGTCATTACTGTGGATATGAGATTAGAGAGCCGATGACATGTCCAAATTGTAAATCTAAAGAGATTGAAAAATATGGAATGGGAACTGAGAAACTTGAAGAGATGTGCATAGACTTATTTCCAAATGCAAGAGTTTTAAGGATGGATAAAGATACAACCATTGAAAAGGATGGACATGATAAAATTGTTGAAAAATTTAGAAATGGTGATGCTGACATATTAATTGGGACTCAGATGATAGTAAAAGGACATGATTTTCCAAATGTTACTCTTGTTGCTATTATGAGAGCAGATTTATCATTATATTCAGAAACATATAGGTCTGCGGAAGATACTTTTTCACTTCTTACTCAATGTGTAGGTAGAAGTGGTAGAAAAGTAAGAGGAGAGTCAATAATACAGTGTTATGATACTGATAGCTTTGTATATGAGTTAGTAAGAGAGCAAAATTTTGAAAAGTTCTATGACGATGAAATTAAAATTAGAAAAAAATTAAATTATCCACCATTCAAAAAACTTATGACTGTTAGAGTTGGATCTGAAAACGAGGGAATGTTGAGCACCTTTATGAAGGATTTGAAAACAGTGCTTGACAATAAAAATGATACTGAGGCTATAATACTTGGACCTACTAAAACTAATCCTGAGAAAGTTAAAGATATACATTTTAAGAAAATTATAGTAAAATGTAATACTATAGAAGAGGCTAAAAAATATAGGACTATTTGTAGAAAGTTTAAAGAATATGCTGATAAGAAGAATTATTTAAAAATGATTTATGATATAGAATAATGTTTAATGTTTTTAAAAATAGTATAGCTAAAGTAAAGAAAGAATCCATATTGTCAATGGTTTTCATTTTATTTGAGACTGGATTTGAGATAATTGTTCCTTTTATGATGGCAAAATTAATTGACCTAGGCATCGAAAGTAGCAATATGTCTAATGTTATTAGATATGGATTAATTATTATTGCACTTGTCATTGGACAATCACTTTCTGGAATTTTCTGTGCAGTATTTGCAGTTAAGGCTGGAACAAAATTTGCATATGATTTAAGAGAAAGATTGTTTAGAAAACTACAAACTTTTGCATTTGCTAACATTGATAAGTTCTCAACAGGATCGCTTGTTACAAGAAGCACTACTGATATTGCAAATGTTCAGAGGTCGTTTCAGATGGTTATAAGAGGTGCGCTTAGATCTATATCTATGTGTATCTTTTCATTATATTTTGCTTATAGGGTAAATGCTGAGATTGCAAGATGTCTTACATTTTTGATTCCGATTATAATTATTTCATTTGTATTTTTATCAAAACTTGCGATGCCTATTTTTGAAAAAATGTTTAAGGCATTTGACTCACTCAATAATATAATGTCTGAAAATATTCATGGTATAAGAGTTGTAAAAACATTTAATAGAGAAGATTATGAATTTCATAAGATGGAGAAATCAGCTGATGATATATATAATTATTCAGTAAAAGCTGAATCGTATGTTGCCCTTTGGGACCCATTTATGAATATAACAGTTTATACCATATTGATAATTATTTCTTGGCTTGGGGCAAAAGCAATCATCGCATCAGGAAATAATCCAGATCTTGGGCTAACTACAGGAAAACTTATGAGTTTAATAACATATGGTTTGCAAATGCTTATGAGCCTTATGTTTATGAGTATGATATATGTAATGCTTATTATTTCTTCTGCATCAATACTTAGAGTTAAAGAAGTGCTTGTTGAAGAACCGCTCATAAAAGATCCTGAAAATCCGATATATAATGTTGAAAATGGTGAGATAGAATTTAGAAATGTAAGTTTTAAATATCGAGAAAATGCAAAGCATAGAACATTAAAAGATATTAATTTAAAAATCAATAGTGGAGAGACTATAGGTATAATAGGTGGGACTGGGTCAGGAAAATCAAGTATAGTAAATCTTATACCAAGACTTTATGATGTTACAGATGGTGAAGTTATTGTGGGTGGTCATAATGTAAAAGAGTATGATTTAAATGTTTTGAGAAAATCTGTAGGTATAGTTCTTCAAAAAAATATTTTATTTTCAGGAACAATAGCAAGCAATTTAAGATTTGGAAATGAAAATGCGACTATAGAAGATATGAGAGAAGCCTGCGATATTGCATCTGCTCTTGAATTTATAGAAGAAAAGCCTGAAGGCTTTGATGCAAAGGTAGAGCAAGGAGGGACTAATTTTTCGGGAGGCCAGAAACAAAGACTTTCTATAGCAAGAACTATACTTAAGAAACCAAAGATTATTATATTTGATGATTCTACTTCTGCGGTTGATACAAAAACTGATGCAAGAATACGAAATGGACTTAAAACAAAGTTGCCTAACACTACAAAAATTATTATTTCACAAAGAATTATATCTATAAAAGAATGTGACAAGATTGCTGTTGTTGATAACGGAAGAATTATTGCATATGATAGTCATGAGAATTTATTAAAAAATTGCGAATTATATAAAGAAATAAATGAGGTTCAAAATAGTTAAGATTTATGTCAGCTAGAAGAAGAATATCAGGGGAACCTGAGAAAAAAATTAAGAAAGGAACATTACTAAGACTAATAAGCTATGTTACTCGCTATAAAGTGAGACTAGTGTTTATTTCTATTGGAATGATGGGTTCTATACTTGTAAATGTTGGCTCAAGTTTATTTCTTAAAATTGCTATAGATAATTATATAACCCCAATGCTCATGCAAGATAAAAACAATGTTGATTTTGGACCATTTAAGACTGCTATATTTGCATTTGCTGGAATGCTGGCAATTGGAGTTGTGTCGACTTTGATTTTTAGACTTTTGATGGTAAAACTTTCAAATGGAATTTTAAGAGATATAAGGGAGCAGATGTATGCAAAAATGCAAAAGCTTCCGCTGAAATATTTTGATACAAATAATGCTGGGGATATAATGTCAAGATATACCAATGACCTTGATACTTTAAGGCAGGTTATATCAGAAGCTCTGCCTCAGACTGTTAGAGGAGTAATAACATTTACAACTATTTTTATAAGCATGATGATGCTGAGCATAAACTTATTTTTAGTAGTTTTATTTATGTTTTTCGTGATGGTGCTATTTGCGAAATGGTCAGGAGATAGGTCACTAAAATCATATAGAAAAACTCAGTCAGCAATAGGCGGTCTCAATGGATATGTAGAAGAGATGGTTCTTGGTGCTAAAGAAGTAAAAGTATATTGTTATGAAGAGAGAAACATAGATGCCTTTGGTGATAAAAATAGCGAATGGGCTAAGGCTGTTGTGAAAGCGGATACATTGAGTAATATTGTATTTCCATTTATGAATAGTTTAGGAAATGTTTTATATGTATTTATTGCATTTGCTGGCGGTGCAATGGCTCTTAAAGGTGTAACTAATTTTACACTTGCAGGACCCACTATTTTAACTATAGGAACAATTACTTCATTTATGACATTTACTAAAACTTTTTCATCACTAATTGGAGAACTTAGTTCACAACTTCCTTATCTTATGCAATCACTTTCTGGAGCAGAGAGAATATTTTCACTCATTGACACAAAAGAAGAGATTGATGATGGAACTTATAGACTTGAAAAAGTTGGAAAGAACACTTGGCAGTGGAATAATGGAGAGAAGACAGTTCCACTTGTCGGTAATATTGTTTTAGAAGATGTAAACTTCTCATATGTTGAGAATAAACCAGTGCTTAAACATATAAATGTGTATGCTGATAAAGGGCAAAAGGTTGCGCTTGTAGGGGCAACTGGTGCTGGGAAAACAACTATTACAAATCTCATAAATAGATTTTATGAGATCGATAATGGAACAATAACTTATGATGGAATAAATGTCAGAGACATAAATAAAAAAGATTTGAGAGATTCGCTTGCAATAGTTCTTCAAGATGTTAATCTCTTCTCTGGAACTATAATGGAAAATATAAGATACGGAAAGCTAACTGCTACTGATGAAGAGTGTATAGCGGCGGCAAAACTTGTCTATGCAGATTCATTTATAGAGTTACTTCCTGATGGATATAATACAGTTATAAAAGGCGATAGTGGAGGGCTATCTCAAGGGCAAAAGCAATTAATATCAATTGCTAGAGCTGCAGTTGCTGACCCACCTTGTCTCATACTTGATGAAGCAACTTCAAGCATAGATACAAGAACAGAAAAACTTGTGCAAAAAGGTATGGACTCAATTATGAAAGGAAGAACAGTTTTCATAATTGCACATAGACTTTCAACTATTAGAGATGCTGATGTGATAATGGTTATGAGAAATGGTGAGATAATTGAAAGAGGAAATCATGAGTCATTGCTTGAGAAAAAAGGACATTATTATGAACTTTATACTGGGATAGTGGAAATAGATTAAATTATGGAGGCAGTTTTATGAAAAGCGTTAAAAAGCGATTAGCAATACTTTTAAGTATTGCAATGGTAATGTGTAGCACATTGCCAAGTTTAGCATCTAAAAGTGATGTTTTAGACGAAACTGCTGAGTCTAAAGTTACAGAGGAATTGTGTGAAGACTTAGGACAAAATGCTGCTGAAGATATTTTAGACATTAAGACTTTGAGTGAGACTGAAGAAGAGTTAGAAGAAAAGTTAGCTGAACTAGAAGAAGATCAGGAAGAAAAGATAGACGAGGAACCAGAAGAGGACCAAGAAGAAAAGACGATAGAAGAGATTGAAGAGGAACAGGAAGAAAATACGGAGATAGAAATAGAAAATGATCTAGATGAAAAAGAAATAGAAAATAATGAAGAAATTGCAGAAGGGTCTGAAACAGAAAAAACTGTAGAAGAGACTGACGAAACTTCAGAGATTGATGATACGTCAAAAAGTGAAGAAATCGAAGAGACTACAGAAATAAGTGAGGCAGAAGAGACAAAAAATAATGATAATGAAACTACAACAGAAGAAACTTCAAGTGAAAATAAAGAATCATTAGATGAAGATATTGTAAAAGTTGAAGACGAAAATGTCATAGTTAGTGAAGAAAACTTGCTTGGAGCATCAACTCCTTGGTGCTATTGGTATGTTGATGAAACAGATCCAGAAAATGTAACTATTCATTATAGTAGTACTGAACCTGCCAATTATAGTTCATACCCATCGGGAAAAAAAGGAAGTGTTAGCGGTACTATGGCTTTACCAAACCCAAGTTCTGCCACTGTAAAACAATCAATTAAAACAGCTGTGTTTGATAATGTAATAAATACTTCTGTTTATAGCGGCTGGTTTAATAGTTATTCAAATTTAACTACTATAATTAATCTTTCATATTTAAATGCTAGTAATGTGACTTCAATGAAAAATATGTTTAAGTCATGCACATCACTTACAAGTATTGATTTTCCAGCTATTAATGCAGAAAATGTAACAAATTTAAGTTACATGTTTAGTGGTTGTACAAGTCTTGTTAGTGTAAATTTAAGCCAAGTTACATTTGACAAAGTGGAAGATATGTCATATATGTTTAAAGATTGTACAGCACTCACAACAGTCAATTTGTCAGGTGTGTTGTCAAACTCTGTCACAAATATAAATACATCTTATATGTTTCAAAATTGTACATCACTTACTTCAATCGATGTTAATTCAATGAATCTTAGCAATGTGTCGAATATGTCAAATATGTTTGAAGGTTGTACTGCACTTGAGTCATTAGATTTTTCAGCTACAAGTATAGCTGCTGTTAATAGAATTTCATACATGTTTAAGAACTGTATAAATCTTAAAAGTCTTAATCTTAGTAGTTTTAACACATCAAACGTAACTTATAAAACAAATACATTTGAAAATTGTAATGCCTTAATATCGCTTAATCTAAGTCAAAGTTTTGCAAGCATTATAAATGGATTAAAATTAACTGGTAATTGGAAAAAAACGACATCAGACACAATATATGAATATACATCTAATAAAACCACTATACCAGCTGAGGCAGCTGAATATGAAAGAGCGTTCAAAATAACATTTGATACTAAAGGTGGTAATGCAATTACTCCAGTGTTTAAAACATATAACTCAAATTTAGATTTGCCAAATGCTGTGAGGCCTGGATTTACTTTTGAAGCTTGGTATAATGAAAGTGAGTTAAGTACACCGGTAGCGTCTCCTATTACAGTTACTCAAGATAGAACAGTATATGCTAAGTGGAGTGGTGGTGAAGGCGCTCAACTTATTTACTGGGGTATAGGCAAGAGCAGTAATACATCTAGTGGAAAGGTAAGAAGATTATATATTGCTTCTAGCGAATCTGGTGTAAGTATCTATAGTACCGAATTTAGAGGGTCGTTTGCTAATACAGCTGATTTTAATAGTGCGGAAGAAGTTCCATGGCACTTATATAGATCTGAAATTAATTATTTTAGCGTGAGTAGCAGTCAAACATATCCATTAATTTTTAAATCAATGGCATACTGGTTTAAAGATATGACAAAACTTATATATGCATCTGGACTTCAACAATTAACTAGATATAATGATATGCTTGAAAATATTTCTTATGCTTTTGAAGGTTGTACAAATATTAAATACGCTGGTTTTTATGTAACAAATAATTTAAAAAACATGGAATGCGCATTTAATAATTGCAGTAGCATTAAATATGTCAATACATTAAAACGCTCTGGTGTAGCTAGTGATAGTATAAATGTTCAGTTAGAAAGTGGTGGATTTAAAGATGCTTTTAGTGGCTGCACTAGTCTTAGAAGATTAAATTTGAGATTCTTAGATTTTAGTAGTTACACAGGCGATGTATTTTCTTGTATGGGATTGTCTAATCTTGTAAGAATAAGAATAAAAGATAGTGGAAATATATTTAGTAGAATTGGTTTAAGTGGTGAATGGTGGGAATATGATTCGGGTAATAAATATACATCAAGTAATATGCCAAATAATGTAAGACAGATTAGAAAATATGAAACATTTTCTAATACAATTTACTGGTATGTTCAAGGCAATGAAGTTCACTTATCAAGTTCAAAACCATCTAATGCTAACTATAAAGAGGGGCACTATTTTAATGGTGATGAACCTAATGTATATGGAATGCTGCCACTTGATGAGCCAGATGATAGTAGGATAGTGCTTGATAATAACATTGTGCTTAGAAATGATGCAGGAAGTTCATTCTTTTGTAATCTTGCTAGCGCAAGAGAAATTGTCAATATGAACAAACTTAATACTAGTGCTGTAACAGACATGGAATCAATGTTTAGTGACATGGCTTTAACAAGTGTTGACTTAAGTTCTTTGGATACAAGAAATGTTGAAATTATGAATTCAATGTTTTTCGCATGTGAAAATCTATCATCATTAGATTTGAGCAATTTTAACACAAGTAAAGTTCTAGATATGGGTTACATGTTTTATGGCTGTACATCGTTACAATCATTAGTTTTGACAAGTTTTGATACTTCTAAGGTGCAAACAATGGATGGTATGTTTGGAGATTGCTCGTCAATAACTAGTATAGATATTTCATCATTTTCTTCTGCAGGCTTAGAAGATGATGGCAATGGATATAATGATACTTCAATTGATAGTATGTTTTATGCTTGTTCTTCACTTAGAACAATATATGCATCAGATAGTTTTGACATAACATTTGATTCTAGTTATACATATGTAAGTGGAGATGATATCTTTACTGATTGTGTTCAACTCGTAGGTGGAAATGGAACAAGATATAATGAAAATCATGTAGGAGCTGAGTACGCTAGAATTGATGCCGCAGGCACACCAGGATATTTCACTCGTGGAACAGGCACTCCACCAACACCAGTTAAAGTCTTAACAAGTATCACAGTTAATACTGCTCCAACAAAAGTAAAGTATAAAGTTGGAGAGAGTTTTGACCCTACAGGACTAAAAATAAATTTAAATTATGGCATCGGAGCAAGTGAAGTAGTGACATATAATAATTCAACAAGTAACTTATTTTCATTTAATCCATCACTTGTAGATACTTTTTCAACTGCTGGATCTTCAATAGCAGTTGAAATCACATATAGTGGTAAGACTTGCACTCAGTATGTTGATGTAATTGAGCCACAAACAATTTCGGTAAAGACTGCACCAAGTAAAGTTAAGTATCTTGTAGGAGAGTGGTTTGATCCTACTGGACTTGAATTGGAGTTAACATATAGCGATAATATTACGAAAGAAACAATACTATATTTGGGTAATGAATTTGATATTAGCTTTGATCCATCTAGAGTTCTTGCAATTAGCGATGATCACATTACTATAACATACAATTTTAATGGAAATGATTATTCTTGTAATTTAAGTATAAATGTACTTGAATTATCTTCAATTGCTGTGAAGGTTCCGCCTACAACACTTAAATATGCAAAGAGAAGCACTTTCAATCCAATAGGATTATCTATTGAACTTACATATAGTGATAATGTAACAAAGGAAACCGTTACATATGCTGGAAATGAAGCATACTTCACATTTAATCCTTCACTCGGGCAGTCGCTTAATACTGTCGGTAGTTCAATACCAGTGACTATTACATATGGCGGTAAATCTTGCGTTCAAAATATAGAAGTGGTTGAATTGTCGAGTATAGAGATTGATACACCGCCGTCAAAAGTGGTTTACGATGTTGGAGAGAGATTTGACTTGACAGGACTTAAGTTAAAATTAATATATAGTGATTCGTCAAATCAGGTTGTGACATATTCAAGTAGTAATTCATCAAGTTTTTCTTTCACCCCAAATACTGCTTATGGCTTGACTTCTGCAGATACAACAATCACAATTAATTATGCGGGTAAATCATGCACACAGAACTTGACGCTAAGAGATTTGTCAAGCATTGTTATTAATACAAATCCTACACGAGTAAACTATGCTACGGGACAATCATTAAATCCAAATGGATTGACATTAACTTTAAATTGGACATATTATACTGTATCAGGAACTACAACTGACTCAAATAATGTAGCCTACAACTCTACAACTCAAAGTAAATTTGAGTTTAATCCAAGTGGAGCTCTTATGAGCAGTGGGAATATAACAGTAACTTATGATAGAAAAACTGGAGCAAATCGCCAACCTTCATTTGCAGTTACTGTTAGAACAGTTGCATCTATAAGTGTAATTGATAGACCAAATAAAACAACTTATAGAAGTGGAGAAAAATTTGCACCAGCTGGTTTATCTATAAATGTAGAGTATGAAGATGGAACCGATACAGTAGTTTCTTATTCTTCAGAAAATGCAAGAGACTTTTCATTTAATCCAAGTCCATCACTTAGTTTGAATACTGGGCATAGTAGTGTTACTATAACTTATGGTGGAAAGTCAACTAATTTTGCAATATCAGTCATATCTAATAGTTATAGTGGTGGTGGAACTTCTAGCAGTGGAAGTGGTAGTAGCCGTGGCGGTGGCGGAAGTGGAGGTGGAGGAAATTCAGTACCGCCAGCAGGATATATTCAATATAATAATCAGCCATCTACTACTCAAACTTCCACAAACAAGCAAATATTAGCAGTTATGAATAGCAAAACCAGTACATGGGCAGTAGATCCAACATCTGGGAAGTGGAAACTTAATGCAGTTGATATGAATGGTCAAGCATTATCAGCGTCAAACGGATTCTACTTACTTACAAATACCGTTACTGCAATAGTAAATAATGTTCCAGTTCAAGTTGAAGTTAACAATACATATTATTTTGACGCACAAGGAAATATGGTTACTGGATGGGTTCAGACAGCAGACAATAAGTGGTATTTCTTTGATACTGCTAAGACAGCAGATGAGGGAAGGATGGTAATTGGTTGGAAAGTGGTTGATGGTGCATGGCGCTATTTCAATGCAGATGGTTCGATGATGGTAAATGGAGTTACACCAGGAGGATTTATAATTGGTGCAGATGGAAAGTGGATAGCATAAAATAAAAAACGGGTCATGTGACCCGCTTTTTTAGTTTTCTTCAAATATTGGAAGTGTATCTACATATAGCAAATATTGATGGTCATCATCACTCTCTTGAATATTGTATAAAAGGAAGGCCCTTTTGTTTAGAAGAAGTGAGTAGAGAAGAAATAGATAGGTTGTTAAGTGAAGTTAAGAATAATGGAAAGTTAATGAAAAGTTTAATTAAATTGTATTGAAAAATTAGCAAATTTTGTTATAATATCTTTGGGATATTATTAGCCTAAAAGGTAGAAAGAAAACGGCGACAGTAAGAGATTACTTTAACCGGGCGGTGATGCCACAAAACTTCCAAGTGTTGCATAAACGAAAGGAGGTGATGTGGAGATGGATAGAACATTCATCATTTGTTATTTGATATTAGTTTTTCTAATCATTCTCGTAACAAAAAAGTAGCCGACCGATCGCTAATGGTATTGGCTACTTTTAGCTAAAACATTGGCATCACCGTTAGATTTCTGCCTTTTTCATTAACTGTATATTAGCATAATATTTAGTATTTGTCAAATATAACTCTGAGCCAACGAAAAAAGAAAAAATAGGGACGGACTTAAACGAAAAAATAGGGAAGGACTTAAATATATTTTACACAAAAAAGACATAAAAGCTGTATAAATGTGCTATTTTATCAGTGCTAATTTATATATTTACAGTAAAATGTATATTTTTAATTATATTTGCATAAAACCAATTTGCTAAATATGTGCAAAATGTGATAAAAATATGAAAAAAATAATAAAGTCCGTCCCCATTCATTCCATTCATTCTTGCTCTTGCAAAACTTGAAAAAGATGGTAAAATAAAAGCTATAGTCACTCAAAACATTGACGATTTGCATCATAGGGCTGGGAATAAAAATATTTATGAGTTGCACGGAACTTCATTTAAGAATCATTGTATGGAGTGTGGGAAGAGTTTTACTATAGAAGATATTTTGAAAGCTGATGGAGTTCCTCGTTGTAGTTGCGGCGGTATAATAAAACCTGATGTAGTTTTATATGAGGAGGGACTTGACCAAAACACTATTGCAAAAAGTATAGATGCAATTAGTAAGGCTGATGTGCTTATAATTTCAGGGACAACATTAGTAGTTCAGCCTGCAGCATCATTTATAAATTATTATAGAGGCAATAAAATGATTCTCATAAATCTTTCCGAAGTTCCAAATGAAGAAAGGATTGACTATGTGGTCCACTGCAAGGCTGGGGATGTGTTTGGAAAAATGTTGTTAGATTTAAATAAAAAATTTGAGGAGATTTAGTATGTTAAAAAAATTAATTTATGTAACAACTTTTACAATTTTGATGAATTGTGCAGTAACATTTTCAAGCAATATGACTGCACTTGATTATGCAACTATTTCTAAAGAAGAAAGGGGCGCACTTGATGTGCAAAAAGAGCTTGAAGAAAGTTTCAAAAAGGAAAGCAAAAAAAGAACAGCGAAACAAAGAAACCAAGACAGAATATCTGGACCTGGAGCAATAGAAACTTCCGGTAATTATGTTGTAAATCAAGATAGCACTGAATATTTTTCAAATGTAGTTCCAGCAGAAAATCAAACTGAATTTTTGGAAGCCATTGATACCAAATATGGAATAGTGTTTAAAAGTAAAAGGCATTTTAAAACAAATTTAGGTGAATTTGATTTGAATACTGCAACATTTGAAACAGTTGATTTAGGTGACAGGCAAAAATATAGATTCAAATTAAATATTGGAAAAGTGAATAAAAAATCAAAAAGTTATGCTTTGTATTTGAAAGCATATGATATATTTGGAAATTTTGTAACCTATAATAGAACAGTTATAGACCCTTCACATACAGTAAACAAAGATATTACATTAGATATATTTGGAAATAATGATGCACATATAGCAAGAATAGATTTTGGTTTAGATACGAGTGGGATGGTTGCTGAAGCAATAGCAAATTATAATGTATCTACAGCATATTTTAATTGTGCAAATGCATTAATTAAAATCAACGATCCTGCAAATGGGTATGATGATGAAACAAAACAAAAATTGTTAGAATCATATAATAATTATTATAAAGACCATCTAGAATATGCAAAAGAATATGTAAAAGAAAAAGCTGACATATATGAGGTAGAATAAATTAATTATACTCCTTTTATTCGAAAAGACTTGTAATATATTAAAGAATTCTAAGTTATATAAAATTAAAAATGGTGGTCATGGATTTAGAGGTACTACTTTTGTTATTGCAGTAAGAGAACTTTTGAAGTTTTTAAATAATAAAACTGTATAAGGAGATAAAAAATATGAAAAAATTATTATTTTGTATTATAACTCTTATAATGATGTTTACAAACATTGCTTTTGCAAATCCTTTAACATTAAATGAAGCAAAAAATAATGCTTTAAAGTTTTTTTCTTTAGAAAATAAATCTATAACATGGGTAAAAGAAAAACAAGAATTTGAAAAAAAGTATAACTATACAAAATTTGAATTTGAATTTATTGATGATATTACAAAACATGAATATGAAATTGAAATAGATGTAAATACAGGAGAAATAATAAAGTATAGTTGTAATAAAGAAAAAGCACTTTATGAAAAAACTTTAAATAATTATACAAATAATTCTGATATATCTTTAAATAAAGTTAAAGAAATCATAATGAATGACCTTACAAATAGAAACATTAAAAACATAAATAGTGATAATATCATCATCAAAATAGACGAAGAAGATAATAGATATGTATATGAAGCAAAGTATTATGTTGATTCTAAAGAATACAAATACAAAATAGATAAAAACTCAGGAAATATATTAAAATTTGAAATAGATTAATATAAAAGTGGAAATAAAGGGGACGTGTACTTAAACCCTAAAGTTGGACCTAGTTTTAATTCAATAAAGAAAAGTATTGTTGTCTATATTCTAGTGGACTCAATCCTTTTCTTTTTTTATTTATTCTTTTGTGGTTGTAGTAATTTATATATTTAACCATAGCTGATTTAAGTTCCTCAAGTGTTTTAAAATCTTTTTCATATCCATAAAACATTTCTTTTTTCATTATACCAAAGAAATTTTCCATTATGCTATTATCCATACAATTTCCTTTTCTGGAAAATGATTGTCTTATGTTTCGTTTTTTTAACTCGTTTTGATAATAAACTGATTGGTATTGCCATCCTTGATCGGATTGAAATATCAACCCATCTAAATTTCTGTGTTTTCTAAATGCTTTGTTTAGCATTCGTTTAGTTTGTTCAAAGTTTGCTTTTGTTGATATATCATAGCTTATTATTGAGTTATCATACATATCTAGTATTGGAGATAAATATATTTTACCACTTGAAATTCTAAACTCTGATACATCTGTAGTCCATTTTTGATTTGGTTTATCAGTGCTGAAATTTCTAGTATATTGAATTTTATTTGTGTTATTATTTACTATGCTGTCTAATAACAAATTCTCTTTATTGTTACCATTATCACCTTTATAAGTATGAAATTTAGAACTCTTTCCCTGAAATGCTTTTAAACTATATTTTCGCATTAGTTTCTGTGTCTTCTTTTGATTTATATGTATTTCTTTATTTAATTCCATATTAACCCTAATATAGCCGTATCTACAATGGTTTTTATAAAATATTAAAGATATTCGTTTTATTAACTCTTTCTCTTCTTTCTCGATTCTCTTGACATACTCAATATGCTTTTTGCTTTTATAATACTCATATGTTGATTTCTTAATGTTCGCAACTTTTAAAAGAACCTTTAGTTTATATTTATGCCTTAGTTCATCAATAATTATTACTATTTCTGATTTTTTTGGTTCTTTTCCTGAACTAAGGCATGAAGTTTTTTTAAATATTCATTCTCGGCTAAAATATATTCTATTTCTTCTTTTGTGTAGCTTGATTTATTATCTTTAGATTTTAATATATTTTTTATCTCTTTTTCTTTCTTTGACATAAGCACCTTCCTTTTATTAACTAATTTTAAACCACTTATGCCTTTTTGTCTATACAGATTTACCCAGTCCACTATAGATTTTATAGGAATATTTCTGTTAATTGATACTTGATTTATAGAATTCCCCTTAATTACTTCTTTAACAACATCTAATTTTTCTTTATATGTATGCCATCTATATTGTCTTTTCAAGCCATTTTCACCATGCAAATCGTATATTTTTTCCCAATACTTTACCCTATCTCTCCATTGCCTACTAATCTTATTGTATGGTTCATCAATTAATATCCCTTTCTTAATTGATTTTACTGCCTCAAGTTTGATTTCATATGTGTACTTCATAAAAAATTAGACCTCCAATTATTATTATGTTATAATTATTTGGTCTAACTTTAGGGTTTAAGTACACCGCTTACGAAATTGTGACTCTATCATTTTATTATTAAATTTTACTGTATCGAAAAACACAGTAATTTAAATTACCAATTAAAAGGGATACCTCTTTTCACTATAGGTAGGA
>JAFWVX010000009.1 GCA_017523785.1 Lachnospiraceae bacterium
AAAGATGAAAAATCCGAGTAGAGAAGAAATAGAGAGATTAAAAGAAGAGTATCCGGAAGGATGTACAGTAGAGTTAATTGAAATGAATGATCCATATCATCCAGTTCCAAGTGGGACTCGTGGCAAAGTAACTGATGTTGATGATATGGGTACGATACATGTTAGATGGAGTACAGGGTCAAGTTTAGGAGTGGCTTATGGTGAAGATAGTTGTGTTCGCATAAGAACTTGTCCTATTTGCAAAAAAGAGTATAAAGGTCGACCTGCTCTTTCAAGAGTCGATAATAAGCAAGAAATTTGCAGTGAATGCGGCACACGTCAGGCTTTGAAGTTGGTCGGCAAAACAACTAAAGAAATAAATGAAGTAGTGGAGTTTATAAAGAAGGCAACAAATGGATAGAGAAGTATTGATTGAAAAAATAATAGAACTCACTGAATCTAAAAGAGAAGATTTAGAGAAAATGAGTGATAGTGATTTATTTGACTATTACTTGTATTTAGAAGATGTAGGGCTTGTAGCAAGTTTTGATGATTAACTTGACTAATTTTAACACTTACGGTTATATGTGTTCATTGGGAGGGGTAAAGTTATGAGTGAAACATTAGAAGTTTTAATGAATGATGGATGTCTTACTGAAGATGAAGCAATTGACCTAATTGAAGAAGAAGGTATGGATGACTTACTTGATGAAGATTAACTAAAAAATAAAACTGAATAAGAGATGTGATAGCCCTATTGGGGCTATTGCTCATTATATAGATTGATAAAAGGGACTTAATGGTCTCTTTTTTAATGGAGTGATATGGATGAGAAAATTAGAAAATTATGTGCCTACAAAGTTTATGCTACCTACTTCGCATTACGATAAAGAGAAAGCAGACAAAGCAGTATTTTTCATTGAGAATTTATGTCACACAAAAGGAATGTGGGCAGGAAAAAAGTTTGAATTAATAGATTGGCAAGAAAAAATTGTAAGGGACATATTTGGAACAATAAAAGAGAATGGTTATAGACAATTTAATACAGCATATATTGAGCTTGGAAAAAAGAACGGGAAGTCGGAACTTGCTGCTGCCATAGCATTATATATGTTATGTGCAGATGATGAACAACGTGCAGAGGTGTATGGTGCTGCAGGAGACCGACAACAAGCGAGCATTGTATTTGATGTTGCGGCCGATATGGTTAGAATGTCACCATACTTAAGTCCGTTTATAAAGATACTTAGTGCTACTAAAAGACTAATATTTGAAAATAGTAACAGTTTTTATCAAGTGTTATCTGCAGAAGTAGCGACAAAGCACGGATACAATGTATCAGGAATGATAATGGATGAGGTGCATGTTCAACCAAATAGAAAACTCTATGATGTTTTAACAAAAGGTAGTGGTGATGCAAGAATGCAACCACTTTATTTTTTAATTACAACAGCAGGAGATGATGTTAATTCTATATGTTATGAACTACATCAAAAAGCAAAAGACATACTTGAAGGAAGAAAAGTTGACCACACATTCTATCCTGTAATTTATGGAGCAGAAATGGATGATGATTGGAGTGATGAGAAGGTGTGGGCAAAAGCTAATCCTTCGCTTGGAATAACATTTGATATTGAAAAAGTTAGAACTGCCTATGAGCAAGCAAGACAAAATCCTGCTGAAGAGAACATATTTAGGCAACTTAGACTTAATCAATGGGTTAAGCAATCAGTAAGGTGGATGCCAATGGAACACTGGGATAAGTGCGAAACAAATATTGACTTTGATTCACTTGCAGGAAGAGAATGTTATGGTGGACTTGACTTATCAAGCACAACTGACATAACAGCATTTGTATTAATCTTCCCACCAAGAAATGAAAGTGAAAAGTATATCATATTTCCGCATTTTTGGATACCTGAAGAGACTGTCACATTAAGAACTATGAAAGACCATGTGCCATATGATGTATGGGTAAAGCAGGGTCTTATAAATGTTACTGAAGGAAATGTGGTTCACTATGCTTATATTGAAAAATACATAGAAGAACTAGGCAAGAAATATAACATAAAAGAAATTGCATTTGACCGTTGGGGTGCAACTCAAATGGTTCAAAATCTTGAGGGTATGGGCTTTACTGTTATTCCATTTGGACAGGGATTTAAAGATATGACACCACCTTGTAAAGAATTGTATAAGTTAGTGCTTGAAACAAAGATAGCTCATAATGGCCATAAAGTTCTAAGGTGGATGATGGACAACATTGCAGCAAAAACCGACGCGGCAGGAAATGTAAAGTTTGATAAAGAGAAGTCATCAGAAAAGATAGACGGAGCTGTAGCTTTAGTAATGGCACTTGATAGATGCACAAGAAATATGAATAAAGGTGGCTCTGTTTACGATACACGAGGGATTCTTTATATCTAATTTAGGACACAATAATAACGCTAAAAGGTCGCTAAAATGTAAGAATAAATAACTTGATATATTTTCACACTTACGGTTATATGTAACTAGAAAAGAAAAAAGGAAGGTAACAAGTTATGAGTAAAGAAAAGAATGTGTCAATAACAAATCCGAGCCCATTATACTTTTTTGAAATTATTGAAGCAACGAAAAAGGGTGCGAAGGATATTGATGGAAAGAGCGATTTAAAATTCACTTGGATTTATGAAGGACAGGATAAGTTTTCAAACCCTGATAGTGCAGCAAACAAATTATACGATGGTGTGTATGTTGCAAAAGAGTTATGGGACTTATTAAACGCTGGATACACAGTAAAATGCACTACTAAAGATGGTGTTGTAAAAGAGTTTAACACTTCAGGCGAGTTTTTAGCATTTTGTTTTTCAAACAATATGAAGGTGGTGTAATATGCAAACATTAAATGAGTATATTAAAGAATATAGAGGACTTAAAAAGATAGACATAAAAAACTTATTAAATGGTGTAAAAGATGCGAGAGGCATAAGTGAAAACATAAACTTTGACTTTGACCACATAGGATTTGATAGAGACATTGGAAGGACATCATTTGAAACTACGAGTGAGAATAAAGATTTTCATTTTGAACTAAGTAAATTTTTAATAAGGTTATTAAGGCATATAGATGTTGATGACAAGGATGCACTTACACTTGGTTATAGATTATTTGTTAGAAGCAGTAAAGATAATTATAAACTTGAAGACTTATTAACAATAATAAATGAGAAGGTGGCATAATGAAGATTCAAGATTTTAGAGTTGAAACCGACAAGTTTGTGGAAGGTAAAGTAACTTATACTAAAAAGTTTAGAGATAAAACGGAGTTAATAGTTATTTTATCAACCTGCAAATCAGATAGAAGTAATAAGAAATCACTAATGAATTTATGGGTCGATAGTGGATACTTGGATGAGTTTATTGATGAGTGGATAGGAATAAGCACATACTACACTGATAAAGATGGTAATTGCTCAGGTTCATTTAACCCACAACTGATATTTGATAAGAGACCAATTATTGATTTCAAATGGTTACTTGCCGACACAAAAGAGAATAGACAAAAGATACTAAAAGAAGTAATAAGAATGTATCAAGAGAACATAAGATTAAAGACGGCAAGTAATAAATAATAGCGATAAGATATTTAGATAGATTCCTTTCTTTTTAAGGGGAGATAGTGGAAACACTACTCCTCTTTTTCGTGGAGATTTTATGAGTATATTAAAGAAT
>JAFWVX010000010.1 GCA_017523785.1 Lachnospiraceae bacterium
ACAGCCCTATAATTGTAAACCCATATGGCTATGACGGAAGAGGAAATGATAATGGTGCATTAAGAGCAAAAACACTTAAGTTAGATATAAATGCTAAACTCGGAAGAAATACTACACCAAGCATCATTGAATACAAGTCTATAGACATCGCAGATGAGAATACAAACTTAGTCGGACTTTCAAACGAGACTTGGGAATATTTCCCAGCATCAAATGAGTTTAAGTTATTCATGACAGCACCAAATGGAGATAGATACTATGTTACAAATGGTTGGCATGCTCATACAAGTAACAATCAAAAGTTATGGTATAGATTTGATAATAATGGTTTGATGCAGAGAGGATTTATTGAAGAAGATGGTAAGGTATACTATTTAAATAATTCTCTCAACGGACTTGCTCATATGGTGAAGGGATACAAAGAATTTGAAGGAACACCTTATACAGGATACTTCGGAGACAATGGAGTTCTTCTAACTATATTCCCAACAGCAGCAAGAATAGCTTTTGAAACTAATATTGCAAATATACCTCAACAACCAAGCTTTGATAGAGCAATATATGAGCAATGCAAATTACTTGATAGAGAGAGAACAAGATTATTGAGGTCAGAAAAAGCATATGGTCAATCTGAGATGGGTAACTTCGTAGGATACTGGTATTATATGGCTACTGGACAGAAGAAGTTCAGATTTGAGACTATTAAATCAGAATTGCAAGTTGCAAGATTTGCAAATGATGGCTGGATGAACATCTACGACACAGACAATGTGTTATATAGTTATAGATTTGACAGTAATGCAAATGTAATTTCAAATGCTACAACCCCAGAAGGATTGTTGATTGCTGCAAATGGACATATGACTGCTGCAAACATATTACTAGACTTCTCATCACTAGAAGCAGCAAAGAATAGTGGCTTCCAATTAGCATCAAGAACATTGAGCACAATACCTGCAGAAGCAGGAAAGCTCAAGTCAAGTATAGTTGAACTTGATGGAATACCTGCCAAAGACTCACCTGCAACAGATATATGGACCGTGATGAGCTTTGATGGACTTGTGCCAGTACTAACAAACAGTGTATATGGCGGAACTTCAATTCAACAAACAATACCAACAATACAACCATTACAATTCTTAAGTAATGCAGTAGATGTTATGTCAGGTGCACCAACTGCAAATGAGACAGAAAATACAATACCTATAATTGATGCAGTAGGAATGATGAAACCATTAAATATCGTTAAAATGACACAAGTGTTGAGTAATGTTGACTTTAAAGCAGGAGTGAAGACAGTTGTTGAAGTTGTAAACGACAGAAAAATAACATCAGTATATGGAATTTGTATGGACATATACAATGCCGTAAAAGAATTACTAGTAGCATAAAAAAACTTAGCGCCAGCGATGGCGCTATTTTAATGCTTTAAAGTTAATAATTTTAATAATTTCTTAATAAAAAACTATTGCACCAAAAACTAAATTATTATATAATAAAATATCAAAATAAAAATATCAAAAAGGAGTTTTAGCGTGCGAGTTTCTACATATAATACATACAT
>JAFWVX010000011.1 GCA_017523785.1 Lachnospiraceae bacterium
CTTGCTAAAGCAGTAGCAGGCGAAGCAAAGGTTCCATTCTTCTCAATGACAGGTTCTGACTTCGTTGAGATGTTTGCAGGAGTTGGCGCATCGCGAGTTCGTGATTTGTTTAAGCAAGCAAAGGTTGCAGCACCTTGTATAGTTTTTATAGATGAAATAGATGCAATAGGTAGATCAAGAGACACTCGTGCAGGCAGCGGCGCTGACAGTGAGAGAGAGCAGACTTTAAACCAACTCTTATCAGAGATGGATGGATTTGAAATAAATAATGGTATCATGGTCATGGCAGCGACTAATAGACCTGAGATTCTTGACCAAGCACTTCTTAGACCAGGTAGATTTGATAGAAGAATAGTAGTAGAAAAGCCAGATTTAAAAGGCAGAGTTAATATATTAAAAGTTCATGCAAAAGATGTAAAACTTGATGAGACAGTTGATTTTGAAGAGATAGCATTATCAACTTCTGGTGCTGTTGGAGCAGACCTTGCAAATATGATAAATGAGGCAGCAATCACAGCAGCTAAAGCAAAAAGAGAAAAGGTATGTCAACAGGATTTAAAAGATGCAGTTGAAGTTGTCCTTGTCGGAAAAGAGAAGAAGGATAGAATTCTTTCTAAAGAAGAGAGAAAGATAGTTTCTTATCATGAAGTTGGTCATGCACTTGTGACTGCACTTCAGAAACACACTGAGCCAGTTCAAAAGATTACTATAGTTCCAAGAACTATGGGGGCACTTGGCTATGTTCTTCAGACACCAGAGGAAGAGAAATATTTAAACACTAAAAAAGAATTAGAAGAGAAGCTTGTAGTATTTTTATCAGGCCGTGCAGCAGAAGATATTGTCTTTGACACTATTACAACTGGGGCTGCAAATGACATAGAGCAGGCTACAAAACTTGCTCGTGCGATGGTCACACAATATGGTATGAGCGATAAATTTGGACTCATGGGACTCGCAACTAACCATAGCCAATATCTTGAGAATGGTGTTGATATGAACTGCGGTGATGAGACTGCGACTCAGGTTGATGAAGAAGTTCAAAAGATGTTAAAGGATGCATTTGAAAAAGCTAAAAAGCTATTAAGAGAAAATAGAGAGGCACTTGATAAGATAGCAGAATATCTAATTGAAAAAGAAACAATCACAGGCAAGGAGTTTATGAAACTTTTTACTGAGATAACAGGTATAGCCGAAGAGAAAAATGAGAGGGTATTAGAAAAGGAGGAAAGTGATAATGTGTAAATCATTTTCTAAAAGAGTTTTATCAGTATCAATTTGTTTTGCATTGTTGGCTACAACTTTGGTTTATGCTGACACGGTTGTTGTCGGTGTAGCACCAGGAAATGAAGCAAAAAACATGAGTGCCAATGCGACGACGACTTATTTGCAGAATCAATTTACAGGACCAGGAACTATGCCAAATAGTTCAGTCACTAACACCACTCCTATACAGGGAGTCAGTGTAGATTATTCTGTGGGACAGGCACTTTCTAATATTGATTCAAACAATGCAGAGAGCAAGGGGCCTACAACAACTAATATTAGTTCCCCTGCAGCAAATAATGCTGCAATGGCTGCTTTGACAAGCACTGCAAAAGTTATAACAAATGGCTTAAATCAAAGAGGAGCAGATGACAGATCATCTGATAGTGGACCAACTGTTCAAGAGATAAGTGGACCAACTGCAGATACATCACTGACAAGTAGTAATTATGGACCAGGAGCAAGCTCATCATATAACACAACAACGACAACTAGAAACGAAATACCATCTTACACTACTAAGAAGACAACTCAGACAACAACTCAACAGGCTACCACTACATACACAACATCAAATACAGGAGCTATAATATATACTGTTAATAATAATATTCAAGCAGTTAAACCAAATATAACTGCACCAGCAGCACTCGTTGTAAATGCAACAACAAGACAGATATATTTCTCTAAAGGTGGACTCAATCCATACCACCCAGCAGCACTTACAAACTTAGTAACTGCATCTATACTTTTATCATATAAGAGACTTGACGATGTGCTCGCAGTTTCTCAAACTGCAGTAACTGGTCTTGAGTCAGGAGCGTCAACTGCAGGACTTAAAGCAGGCGATGTGATTACTGTTAGAGATGCACTTGGTGCAATGTTTGTGAGATCATGTTGCGACGTTGCAAATGTTGTAGCTGAAAATGTAGCAGGAAGTATTCCAAACTTTGTAGCACTTATGAATCAGACTGTTAAGAACTGGGGCTGTGTAGCAACTAATTTTGCAAACCCGACAGGACTTAACAACACTGCTCAAGTAACAACAACTTATGACGCAGCAATAATTATGGATAAAGTTTCATCAGACCCAACACTTAAACTCATGCTTCAGCAACAGTCATATGTTCTTCCAGCAACAGCACATAGAGGAACAAAGACTCTCACAACTACAAACCAATTATTAATTCCAGGTAATAAAAATCACTACGCTGGTATATCTGCAAGTAAGATGGGATATACAAGCAAGGCAAAATACACAATTGCTTCAGAGCTTGACTACAACGGCCAAAGAATTGTAGCAGTAGTATTAAGTGCAAACGGTTCTCAATTTACTGATTCAACTAAGTTATTGAACTTCGCAAAGGTTGCATCACTTGAGTCAGTAGCAGCAGGAGCTTCATACAATACAGTTTTAAATGTTTCAAGTAATGTTTCAACTCAAGCAATGGCAGCAGCAAATGTGGCAGCTACAACTTCACTTCCAATTGCAAATGTGACATCAAACACAGCAACTGTTGCAGCAAATAGTTCATTGATTGCATCAACTGGTGACACAGCAGGAACTTGGCAAAAAGATGCAAAGGGTTGGTTCTTCATAAAGGCAAATGGACAGAGTGCATCAAACGAGTGGATTAAGCAAGGTGGCAAGGTCTACTGTGTTGATTCAGCAGGATATATGATTACAGGCTGGAGACAGATGGCAAATGGCGAGATGTATTATTTCGACCCAAATTCTGGTGAACTTAGATTCAATACTTGGATAAATGTTTCTACTGGAGCATATTATTTGCAGGCAGATGGAACACTTGCAAAAGCTAATGCAGGCTCTACTAAGAATATCGCTACAGCTGTAGGAACTTATACAATAGATGAAAATGGAAAAGCAATTGCAAAAGTAGGATAATAAATAGAATACTTACGGAGGGATAACATGGAGGACTTTTTAAGCAAGATTAAAGCAAAAAATGTTTACAAGAATTTATCACCAGCAGTGCTTGTAGAAGAGGCTGTGAAGAGAGGGGAAGGAATGCTTACTGAGACAGGAGCACTTCTCATTAAGACAGGAAAATACACTGGTCGTTCTCCAAAAGATAAATACATAGTTGATTCTGAAGGAGTTCATGACAAGATTGCATGGGGGTCTATAAATGTCGCTACTAAGAGAGAGACATTTGAAAAAATCAGAGATCAAATTATTGAGTATTTGAATGGTAAAGATGTGTTTGTGTTTGATGGATTTGCAGGAGCTGACACAAAGCATAGAAGAAAATTTAGAATTGTAAATGAACTCGCTTGTCAAAATCTTTTCATTCATCAATTACTTGTTCGTCCAAGTGAGGATGAGTTAAAAAATTTTGGACAACCTGATTGGACTATCTTAGTTGCACCTGGACTTAAACTTGACTCTGCAGCACTTGGTATCAATTCAGAAGCAGCAATCATGATAGATTATGAGAAGACAACTGCAGTAATTGCAGGTTCTGCTTACTCAGGAGAGATAAAGAAATCAGTATTTAGTATAATGAACTATATAATGCCAGTTGAAGGCAATATACTTCCTATGCACTGTTCTTCAAATATGGACCCAGAGAGCCATGAGACGGCAGTTTTCTTTGGTCTTTCTGGAACTGGTAAGACAACATTATCAGCAGACCCAAATAGAAAACTTATTGGAGATGACGAGCATGGTTGGTCAGCTGAAGGTGTGTTTAACTTTGAAGGCGGCTGCTATGCAAAGTGTATAGATTTGAAAGAAGAGAATGAGCCAGAGATCTTCCATGCGATAAAATTTGGAGCTCTTGTAGAAAATGTAGTAATGGATGAGAAGACTCGTAAGTGTGATTACGCTGATGGAAGCATCACAGAGAATACAAGAGTTGGATATCCAGTAGAATATATTTCTAATTCACAGATTCCAGGAGTAGGCGGTGTACCTAAGGTGGTTATATTCCTTACTGCTGATGCATTTGGAGTTTTGCCTCCTATCTCAAGATTAGATAAAAATGCTGCTATGTATCATTTCGTGACAGGATTTACATCTAAACTTGCAGGCACAGAGAGAGGTGTTACTGAACCACAACCTACATTCTCAACTTTATTTGGTGAGCCATTTATGCCACTTCCTGCAGAGAAGTATGCAGAGATGCTCGGCGAGAGACTTGATAAATATAATACAAAAGTTTATCTCGTAAACACTGGTTGGACTGGCGGACCTTATGGTGTTGGTAGCCGTATGAAACTTAAATATACTCGTGCGATGGTAACAGCAGCATTAAACGGAAGTATTGAGAAAGCAGAGTTTATGCATGATGAAATATTTAATGTCGACATACCAAAGACTATAGCTGATTGCCCATCAGACATTTTAAATCCAAAGGATACTTGGAAAGATAAAAATGCTTATGATGAGCAGGCAAAGAAACTTGCAAAGATGTTTAAAGATAATTTTGATAAGAAATATCCAAATATGCCAGCTGAAATTAAGAATGCTGGACCAAGAGCTTAAATAAAAAGGGCTGCATTTGCAGCCCTGTATTTAAAAAATAATCAATGTTTAATTAGTCGTAAAAGAAGTTTCCGAATGATTTCCAAAAGTATCTTCTACATGAACAACAATCTTTTTCCCTTCAGTAATTTGAAATTGCACAGTTCCAGATGACTTATCTATGTAAGTAGGAACAAGTTTTGTACCATTTTCTAAAGTGGCATATAGGTTATCATAATTAATTTCAGATTGTGCGTCGTGGACAGAGATTATGAGTGTGTTACCAGTTATTATAGCACTATCAAGGTCTATTGTAGGAGGATTGCTGTCCTTGGTTTCTATTTCGATAATTGAATTGCCTGGTGCACGATTGAGGGCCATAACCTTTATCTGATAGGTGCCATTGTTCTCTGCATCAATTACATAAGTGCTACCAAGTTTTGAATAGGCAATCTCAGACTCTTGGAAATAGGTTTTGACATCAGTTATTGGAAGTAGACAGTCTATAGAAAATTTAATTTTATTTTCCTCATAGTCTTTTGAATCTTGATCTATAACTTGTATCTTAGGTGTTTGAATAAATAAGAAAAATATTATCCCATTTATCAATACATATGGTATCAAAAAACCAAAAAAAATGCGAAGTACTATTTCGACTATTGGCATTTTGCGTTTTGTTTTTAATCTTCTATTACTCATAACTTGTATATTATATCAATAAATATAAATTAAGTAAAGGGAGCAGACATTATATTATGAGAGAAAAATTAGAATCATTAACTGTAGAACAGCTAAGAGAACTGGCAAAAGAAAAAGGTCTTAAAGTCAGCGGAAAAAACAAATCCGAAATAATTGACCTATTGCTTGAGATAAGTGAAAATGAGCCAAAGGAGCCTAGTGAAAGTAATGGCGAACTTTGTGGTGGAATTTTTGAGATTGTGGAACTTGAGGGTGAACATTCTAAGAGAACAGTAGGTTTCATAAGATGTGAAAATTTTTTGCCAGGACCTGACGATGTATATGTATCAAACCAGCAAATTTATAAATATGATTTGAGAACTGGTGACATCTTAAAAGGAATAAAGAAGCATCAAAGAGAGGGCGAGAAATACGGAGCACTCACAACCCTTCTTGAGATAAATGGAGTAGATGCAGAAAAGGTTAAAAATCGTGTTCGCTTTGAGAGACTTACTCCTATATTTCCAAATTCAAAGTTAAAACTTTTAGATAATAATGATAAGGCTACAGTTGCTATGAGAGTGATTGACTTGTTATCACCTATTGGAAAGGGTCAGAGAGGACTTATAGTATCTCCACCTAAGGCCGGAAAGACAACTTTACTTAAATCAATTGCTAAGTCTATACTTAGATATAATTCTGATTTGCATTTATTAATTCTCTTAGTGGATGAGAGACCAGAAGAAGTTACTGATATGAAAGATGAAGTAAAAGGAGATAATGTAGAGATAATCTACTCTACTTTTGATGAATTGCCTGAGAGACATAAGAGAGTTGCTGAGATGGTAGTTGAAAGAGCTAAAAGGCTAGTGGAACAAAAGCAAGATGTGGTTATACTTCTTGATTCACTTACAAGACTTACAAGAGCATATAATCTTACTTGCACTGCAAGCGGTAGAACATTATCTGGTGGACTTGACCCTGCATCACTTCATATGCCAAAGAAATTTTTCGGTGCTGCGAGAAATATGAAAGAGGGAGGCTCTCTTACAATTCTTGCTACTGCTCTTGTAGATACAGGTTCAAGGATGGATGATGTAATATACGAAGAGTTTAAAGGGACTGGAAATATGGAGTTAGTTCTTGATAGGAAACTTCAAGAGAGAAGAATATTTCCTGCTATAGATATACAAAAGAGCGGAACAAGAAGAGATGACTTACTACTTAAGCCAAATGAGTTAGAAGTTGCAAACTATATCCATAAACTTGTGAATGACCAAAAGAAAGAAGAATCAATTGAGATAATACTCGATATGTTTGATAGAACAGAAACAAATGATGATTTCATCTTCCAAATGCAGAAGAAAAAAGTAAGCGAAGAAACATAATCAATCGCAAAAATATTAATGTTAATATAATGTGTAAATCCTTATGGCATTATATAGTCAAAAATGATATAATTTTAAAGTAATAAGTTATAGGAGATAGCAATAAAATCATGAAAAAAAGTGTAATTTTACTTTTAATGATGTGTATAATATTATGTTTTATGAGTTTTGTGTCATTTGCCTCAAATGATGTAGTTATGGTTCAAGTGCCAGGATTAATAAGTTGCGGTGGAGGAAGCACTGTAAGTGCTGCTGATGAGGAAGAGCCAGTAATACCTATTATTGAGGGTGTGGAAGAGGAAACATATGCCATGCCTCAGACTACTGTTAGAATTACAAGTGAAGAAGATCCTTTATTTGTAGTTGAAATGGATAGTGAAGGAAATGCTAAACATATTCATAATCCTTATCCAGATGCAACTATAGATTACGATAAGGTTGATTATAAGAAAGCTAAGTATCATTATTCAGGTGATAACTTAATAATTACTTATAATAACAACACATACATAGTAAGTGGGAAAGATGAGCTTGGGTTTTATTCCACTGTAAAAGAAAATGGAAGAGAGTATTCAATAGACAGATATCAAAAGATAGCAGGAATTGATAATTACCTTTATAAAGGTAAGGAATATGAAGTTGATGAAGATGGTTATATGGTAGCATATAGAAGAGAATGGGTAGAAAGTAACTATAGAGATTATGCTGGTGAAAAGATTGGTAATTATGAAGACACTAAATTATTATTTAGAAAAGAAGTACCATTTAATATATTATGGAAACATAGACCACTTTCGGAGGAAGAAAAAGAGTTGTTATACACAGGCCCAGGTGTAGGCTTAAAAAGTTATTCAACTGGAGTTAGTGCAGATGGGTCTGCAAAGGTTGTAGTGAAGAGAAAGCCTGAAGTGGCAGATGTAGAAGATACAAAAGTAGATTATTTAAAGAAAAAAGTCGTTGTTAATGACCCGCTTGACCCTATGAAAGCAAAATCAACAAAGAAAAAGAAGAATGATTAAAGCATTAACTAATATATTTTATAAGGAGATAAAATTTATGAAAAGAATTCTATCAATAATAGTTGCATTAATGACAGTACTTATGATGGTGGCTTGTGCAGGAAATGCTAACAAAAATGGAAGTTTCGGCAAGGGAAAAGTTATGGCACTTGAGTTTGAAACTAATCCAAGCACAGGTTATAACTGGGAGTATAAATTTGAAAATGGTGATGCCGAAATAGTATTTGACAGAGAGGAAAACAAATTAAATGAAAACCTTGATGTCGTGGGCGCACCAAGCAAGATTGTCTACTACTTTAAAGGAACAAAAGAAGGAAATACCAATTTAGTATTTACTTACAGGAGACCTTGGGAAGGTGGAGATGTTGCATATGATGTAGTTTATGAATTGTCAGTAGATAAGGACATGAACATCACTTGCTTAAGTAAGATGAAAGGAACTGTTGAATCAGATAAAGAACTTTCATATTTCCCAAATCCAACTTTTTCAGATAACTAATAAAAAAGGTAGGAGTTAATCCTACCTTTTTTAGTTCTATATTATCTTATGTTGAAATTAATCGCTGAATCAGGACTTAGTCTTTCTTGGTAGTCGCTTATTGCGCCTGAGACTCTTGTGCCGTTTGATACAACATCAGTCACACAAGTTTTTCCATAAGCATCCTTTGTTCCGAATGGTATCCAATCTTCATTTCCATTAGTCTTAGTACTTTTGAAGTAGTAGGTTCCGCCTGAAACTTTTATTGGCACTGTATAAATATTTATAAGTGACTTGCTAGATATTAACCAATAGTTATCATCTTCATCTTTTTGTGCAGACTTTGCTGAGATTACTGAGCCGCTACTTGTTATGATGACATTTGTAGTATTTACAAGTTCTGACATACTGTAACTTGACTTTGTTGGAGAGATGATATATACACCGTATTTAACTCCATTTGCAGGTTTCAAGAGAAGACCGTGGATAAAGTATTTGCCATTGTGAATTCCTTCATAGGCTCCTTGACCTGAGGCTTGGTAATTATAATTCTCATCTGAAAACTCAAGTCTTGATACACTAGTAGCTCGTTTACCCTTAGAGTCAAAATAGTGTAGAGTGTCAGAAGATGATAGAGTGCCTGAGCCACCATTTTTTATAGAGTAAGTTCCATTTATGATGAAGTCTCTACCAACTGTATCTTCCGTATCAATGGTTGTAATATAGTTGCCACCATTCCATACAGTGAGTCCTTTTAACAATACACCATTTTCATCAAAGCCGTAATACGAAGAACCAATTTTCTTCACCATATTTTTATATATGATTCCATTCTTTGAGAGATAGATTGTCACATCTTCATCGTAGTCGCCATATTCTTCAAATCTTTCGTAAATTTCATCGTCAGATAAATCAACATTGTAGAAACCACTTTTGATTTCCGCACCATCTTCGCCGAAGTAGACAACCTTAGATGAACCGCCGTGGTCTTCATTATATTGAGTCGCTTCAAAACCTGTGAGCATTACACCATTGTCGTCGAAGGCATAAGTTTTTCCATCTACAGTTAAACTTTTATAGTTATTACTGGTTGAACGAGTGATTTTGAAATTGCTTGGACTAAAGTATAGCCATATCACATTTTTGTTTGGGTATCTTGTGGTAGTAGTGTTTAGTCTATACCAACCAGTTGTCATCGCACCTGTGTTTTCTGAAGAGTGGTAGAGTGTGCCACCATCATATAAGAGGTCGAAAGGATCTTCGCCATCTGATTCATTCCACATCTCGCCGCTCTCATTGAAGAAGCCTGTAAGCAACTGACCATATTCGTTGAATGAATAAGTGTAGTCGCCGATTTTTGCTTTCTTAACTGTAGTGCCATTTCCCTTCATAGCAGAGCCATTTGATGTAAAATATGTCCAAATGAAGTCGTAACGGAAATGATCTACAGGTGCAACTAAGGCATATGAGCGTCGGCTAATTTTTCTCCAACCATTTCTCACAAGTTCGCCATTTTCGTAGCAATAGTAGTTGTTGTTATTCTCAACTATGTTGTAGATATTGTCATAGTCAATGCTACCTACCACATAAGATGAAACCGCTGTCGTAACCTCTGGATTTATGACATTTGAGTTAGAAGGATTAGCACTGTCTTGGTTTAATGCATTGCTACTTAGCGATGGGGCTGTAGTTGGGGCATAGATGACATTTGCCTCTGCAAATGCTGCAATGTTTGAAAAGCCGAATACGAATGCGAATACTGAGATATTCAATTTTTTAAATGTCCTCATTTTCATACTTATATTATAAAGGTTTACTGTGAATTTTCAATATGTCAAATGTGGCAATATTGTGGTATAATTAGATGAACGTTTTTTGGAAATCGGCATGATGTAAAATATGTAAAAGTTTTGGAAATCGGCATAAGTAAATATTAAATAGAGAGGAGAGACATATGATTAACGATCAAAACATAGGTGAGAAGAAGGAAAAGATTTTAAGAATTCTTAGAGAGAATATGTATGTGGCGACTGGTTGCACTGAGCCTGCGGCTGTATCGTATTGTGCGAGTGTCGCTGCAACTGAACTTAAGAAACTTGGCGACGAGATTGTATCTATTGATGTTGAGGCAAGTAAAAATATTTTGAAGAATGCAATGTCGGCAGGACTTCCTAACACTACCAAGGTGGGTGTCAACTATGCAGCGGGTATTGGAGCAACTCATGGTGACCCTAAAAATGTTTTGAATGTAAATAATGATGTTAAAGAAAGTGATTATGATGCGGCAGAGAAATTGATTAACGATGGAAAGATTAAAGTTACAGTTTCAAAAGAGCCAAATCTTCTCTATATAAAAGTAATTATAAAAGGAAAGAGTCACGAGGCAAGTTGTACAATTTCAGATGCTCATACAAATGTAATTGAGATAACAGTTGATAAGAAGGTGATATTTGAAAATAAAGGTGGTGGTGACAGTAAGGAAGAGCACATACCACCACATGAGATTGCAAAGCTATTAAGTATTGAAGATATAGTTGTGTTCTGTGATAAATATCTTGATGTGGAGCATGATGATATAGAGATACTTAAGAAGGCAGAAGAGTTAAATATGGCAATCAGTGAAGCAGGATTAACTCACGACTATGGTTTGTCAATTGGCAAAAATATTCAATCACTTCTTGAAGCAAAAAATATGCATAATGCAAATAGAACAAGAGCGGTGATGAGAACGACAGCAGCGGCAGACGCTCGTATGGCAGGAGCACCTTATGCAGTTGTTGCTAATAGTGGAAGTGGTAACCAAGGAATAACTTTAAGTGTGCCAATTATTTCATATGCAATGGATTTAGGACTTAGTGATGATAAAAAATATAAGGCACTAGCGATTTCAAATCTTGTTTCTATTTATATAAAGAGTAAGTTTGGAACTCTATCAGCATTTTGTGGTGCGATGATAGCATCTATTGGTGCAGGTTGCGGCATTTGTTACCTTTATGGTGGTGACTACAATGACATAGCTGCAGTAATTCATAACATGGTTGGTTCACTCACAGGTATGATTTGTGATGGAGCAAAACCTGACTGTGCACTTAAGATATATAGCGGACTTGAGACAGCGATCTTCTCATCAAGGCTTGCTATGAAAGGCAAGAGAGTTAGTAAAGATGACGGAATAGTCTGCGAAGATGTTGAGAAGACGATAGATAATGTGGCAGAGGTGTCAGTAAAATGCTCATCTGAGGTGGATGATATAGTGCTAGGGATGATGATAAATAAGTAATTATAGAAAAAGTGACAATAATTCATAGGTCAAGAAAAAAGCGAGGAAATGCCTCGCTTTTTTGAATATCGTCAATATTTGTGCCAAAATTAGGTGGAATATTTTCGTGGTTTGTGTCAATTTATGGTAAATTATCGTTAAAATTTGTGTTAAAATATGGAGAAGTATGAAAGTACAGTGACACAAAAACTTGCAAAACGTGTAATTTATGCCTTGAAAAAAGTTGCAAAACGTGTATAATTTGCCTTGAAAAAAGTTGCAAAACGTGATAAAATGCTTGTGGAGGCCAAAAATGGTTATAAAAAGGAAGCTTTATAGCGAGTTATTAGAATGGAAAAATAACAGAAAAGGGAAAACTGCTATATTAATTAAGGGAGCTAGGCGAACAGGCAAAAGTTATCTGTGTGAACAATTTGCAAAAAATGAGTACAAAAGTTATGTAATTATCGATTTTGCAAATATCAGTAATGAGATAAGGACTTTATTTGAGGGGGATACTTCAGATATCGACAAGTTTTTATCTGAACTTCAGATATTGACGCATACTACATTTTATGATAGAGAAACTGTTATTATTTTTGATGAAGTGCAAATGTTTCCAAAAGCGAGGCAACTAATAAAGTATTTAGTTGCAAATAATAAGTATGATTATATAGAAACAGGGTCATTACTTTCAATTAGAAAAAATGTTAAAGATATAGTTATACCATCTGAAGAAGAGGACAAATACTTGTATCCATTAGATTTTGAAGAATTTTTGTGGGCCCTCGGAGATGAGGTTACTTATCCATATATAAAAGAATGCTTTGAAAAAAGAAAAGAGGTTGGAGAAAAAATACATAGAAAAATTATAAGAACATTTAGAGAATATTTAATTGTCGGAGGCATGCCTCAATCGGTAATAGAATATGTAGAAAGTAAAAACTTTGAGTCAGTAGATAGAATAAAAAGAAACATTTTAAAACTTTATCGCGATGACATATCAAAATTTGCATCAGGGTATGAACAAAAAGTGTTGTCAGTGTTTGATGAAATTCCAGGACAATTATCAAAGAAAGAAAAAACTTATAATGTATCATCGCTGAAGAAAGAAGCGAGAAATAGAGATTATGAGGATGCATTTATGTGGCTTTCAGATGCAATGATTGTGAATAGATGTTTAAATGCTACAGACCCAAATGTAGGGTTAAATTTATCTCTTGATAGTAAATTACAAAAGATCTATATGGGTGATACAGGGTTACTTGTTACTCATACATTTTATGATAGTGCATTTAATGATAATGAATTTTATAAAAAAATTCTGTTTGATAGATTAAATTTTAATGAAGGCATAATTATGGAGAATATAGTTGCTGAAGCTTTGCGATATAGCGGTCATCGCTTGTTTTTTTATACTCGTTACGATGAAGAAAGAATAGAAATAGATTTTTTAATTAAAAGAAAAAATAAGATATCTCCAGTTGAAGTTAAATCATCAAAGTATGGGAAGCATACATCGTTATCAAAATTCATAGATAAGTTTAGTGATAGGATAGGAGAGAAGTTTATATTGTACCCAAAAGATGTACTAATTAAAGATGATGTGACACATCTGCCATTATATATGGCGTGGCTATTATAATTTAAATATCAGTTAAATATTAAAAGTATTAAATATGAAGTAATATTTAAGATAAGCAACAAAATTTATATAATTAAGTATATTCAGTTGTCAAAAAATATTTGACAACACCAGTGACCGATAAAATGACTAATATGACCGATAATATGACCGATAATATGACCGATAATATGACCGATAAGATGACCGATAAGATGACCGATATAGTGACCGATTTAACTACCCCAAAGACTACCCCCAAACTACCCTAACACTACCCCCCAAAAAATGAGAAAACTACTCGGGATACTACCCAGACTACCCAGACTTTAGGCAATAATACTACCCAGACAAAGCAAGAGTTGTAATTATAAATCCAATAGATTTTGTAAAAGAAATGGAGAACAAAGATGAAAGCTGATACTATTATAAAAAGTGAAGGAATGGATGCATTATTTGAAAAACTCGGTTTAGTGAATAGAACATATAAATATGCTCGTAGACAATAATAAAAAAATAGTCACCCTTGCCCAAGGTTTGTGACTATAATTTAGCAATAACCAAGACATAATTGTTTGTTATTGCTATGGCGATTTTACAATGAATTGGAGGATTTGTCATAAGGGTATAATATAAATTTTATAGCAAAAATAATTAAGAAACCTTGTAATTAAGGTTTCTTTTTTTGCAAATGTAGTAAATATATAGTATAATGATAAATGCTAAACATATCTAGAGTAAAAACCTATGTCTCATAAGAGGCACATTTTTCATTTGTAAAAATGTGAGCTAACTCTTATGAGATTCTAGGTATGTTTAGCAGCTGACTTAGAGGCTCACGTTTTATCGCAGCTTCTAAGGAAGTTGCGATTTTTATTTGGATAAATGTTGTAGAGGAGAACGAATCGTTCGTAGGGGAGAGCAATGCGAGCCCGAAATCGTATGGGCTAGTTTTGCGACCCCGAGGAGATAAATTATGAAATTTGATTTTGGAAATGCGAATGACAAACAGAAAGAAGCTATAGTTACTACTGAAGGCCCTTTACTTATTATTGCTGGTCCTGGAACAGGTAAGACTTTTACTTTGGTTAAAAGGATTGCATATTTAATTGTTGAAAAGAAAGTTGACCCTAAAAACATAATGGCTGTCACATTTACTGAGAAGGCTGCTAAAGAATTAATATCTAGAATAACTGATGAACTTATCAAGTATAATATTCAAATTGATGTGAATGAAATGTATGTTGGTACATTCCATCAAATTTGTTTAAAAATAATCAAAGAGTTTAGAGAAGAAGCTGGTGTAGGTAAGAATTATAATATGCTTGATGATTTTGAAACAAAATATTTTATCTATAGAAACCTTAAAGAATTTGATGATGAAGATGTAGAAAACCTTTTTGATGATGATAAAGATACCCATAAGAATTGGTCTAAAGCTGATAAAGTACTATATGTTTGTAGCAAGATAATTGAAGAAATAGAAGAACCTGATGAATTATTAATGGATTCAGATGAGGAAATTGAAAGTGTTGGGCAAATAGTAAAAACATATAGAGAATTATTATCAAAAGAGAATACATTAGACTTCTCTAGTATCTTATTCTATTGTTATAACTTATTAAAAAGCAATGAGGATATACGAAAAATAATTGAAGACAGGATTAAATATATAATTGTTGATGAGTATCAAGATACGAACAAAATACAAGAAAAGATTTTATTTAAAATATTAAATAAAAATCATAATATATGTGTTGTAGGCGATGATGATCAAGGATTATATAGATTTAGAGGTGCGACAATAACGAACTTATTGCAGTTTCCAGCAAATTTCAAAGAAGGAGAATGCAAAGAAATATTTTTAGTGAACAACTATAGGTCTAATCAAAAAATAGTTGATTTTTATAATAATTTTATGGATAATCCTGTAGACTTTGAGTGGGGACAAAGCAGATTTAGTAAAAAAATAGTTGCAGCAAAGGCTGGTAATGACACAAGAGATACTGTGATAAAATGTTCTGATAGTGATGAAGACAAATGGCATGCTAAGGTTTATGATTTTATAATGACTTTGAAAGGAAAAGAAATAATATCAGATTTTAATCAAATTGCATTTCTTGCTTATTCTATATCAAGTCCAAAAATTGGAGATTTAATAAACTATCTTGAAGATAAGGGAGTACCTTGCTATGCACCTAGAAGTAAACAGTTCTTTGAAAGGCCAGAAACAAAATTATTAATAGGGTCATTAATTTTGAGCTTTTCATATATAGCAAATAATCTTGGCACCGGAGTTCTGTTTTTAAATAAAGAGTTTCAAGATTATTATATTTCATGTGGTCAGGCTGTAAATGATTTGTTTAAAACTGATCCAACAAAGTACTCCCCATTAATTAATTACATTGTAGAAAAAAATAGATTTTTTGCAACTTTTAATGAAAAGACAAATTTATCATTTGAAGATATAGTCTTTGAATTATTTCAATTTGCTCCTTTCACAGATTTCTTGGATACAAAGAATCTAAAAAATGTTCATGATGAAAGACCTATAAGAAATCTGTCTTTATTTACACAAATAATTTCACGATATGAAAGAATTTATAAATTGAATTTTTTGGATAAAAAATCTTTAGAAAGGAGACTTAGTACACTATTTTGTACTTATCTTTGGTTTATATTTGATGAAGGCTTAGGTGAATTTGAAGATGAAAAGGATGTATCTCCTAGTGGATGTATAACATTTTTAACAATACATCAATCAAAAGGTTTAGAGTTCCCTATAGTTTTTATTGATTCGTTAGGAACTTCAGCTCGTAAAAATTACAATGAGTTAATTGAGAAGATAAAAAGTAAATATACTACATCAGTTAAAATTGAAAAAGAAGAGTATATAAGGTTTTATGACTATTGGAGACTTTTTTATACTGGATTTTCAAGAGCAGAGTCATTACTAGTGTTAACTTGTGTTGAAACAAGTAGAACACCAATAAAGTACATTGCTCCTTTTTATAATAATCTTCCAGATTGCAATACAGTCAAATTGAAAGGTTTGCAAGTGGAAAAGATAAAGAAGTCTAAAGTAAAAGATACATACTCATTTACATCTTGTATAGAAATATATAATAGATGTGCGAAACAGTATGAATTCTTCCATGAATATGAATTCGCAGAAGTAAAAAAGGGTTCTAAACTTTATGGTAGTATCGTGCATGAAACTATAGAAGATATACATAAGGCATTTATGAATGGCAAAGGTAATATTGTTAATGAAGCGCAAATCGGTGCTTGGCTGGAAATAAATTATAATACTTTATCTAAAAACTTATTTTCTTATCTTACTGAACAACAAAGAAATGCTGCACTTAAAGAAGTATTAAATTATTATAAATATAGAAAAGGTGATTTTAGTAATATAAAGGATGCTGAAGTTGATGTGTCACTTATAAGAGATAAGTATATAATGAAGGGGACAGTTGACCTTATAGCTGGAGATGGTGATACAGTTGAGATTATAGATTTTAAATCTATGAAGAAACCAGATATGATTAAGGATAAAGATTTGATAGATACTTATAGAAAGCAAGTGGAAGTTTATGCTTGGCTTGTAGAGCAATATCATAATGTAAAAGTATCTAAGATGCATCTTTATTTTACTGCTCAAGATAGTGGGAAGCCTACACTTTCATTTGATAAGGACGATAAGTCTATATCTCAAACTATAAAAGAATTTGATGAGACAGTAGAAAAGATTCAAAATAAAGATTTTAGCAAGAGGTGCAGTGAACTAAGAACTTGTTCAACATGCAATATGCATCCACATTGTAATCTTAGAAAGTAAGGTATTAAATGATTATGGATCAAGAGGAGAAAAAACATGAGTAATGAAAATAATGAAAGATACAAATTAGAAAGTGGAAGTGAGCCTATCAAAGGTTTCCCTATCTTACATTGGAAAGGGAAACATGCTTATACTGAGACACAGTATTATCCTGCACAATTAAAAGAAAAGTATGTAAGCGACAGTAGCTGCAAGAAATATGTTGATAAAGATGGAGTTGAGAAAGACTGGATTAATAAAATATTTTGGGGCGACAATATACAGGTTATGAGCCATATGTTAAAAGATTATATGGGAAAAATTGATTTAATTTATATTGATCCTCCGTTTGATTCTAAAGCAGATTATAAAAAGAAAATTAAGATTAAAGGTGAAGAAATTAAAAATGACTTAAACTCATTTGAAGAGAAACAATATGGTGATATATGGGCAAATGATGACTATTTTCAATTTATGTATGAAAGGTTTATTTTGTTAAAAAAATTGTTATCTGAAACTGGAAGTATATATGTTCATATGGATGAAAATAAATCTCATTACATTAAAGCAGTATTAGATGAAGTGTTTGGGCCACAATGTTTTAAAAGAGAAATTATATGGAGAATTGGGTGGATTTCTGGGTATAAATCAGCAGCAAATCAATGGATTAGAAATCATGACACTATTTTGTATTATACTAAAAGTAATGATTATACTTTCAATAAAAAGTATATACCTTATCCAGCTGATTACAGAAGACGAGACGGAGCAAAACCAGAGGGACAAGGATATCCCATTGAAGACACATGGAATTGTAGTGAACTTGATACAATGAATTCAATACAGATAATGTCTTTTTCTGGGGAAAAAGTTGGTTATCCTACACAAAAAAATGAGAATTTATTACAAAGGATTATAGAGGCATCTTCAAACCCCGGCGACCTTGTTTTTGACTGTTTCATGGGCTCTGGTACAACTCAAGCTGTAGCCATGAAATTAGGTAGAAGATTTTTAGGTGCTGATATTAACCTAGGAGCTGTACATACTACAACCAAAAGACTTTTAAATATTCAAAAAGAGTTAGAAAGTAACAGTGAGACAAAGGGTGAAAACTACACCGATTTTGAAATTTATAATGTAAATAATTATGATTTGTTTAGAAATCCTGTAGAAGCTAAAGAAATATTATTAGATGCTCTTAATGTAAATAAGTTTGACAGTGGTAATGTATACGATGGTGAACTTGATGGTTATATGGTTAAGATAATGAATGTTAATCGTATAACTACAAAAGCCGACTTAGAAACATTTAGAGCTAATCTCCCTTTTAAGACATTTGAAGAGAGGAAAGCCGAAAATCCAAATAAACCTGTAGAAAAAATCTTGCTTGTTTGTATGGGTCATGAGCCAGATCTTAAAGCTGCTTTTGAGGAAGAGAATTTAAGTTATAAATTAGATATAAAGATTTGTGATATATTGACTGATAAAAAGGATTTGACATTTAAGAGAGAGGCAGAAGCTGATATAAGGATTAAAGGTAACAAGTTGGTTATTAAAAATTTCTATCCTTTGAATTTATTACAAAAGCTGTCACTTGATAAGAAAGAAGTAGACGACTGGAAGCAGTTGGTTGAGGAAGTACTTATAGATTTTAATTATGATGGAAAGGTTTTAAAACCTGAAATTATAGATATTCCTGATAAGAAGGACTTTGTCAAAGGAGAATATGATATTCCTGATAAACATGGTAAGATAAAGGTTAAAATTACAGACTTGCTATCTGAAAGCCTTGAGGTGGAGGTAGGGGACAATGGCTAAGAGTGCAAAAAGTAAGGAGCAAAGTTTAGATTTTGCATTTTTTAATTTTCTTAGATGGTATTATGAGAGCCATAAGAAAGAAATTAGAAAAGCATATACAATTGAAACGAAAAAATTTCTTGATTACAATGATAAAAGTGTAAATAGAAATGCTTGGCTTAGGACACCACAATTTGAAGCGCTTGAAATGTATGTGTTTGTTAAAGAATTCCTTGATAATAGGACCATGCAAGAGATATTTAAGTTGTGGAAAAATAAAGAGTCTGTATTTTCTGATAGGTTTACTCGCGATACAAAAGGCCAACTTACTACTTATGATATCTTGATGCCACAGTATGATGCTTTTGAAAAGTATCTAGAAGATTTCAAGAAGGATTATCCGAATTACATATATGCTCTAACTATGGGATTAGGCAAGACTGTTCTTATGGCTACATGTATTTTCTATGAATTTATAAATGCATATAAACATAAAAATGATGTAAGATTTTGTCACAATGCTTTGGTTTTTGCACCAGATAAGACTGTCTTAGAATCACTTAGAGAGATAACTACTATGGATAAATCAAAAGTGATGCCTGAAGAGTTTTTAAATATACTAGATAGTCATATCACATTTTTCTTTTTAGATGATACAGATTCGGCTTTAACAACTCTTGATGGGTCAGAATATAATATTATAATATCTAACACACAAAAATTAATACTTAAGAGAAGAAATAGAGCATTGACACCTGTTGAGCAACTATTTGCTCAAACAAGTAGCACTAGTGGACTTGGTGGCATGTTAGAAGAGATGAAACAAACTCTAATTGAAGAAGACTTAATTAGTGAAGAAAATTATTTAGAAAATCAAAGATTTGAAAAATTAAAAAGACTTGATAAACTTGGTATATATGTTGATGAGGCTCATCACATGTTTGGCAATGATTTAAAAAAGCAAATTATTAATCATGAGACAAGTAGTTTAAGAAACACTATTGATATTCTATCAAAAGAGTATGCTAAGCAGGAAAGAAGAATTATAGCATGTTATAATTATACAGGTACACCATATATAGAAAACATGGTTTTACCTGAAGTTGTGTATAGCTTTGCATTAAAACCTGCTATAGATAATCATTACTTAAAAGATGTTGATATAACTGCAGAAGAAAAAGTTAAAGAAAAACAATTCTTAAGAGATAGTATTGATGATTTCTTTAAAAAGTATAAAGGTAAAACTTTTGAAGATCTTTTACCAAAACTAGCTATTTTTGCTTCTGAAATAAAAGAAATTAATCAAATAAAGCCTATCGTAGAAGAAAAACTTAGTGAACTTGGCATTGATAGTAATACTATACTAGTTAATGTAGGCGATGAAAAGTATACTAAAGATGAAGAAATAAGAGATTTTAATAATTTGGATGTAGTAGGTTCTGTGGGTTCAAAAAAACAAGTCATTATCTTGGTTGGCAAAGGAAAGGAAGGATGGAACTGTAGATCACTTTTTGGTGTAGCACTTTTTAGAGAGCCTAAGAGTAAAATATTTGTACTTCAAGCATCTATGAGATGCTTAAGGGCTATCACTGATGAACAACAGACAGCAAGTATATATTTGTCTAAAGATAATTTAGATATACTTGATGAGGAATTAAAGAATAACTTTAAAACAAGTGTTAAAGAAATCCAGGAAAAGAAGAAAAAAGATACTAAACTTTATAATGTAAAAGTTAATTTACCTGAAAGAAAGATTAAAATTAAGAAAATCGAGATTAGCTATACTATCACAAAGAAACAATATAGTGGTCCGATAGATTTTGAACTTGATATGATTGATTTTGAAAAGTATAAGGCAAAAAAATATACTAAGAAAGGTCTTACCAGTGAAATTGGATTAAAAGAAGAAATAATTGATACAAGTGAAGATAATATTAAATATTCATTATTGACATTGGTTGGAGAGATAAGAAGGTATTTTAAAGATGAGACCTGCAAGGATATAGAGAGAATACTTGTAGAATCTAAAGATGGCATTGAGAATATACTTGATAAGTGCTCGACTTATAATGAGATTGTTAATGATGTTATAGTTAATAAGATTTTTAGTAGTCTATATGATGTGGAAAAAATAAAAAATGAAAAAGAAGAAGAAGTTATACTATTAAAAGCACCTAAAAATAATCAATGTTATGAATATGTAGGACAACCAAATCTTGTTATTGAACAGGATTCAGATATCAAAGAAGTTAAAGATAATAAAAGGAAAAGCTTCCATGCTGATACTTATATATTTGACTCAAAACCTGAGAGAGAGTTATTTTTGCAGGCTCTTGATGATGTTGATGTGGCAGAGTGCTACTTTACTGGGATGTTTACTAATGAAAAGACTGGTTTTGCAGTACCCTATATAGATCCTGAAACTAATACATTAAGGAATTACTATCCTGATTTTATAATTAAATTATCTGATGGGTCATATATCATTATAGAAGTTAAAGCTGATTTTAAAGTTGGTGACCCCGTAGTCATTGCAAAAGCTAATGCAACTAAAGAAATTGTGACTGATAAAGGTATGGATTATATGTTGGTTGAAAGCTCTAGGGTTGAAAAGGAAAGGATTAAGTTTGCATTGACATAGATTTGAATTTATTTATAAATTGAATGGAAAGGATTATGTAATGGAAAATTATAATGCAAAATTCATAAACCAATGGAATAAGTTTGAAAATGCAATTGGTGTTACAAAAGTAAAAAGTTCCTATGAGTGTACAGAACAAGATGAGAGACCGAAGGATAAAATCATTTTTAAGAGGATTGATAAATGGATTTGGAAGGCAAAACAAAGATAATAGCAAGCAATAGAAAAATGGTAGTGTGATATTGACTTTATAAGTAGATATCAGATTGACTTATTGACAAAAACTGGGTTTGGAAGTTTATGATGGTAAATTTGAGAGATTATATCAAAACGTTCATACCAATATTCATATTCTGCCTTTGCTCCGTAAGCATAGCAAAAGCTAGATTAGAATACAATCCTCTTATGGACTGGTATTATTGGGTGGAGGAAACTGACTCTGAAACATATAGATGCCATGAAGATGATATTTCGGATGAAGAAGTGGCTGATAGTTCTTCAAGCAAAAAGCAGTACAAGAGCAATTTCAATTTATATGATGACTTTATACGAAATATGAAGGACATTCGTACTCAACAATATAGAGTAATAGGTGCTGCGACTGCAAATGGCAAAGTATATTATAAAAACAATGATGGTTCATTTCATAGAGGATGGAAAGAAGAAGGCGGGTATTGGTATTATTTTGACCCTGTCGATTTAGCACTTGTGACTACAGCACTTAAAGACATAGATGGCAAAGTTTATTATTTTAATGACTATGGTCAGATGATGGTAAATACGGTAATTGAGATTGCTGGTTACAAAATTAATATAGATGGCAATGGGTGGTGCTCTATAATAGAATAACCTAAATGTAATGAGAGCGGGCGACCGCTCTTTTTTATGCAAATTTGTTTATGTTGACAAAATATATATCGTGATATATACTAAAGTATATTTTTTATATGGAGTAAAAATATGAAAACAGCTAAAATATTTGAAAGTGGAAGAAGCCAGGCAGTTCGCTTGCCAAAAAAATTAAACACTAATGATTTGAAGGAAAAAGTGTATACTTTACGAAATGTGCAAGTAATGCTGGATTTTGATTTGGCGGAAATTTATGGGTATGAAGTCAGAGCATTAAATCAGCAAGTTAGGAGAAATATTGCGAGATTTCCAGAAGATTTTATGTTTCAATTGACAAAAAAGGACATTGATTTCATAAAATCACAATTTGTGACTTTGCCTAATAAGGCTTTGTTTACAAATGTTGAAGGAGGTAATAGGAAGCTTCCATATGCCTTTACTGAACAAGGTATATATATGCTTGCTACAGTGCTTAAAGGTGATATTGCTGAAAAACAAAGTATCTTTATAATGAGAGCATTCAAAGAAATGCGGCACTTTATTCAACAAAACATACAATTTGTTACTAAAAATGAGATTAAACAATTAACCGAAACTCACGAAGCAAGGTTCAATAAATTAGAAAAGAGTATTGATGAAATAAACGAGAATTTTTTATCAAATATAGATAAAAAGAATTTCATGATACTAAAAGGACAAAAAGTTGAGGCTGATAAAGCATATATTGACATCTACAAGAAAGCAAAAAAATCAATATATGTGATAGATGATTATGTAGATATAAAAACACTTGATTTATTATTACATAAAAAGAAAAATGTGGAAGTCATACTATTTACTGGTAATTATGGCAAGAATAGTTCAAACCCTAAGAAAACTTTTTTAACAAATAGTGAAGTGAAAGATTTTGATAGAGAGAATCCAACTTTGAGAGTAAAAAATAATAATGAATGTCATGACAGGTATATAATAATTGATTATAAAACAAAAAATGAAACAGTATATCATTGCGGTGCATCAAGTAAGGATGCTGGAAATAAAGTATGTACTATTAATGTATTGGAGGATATAAATTTGATTAACCCAGTGGTTGATATATTGCTAAAAAATAAAGATATAGTATTATAGTTTAAATTTACAATTGTATTACAAAGTATATTATCATAATAAACGTGGAGTAAAATATGAAAACAGCTAAAATATTTGAAAATGGAAGAAGCCAAGCGGTTCGCTTACCAAAAGAGTATAGGTTCAATGCAAAAGAAGTCAACGTAAATAAGATTGGTGATGCCATTATTTTATTTCCTGCTGATAGTAAATGGAACAGTTTGCTTGAAAGTTTAGATTTATTTACAGATGACTTTATGGAAAAGCGAAACCAAGGAAAAAGTGATAAGAGGGATTCATTATAATGTGCAAATAAGGAGTGTTTATGGAAAATAATTTTGAAAAACAAGCAGAAATAGTACTTTATCATACCGATAATAGTGACATATCGGTAAATGTTATAATTAAGGATGAAACTATATGGCTGACACAAAAGGCAATGGCTGATGTATTTGGGTGCAGTAGTGATAATATTTCTTTACACTTAAAGAATATATATAATGAGGGGGAACTTGATAAAGATTCAACTACCGAGGAATCCTCGGTAGTTCAAAAAGAGGGCAACCGTGACATAAAAAGGACACAAAACTTTTATAATTTGGATGCAATAATTGCTGTGGGATACCGCTAATGAGTATGATGTATTTAACAGAACTCAAAAACTTGATTCAGATTTTGATAAGTTTATTAAAAATAATAAATTAGTTTAATAGTGATAAGAGAGATATGTTATGGTTTATATGTTAGATACAAGTATTTGCATTTATATAATTAAGAAAAAACCTGCCAAAGTATTGGGTAAGCTTAAAAGAATTAAGAATGATAGCATTTGCATTTCAAGTATTACTTATAGTGAATTGCTATATGGGGCTTACAAGAGTGAGAATGTGGCTAAAAACTTACTTGCACTTACTATGTTTTTGTCAAATATTGATATATTGCCGTATGATGAAAGCTCATCAATTGATTATGGAATGTTAAGGGCAAAGGTAGAAAAAAGAGGAACGGCGATAGGCTCACTTGATATGTTAATTGCTGCTCATGCAGTAGAAACAAAGTCAATACTTGTTACAAACAATGTAAAAGAGTTTGAACGAATTGAGCATTTGAAGGTGGAAAAATGGGTGTGAGTGCCGAGTGAATTTCACAAAATTTTCACTTACACGAAAAATTTAAATTTGATATAATTCATATATATTTAAGAAAGGAGTGGGAGTTTGTTGTTAAGTCAAAGATTTAATAATAAATTACGGTTTAATATGAAAAGAAAAATTTATGGCATATCTATACTAGTTGCCATGTCCCTACTTGCATCATGTTCAAATAATAAGGTTGCTTCAACTAATCAAAATGTTGAAGAAACAAAAAAAGAGGAAGTCGCAGAAGCTGTAGAGGCATTAAAGGCTTCAGACTATGTTGAAGGTATTGCTAATAAAAATATCGATCCAAAAATTTACCTTGATTATGAGGCTGGAATAAATGCAAAAGTTTATAAATGGATTAAGAGTGACGATGGTAAATATTATACATTTGCATATATTGATGAGAGCGGTGAGCCTGTAAAATCAGAAGAAGCTGCTATCAATGTCGGTGCAAATAATAAAGAAAGTATTGATAATGGTAAGAGTGGCAACGGTCCACAAGGCGAAAGACCACAAGGCGGTATGCCAAATGCTATGCCGGGCGGCATGATGGAAATGATGAGAAAAAATGCTGAGGTGTTAAGAGGTGTATACATTAATGCAAACATAACAAATTTAAATTACCAAACGATGCTCATCTATGCACCAGCTGAATATTTTGATGTAGATGATGAAGGAAATGTCAAAGGCATAAATTATGAAAATACTAAAAATGGTTACACTGCAAAAACTGCTCCGATAGTATTTTTAAATGAATGCGGTGGTTGGAGGTCAAGCTCTCCAAGATCATGTGAGACTTCTTACATTGATGAAGGTTTTGTGTATGTGACATGCGGAGCAAGAAGTCGTGACGCAATGAATGATGACAACACTCTTCACACTGGAAAAGCTCCTATGCAAATGGCAGATTTAAAATCTGGAGTTATAGAACTTAGAGCAAACGATAAAGTTATACCGGGCGATAAGAATAAAATAATTTCTATCGGTACTTCTGGCGGTGGGCAGATGAGTTCA
>JAFWVX010000012.1 GCA_017523785.1 Lachnospiraceae bacterium
ACTAGAACCGCCACCAGATGGTACTGGTCTATAATTAGGTGTCCACTCTGCATAAAGAATCATATCAGCAGTAACTTCACCAAGATTTGCTCTATTATTATAATATGCTCCACTATCAGATCTCCATCTACTAAATGAATATCCTGATCTTGTAAATGTAAATGCATCTAGTATTGTATCTTCACCTTCAAATGCGTGTTGTGAATCCATGTTCCCAGCTCCACCATTTGGTAGGAAATTGATTGTCTTATAATTGCCAACTGGTGTCCACTTAGCATAAAGGGTTAGATTAATTGTCACACCTGTAAGTGTTTGAACTTTCTCAGTAAAATTACTATCTTTATACCATCCGTCAAATGCATAGTGATTTCTTTCAATATTTGCACCCGTTGGTAGATTAACTATATTTTCCCAGTTCCAACTTGTAGGTGCTGTGTAACTGTCCTTCCAAGTTCCCTTTTTCAAATTGTAAGTTATTTTATATTCTATTAATTCCCATTTACCATAAATTGTAGTTGGTCCCGTAATTTGAGTATTAAAGTTATAGCCAGTAGTTAATTCAGGGTTTGCAAACCATCCCTTAAATGTATAGCCATCTGACACTGGCATAGATGGTGCTGTTGCTTTTTCATCCTCAACTATATACTGAGTTGCAGGCTTATCACTTATAGCACTATCTTGAGGGTGATGTGACCCACTTGTTAAATTAAATGTCACAGTATGTGTAACTACATCTTTCCACTTAGCATAGAGTGTAAATGATTCTGTAACTTGTGTATTAAAATTCCATGCATATGAATCAGATTCATCAAGAGTTGTCTTGCTATCGTCATTATTTCTATACCAGCCTAAGAATTTCTTATTTGCTGCTGTAGGTTTATTTGGCTCTCCTACTTTATAACCATTTCTAATAGTGTCAGTGCTGTTAGTTCCCTGTCCCATATAGTTAAATGTTACTGTATGAGCGGCATCCCATTTTGCTCTAAGCACATAATCTTCAGCAGTGTTTGCAGCTATGCTTGTAATTATTTTTTCACTTGCATCTCCCTCTTTAAACCATCCGATAAAGAAGTTATTTGGCTTTATGACATTTCCATCTCCAGGAAGTGCAAGACTTACAGTGTATTTTCTACTAGTAGGTGCAGCATATCCTACTTTCCAGTTAGATGATGAAAGTGCTGTTCCATCATAGTCTTTATATGTTACTGTATATGTCTTTTCAGTCCACTTAGCATATACCACCTTATTTGCTGCCACATTAGGTCCAATGCCACTTATAGAAGATCCAGCAAAATCACTTGCCTCATACCATCCATTAAACTCATATCCTGTTCTGCTTATCTGAGTGTTGTTTGGTAACGGAGTAGTTGCTGAATACAACCTTGAAGTTGGTTTTGAATAACCACTCACATATGATCCACCATTTTCATTGTATGTTATGCTATATGAATTCTCTTTCCATTTTAACCAATACTCTTTATTATCATCTGTCTTTGCAGGTATACTTGTTACTTTTGATCCAGTGAAAGATGAATTCTCATACCAACCATCAAATGTATATCCAGTCTTACTTATATTGGTGCTCGTTGGAAGATTGACTGGCTGTGAGTAAAGTCTTTTTGTTGGTGGTGTATAACTTTGATATTGACCACCATTTATATTTAATGTAATGTTCCATTCATTTTCTTTCCACTCAGCATATAATGTCTTTGGTTCAGTTACTTTGTAATCACTTCCCGCATTACCTACCTGTGTTTTACAATCAGCATCTAAATACCACTTAGCTTGAGATGTAAATCCCACTACATTGGCAAGTGTTGGAAGTGTTGTTTTATTATTTAATACTACATCTACATAATTAGGCGATAAAGAGCCATGTCCATTTACATTGTAAGTTACCCTCGCTTTCCATCTTGCATATACAGTAACTTCAGCACCAGATGCATCTGTCAAATCTGACTTTCCATCATATGCATTTGTAAATGCAGCTTCTTTAAACCAACCATCAAATGTATAGCCTGATTGGATACCTGTTGGGTTCGCTAAATTTATATTTACACCATAAGTTTTTGTTATACTATTTGCAACTCCATGTCCATCTACATTAAATTTAATTGTATATTTATTGACATCCCATTTTGCATATATAGTGACATTATCGCCATTAGTAGTTGATAAGTCAGTATTTCCTTCATATTTACTTCCTGACAAGTCAGAATTATTATACCAACCTTTAAATGTATACCCTGTCTTTGTAGGCACCGCCAGTGTAGCATTTGTTCCATAAGTTTTTTCAAATGAAGTTGGACTTACTGTTCCACCATTTGCTTCATAAGTTATAGTATATTTATTTGCAGTCCACTTAGCATAGAAAGTGATTGCACCTGTTATATTATATGTATCACCTGCATTTCCAGCTTTGTTATTGCAAGTAGATTCTTTATACCATCCTTCAAATGTATAACCATCTTCTAAAATGTCTGGGAGTATAATATCTCCTAATTCAACCTCTCTTGTTACTGGTGCAGTTCCGTGTCCATTTGCATTAAATATAACTAATTGTTTCCACTTTGCATATATAGTAACTGTAGAACCATCTGTGATTGATAAATCTCTATCTCCCTTATACTCTTTTGTAAGTTCACTATCTTCATACCAAGCGAGGAACAAATATCCTGATTGAACATCTGTTGGTTCTGCAAGTGTTACATTTTTTGTGTAAGTTTTTGTTATGTTTTCTGGCTTTGTAGCACTAACACCCTTTAAATCATATGTGATAGTATAAGTTATTAATTCATATTTTGCATAGATTGGTGAGTTATAATTTTCTTCAGTAGATAAATCAGTAGTTCCATCGTATTTTTGAGTTAACTCACTATTAGAATACCAGCCTGCAAATTTATATCCTGTAGGAGCAGTTGGTGTCCCAAGTGTCAAATTTTCATCATAGGTTTTTGTAATTGATGTAGGTGTTATTGTTCCGCTATTTGTATTATAAGTAATAGTATATTTGATAGGTGTCCAAGTGGCTGTAAGAGTTACTTCACTGCTTGTATTAATCGCATCCATATCTGAATATGTTTTTCCATCTGAACCTTGCCATTTGTCAAACTTGTATCCAGTTTTTGTAAATACATTTTTTGAAAGCACTGTGTCCTCATTCTCAAGCACATATTGTGGGTGCATTATGCCTTCTCCATCACCTGGATTAAAAGTTACTTTTATATTTCCTACTGGGTTGGCTAGGCCTTTGATTCTGAAATTAGAGCCGTATGTTATTTTACCGTCACTACTAGTGTACTCTGGTGAACTATAATTTACCCAATTATAATTTGTAGTACCATTTTCTTTAAGATAATTAAAAAAGCTTTGTTTACTTTTTGCTTCATTATAGTAATATACTCCACCAGCATCGTTGGCATCTGCAGTTGCATCAACCCAAAAATTAATTAAATCTGATGTGTCGGAATAAACAGATGCAATTATTGAATAGTATGTATTTGGTGCTAGTCTTACTTTTTCACTAAGTGGTATTGTATATATACCAGCAGACTCAAATGATGCAGTTGTTTCATTTACCTTATTTTTACCATCAAATGGATTTGACATCTCGGTGTCTTTAGTATATATCATTACTTTTACATGAGTGTTTGCACTATTAAGTGCAACACTGACTGCATCAAGTGTTTGCTCTTGATCACTTACTTTAAATATATTGGCAGCAGCAGCTTGGCGAGTTCTTGATACTGGAGTTCCTTGTCCTGCAAGCGGTTGCCAAGAAGCAAATGAAGTTGTGTCATAGTGGTAATTAAATTTATATGTATCTGCAGGTATCATATCGACTGCATATACATCAGAGTCAAGTGATGGTTCTTCATATGACATATAGAAATATCCATCATCAGCATATTCCGTGCCCCAGCTATTTCTACAAATCCATCCACCATTTTCTTCAGGACTTTCCTCTGCTGTGTATCCATTCTTTTTATATCTAAAATTAGTATTAGGAATATTATCATCCCATCCAACTATTGCTATAGCATGATTTTGTTGATTATTATCATACTTGGTTTTACCTAAACTACCAGTATAATAATAGTGTTTTCCATCAGGTTTATTCATATATTTATCATCACCACCAGTTCCAGCTGCTGTAGCTTGACCAGCAAAATAAGATATGCCGATTGCTCCATGCTCCATTATAGCTTTCTTCATCAAATCTCGATTTGCCTTATTGATATAATAAATATTATTTACAACATAATTATTGCTATTAAAAGCATACTTGCCATCTAGTGTATAATTTGGAACTTCATCCTCAAAGCTAGCTAGTCTACTATAACTTGTATCAGCATTTTCATAGAGAGTTGATACATATGCAGATGCGGTGATAGTTGACATAAATTGGTTTCCTCCTCTATCCGCCCAGTCTCCTGGATAATAAGCATAGTCATTTCCCTCTAATCCTGGATTATCCAAATGTTCGCTACCCTCTTTTGTTACATCATTTAATCCTTTATATACATAATACATAAGTGCAGCTTCACTTAGATTTGACTCCTCTTCAGTTTTTGCTAGTCCCTTTTTTCTTATAGATGCTTCAAACATAGCCATAGTTGAGAACATCCAACAAGAACCATATGGATTTTGTTTTCTTATAGGTGATATATATGAAAGCCCTGTGTCCTCATTTGTTTTTTCTCTTGAATCATATTTTTCTGGTAAAGTAGTTGCCCTAAATAATTTTCTTCCATTTTTTACTTCTTCCACTTCAGCAAATTTTATATTAAGCGGAATAAATCCACCTCCAACTTTTCCATCATATAATCTTAATTCACTCTTTGTAGCAATTATTATTGGATCCAAATCTTCCATAAGAAGTTCACTTGGAGTAGCCTTTACTTCTTCATCTACAAAATCTATCTCACTGCTTGTAGCTACTTTTTCATCATTTTCAACTGCATTCTCAGTCTCTTCATCGCTTACACTTATCTCACTATCAGTAGCAACTTTATCATTCATCTCATCAAAAGACTCACTAGTTTCAGAAACTTTAGTTTCCTCTTTTGTCTCTACATTTTCTTCAACAGAATCATCAGTCTCTTCTGATGTTTTTGATTCTTCTATTTCGCTACTCTCTTCACTTTCTTCGCTTTCTTTTCTCTCTTCTTCTAATTCAGCATCTTCAGAAGTTTCTTCTGTAGACTCAGTCGAATTTACTTCATCTTCTTCTTTTTCTTCATCTGCATTACTCTCTTCAGTTTCTTCTTTAGACTCAGTTTCTTCTTTAGACTCAGTTTCTTCTTCAAACAAATCAAGCTTATCATCCAAAGTCTCTTCGATACTTTCAGAAGTCTCCTCATTATTATTTAAATCAACATTAGCAAAATGTGACAATGTGCTACTAAACACCATTGTCATACAGAGAACTATTGCCAATAACTTTTTAAATCTTAATTTCATACTTTACCACCTTATTTTTATTTAAAACGAAATGTTTAAATCTTATTTATCAAATATAACCTCTCCTATATACTTAAGTTGCCTCATATATTGGTCGTCATCAAGTCCAAATCCAGCCACAAATCTATTTTCAATTTCAAAGCCTATATAGTCTATCTTCACATCGCAGACTCTTCTTGATGGCTTGTCAAGCAATGTGCAAACTTTCAAACTTGCTGGTTCTCTGGTATTAAGCATTTCAAGAAGTTTATTCATCGTTCTTCCAGTATCTACTATATCTTCTACTATCATGACATTTCTACCTTTGATAGATGAGTCTATATCTTTTAATATTTTTACATCTCCGCTTGACTCAGTCTCACTTCCATAACTTGACACATCCATAAAGTCAATTGCAAGTTTTTCGTTGTCTATCTCCCACATAAGAGAGCAAAGAAATGGAACACTGCCTTTCAATATACCGATTAACAACAAGTCTTTTCCCTTATAGTCTTCGCTAATCTTTTTCCCGAGTTCTTTAATTCGGTTTTTAATTTGATCCTCTGTTATAAAGATATCAATTTTTCTACTCATTTCTTTTTTCTCCTACTCATACTTACGTTTTTTTTATTTTTATTAAATATAAGTTCTTTTTGTTTTTTATCAACAGTCAGATTATATGGCAAGTCAAGATGCCCACCTTGAACCTTTTTAGATAACTCTATTATATCGTCAATATTTTTTCTCGTAACATCTTTTAAAGTGCTCACAAGTCTATTAAAAACTTCTCTTATAATCCCTGCTTTAAGTATATTTTCACATAGTCTAAATTTTGTAAGATTTAAAACTATAGTATTTTTATTTTCTTTCAAAACTACATTTTTATAAGCTTTACTACTTTGTGATTCTATGTATTCATTTACTTCATTTGCATATTTAGCAATCTCGGCTATGTGAGTGCTCGCTGATTTATTTATCTTTTCTATTTTATCGATTATCTGCTTTCTTATAAAATTTCTTGTATATTTTTCATCATCATTTGTTGAATCCACCACATAAGGCACATCATACTTATCAACAAATTTTTCTATCTCTGATTTCTTTATATCAAGTAGTGGTCTAAGTATATTTCCATTTTGCTTTTTCATTCCAGCAATTCCTTTTATACCTGTCCCTCGAACCATATTATGAATTACTGTCTCAACTTGATCTCTCTCATGCTGTGCTACAAGTATATAGACATCAGCTGCACTATTCTTAGATGATAACTTCTTCCAAATCTTTTCTAGTATCTCGTATCTAAGTTTTCTCGCCGCTTCTTCAATAGTAAGTCCCTCATCATCTGAAAGTTTTACTGCATTTACTTTTCCGTAATTAATTTTATGCCCATTGACTTGCAATAGTCTTC
>JAFWVX010000013.1 GCA_017523785.1 Lachnospiraceae bacterium
GTTTACCAATCTTGAGACTTGATTAAATGCAGGGATAATCTAACCTAGTTAGATTCAGCTAAGAAGGTGACAATGTTGTCCGCTATCTTGTGCGTAACAAGTGTATGGTATCAGGAGGAAGGAGGAAATTATGGCTACTAAAAGTAAGGTATCATCAAAGACACACACAAAAAAGCAACTTGACGACTATGCGAATCAAAATAATCCAAACAACAAAGCTTATAGAGCACGAATCTCTAATGATAGACTAACGAAAAAAGTGTCTCGCAAACAGGAAGCAAAGCGTCAATTAAGACAATTGTGCAAACTTGAAGATGAGTGTGGAGTAATGTATCCATTAGACCCGATGTGTTATAGTAATCCATATGATTTTGACTAATGCTGGAAGAAGTGGTGTAAGCCACTTCTTTTTTATAATATGCATAAAATCAATATAATATACACATTTGCACTCAAAAATGTTGAAATGTTGTGTATTAAAAACTATGATAAACACCTATTATTTAGTATAATATAGGCACATATGGAGGGCATTTATGTCGTTTATTTCGACAGTTATTAATCATAGGTATTATAGTGACATAATTGAAGCCAGCAATGGCTTCTTTTTGACTGTGGCTGATGAAATAGACCTACATAAGATTACTAATCTAGTAAAGTTCTCTCCAAACATCAAATTTAAAGTTTGCGAGCGATTTGGTATTTGCAAAGGCAAAGACACCAATGAGATAGATGCATACTTTAGTAGTTTTAAGAAGTTAAATCAATATTCTATAAAAGATGAAGTTTCTAAATATCTAAAAGTTCCAAAGATTAATCGTGTATTAAATATCTACGGTAACAGGAAAATAATAAATTGCGACCTTGAGATGAAAATAGACATCGACACAAGTTCTATGCTCAGCAATTTATTCTATCAAGTATTAAATCCATATAAACAAATGTCGGTAATTGAAAGAGAAGATTCTAAGTTGAAAACTCTCACATATTATATCAAAGCAAGTTTTGTGGTTGATGGTATATTTAAAGAGTTTAAGGTTTTAGATGTAGTTAGAGATATGCCAGAGGCTCGAGTACCAAAAGATGGCATAAGGTTATCTGCTAGTTTAGTGCCTGTTATCAAGTCAGTTGATTTGCCATATTATGTTAATAGGTTTATGAATAAATATGACATAGATGGAATAGTAGATATAGATGATGTAGTAGACAAAATGGGACTTACTATTATTGATGCATTTACATTAAAACCAGTTAAGGGTAATAGAATTAAAGGTTTAGTTTGTATTTCAAATGGAACAGTTGAAGTTGAAGAATGCACTCTTAATGTACACGAAGGCACAATTTTAATTGATAAGAGTTTAAAAGATAAGTCACTCGGCTCATATAGATTTGTAGTTCTGCATGAGTGCGTACATTATGATTTACACAAAGAGTTCTTAACTGTTCGTAAGCAATTGATGGATATTAATGCAGAATGCAGCAATTATGAAACTGATACACCAAGAGCCATCATTGATGACATTATAAAGAACGACAATCAATACTCTTGTGAAAGTAAAGTTGAATGGCAAGCTAATAATATTGCAGGTCGTGTACTTGTGCCAAGTGAGATGCTCGTATCAGAACTTTCAAAGAAATACGAAGAATATGATTATTTTAATTCAGACAATAAAGAGAACATACTTAGAGTTATAGCATCAGACCTTGCCGAGTTATTTGGAGCATCGAAAGAAGAGATATGCATAAGGATAAAGCAAGTATCATTCTTTACAAATGACATAGATTTAGCACCTTATGAGACACCTACATTATTCCCTGAAGAAAAAGAAGAAATATACAACACTGATGTTACATTTAGACAATTGATTGATGATAACAAAGTGGTCTATGTTGATAATAGATGTGTAATAAATAATAACAAATACTTTAATAATGGTGCTATCACATTCTATGGCAGAAGGCATCCAAATGAGTCAATGATATTCTTTAAGAAGAATACCAACTATGATAGTTATGCGGATGATGAACTTTATTATGTGAAACCGACTAAAAAGTTGGTAGACAATATAAATCTTAGTTTTAAAGATAGTGATTTAAAAGATGACATTGATGAGTTTACTAAACTGGTTACAAATGAAAGCAAATTTGATGATTACAATAAGACCGATTTAAAAGACACATTAATAAATATAATGAAGAGTAGAAAACTAACTTTGAGTGCGATAGCAGAGAGAACAGGTCTTTCAAAGTCATCATTAAATAATCTACTAAACAGTAGAACTTCAAAAAACATCTATGTGCCAACTCTTATAGTATTTTTACATACTGCTGGAGTTCCAGTGGGTAATGCTAAAAGACTTATAAGCAAGGCAATAGGTAATTTTGAAGAAAACTATAAAAACAAGATTATGGAGTTCACTATGGACAAGTATTATTCATTAGATGACTTTGAGTTTTGCGAAAAAATCAATGAAATGAATAAGGCTGGTGAGGCCATAGATAAAAAAGCTGAAGAATTACTTTATGAAGAGGTAGATTTTGAGAGCTTAAAATAACATTAAAATCAGTTAATTAAGGGTTGAAGATTAATCTTTAAGATTGGTCTTTGACCCTTATTTTTTTGTCTAAAAATGCCATATTCCTAAAATTTTCCGTTCACGTTTGTGAACGGCAAAATCCCCAAAAATCAAGCATTTTACAAATCCCCATTATAAAAAACCTTGAAAAATCAACATTTACCCGTTCACGTTTGTGAACGGACTTTCTTGACTTCGTGTGCTATACTCTCGCCAACACTTGACGCACTACGGAGGCTTCTCATCCTGTACAGATGAGTTCCCAAGGCCAAAGTAGTGCAGAGGGTGATTAAAAGTAAAAATACTAAGTTGGGAAATTAGTAGATTTGGAAGGAGCAATAAATGAACTTGTATCCACATCAAGCTAAACTCTTAAAAGATACGAATGGTCTAATGAGAGTAGCCTATTTTATAGATATGGGTTTAGGTTGAAAAGCAAGACATTTATAGGTAGTGAGAAAGCAAGACTAATCGGACTTAAAACTTTAGTGGTTTGCCAAAAGTCAAAAATGAAAGACTGGATAGAGCACTTTAAGACTTATTACAACTTTGAAGTTTATGACTTAACCAAGAAAGACAATATCGCAAAGTTCATCAATTCAAGCAACTCGGTCGGAGTAATAAATTATGACTTAATCTTTAGAAGAGTAGAACTACAAAACTTATTACATTTCACATTAATGCTTGATGAATCATCACTTATCGGAAACCACAAAGCTAAAAGAACACGATTTATAACAGCAATGTTACCTGATGCAGTAGTTCTTTTATCAGGCACTCCCGGAAAGTATGAAAAGTTATGGTCACAATGTAAATTACTTAACTGGCCAATATCAAAGACAGCATTTGACACACGATACATAAACTATATAAGCAAAGACTTTCATGTTGGCTTTCCTGTAAAAGTGATTGATAAGAGAGACCCTTACAGGAATGTAGATGAACTTAAAGAGAAGTTACGAGAGCATGGTGCAGTATTTATGAAAACCGAAGAAGTTATGGACTTACCGGAGCAGAACTTTATAGATGTAAAAATAACACAAACAACCGAATATAAAAAGTTCATAAAAGACAAAATCATCACAATTAATGATGAAGAACTGGTGGGAGATCATACTTTTAGAAAGTATTTATACAAGAGGCAACTGTGTTCTATCTATAATCAAGAAAAAATTGATGCACTTAAGGACTTACTTGATTCAACTGATGATAGAGTGATTATCTTTTACACTTGGAATAAAGAGTTAAGCATTATAAAGTCGTTAGTGGGTGATAGACCTATATCAGAAGTCAATGGTCATACTAAAGACTTAACTAATTATGAGACTCAAGATGACAGCATAACTTTAGTGCAGTATCAATCAGGTGCCAAGGGTCTAAATCTTCAAAAGGCAAACAAGATGATATTTTTCACACCTACAGACAAATCTGACGATTACCAACAGGCTATTAAAAGAATACATAGAATAGGACAAAAGTCCACTTGTTTCTATTATCGGTTAATCGTAGAGAACAGTATAGAGACGGATATTTATAGAGCATTAGAGAAGCAACAAGATTATACAGACTATTTATTTGAGGAGGATTAACATTTTGAATAAATGCAAATTAATAACTGAAGGTAAGAGCGAGTCAATTTGTGGAAAAGATATGTGCTGCAATTTTTGCGAGTCACCTTGTGATAAGAAATGTGATAAAGACTCAAAAACTTGTGGTTATTTATCAGATACAAATGAAACAACTGATGGAGCAGTAGTTAATAAGTCTGTTGACGCATTTCTTAAAACTAATGAGGATACACTCCGTGAAATTAGAGATTTTGAAATACAACTCACAAAATTAACAGAGCAGAAGACAATACTTAAAGAGAAGCTACTCAAAGCTATGCAGGAGTTTAATATAAAGTCATTCCAAAATGACTACATAAAACTCACATACATTGCTCCAACTACAAGAGAGAGTATTGACTCAAAAGCTCTAAAGGCAAATGAACCAGAAATTGCCAAGAAATATTTAAGAGTATCAGAAGTTAAGGCATCAGTTAAGGTCGAAGTTAAGTAGTAGGTTATGAAATGGCAGGACAAGAAAAACAATTTGAAAATAAAGTGAGAGCATACTTAAACTCTATCGGTGCTTATGTTTATAAGACTATGGGTGGCCTTTTTACTAAATCAGGCATTGCAGACTTACTTGTTTGTTATAAGGGATATTTTATAGCCATAGAACTCAAAGCTAAAGATGGCAAGCCATCGGCACTTCAAATCTATAACAAGAAGTTAGTTGAAAGAGCAGGTGGCATATCTATCATTTTATACCCTCAGTATTTTAATAAATTAAAAGAGTTCTTAAAGAGCCTTAAACCAATAGACCACACAATATATTTAGATCTGGAGGGTATTCCAGTATGAGCATAATGACAAGAGACCATGTAAGTCATAGCCAACTTGAGACATTTAGAGGATGTCCTTATAGATATAAATTAGCATATGAAGATGAATTAACTGTGTTACCAGACTTTGACTATGCTGACAACGCTCTACTTCTTGGAACTTGTATTCATAAGGCACTTGAAACTGGTGATGTCACTAATGCAATAAATGAGTATTACAACTCTTATCCATCTATAGATGATGCACATATCACTGAAGCTCTAAAGATGGAATTAGTACTTGAGAGAACACTTCCAATAGTGCCAAGTGGTGAACACGAGATAGAACTAAAAGTCAAAGAGCACGGCATAACATTTCTTGGATACATTGATTTGTTAGTTGACAATAAAGATGGAACATATGACATCTATGACTTTAAGTATTCAAATAACATTGAGCACTATCTACAGTCACCACAGTTATCACTTTATAAACATTTTGCTGAACTCAAAGGTTATAAAATCAATAAATTACATTTTTTATTCATTCCAAAGATAACCATTAAGCAGCTATCAACCGAAACAGTCCAGCAATGTAGAAATAGAATTATTGATGCATTTCTAACTGATACAAATTATAACCCAAAGATTGTGGAAGTAATGTATTCAGAGAATCATATAAAGAATTATTACGACACAATTGAAAGAATAAAAGAAGCAGAAGAGACAGGTGTATTTCCTAAACAATATAATACTTGTTTCTTCTGTGGATTTAAAAAATATTGCGAAAGCGAAGGAGATATTAATTATATGTTATTACCAAAAACTGAAAGAAGAGATATTAGTAAAGTAGTGAAGAGAAAAATATGGATTTATGGTGCACTATTTTCAGGCAAGACAACTTTGCTTGATGAGTCACCAAATCCTCTAAATTTGAACACTGACGGCAACATTAACTTTGTTACTATGCCAGTAGTTCCAATCAAAGATGAAGTAACAACTGAAGGAAGACTTGTTAATCGTAAGTTCGCATGGGCTGTATTTAAAGAGACCATAGAAGAGCTTGAGAAGCACCAGAATGACTTTAAGACCATAATCATTGACTTAGTTGATGATATGAGAGAGTATTGCAGAATTTTTGAGTATGACAAGTTGAAGATTCAACATGAGTCAGATGCGGGCTTTGGTCGCGGGTACGACATGATTAAGACAGAGTTCTTATCAACTATGAAGAGATTTTTTAATCTTCCATATGAGAACTTGATAATTGTAAGCCACGAAGACACTACTCGTGATATTACAACAAAGTCAGGTCAGAACATCACAAAGATTAAACCAAATATTCAAGAGGCATTAGCTAACAAACTTGCTGGTATGGTAGATATAGTTGCAAGAGTAGTAGTAGAAGAAGATGGCAGTAGAACACTTAACTTCAAATCAGATGAAGTAGTGTTTGGTGGTGGCAGACTGCGTGGCATTAAGACCACAAAGATACCACTCAAGTGGGCAGAGTTAGTTAAGGTGTACGACTCAGTAGCAACAACTACACCACAGCCTACAGTAGCAGATGCAACACAAGAAACACAGCCTACAGAAAAGAGAGAATCAAGGTTAGATTAATATTAAGTAGAGAGGAGATAAAAAAATATTATGAGAGATAATAGTTATTTTAGTCAGTTTGATGACAAAGTTGATGAAGAGTTTAATAAAGCAGTTGAAGAAGCCGAAAAAGAAAATGGTGAGAAGAAATTTGAAGAGTTGCCTGATGGTAAGTATGAAGTGGTAATCAGCGATATGATTATCAAGAAGTCAAAGAAAGATGAGTGGATGCTTCAAGTTACATTCAAAGTTATCCAAGGACAGTATGAGAAGAGACTTGCTTGGGCTTACTTCTTACTTAGACCACAAAATGTCCACTTCGCAAATGTGTTCTTAAGATCACTTGAGTCAGGTCTTGAAGTTAAGTACCACACTCAAAAGCAATATGCTGAACTCATTGATAACATCTTGATTACCATAACCGGTAGTAAGGAGTATGGTCTTGAGATTAAGACAAATGACAAAGGCTTTAGAAATTACAAGATTATCAAAGTGTTTGATGTAAAGCAAGATGATGAAGTGCCATTCACTTAATGGTCGGAAGGAGTAGATTATGATCTTCTATGACATGGAGGTCTTCAAATATGACTGGTTAGTAGTTCTTGCTGACTACAGTAATAAAGATTTTAAGACAATAGTAAATAACCCTGACCAGATAATTGAATACTTTAATGTCCACAAAAATGATATATGGGTCGGTTTCAATAATAAAAACTATGACCAATACATTTTTAAGGGCATACTAACAGGACATAATCCTTATAAGATAAGCCGACACATCATTGCTAACAAAATGCCAGGATTTAGTTATAGAGATGATATGAAGAAAATCTACATGTCAAACTACGATGTTTATAACACTCTACAACACGGACTCAAATTTTATGAAGGTTCTATGGGTGACTCTATTGAAGAGTCATCCGTATCCTTCGATATAGAGCGTAAGTTAACTGAAGAAGAACTAAAAGAAGTTGAGAAATATTGTAGACACGATGTAGAAGAAACTATAAAGATTTTCTTTAAGAGAAAGGATGACTTTGTAGCACAACTTGGTCTTATTAAATTAACAGGTAAGCCTCATCTTATGCCAAGAACTCAAACACAAATAGCATCGCAAATGTTAAATGCTGAAGCATTAACTGATACATCTGATGAGTTTGATGTTGATACACCAAGGACTCTTAACTTAACAAAATACTCATACATAAAAGAGTGGTATTTAGACTCTAATAATATGAACTACGAAAAATCACTAACAACTAAAGTAGCAGGTGTTGACCATATTTTTGGCTTTGGAGGACTTCACGGAGCAAGAGAAAAGTATCATCATAAGGGCAAAATTCTTGTTATGGATGTTGCATCACTTTATCCAAGTTTAATGATTAATTACAACTTGCTATCAAGGGCAGTGGTCGATCCAACGATTTATAAAGAGTTAAGGGACAAGAGACTGCAGTATAAGAAAGAGCATAACAATCTACATTTGCCACTTAAACTCATATTAAACAAAACTTATGGGGCAATGAAAGATAGAAATAATACTCTTTATGACCCACGGAATGCTAATAGAGTTTGTATCTATGGTCAACTACTGTTACTTGATTTGATAGAGAAGTTAGAGCCTTACTGCACACTCATTCAAAGTAATACTGATGGCCTATTCATTACTGATTATGTTAATAAGGTTTATGACATAGCAGAAGAATGGCAAGCTCGCACACACTTACAACTTGAGTTTACTGAAGCTGTAGAGATTTGGCAAAAGGATGTAAACAACTATGTTCTCACTTTACAAGATGGCTCACTTAAGACCAAGGGTGCATATGTTAAAGAACTATCAGACCTTGATTATGGAGATTATCCAATAATTAACAAAGCCATTATTAACTACTTAACAAAAAACATACCTGTTGAGCAGACCATAAACTCTAACACTTCATTAATTGATTTTCAGATGGTTTGTAAAATCACAGGCAAGTTCTCGGCTATTTATTATGGGAACACGAGATTACAAGAGAAATGTGTGAGAGTGTTTGCTGGACCAGCAACTAATCCAGGTATTTTTAAGCAACATGCTGAGAGTTTATCTTTTTATAAAATACCCAATACACCTGAGCATGTATTTATCGATAACACAGACATTCACGGAAAAGTTACACCAAGCACATTAGATAAAAAGTTTTATATTGATTTAGCAAAGAGAAGATTGGAGGAATTTATATGATTGAAATAAATAATAAACACCAAGGAGGATGCCATGCCACGAAAAAAGCAGTCGATAGAAGTTGCGACAACATCACAAACTAACACCAAGGCAATGCGAGATGCAAGGCACTCTAAAGTTGTATCAACAATAGCACCAATAGTTAAAGAGTTACCAACTATACCAATAACTCACTTTGATTGTAGAGAGGCACTCTCTAACGGCATTATGTGCTGCCTTGCAGGAATAGTGGGAGATGATTACAGGAGCTTTTATGCTTATAAGATACTCGCATTTTATAGAGAGCATAAGAAATATAGAGAGTTCTTCAATTTTGCACATAACTTAAGAACTCATAAACTTAAGAGAGATGACTTTAAGTCAGAGTATCAAACATTAGTTGATGGTTATAACTTTAAAAATAAGACCATAGCCGTGGACTTTGACGGAACGCTCTGCACTAACAAGTATCCAGAGATTGGTCTACCAAATGTGAATCTAATAGAGCGACTCATTAAACTTAAAGATAACAACACCATAATTCTTTGGACTTGCAGGACAGGGAAGCAATTAAATAGTGCGGTAGAGTGGTGCAAAAAACACGGATTAGAGTTTGACTATGTTAATGAGAACTCTGAACTAACACTTGCAAAATACAACTATGAGGACTCAAGGAAAATAACAGCGGACATTTATATTGATGATAGAGCGATGAAGAGTTTGTAAGAGGGGGCAAATATAATGGAATTGTATAGAGGATATGTAGAACTAAATGACAATAAAAAAGCAAAATACTCATACAAAAAAGGCAAGCCCCTCTTAAGTTATGAAGATGCTGAAAAGAAAGAAAACTATGCTGGTGTTTTAAATGATGATGTAATTTTAGTTGACATTGATGATGAGAAACAATCAGAAATTTTAAAGTTAGTAGTTCAAGACCTTAAACTTAATACTCGGATAGTAAAGACAACTCGTGGTCGGCATTTTATATTTAAGAACCCAACACGAAACAAGAACTACTTAGTTAATAAATGCTACACTCACTCAACACTTGCTATAGGACTTACTGCTGATATTAAAGCTGGAATAAAAAATTCATATCAAGTACTAAAGTTTCACGGAGTCACAAGAACTATTGAGAATGAACCGGAAACCATAGACAGCTTGCCACCGTTCTTAATACCAGTCCTTGAAGCACCAGAGTTCATTGATATGCAGGAAGGTGATGGAAGAAATCAAAATCTATTTAATTATATTTTAACTCTTCAAAAGTATGCTCTATCGATTGAAGACATAAGGCAGACATTAACACTAATTAACAAGTATATTCTATCAGCACCATTGTCAGAAAATGAACTAAATCAAATAATGAGAGATGAGGCATTCCAAAAGCCAATATTTTATGACAACAAAAGATTTATGCATGAGGTGTTTGGCGATTTCTTGCAGAATACTTATCACATAAAAAGAATCAATGGAATGCTTCATGTCTATATGGATAATGTTTATAAGCCTGATTCTAAGATGATTGAGTATTTAATGATTCTTCACATCAAAGAGTTAACATCACAAAGGCGACAAGAAGTTCTTAAGTACTTGAATGTTGTTTGTAAAGACAATATGAAAATGTCATCGGTTGATTTAATACTTTTTAATAACGGTGTTTATGACTTAAAGAACGATGAGTTTTTAGAACCGAGCCCGTCATTTATTATTACGAACCAGATACCACATAATTACAATCCGAAAGCATACTCAGCTATAGTGGATGAAGTTCTTGATAACCTTGCGAACGGAAATAAAGAGAACAGGTTATTGCTTGAAGAGATGATAGGCTTTTGCTTTTATAGGAGATCAGAAGATGGTCGTTGTTTTATCTTAAAGGGTAAGGAGTCAAATGGTAAGTCAACTTTACTAACTGCACTTTTTACACTACTTGGCGAAGATAATGCATCATCACTTGATTTAAAAGACCTTGATGATAGGTTTTCAACCATAATGCTTCACAACAAGTTGGCAAACATCGGTGATGATATTTCTGATCAATACATACCTTCAGCTGGTGTGTTTAAAAAGATTGTTACTGGTAACCGAATCACTGCAGAGCAGAAGGGTGTTGATAAGACAGAGTTCTATCCATATAGCAAACTTATATTTTCAGCAAACAACATACCTCGAATTGGTAAGGGCAAGGATGCCGCAGCTATAGCAAGGCGTATGGTCATAGTTCCGCTCACTGCCACATTTAAAGAAGAGGGTGTTACAAGTAAAACAAATGCCACATTTAGACCTTACATAATTGATGATTTAATATCCGAAGAGTCAATGGAGTATTTAATACTTCTTGCAATCAAAGGTCTTAAAAGGTGGCTAACAAATAAGAAATTCACTATGGGAGAGAATGTAACGAAAGCTATAGATGAGTTTAAGCACGACAATAATCCTTTACTTGGATTCTTTGAAGAACTACAAGAAGAGGGACTTGAGCAGTCACTTGATGACCATACTACGAGTGATATTTATACTCGATACAACAATTACTGTAGCGAGAATGGATTTCAGGCACTGGGGAAGAATTGGTTTGTTAGACAATTGGTTGAGCACTTTCCTGATTATGAAATTTTTAGGAAGAGTGCAAAAGTGGATGGTAAAGTTCTAAAAATTTCTTTGATCCGAAAGAAAATTGACTTAAAAACTACTGAAACTGATGAAAAGGTAGTCAGGCAAGAAAGCGGAAACGGAAATAATGAAATGACAAAAGGTTGATTTTAGTGGGTTTTTATAATTAAGGTAGTCAGGTAGACAGGTATTATATATCTATAGAGGTTTAGTAAATTTACAAAATTTTCTTAATTTCTTGTAAATAAATAATATATATATAGTATATATATATTGTCTACCTGTCTACCACAAAGTGAAAGCTCACGCACTGGGAATGTTTAAAATTGTGGAGTATTAATTACACAGGGGGACGCCCCTTAGCAATAGAGTTAACTCACCAAATAAATAATAGTCGACTTGGCAACTGGCATGTGCCAATAGTTATTAAGAGATAGCTATCTCACATTTTGTGAGGTAAAATGACAAACAAACAATTTGAAGTTAAGGAGTATCTATCAAGTTTGAGATTTGCAGAAAAGATGATAGAGATTAAACTTGAGAAGATTGAGGAAACACGAGAGCTGGCATTAAGGGTAAATCAAGCATTAAATCCAGTTAAGGTGCAGGGTGGGCAACGAAAGAATATCGTGGAAGAAGTGGCGATAAAAGTTGCAGGTCTTACACAGCAATTGGAAAAGCAAGTGGATGAGTACAAGGAGTTACAGAGTAGCATTGTGGAACTTGTAAACTCAATATCGCATGAAGTTCAAAAGAAGGTGATGGAATTGAGATACATACATTTTAAGAAGTGGGAGGATATAATGGAGATCATGAACTACTCAAAAGAAAATGTTATGAAACTACATGCTAAAGGATTAAAGGCAATTTGTGATAGTGGAGTATGGAAAGAAATCAAAATTAAAAGATTACACTAAATTACACCTAAGGATGTGCTATAATGCTATCGTGAAAATTTGTAAGTTCACATTAAAGAACACTCAAAGTCATGCAGCGACTTGCGAGTGTTTTTTATTTTGGCGGAGTAGAGTAATGGTAACTCATCGGTTTCATAAGCCGAGCAATGTTGGTTCAAATCCAATCTCCGCAATTCTCTCCTGACTACTTAGGAGAGATACCTTCCTTTGGCTCTCAAGCAGAAATGCTTGGGGGCTTTTATTTTATAAAGATGAGGTGAATGTTATGCCATACAAAGCAAGAAGAGGATGTTCATATCCTGGGTGAGCGAACCTTGTGGTTGATGTTTCAACTAAGGGGGGCTCTTTTTTAGAAGGGGGCAAGAATTTTGTAAGGGGGGCTCTTTTTTGTAAGGAGCATATTCATTTACAAGGGAAGCAATATGATAAATTTGAGAGAAAGTATAAGCATAGAGAACGATATGATTCACGATGGGATAAAGTTAGGAACATATACATAAAAGAACATCCACTATGTGAAGAATGTCTAAAAGAAAACAAAAGCAATATAGCAAGAATAGTGCACCATATAAAACCGATTGAAGATGGTGGCGATAAATATGCATTTGATAATTTAATGAGTGTATGTGATTCGTGCCACCAGAAGATTCATACAAGATTAAAAAAATCTTAGAATCCGTACAAGATAAATTTGAAAATCCGTACGAGTTATTTTTGAAATCCGTACGAGATATTTTGCGAATTCCTACCAAGATTTCTACCGAGTTCTTCCAAGTTCCGTAGCAAAAGTTGGTAGAGTTTTTTGTTCTATAACATAAAGCAAAGTTTGGTGCGAAGCAAACGGGCAAAGTCCTACTGGCAAATTCGCAACTCGGCAAAGCCGACCTGGGCAAAGCACGACTTCCAAACTGCCACTGGCAAAGCTCGACTTCAAAAACGGCAAGTGCCAAGTTCGACCTTCCTTGGAAAGTTTCGTGGCAAAAGTAAAACTTCAAAGCAAAACGGAAACGGGCAAAGCCTCACGGCAAAGCCGAAGTTGCCTTCCACGGAAAACTGAAAAACGGAAACTCCCGTTTAAGGCAAGTAAGAGTTCCAGTTAAAAACTTCAATTTTTTTTTGCAACCGACCTTTGAAAAAGGCAGGTGTGCTTTTTTAGTTTTAAGTCATTACCGTAGAAACGGAAAAAAGTCAAGCGAAAGTTTGGACAAATTTAGGACAAGGAAAGTTCGCCAAAGTGTAAGAATTTTTATCTTGGCTTTTTTGCACACCTACGGTAAGGTGTGTAGCAACGAAAAAGAAAAAAGGCAGGCAAAAAAAAGAAAACACCTGCAAAAAAGAAAGGAAGGAAAAAAATGGAAAGCAAAAAAGTTCTTTTAGAAAAAGTAAAAAGGTTGGACCTCGAAGGTTTGTGGAAAGAAGCGGAACTCAAGTTTGAAGGAAAAACCTACGTGGCAACTTTTAAGCAA
>JAFWVX010000014.1 GCA_017523785.1 Lachnospiraceae bacterium
CTTTTCAGATGGAGGAAAGGCAACACCGTTTCCAATGTTACCCTAATCGGATTATCGCCATAGTGCCCAACCTTAGGCTAAATAATCTCGGAAAAAATTAATACAAAATGCCATTAATATTATATCAAATAAAAACTTTAAGTGCAATAAAGTTAAATATATCTAACTAAATTCTTAGTATTTTTTTACATAAATATAAAGTGTACAAAGCCTTAATCTATGTTCACTTGGTCTCCTACAGTTATGATTCCTGCCACTAAAACCCTGCAAAATATGTAATTATTATGGATTTCGTTCTTGCATTTCTCACCTTTTCCGTCTTCTACCCCTATTTTGGTGATTTCAAGCCTTGAATCGCCCACAGAAATTGTGTCGCCCACCTTCAATTTCTTATAATCAAGACCATCTATAACTAGATTTTCACCAAACTCGCCATATTTAAAAGTCTGCCCTTTTGACTTCCCATACTCATCTATGACCTCTTTTGGTAATATAGATATTTGTAAATCTCCACCGTCACAATGAACATCATTTGGGATACCTGTTTTTATAAGGTCTGCCTGACCTATGCAGTGCATTAAATTATCTATTTTACTTTTTATACACACAGAATCTAATGTTGCAGCCATATTTCCTCCTAAAAAAAAGGAGCCATCAAAAATGGCTCCTTAAATAAATATTTGTTATGCTTCAGCCTTTGCTGGCCACCAGTGCTCAATAAATGGAATTAATACAAATGCAACTACACCTGCAGTAAATCCTCCATTGTAGAAGTTGAAGAAGTCATATTGAAGTGGTATTAATGTAACGATAGCAAAGTGCATCATACCAGCGATGATTCCCCAAATAACACCATACTTTCCAGAAATTGGAGCCATACCAGTAGCATAAGAGAATGCTATAAGGATACCAACTGTTGACATTCCAAGTCTTCCTGTCTCTGCACCAACACCGAGTGCTGGACATACTACTGTTGATACTAATGATATTAATACATATCCTATACCAATTGGTAATACATTTCCTGGATGAGCTCCAGCTGCAACCCAAGTGAATGCACACCATACTACACCTGCAATTGGTCCACTGAACTTAGCGCCAAAGCAGAATTTCATAACTGAATAGAATAAAAGGATGAATACTCCATAAACTGCAAAGTTTACAAGAGTTGCTCCGATACCATACTTCTCAATGAAGTCTGAACCATGTCCTGAATCTTTAATGAGTTTTCCATAGTTAGCAAGTGCATCTTTATCGAGCATCATACCTAAGATAAAGCAAATTGCAAATACAATTAAATAAGAAACTAATACAAATCCAAATATCTCGACTTGTGATTGTCCAGGTCCATTTGAAGGAAGTGGAGTATTAGTAACTTTAAATAAGAAACCAATAGTCATTAAGCAAAGGAAACCTGCTGGAGGTCCTGCATTAAATAAGTCACATCCAAAGTGGAAGTTTGGAGCCTTAGCACAAAGTGCTGGATAGAAACAACAGAATAAAATTGCAATGATAAATGCAACTACAAATCCACCTGGGTGAATTGGTAAATTGCTCATAGCTGCAACACCTGTAGTACCTTCTACTCCTGGTGCTGTATATCCTGGCCATCTAAGAACTACTTCTGACATGATAGGTGCAATAGCAGTTGAGAAAATACCAAGGTTCATCATAGAAGCTGGAGTTTTCTTTTTAAGAGCTGCATAAACTTGCATACCAATCATAAGTGGAAGCATATTCATAACGTTCATACCCCAAGAAGAGAAACCAACTGTTAAGAAAAATGCTGCTACTGTTCCGCTGTTTACTGAATCCATTCCACCACATACTACGATGTAGAGAAGCATAAGTAAGCAGCACATACCCATGTTAAAATATGTTCCAACAACACTTACACCATACATATCTTGTGTACATTGTGCTGGTGTCTTAAGGATTCTAATCCAACCAGGTATTATATCAGCTACTTGATTGTTCATAACTCCGTATACAACAGACATAGCAAAGAACATGAGTGTAAATAATGCCAATACTTTAAAAAGTATTCTAGCATTTTTAACTTTTTGATCCATTTTTAAAGTCCTCCCTAAACTTTAAATATTTTTATATTAAATGCTCAAACTATACATTTAGCACTACGAGATAAATAAGTGCTATGCATAAGCCTAAGCAAAATAATAACAAACTTACTGATAAGCTGTCAGTAACTGTTTTAACAGCTTTTGAGCTGTCAGATTCAACATTTAAAACTGCAAATGCATCACCTGACTTTATAGTATTAATTGCAACAAAGAGTGTAGATCTAAATAATGAAACTATTCCATCTACGAGTTTGTCGCAAACTCTAAATATAAATGACAAAATGAATATAATAATTGGTGTTACGAAGTTAGTAAAGTTATCAAATATAGAGCAGATAAATCCGCAGAGATTTACGAGTCCAACCATGACAACTGGTCTATATACTGAGTCCTCAAGGTCAAGCCAAGCTGGCCATACATTTACATAAACTCTCTTACCTTTTTCAGTTCTCATAAGTAATGTTCTTATGAAGAATAAGTAAACTGCTGCTCCAATAATAAGTGACTTACCTGCACCTATAAGACAGTCTGCACTAAATATATCGAGGAACTTATCAGCATGATCAAATGCATGAGCGCCCTCAGTCATAAATGTCTCTCCTACATCTGCAAGTCTATCCATGAGACCAAGATTGTATTTACCTGCTCTATCAATCATAGTAGAAGTAAATCCAAATAGTGGTGGTATTAATGCTGATAAACCAATTGCAAATTTAGAAAGTGGACTAATATAAGTCTTATTCATATCATCATATTTCTTTTGAACTGCTGTATCTACATTCTTTTCCCAGAAAACAGCTATATAAAGCTTTGTCATATATGCAAATGTAAGTCCGCCAGAAATAGTGAAAATCCATTCTACTATGCTATAGATGTGGTATTGCCAGAAACCATGAATGCCTTCGTGATGAAGTTCGTGTAAATAGTGAAGTATAGCATCGTGAATTAAAGTTTTAGATACATATCCACTCCAAAGTGGAACACCAGCGATACCAATATAACCCATAAGGTATGCAAAATTTAAAAACCACTTACCTCTTCCAAATCCTCTTATATCATTTAAGTTGAGTTTGTGTAAATTCATATACACAACACCAGCAACCATAAAGAGTATCAACTTAAATACTGAGTGATTTACCATGTGAAGAAGTGCACCACGAACTGCATATGCATTGTGATGTCCTAAGAAACTTTGCATGCCGCAAGCAACTAATATAAATCCAATTTGTGACATTGAAGAACATGCAAGTGTTCTCTTTAAATCTACAAAGAAAAGTGCAAGGAATGCACCGAGGAACATAGTTATAGTTCCGATTGCAAGAATTAATTTTCCAAATGTAACATCATATAAGAAAATTCTTGATGTGATAATTAATATACCATACACACCTGACTTTGTAAGTATACATGAAAGAAGTGCAGATGCTGGAGCAGGTGCTACTGGGTGAGCCTTAGGAAGCCAAATGTGAACTGGGAACATACCAGCTTTTGCACCAAATCCAAAAAGCATACACATTGCTGAAATCCATATAGTTTTTACACTTCCGCCATCAGCAAGATATCCTTTTATAGAATCATATAATTCATCTATCTCAAGAGTTCCAATGGCATTTGACATAAGGAATAAACCCATAAGCATTACCATACCACCAAGAACTGCTATCATAAGATAAGTATCTCCTGCTCTCATAGCTGCTGGTTTCTCGTCGTGGATAACCATTACATATGATGCCATAGACATAAGTTCAAAGAATATAAATGTAGTGTAAAGATTTCCAGATAAGAATACTCCCATAGTTCCTGCAAAAGTCAAAAGTAAGAAGAAGAAATATCTATTTCTATTTCTGTAGTGATGGAAATACTCGTGTGAAAATAATGAAGTCATAGACCACATAAATGCACAGATAGTTCCATATATTGCTCTAAAGCCATCAAGCTCTAGATGCAAATATTGACCACAGATATTATATACATAATAATGTAGGACCTCTCCCCTTGCCGCTCTCATGAATAATAAAATCATCACAAGCAAATCTACTATACATACAAATGCAGCAAAGTAGTCTCTCAATTTTTTGTTTCTTCTTCCAATCAAGTAAGAGATGAATGCTCCAACTATTGGAAATAAAACTAAAAATAACAAAACTGAATCTTTCACGTTGCCTCCTAAATCATTCCCTTCCCTACTGTTTCTATGAACTCAAGTAGTGAAGTAGAATTAACGCCGAAATATATTATCATTATAGTAATAATTATAAATACGATTTTCATAGTCAGTCCTTCTGACTTAACCTTACTTAACTTTTTCTCATCAAAGTCAGCACCTGGTATATATGCAACTATGATTATGTTAAATAAATATATCAAAGTTAAAAGTGATGAGATAACTATGGCTATGATCCCAGCGAGTGCAATATAATTATCTGCATATACACATGCCATAATTAATCCATACTTACTTATAAATCCACAAGTTAATGGCATACCTACCATCGCAAGTGATGCTACTAAAAATGCAAACATAGGTAGTGGTAATTTTTTAGCAATGCCCTTCATGTCATCAACATATTCTTTACCAGAATATATAATTATTGCTCCTGCTATAAAGAATAAATTGATTTTAATTATTGCGTGGAACAACATATGAGCCATACCAGCTACATAGCCTTCTCTTGTCATAAGTGTCACAACGAATAATATATATGATAGGTTGCTCGCTGTACTATAGGCGAGTCTTCTCTTAATCTGTTTCTCTTTTACTGCCATAACTGAGCCGTATAATATAGTAAGAATCGCTAATGTTACGACAACTTTTTGAGCGAAGCCACCATAAAGGTTTGCATTTCCAAATAAATAGTGAGTCGCTCTCATTATCGCAAATACTCCAGCCTTTACTACTGCAACTGCATGCAAGAGTGCTGATACAGGAGTAGGTGCAACTCCACAGGTTGGAAGCCAATATGTAAATGGAATTATAGCTGCCTTTACTCCAAAACCTATAAAGCAAAGTATATATGCGATATTTAATATGAATTCATTATTTCTAAATACAACTTCATTTATAACTCCGCTATAGATGAACTCTACATTTGGAACTACAGAAGTTAAAATTATAATTCCTATAAGTGCAATTGATGCTCCAAGCACTGACACTGTAAGATAAACTTTCCCAGCATACTGTGCCTTTCTATCATATGAGTCGTGCATTATAAGTGGCAATGTCAAAAATGTAAGTAACTCATAAAACAAATACATGGTGATTGCATTTTTACTAAAAGTAAGTCCAATCGCTATGCCAAATGCTATAAGATAATATTTGAAAAATGAATCTTGATTTTCTTCATGCTCCATGTACTCAGTTGCATAGAGCGTTGCTATTGGCCAAAGAGTTGCTATGATTAGAAGAAAAACTTTTGACAAGCCATCTATCCTAAATCCAATTGAAAATATTTTATTGATATTGAGAAGTGTGAATGATGTAAACTTGCTCTCAAATGCAAGATAAAATACAAATACACTTGTGATAAGTGAGGCAATAACAACATAGACATTTCTCGCTTGTTTATTAAGTTTTAATACTGGTACTAATAGTCCCGCTAATATCGGAAATAGTATACCTACTAAAACAATCATTTAACCTCCGGGCTCGCACTGCTCGCCCCTACAAAGGCTCGCGCAGCTCGCCCCTACATCGGGCGGATGATATCCGCCCCTACAGGGCTATCGTAGGGGCGAGCACCGCGAGCCCTCATTTTACATAATAGTGTTTGCGATACTTGTAAAGAAGTTTATGAGTGGAGTTGAGAATGTTCCACATACGAAACAAGCTACGGCGAGCAACACAAGTGGGAACAACATATACAAATTCGGCTCTGTATTCTTTACTTTTTTATAATCAAAATCTGCACCAGGTATAAATGCACTGATAGAAATAGTTACTAAATATCCAGCAGTCAAAAGTGCTGATGCAAGAAGAATTATTGGTCCTACAAAACTTAAAGTTGGAACACCTGATACAAGTGAACCTTGTGCAAGGTACCATTTACTTACAAATCCTGTAAGTGGTGGTATACCTACAAGTGCAAGTCCACCGATTGTGAAGCACCACATAACTATAGGCATATTCTTTCCGATACCTTTAAGGTCTGCAACCATTGTCTTGTGTTCTTTATATATAATCGCACCTGCTCCCATAAAGAGAAGGTTCTTTGCAATTGAGTGGAATACTACTTGAAGAAGTGCACCTACAAATCCTATTGGAGTCATTGTTGATAATCCAAAAAGCACATAAGAAACTTGGCTAACTGATGAATATGCAAGTCTCTTCTTCAAAACTTTTTCTTTATATGCCATCATTGAACCCATGAACACTGTGATAAGTGCAAGAGTCATAAATGCGTATTGAACCCAAGTGCCACGAAGGAAGTTAACACCTACTTGATAATAGATAACTCTTATTATAGCAAGTACACCTGCCTTAGTGATTACACCAGATAAGACTGCTGATGCAGGTGCTGGTGCAACTGGGTGAGCTGATGGTAACCAACCATGAAGTGGGAACATACCAGCCTTTGCACTGAAGCCTAATATAGTTAAGAAGAAAATCACTTTGAGAAGTGCTTCATTTCCCATAACCTTGCTAGCGATTAAAGTTCCGCCTGCTCTAAATGTGATATCTCCGTATTGATTCATAAAGAAGAATCCTACGAGTGCAAGTGATGCACCGAATACTGAGTAGAACAAATATTTAAGACCGCCACTGATAGCTTCTTTTGTTCTTGTATGAAGTGCAAGAGGAAGTGAAAGGAAGGTCATGAACTCATAGAATAAATAGAGTGTCATGAAGTTTGCTGCCATTCCAAGTGCTATGAGAACTGACTCAGTGAGCAAATAGAATAAGTAGAAACTCTCGTTATTCTCCTCATGCTTCATGTATTCAAAAGAAAATACTCCTGCCAAGAACCACATAATAGTAACTAGGCTGTTGAATAGATAAGTTAATCCATCCACCTTAAACTCAATAGGTAAAGTCTTAGTTAAGTAAAATAATGTGAGTCCTCTAAAATTGAAAATTGCATAGAAGTTGAAAATCAATGTGAGTGCTAAAACTACTCCCACATATAATGTTCTAAAACCTCTGTCTGAAAATTGTTTCTTTATCACCAAAGTAAATAATGCTGCGATAGCTGGAAATACTATTGGTAATAAAAGCATGTAATCCTTCATATTTGTTACTCCTAAAATTATTTTATTCGTATTTATGCAAATTTATATAATCCCATAGTTATAAGTGAAATAAATAGTGGGGACATAATACCTAAAATGAAATTGCAAACCATAAACACTCCATTTGAAACTATAAATGGAATATCATTTTTGTCAGCAAAAACTACAACCTTTTGTTTAGGATTAGTATTCTTAAACAAAACCATAAGTGCAGGTACATAATATATAGCATTTAAAACTGTACTTACAACAAGTGCAACTAATGCTATAACTGCTCTATTTGTAGAAAGTGCTGCGATAGCAAGATTATATTTCACAACAAATCCGCCAAAGAGTGGTATACCAATCATTGAGAATGCTCCGATTGCAAATCCTATACCAGCCCACATGTTCTTTCTTGCTGCACCTGCTAAGTCTTTAAACTTTCTACTTCCATGTGCCTCATCCATAAATGCACCTGCAGTATTAAAGAGCATTGGCTTAGTGAATGCGTGAACTAAAATTTGGAAGCAAGCTGCAATCATTCCTACATCATTTCCAAGACCTATACCAAGATAGATATATCCGATTTGTGCCACTGATGAGTATGCTATCATTCTCTTCAAGTCTCTTGAGTTGATTGCTTTTATAGAACCAATTGTCATAGCAAGAACACCAAGAACAAATAATATATCTAAAACTTTTGAACCTCTTATTACTTCTATACTAAATACTCTATATACCATCTTGATAAGTAAGATGATATATGCCTTAAGAACAAGTCCTGACAAAACTGCTGATGAACTTGATGTTGATGAACCATGTGCATCAGGTAGCCAAGAGTGGAATGGGTAGAGCGCACTCTTGATTCCAAGTCCTATTGCAAAAAGACAAATAACTACTTCTATAGGAAGTCTATACTTGCCAACACTTGCGATAGCAACTATTGACTCTTTTAAATTTGACATAAGTAAATGTCCAGTGATGTCATACAATATACTTATACCAATCATGATAAGACCTGAACCAAGTAAGCTCATCATTAAGTATCTTGCAGTTGCTACCAAAGTTTCCTTGCTATGCTTAAGCATAACGATTGCACAAGCTGTAAGTGTATTTATTTCTACAAATACATAAGCTGTGAATAAGTCATTTGTATAGATGAGTGCGATGAGTGAAGTATAAAGTAATTCCATCATCAAGAAGTAGTAATTTTGTTTCTCAGGTAAAACATCATGGAAGATATGTTTAAGTCCACCCATGAGAGATAGAATCATGACAAGCGCAAATGCAGTTGCCATAAGTGCTTCAAGAACTCCAACCCTTATCTCATTTCCAAATGGCGCTGGGAAATGTCCCATCATATATACATAGTAGTCACCGTTATTGATACAGTAGATTAAAGTTGTAAGTGACAATGCGAAACATACTATAAGGTTAAAAAAGCAAATAACCATTGCCTTTTTAGGTTTAACTGCTGCACAAAGAATTCCTGTAAAAAGTGATAGTATTATAGAAATGAAAGGAAAATTTTGTACTATATCGTTTATTACATAATATTTATCCATTACTCTTCATTCTCCTCTTTATTCATAATAGATACTATCTCATGTAAATCCAATGTATGATACTCTCTATAAAGTCTTACTGCGATTGCTAAGAAAAATGCAGTGAAGCTTACAGATACGACGATACCAGTAAGAACGAGTCCTGCTGGAACTGGATTTATATATTTAGTAAGTGTAGGTGTAGCCTCTTTGTAAAGTATTGGTGCCATTCTGCCTGATATATATCCTTTTGATGCAAGGAATAAATATATAGCAGTGTCCATAAAGTTAAAACCAATTATTTTTTTGATAATATTTCTATTTAAGAGCAGTGTTACAAATCCTATTCCGAAAACTATAATCGCTGCTGTCTCATAGAAATTATGTATAAGTCCACTAAACATTAGATTTCCTCCCTATCAAACAAAGAATAGAATCCAAACATCGTGCAGGCAACAACTATTCCTACACAAATATTAAGTGGAAGTATGAGTCCACTACTAATTAGATTTCCTGGTATTCCCTTAGGTATAATTGAATGTATGTGATTAGCTCCTGTATAGAATGAATAAGTTTTTGATATTGCATAAAAACTTAGAGCTACTATTGTAATCACTTTATAGACTTTGAAATTGAAAAACTTCTTTGTAGACTTGTCACCAAAGGCAAGGTTATAAAGGATTAGTGCAGCACCAATTATAGTGCCACCTGAGAATCCTCCACCTGGTGAAAGGTGACCATTTAATATTACATAGATTCCATAGATGAGTGTAAACGGAACAAGTATAAGTGCACCATGTCTTAAGATTACATCGTGCTTATCCTCATAAATCTTCTCTTCTATGTCTGCGACTTTCTTCTCTAAACTTGTTTTCTTTCTAAATAAAAGAATTATAACTGCTGATGCTGCGATGAATAAAACTGTAGACTCACCCAAAGTATCAAATGCTCTGTAGTCAAGTATCATGCCTGCTACAAAGTTAATAGCACCTGTATCAGCAATTCCATCCATTATATACTTTTTAACCACTTCATTATTTGCTGGGTTACTTGGGTCCCCAAATGGCGGAAGTGATGAAACTGTATATATGAGACAGCCAATAATAACTATCGCCATGATGACAGCGATGACAGTGTATGCATTTCTTGCACCCTTACTCTCACCTTTTTCAATCATAGCAGTAAGTCTTTCAGTAAGACTCATCTCATGATGTTTATAAACTCTCTTTGCTTTTTCTTTACTAACTACTTCTGCCTTAGGGGTTCCTTCAACAAATGAAGTAATTACTTCATTAAAACTACTCATTCTTTGCCTCCCCCTCATTCATCTTATCTACTTTTACAAGTGTGATAAAGAATAATATACTTGTGATTCCAGCTCCAACTGCTGCTTCAGTTATGGCAAGGTCAGGTGATTCAATGAAAAGCCATATAACTGACATTACTAAACTGTAGGCAGTGAAAATAATAAGTGATACCAATAAATTATTTGTAATACAAACTGAAAGAGCACATATTACTAAAAATATTACTAATATATACTGTATATAAATCATGACTTTATCTCCCCCACCTCTTTATTTATATTCTTGTTAGTCTGACTCTCAATCTTAGCAATCAAGTGACTACAGATAGGGCTTGATATCCAGAAGAACACAACTATACATACAAGTTTCAAAGTGGTAAATGTAATTCCTTCAAAAAATACAAGTCCCACAAGTATGAATAGCATTCCTAAGGTGTCACAGGTTGCTGCTACGTGCATTCTGTTTAATACATAGTTAAGTCTATATATTCCAATTATTGCAAGCACTATTATAAGGAGACCTATAAATATAAGTATAGTTCCAATTCCGAGTCTAAGTACAGTCAATATATCCATATTATCTCTTGCCTCCTTTTCCTAATTTATTGATTTTCTTTTTAGCCTTAGTCAACTCTCTCTTCTCATAAGCGTAGCCGTATGCATAAGTAAGAACTACCATAGAGATAAAGTTTATAAGAGCGTAGACAAGTGCTACATCAATTAAGAAATCCTCTCTCAAAAATCCAGCAATCATACAGATAAATATTATTATCTTTGTTCCTATCATATTGATGCAAATGATTCTATCTGCAACTCTTGGACCTATGATTGCTCTTAGGAAGATTGCAATTATAGATAATGACAATACAATCATTGATATGACAAATATTGCATTTTCAAAACTTACAGTTGCCATATTATAATTCCTCCATCTTTCTAAGCATCTTTACAAATACTGAATCTTCAATCCCTTCAGCGAAACTCTTGTCAAGGCAGTGAATTTTGTATTCACCCTTTTCTGTCAAACCCACAGTTATAGTTCCTGGAGTAAGAGTTATAGAGTTCGCAAGTAATATTCTATGAATTGGGTCCTTTAATTCAGTCTTAAAATAACAAAAGCAAGGTTCAATTTCAACCTTATTGCTAAGCATTATAGTCAACACTGCAATATTTGCTTTTATAATCTCAATTACGAGAACTCCAATATAGACTACAGTCATAAAATCTTCTTTTATGATGTGTTTCGCATTTCTCTTCTCTTGGAAGAAAAACTTTTTGCAGAAAATAGTAACAGCCAACGAAACAACAAGACCAACTATAGCTATCTCTGCTGTAAGTTTGCCGTTAAATATTACCCACAGTATAAACAACAATACTATCACTATTTGCCTCCCTCTAAATTCACTTTCAATAATTTATCGTAATCATCTTTATAATTTACGTTTAGAAAATATTCGTCATCATCGTCTATGTCGATAAACTCATACTTTGACTGGTCAACTAGTTTCATTACACTGTATTTGTCGCCCTTGATGATTTCTTCTATCTTGCTAGTCAGTGATTTTTTAAAAACTCCAATGAGTGGTTCTTGCACTTTGTTATGTCTTATCAAAACTATTTCTAAATCTTTATCAAATGAATAGTCTATGAGTTTTTTTATACTTTCTTCTTTTATGAGTGGGACATCTACACTTATTACAAATGCTCTATCATGCTCTATTGCATTAAGACCTTTAAGCATTCCTGAGAGTGGTCCCTTCATTATGTCGTCCTCTACTACCTTAGCCTTGCATTCACTGCCTCTGTAACCCGAGGCTACTATATCATCAATGCCAATTTTTTTTAATTTATCTATCTGCAAATTTAAAAGTGACTCGCCATGATATTTCAAATCACATTTGTCCTCACCCATCCTACTCGACTTGCCACCCGACAGGACTATCGCAGATACCTTTTTATAATTATCCATTTTTTATATAACAAAAATCGGGATAGTGCCCTCTTCTATCCTTCCCTTAAATATTCTTTACTACGTATAAACTGTAACACATTTGTTCCCCTCTACCCAAATGTGGAATTTATATATATTATAAATTATATGGCGGTTAAAATCAATACACAATTTTAACAATTTTTATTTTTTATCCATAAAAAGACCTTCCATACGGGAAGGTCACCAAAATAATTTATTCTTCGTCCCCATCTTCAAGCTCTGATACATCATTTACTGGCTTTTCAAGCCCTTCTATCTTTATGCCCTTTTTCTCGGCATAATTCCAAAGTGCCGCATGTATAGCCTGCTCAGCAAGCAATGAACAGTGGATTTTTATAGGTGGGAGGCCATCTAGGGCTTCCATAACTGCCTTATTTGTGACTTTAAGAGCATCTTGGATGGTTTTACCCTTTACAAGTTCTGTAGCCATACTACTTGTGGCAACTGCTGCACCACAGCCAAATGTCTTGAATTTGCAGTCCTTTATAATTCCAGTTGCATCGTCAATGTCAAGATACATTCTCATTATATCTCCACATTTTGCATTTCCAACTGTGCCTACACCTGAGGCATTTTCTATCTCACCAACATTTCTTGGATTTTGATAATGATCTTTTACTTTTTCACTATATGCCATAATATCTCCTTTGTACGGGCGAGTTTTACGAGCCCTATTTATTTTTAACGAAGTCTTCGTATAGTGGTGACATTGAACGAAGCCTCTCTACAATTTTTGGTAAATTGTCACATACAAACTTTGCATCATCCATACTTGTCTCGTGACTTATAGTAAGTCTGAGTGATCCATGTGCCTTCTCATGTGGAAGACCGATGGCAAGCAAGACATGTGATGGGTCAAGTGAGCCTGAAGTACAAGCTGAACCTGATGATGCACACACTCCTAAATCATTTAAAGCAAGGAGCATTGACTCACCCTCTATAAATTCAAATCCTATATTTAAATTATTTGGCAATCTCTTAGTTCTATGTCCATTTAATTTTGAATAAGGAATCTCTTTCAAAACTCTATCTATCATGTAGTCTCTTATCTCAGTTTCGTATTTCATTCTCTTATCAAGTTCTGCAAATGCAATCTCAGCCGCCTTAGCCATGCCGATTATTCCTGCGACATTTTCAGTACCTGCTCTCTTCTTCATTTCCTGTGCACCACCATCCATGAAGTTAGAAATCTTTGTTCCCTTCTTGATATATAAAAATCCTGTTCCCTTCATCGCATTGAACTTGTGGCCTGAAACTGAAAGTAAATCTATATTCTCTGCAACTACATCGATTGGCACATGTGCATAAGCCTGCACAGCATCTACGTGAAATGTCACACCTTTCTTGTGGCAAAGTTCGCCAATCTCTTTTATAGGTTCGATAGTTCCTATCTCATTATTTGCATACATTATAGAAACTAAAACTGTGTCTGGTCTTATAGCCTTCTCTAAATCAGCGACATTTACAAGTCCATCAGAATCAACATCAAGATAAGTAACCTCATATCCTTCTCTTTCAAGTGCCTGCATGCTATGAAGAACTGCATGGTGTTCTATCTTAGAAGTGATTAAATGTTTTCCCTTTGCTGCATTTGCATGAGCCACACCTTTAATTGCCCAGTTGTCTGACTCTGTTCCGCAGGCTGTAAAATATATTTCTCTTGGATTAGCATTTAATGACTTTGCTAAAACACCTCTCGCATTATCAAGTGCCTCATGCACATCTTGAGCACCATCATAGATGCTACTTGGATTAAAGCATTTGCCACTTAGATATGGAATCATAGCATCAAGTACTCTCTTATCTACAAATGTTGTAGCAGCATTATCCATATAAATAAGTTTACTCATATTTGTCTCCTAAAACTATTTACTTTTTAAAGCACATATAGTATACTATTATTTGCCTACTAAGTCAATAGGTAATTAAAACTTTAGGAGTCATCATGATTTCAACAAAGGGCAGAAATGCATTAAAAACAATGATAGACCTTGCAGAACAAAATAGCAATGATTATATACCACTAAAAGATATTGCTAAAAGACAAGGCATATCTAAAAAATATTTAGAGTCCATAGTAAAAAAACTTGTTGACAATAAACTTTTAGTGGGAACAAGTGGAAAAAATGGCGGATACAAATTAAGTAAAGCTGTTTCAAAATATTCTATAGGCGAAATTTTAGATGCAGCTGAGGGTCCACTATTCACTCTTACTTGTATTTCAGATGAGAAAAGTTCATGCATCAAAAAAAATACCTGTAAGACCTATCCAGTGTGGAAAGGTCTTAACGAGGTAATTCATAATTATCTTTATAAAAAGAAACTAAGCGAACTAATCTAAGTTAATTACATTTTCACTAATTACGTACCATAATTACGGTACATATAATCAATTTCATACTTTTCCAAATCGTCAAATAACATATCATCAAAAATGCTAAAACTAATTATCTCATTTCCTTCATAGTCCATAAAGCCATATTTAAATGCATTTCTAAACTCAAAGTAATTATCTTTAAAATTTGTTAAATCCAAATAATCATTTGCAACAATTTTACTATTTGAAGTATTTATAAGTGTATATCTATAGTAGCTTTTCATATTTGATGAATCTTCATTGCTTTCATTATCTTTATTCTTTTTGACTTTATATTCATTTCTATATAGCACATAGGTATCTTTAATGTTTATAGTTTCGAAAACATTAGGCCTTGTCAAATTTACATAATTCTTCCCCTTTATTCCAAAACCAAAAGACTCAAGAGTAACTTCATCTAGTTCTTTTCTATTAGCATACAAACTACCATCTTCCGTTCCACTGCTGTAATTATTTTTGTATCTCTCTTTTATATCTTTAAAACAATTCTCAACATCTGGCCCTCTCTCTATTACACTCAGCTTGTTATCAAATAATACATATTCACTATCATATATTTGTAAAACCATAACTGTTTCTTTATCTTCATTATAAAAGTATTCTTGCTTATCAATATTATCATAGGTGCTAAATACTTTATTGTAATTTGAGTCAATTATAAAACTTTCATATTTAGCATCGCCATTTTTATCTTTTCTATCACTTACTGATTTTTGTATAAACAAATAACTAAAAGGTATTTTATCATCATCTATACTCAACTTAGCCCTATCAGATATAACAAATGGCATCCCCTTTAAGTCTTTATAAATTACATTCATTTTTTTGTCGATTATTATAGTTGCATCAAGATAAGTTCCATCTTTTAATTCCGTTCCTAAAATCAAGGTCTTTCCATATGGTTGTTTAAAATCTACCACGTAGCATCGATTATAAATTATATTTAAATGTCCTATTTCTTCAAAATTTATATTATAAAACCTTGTCCCGTCCGCTATTGAGGAAATAATTACTGTATCCTTATCATCATCAGTAAATCTACATAAGTATAAGGCACTCGCAATATTCTCTCCATTTTCATCATATAGATTATATAAATTGCCTTCCTCTCGCTTATGCGAAAACCTAAGCAGTCTTCTATCATTTAATTGCATTATGAAGAAAGGACTTCCTTCTTCTAGTTTATAATAATCAAATTCAAATTTATGATCATCATCAATCCAATTTGCCTTAGCAATAAATGGTGATATATTGGGATCTACATTATAAATTATAATCTCGTCCAACTTTGTAGTCTCATAGCATTCGTCACCATATTTGTCATAATAGCGTTTAAAGCTAAGTGGAAAAAAATACCCACCATTTACTCCTACAAGATATGTTGTCGTGTTGTTTTCCGTATCTGATTCGTTGTGCGACTCGCTAAGCAACTTTACTAGTTTATTATTTCGCACAACATAATAATCTTTTGTGTCACTACCAAGAGAGTAAAAGACTTCCTCACTTACATCGTTGATTTGTCTGTCAAAAGACATTTGCCGATACAAATTTGGTAGCTCTGTTTTTTCAATAATGTCATTAAACTCATAATCAGTTATTCTTATATAATTATCATCATTTATTATATAGTAATACTTTTTATTACTTTTAAACGTCAAACTTACTTTCTCATATATATTATCTCTCTTTTCACCTTTTTTAGCTAACTTTGTCTTATCATTTAATCTAGCAATATAAGCCTGTTTTCTTTCTTCATCTTGATTAAACATTTCTTTATTGTCTATAAATGCTATGTCGTCTTTAAAGACATACTCAAAGTTTTCATCAAGCAAATTAGCAAACTTATATTCGCCAAATCCAGTTCCTAAATTTCGTACATAATAGACTTCATAGTACCTCTTGTTTTCAATTTCAAGTTCTTTGTTGAAATGCAGCATTAAATAATATTTGATAGTTCCATTCGTCATTTCTGCCGACTTTAATACTCTTAACTGATTCATATTAATATCAAATACATAAAGATTTGTATCAACATTCATATTATCATAATAATAACCTTTGTCAAAATTCACAAATAGATAAGGATTTGAATACTTGCACTTTCCAAAATCATCAAAAAGTTTTACTGCTTTTTTGTTATCTTCCTCTAAATTATAATAAATCATTTGTTTCTTATGCTGTATATATTCTTCATCATCGTATTCTGTCTCGCTAGACCAACAATTTACTATAAGTTTATTATTCATCAAATAAAAACTACGATAGTCATCAACCTCGACACCAACTTCTTTACCAAAAAGATCATAAAAGACTATACTTTTTGCTATTCTTTCCCCCTGCCACTCAGATCCGTCATAATATCTTTTGCCATCCTTTTTTAACACCACTCCAGTCATTGATTTATATATTAATACTTGTTTGCCACTGTTCAAATCAGTAACTATTCCGACATCTTCAGTGCTATTATAACTTGCCAACAACACATTTCCATTTTTGTCTATTATTCTTGCTCTACCTGTTATGGGATTTTTAATGATTTTTACTTTTTCGTTTTTATTAAATAGAACATCTAGATTTTTGGCATGGACATAATTTGCTTGCATACAAACATTTGTTGCAGCGGCAATAAGCAATACTAATATTGCTCTAAACAAAAACTTCAACTTATGATTTTGTTTGTTTCTATGCGATGTCATTTTTGCTTCTGTGCTATTCTAATTACTCAAACACCACTCTATCATTATTATTTGTTGGAATATATCCAGCCTTTCTTATTGACTCTTTGCCTTTATCACTTAATATATAATTATAAAGTTTTCTGACTTCACTATCTTCTGGCTCATCCGCTCTAATAACTACATAGTATTGATTTAAAAACGGATAAGTTCCATTTTCGATTGTTTTGTCTGTTGGACTGATTCCATCAATTGAGAAGAATGTCAGATCCGGGTTTGCATACATTTTCTTTGCATAATAGAACACGCTATATCCAATTGCATTTGCATCGTTTTTATACTCAGATAGCCTTGTTATGACATCCCCCATCTCCGCCAAATAATAACCCTCTTTGGCTTCCATAGGTTTCTTATCTTTCATCAATAGTTTTGTAAATAATGTTTGACTGCCACTATTGTATATTCTTTGAAATGCTTCTATAGGCTTATCCTCTCCGCCTAAAGTTTTCCAATTTGTTGTTTCACCGGCATAGATATTCACTAAATCTTCTGTCGACAAATTGTCTATCGGATTACTTTTATTTTTTATAAATACAAGTGCGTCAACGCCAATTGGATTAATAATAAGTTCGTTATTAGGTTCTTTAATTCTGTTTTTTAATTTTTCTGATGGTTCATACACAAGTAATAATTCAGGATAATTGTCATCAAAGTTATGGTATTTGTATTTCATATTTTCCCAAGCTTTGTCAGTAGTTAAAACAGTTTGATAATTATTTCTTGCTTCTTCAAGTGGTATACCAAGATAATCCGACATTATCTGAGCCATCATAGGAATGTTTGCTGTAGAACCATCAACTATTGGGTAGTTAGCCATTTTTTCATAAATTTCTTGATTTTTGCTAACTATATTTTCAATCGTATCATATTCAGCTTTTTTATTGTCACACGAAAATAAAAACATACTTAACACTACAGCAAAAACTACTATAAATCTTTTACAAATAGTTCTAAAACACATATAACTATCTCCTCACACTATAAATCATTCATCACCCACTTACCATCTTCTCCGACTTTCATTCCGTCAGGAGTGACGCCGTTTGTGAATAGACTTCCATCGAGGTTGAAGTAATACCATGCTCCTGCTATTTTCTTCCACTCTCTAACCATCTTGCCGCGTTCAGAATTATTTGAATCATCTAAAAAGTATTTTCTACCTGTTATATCTGAAAGCCAACCAGTGACCATCTTTCCTTCATTATCAAAGAAGTAGAAATTAGAAACTTGCAATTTCTCTCCATTAGAGAATGTCACTTCGCTGTTGATACAAGCCCATTGATTTTTAACTTCTGTGACATTACCAAAGGCATCGACAGTTTGCAAATGCCATTCGCCACTCTCATCAGCATTCCAACTTGAAATTGCTGTATTGTAATTTACTCCCACAGTTTTCAAATCGACAGTAATATTTGTCTCAGTCGCTGCGCTTTGTTGAGTTGGCAATTCTGAGGCAGGTATAGTTCGTCCACCGCCGCCACCACTACTACCACCGCTGCTACTTCCACCACCACTTGGAGGAATAAAATTCTGTACCCATCTAGCAAATATTTCTTTAGTACTGCCATCCTCTGTTGAAATGTCTCCGCTTCCATCAAATTTATTTCTAAATGAATTTTCAGTATACCATCCGCCAAAACTATAACCTGATCTTGTTGGACTCTCTAGTGCCACACTTGCATCATAAGTTTTTACAAATGAGTCAACTGATACACTTCCACCATTCGCATTATATTTTATAGTATATGTGATTGGTGTCCACTCAGCTGTAAGTCTTTTATCAGATAAAATGTTTATTGTCGCTTCATCATCATATTTATTTCCATCATCGTCTACCCACTCTACAAATTTATAACCAGTTTTCACAAATGTATTTTTATCAATTTTATTCGAACCTGATTTAACTGCCTGATACTTTACAGTTCCTTCTCCATCATTTGCGACAAGTTCTAAACTCAATGCAGAATTAGTGAGTGCCTTTATTCTAAAATTACCGCCATACTTTACACCATCAATAACTTTTATTAATGTCTCATTAACATCTTTCCACTTACCATTTACATACTCATAACTTTGTCCAAGTTCTACCGCATTTCTATAAAGTCGCTCACTATCATCATAGGACTCATCAAAAAATGTTTTAAATTGATTACCGCTTGCAGATATTGGCACGACAACTACAGAGAAATAGGAGTTCTTACCGATCAAAACCTTTTCATCAAGTTCAATAGTATAGATTCCTGCCGTATCCTTTTCAACAGTTTGACTTAGTTTCAATATTCCATCTTCAGGATTTTTCATCTTAGTGTCACTTGTAAATATCTCTATTTTAAATTTTGTATTTGTTGAGCTAACTGCTACACTAACCGCCTCCAAACTCTGGCTCTCGTCATCACTCACTTGGAAAACATTTGCAAACTTAGTGTCTGCCACTTTGTATGATAGTTCTCCATCTGATCCCGTTGTGTCATAGTGGTAATTGTATTTATATGTATTTGCAGGAATGGCCTCAAATGCATATGTGGTATCATCTAAAGATGGCTCTTCATAAGACAACCAAAAATATCCTCCAGTATGCATTCCTGTACTTGTTCCCCAACTATTTCTTATAAGCCATGCACCATTATTTGAGGCTTGCTTAGAACTATTGTAAAAATATTCTTTAGGTTTGTTATCATCCCAACCTACTATGTTAACAGCATGGTTAGCCTCACCGCTGTTTGAAAAGTAACACCATTCTCCATTTGTATCTTGATGACAATTACTGCTACCTCTTCCTTCATAATAACCTATGCCTACAGAACCTTGTTCCATTACTGCCTTTTTAATCAAGTCTCTATTATCTTTATGAATAAATTTTGCATTTGATAACTCAAAGCTATTACTATTAAATGCATATTTTCCATCAAGACCACTATTAATTATGTCTGGCATTTTACTATATACTGTATCGCTATTTTCAGTAACTAATCCCATATAAGAAGATGCTATAAATGCAACCTCTAACTGGTTTCCACCACCATTATAGAAACCTTTCGACACATAAGAAGGTCCTATACCTGTATAGTCTCCTCTTCCTAAATATGGTTTATTGATATAATTTAAATTATCAGTATAATCTTTTAAGCTTAAAGTAAAATATGAAAGTGCTGCAACACTAAGTGTTCCTTCTGCCTCATTTTCAATAAGATTTTTAGATCTTAAAGATGTCTCCAACAATCCGATAGAAGAAAATGCCCAACATGTTCCATAAGGGTTTTGGTTTTTAACCGCAGGAACTATCGGTATTCCCCTTTCATTAGTTTCTGCTCTTGAGTCATACGATGTTGGTAAGTTTGTAGATCTAAGTAAAGGTTTCTTTTTTTGAGTCGTCTTATCTGCTTTAAATTTTGGTGAATGGAAAGATGATACTAACTCTATTACTTCTTCAGTTTCTCCACTTTCTTCCACAGACTCAGAGGCATTTTCTATTTTAACTTCGGTAATTGTTTCAACTTCCTTATTAAACTCATTCTCAACTTCATTCTCTTCTGCAGATTCATTTTCATTATCTATTTCAGTTGAAGATTCTATTTCAGTCTCAGTAGTTTCTTCTATAATACTATTCTCTTCTGGTTCAACTTTTTCTGACGACCCCATATCATCTGTTTCTTCTTCGCCTTCTTCTAATGTTTCTACATCAGTTGTTTCTTCTTCTGTTATCTTAATCTCTGTTGATTCAGTTTCAATAATCTCTGTATCTACAAGGTCATACTTATTCTCTAATTCATCAGAATTTTCCACTTCTGTAAAAGTGTTTTCTTGTGTTCCAACACTTTCACCTTTTGCTAATGGTTCCAGAGTGCAACATAAAATCATTACGCTGCATAAAATTATAGAAATTAATTTTTTAATATTCATTTTATGTCGTCTCCCAATTTAACTATCTTATAATAAATATCACTAATTTTGCTTACACATTTTTAAAAACATATAGCTTTAACTATATTAAATCTTTAATTTTTTTATTATATCACATACAGCATAATAAACTCAATATATTATTTCATCTTACCCAAAACTTCACACATTATAAAAGGGCGAGTATTCTCGCCCCTTCATAATTCTTATGCTATAAACAACTCGTCCTTCTTCACATCCACCATCACCTCGTTGCCTTCTTCTACTTTGTTTTCGATAATTGCCTTAGCGACAAGATTTTCAACTGAAGCTTGAATAAATCTCTTAAGCGGTCTAGCACCAAATGATGGGTCGTATCCATTTTCAATTACAAACTTTTTAGCTGCATCGGTGAGTTTGATGCTTATTCTCTTATCTGCAAGTCTCTTATTCAAATCACTAATAATCAAGTCTGCTATCTTAGAAATATTTTCCTCAGATAGTGGTCTAAACATTATAATCTCATCAAGTCTATTTAAGAACTCTGGTCTAAAGTGCTCTTTCAACTCATCCATAACTCTTTGCTCTACAAGTGAGTATTCTGAATTTTTACTTCTTCCACCGATTTTCAAATTCAAATCTTCATCAGCACTGATTTTTGTTTTAACTTCATTTCCAGTAGAGAAGCCTACAGGATTGTCAGCACCTTCAAGTAAAAGTTGTGATCCGATATTTGGTGTAAGTATTATTATAGTATTTTTGAAATCAACTGTCACACCTTTTGCATCAGTAATTCTTCCATCATCAAGTATCTGAAGTAAGACATTATATACATCAGGGTGAGCTTTTTCAATCTCATCGAATAATATAACTGAATATGGTTTCCTTCTCACCTTCTCTGTAAGCTGCCCGCCCTCATCATAGCCAACATATCCAGGAGGTGCACCTATGAGTCTTGCGACTGTGTGCTTCTCCATATACTCAGACATATCAATTCTTATGACCATATTCTCATCATCAAATAAATTGTATGCTAGAGTCTTAGCAAGTTCAGTCTTACCAACACCGGTAGGTCCAAGGAACAAGAATGAGCCAATAGGTTTCTTAGGGTCCTTGATTCCAGCCTTACTTCTCAAGATACAGTTAGCAACTTTTTCTATCGCCTTATCCTGGCCGATAACTCTCTTATGCAAATCATCAGCGAGATGCAAAGTCTTCTCTCTCTCAGTACTTGTGAGTTTTGAAACTGGTATACCAGTCCACTTACTTATAACTTTCGCAATCTCTTCTTCAGTCACTTTGTTGTGAACAAGTGTAAGCTGTTTTTCTTTTATGGCATTTTCTTTTTCCTCTATCTCTTTTTCAAGCTGAGGTTTATCTTGATACTTAAGTTTTGAAGCAAGTTCCAAGTTTGCTTCATTTTCAGCTTTTTCTATCTGCTTATTAATATCTTCAAGCTTTTCTTTTATTCCTTTTACACTATCAACTGCTTCTTTTTCGTTTTTCCACTTACTTACTTTAGAATTATACTTATCTCTAAGCTCTGACAAATCTTTTTGAAGTTCAGTTAGCCTTTCTTTAGAAGCCTTGTCCTCCTCTTTTTTGAGTGCAAGTTCTTCTATCTCAAGTTGCATAATTTTTCTTCTCATCTCATCTAAGTCCTGAGGCATAGAATCAAGTTCTGTCTTAATCATAGCACAAGACTCATCAACTAAATCAATTGCCTTATCAGGTAAAAATCTGTCACTTATATATCTATGTGAAAGTTCAGCCGCAGCAACAAGAGCTCCGTCAGTAATTTTTACATTGTGGAAAGTTTCATATCTCTCTTTTATACCACGAAGTATGGAAATGGTGTCTTCAACACTTGGCTCATTAATTTGCACTGGTTGAAATCATCTTTCAAGTGCCTTATCTTTTTCAATATACTTTCTATATTCATCAAGAGTTGTAGCGCCTATACAGTGAAGTTCACCTCTTGCAAGCATTGGTTTTAAAATATTTCCAGCATCGATAGCACCTTCAGAGCCACCTGCGCCTACTATTGTGTGAAGCTCGTCTATAAATAAAATTATTTGACCATCAGATTTTTTTACTTCAGATAAAACTGATTTAAGTCTCTCTTCAAATTCACCTCTATACTTTGCTCCTGCGACAATTGATGACATATCAAGAGAAAATAATTTTTTATTTTTAAGTTGAGTAGGCACATCTCCCCTAACTATTCTTTCAGCAAGCCCCTCAACTACTGCTGTCTTTCCAACACCTGGTTCACCTATTAGAACTGGATTATTTTTTGTCTTTCTAGAAAGTATCATTATAGCATTTCTAATTTCAGCATCTCTTCCTATGACTGGATCGAGTTTTCTCTCTCTTGCTCTCTCAACTAAGTCATAGCCATATTTGTTTAGCACATCATAAGTTGCCTCAGGATTATCTGATGTCACTGACTGATTGCCTCTAACTTCAGAAAGTGCTTTTAAGAATCCTTCTTTTGTGATGTTGTATTCTTTGAATATTTTCTTTATAGTCGCATCAGCATAATTCATCATACAAATAAATAAATGTTCAACAGACACATACTCATCCTTCATTCCCTTCGCAACGTCGTCAGAATTTATCATAACTTGGTTCAACTCATTTGAATAATGATACTGAACATTCCCTTGAACCTTAGGAAGTCTATCAACTTCTTCATTCACTGTCTTTGTGAGAGCAGCGATGTTGACACCCATTTTATCAAGCAAATTTTTAATGAGGCTGTCCTCAATCTCTATAAGTGATTTGAGCAAATGAACCTGCTTGAACTCAGCATTTCCATTATTCATAGCCGTCTTTTCGACATTTTGTATTGCTTCCATCGACTTCTTTGTAAATCTATCTATATTCATATATTTCACCTCCTATCTAAATCTTAGGCATATGATATCATATTTTGTTAGCACTGTCAAGTGTTGAGTGCTAATTTATGCGAGCACGTATTCTGTAAATGATATTTGTTCTGTAAGTTCAAAATATGACTAAATATTCTAAAAATTATTTTAATTCTTAAAATGTTAAATTATGTTCTTTCACTAGGCTAGGGTAAAAATTCTATAAATTCAAGTTCTTCAATTTACACAGATAAATTCAAATAATTTTTATAATTCATAAAATTCATAATTATTCTTTATAGTATTATCTTCTTGCAATAAGCGGAATATTTCAATATAATAGTATCTTGCATATCACAATCGTAGGGGCGAGCATTGCGAGCCCGACAATTGTAGGGGCAGATATCATCCGCCCGCACCGTAGAGGCGAGCATTGCGAGCACGACAAAGGAGACTTATGTCGAAAACATTTAACAACGAAGGAAAATTAGTCAACGACCTAGTAGACCACGAACTTGGACGAATTCCAATAGGCGAACTCTTATTTAAGATGTCCATTCCTATGGTCATCTCTATGTTCATGCTCGCACTTTACAATGTTGTCGACAGTATATTTATATCAAGGGTATCTGAGGATGCATTATCTGCTCTCTCACTCGCCTACCCTATTCAATTTTTAATGGTTGCATTAAATATCGGTACAAACATCGGCATGACTGCTCTCATATCAAGGTCACTCGGCGAGAGAAATTTTGATAAGGCAAATGACTACGCAGGTCACGGATTATTTCTTGCAATCGTGTATTCAATTTTATTTGCATTACTTGGATTCTTTTTTACCAAACCATTCTTTCATGCAATGACAACAAACGAAAATATAAGACGTGAAGGAATAAATTATCTTTCAATAGTTACTATCGTATCATTTGGATTTTTTATACAGACAACATTTGAAAAAATGATGCAGGCTACAGGTAAGACAGTTGGTTCAATGATAACCCAATTAGTCGGTGCTATCACAAATATAATTCTAGATCCAATTTTCATCTTCGGTTACTTTGGCATACCTGCCATGGGAACTCGTGGTGCTGCATATGCAACTGTAATTGGACAAATACTTGGAATGTTTGTCGGTTTCTTTTTAAATAAACTTTTGAATGGGGATTTAGATTTCAAGTTTATATTTTTGAAAGTTAGAGACAGTAATAAATCAATAATTGGTTCATATTATACTTTTACAACTTCAAATATTAATTTAGATATTATCAAAAACATTTATAAGGTTGGACTCCCATCAATCATAATGCAAGCAATCGGTTCTTTCATGATTTTTGGATTAAATGCTATTCTCATACAGTACCAATCAGCTGTAGCAGTTCTCGGAGTCTACTATAAACTTCAAAGTTTCATATTTATGCCAGTCATCGGTTTAAATAATGGAATGGTTCCAATAGTTTCATATAACTTTGGAGCACATAAGAAAGATAGAATTTACAAAGTAATTAGATGTGCACTTATTGCAGGACTTGCTATGATGTTATTCGGAGCAACTCTCATGTGGGCAATACCTGAAAAGATTTTATGTTTCTTCAATGCAAGCAAAATGATGATGTCAACTGGTGTCTACGCATTCAGAATCATCTCACTACATTTTCCACTCGCTGCTCCAAATATTATACTAAGTTCAGTAATGCAAGCAACTAAAAAAGAAATCTACAGCCTTATCGCATCACTCATTAGGCAGGTTGCGATCCTCTTACCAACTGCGTCAATCCTTTCAAATCTCTATGGTTTAAAAGGCATATGGTTCTGCTTCATACTTGCAGAATTTATTGCATTTATAATTATACTTTCACTCTATAGAAAAACTCGTAGGGAGCAAATCGAATCACTATGAGACTAAGACATAAAAAAGGAGCCGAAACCGAAGTCCTAAATAGTCCCCTAGTCATAAACGCAGGGGACGACATCATAGGGGCTACACAAAAACCTGTAGGGGACGACATTCTGTCGTCCCGCATATGGACGAGCCCGCTCACTTCAGAATCAATATTTGGAAACAACAACCCACTCCATCTCGAACTCGGCATGGGCAAAGGCAAATTCATAATTGAACTCTCAAAGCAAAACCCCGACATCAACTACATCGGCATAGAGAGGTCGGCGACCATCGTTCTAAAAGCCATAGATAATTATGTAGAGGACGACATGCCGCCCTCAATCGTAGGGGCGGATACCATCCGCCCGCAGCGTGAGGTCGAGCTATGTGAGCCCGAATTAAATAATAGTAACTTGAGATTTATGTGTGAAAATGTCGAGAACCTCGAAAAAGTTTTCCCACCTCACAGCATTGATAAAATATACTTAAACTTCTCCGACCCATGGCCAAAGAAACGCCACGAGTCAAGAAGGCTTACACATAAAAAGTTTTTATCAATCTATGAAAAATTATTAAAGCCAAGTTCACTTCTTGAATTTAAAACTGATAATGTGGGACTCTTCGACTTTTCACTTGAAGAAATTAAGAATTCAAACTTTGAACTTTTAGATTATACTTACGACTTGCATAACGATGAAAGATTAAATAAAGATAATATAATGACGGAGTATGAGGCGAAATTCAGTAAGATGGGGAATAAGATTTGTAAACTTATAGCGAAATCAAGCAAGAGTTGATTATATAAGGAGCAATTTATGTTAAATCAATATTCAAGAACCGAGTTAATTCTAGGCAAAGACGCAATGCAAAAACTTTGGAATTCTCGCGTCGCTGTATTTGGAATTGGCGGAGTTGGTGGATTCACTGTCGAAGCACTCGTCCGCTCTGGCATTGGTGCGATAGACATTATTGATGATGACAAAATTTGCCTTACAAATATAAATAGGCAAATATATGCTACAAGAAAAACTGTTGGGAAATATAAAGTTGATGTTGCTGCAGAAAGAATTGCAGAGATAAATCCAGATATAAGAGTTACTACATATAAGACATTTTACACACCTGAGACGGCAGGCGAATTTGACTTTTCACTTTATGACTATGTTGTAGATGCAATTGACACTGTGACTGGAAAGTTGGCCTTAGTTCAAAAGGCAGCAGATGCAAATACTCCAATCATTTCATCTATGGGTGCAGGGAACAAACTTGACCCTACAAAATTTGAAGTTGCTGACATTTACAAGACATCGGTCTGTCCTCTAGCTAAAGTTATGCGTTCTGAATGCAAAAAAAGAGGAATAAAAAAACTTAAATGTGTTTATTCAAAAGAAATTCCTACAACACCAATTGAAAGCGAAGTAAATTCATGCAAAAACAATTGCATTTGCCCACCAGGCTCAAAACGAACTTGTGCAGCCCGTAATCAAGTGCCTGGCAGCAATGCCTTCGTGCCAAGTGTCGTAGGACTAATAATGGCAGGGGAAGTAATAAAAGATTTGATAAAATAAAATCTTTTGATAAAAAAGCATTGCCTTATCACTTAAAGCAACGCCCTCACTCTTGGAATGTTATACCTCTGAATCATCACATAAGCTAAATCAATTAAACTTCCTACAATGCAAATGCTTACAATCGCCGGCGCCATTCCAGTTTCACTTATAAACAATATTGGAATATACGATAAAAAGAAACAAATTACATATAAAAGAATTGAATCATTGTTTATATCTTTTTTCGAATCAAGCATTGACACCAACTCACCAATGAGTATTCTATACAGAAAATGATATATGATTGTAATTATTATATACGCTTTCATATACCTTTGTTTAAATCATTTTACACCAACATAATTCCAGTTAACATCTGCCTTGTGTTGTCTTTCTCAAGTCGCCAAGAGTTAAAGACCCCACTATGATAAGTACAGTATTCCGACCTTGTGATATTTTCTTCTTTAATACCATATTTGAGTAGCGATAGTCTAAGCCCTTCAGTCACATCAAGTAAATATTTTTCAGGCTTATCTACTATCGGTGTAAATATTTTATGCACATCATCGCACTCTACAATCTTTTTAAACTCAGGAATTAAATCCATTCCTACTTCGTAACATTTGCCACATATGGCAGGACCGAAATGAACCAACAAATCATTTTTATCACTTCCATAATTCTCTATCATCAAATCAATTGCATTTTGTGTAATCTTTCCAACTGTTCCTCTCCAGCCACTATGAATCATGGCTATCGCTTTTTTTACAGGGTCCAAAATATATACGGGTGTGCAGTCTGCCTCAATAGTCAAAAGCATAATTCCCTTTTCATTGGTTATCGCACCGTCGCAATTCCCATCTATCTCCATCTTCACTACACCCTTGCCGGCATCTTCTTTTTTTACAACCATAATATCCGTGCTATGTCCCTGTGGAACTCTAATCATATCATCAGGCTTAATCCCAAAATGCTCACCCAACTCTTTATAGAACTTCAAATCTTCCATATCTGCTTTAATATTATGCGAGTAAATTCTCCACCTCGCTTGGTCCTTCGGAACCATAAGAGTTTTAACTAAACCTGTGTTATCAAATTTTTCAACATTTAAATATTTCATACAATAATTATATCAAATTATAACCAGTTTTCAACTTTTAAAGTTTTAATTCTTTTGAACTCCCTTTCATTATTAGTAATAAGTGTAAGTTTCTTTGCGCAAGCGTGTGCCGCTATCAACATATCCATTGAACCAATGACCTTTCCCGATTGTTCAAGCGCACTTCTAATTCTACCATATTCATTTGCAGCCTCAACATCATAATCACAAATAATTATAGACGACAAAAACTTCAAAAGATTTTTCATGTTTTCATCTTTCTTCAAGCTCTTTTCAACCCCATAGATTAATTCGCTATAGACTATACTTGAAATGCCTATATCTTCAAAATTACACTTAGAAAACTTTTGTATTAACTTATCATTTTTATTCTTTAAAATGTAAATGCAAATATTTGTGTCAAGCATATAAATCATAATTCTTCTCTCACCTTATCAAATATTTGCTCTCTATCAAGCATAAAGTCATTAGATATACTGCCTGCACTTTCTTTAAGCCCTGCCCAGACATCGTCCTTTGGAACTAACATTATAATCTTTCCTACTTTGTTGATGTGATATTTATCAGACTCTTTGTCTGAGCCAAGTTTTTTTGCAAAATTACTATCGTTAATTCCCGATTTTATATTTTTATTAAGTGAAAAACTAATATTTTTGTTCTTCACTAAATCATTTGCAAACATATTAAATGCAGCACTCATCGTAATGCCAAGGCTCTTGCATACCTCATCAACCTTCATTTTAAGGTCTTCATCTATTCTAAAATTTACTAGTACTGACATATTTCCTCCTATAAAGACATTGTCTTTATAGTATAATATTTAGAAACTTTTTTGTCAATATATGCGCTATTTTTGTTGTTTCCAACCAAATTTCCACCTGATAACATTCACAATTTTTTCACTATTCCTCCCTATTTTATTAACAATTATAAACTAAAATATAATTGAACTAAAAAAGAAATATTTGATATTTCAAAAGGAGTTAATTATGAAAAATAATAAATTAATAGCACTAGGAACTGCTTTTATATTAGCAGTAGGAAGTATTGGATGCACAGCATCATTTGCAGCAACTGAAACCACATCAAAAACCGAAGAGCAAAAACTACAAAAACCAGAGAATGAAGTCATAGGAAAAATCACTGCAATCTCTGCTAACTCAGTTACTATCTCACTTGCAGAGAGAAAAATGCCTGAGAACTTTGGACAAGGTCAAGAGCAAGGTAAAGAAAGACCTGAGTTAAAAAATGGCCAAAGACCAGAGTTTTTTGACAACCATGGTCAAGGATTTGATGGAAAGCAACCACCAGAGCCACCAACAAATGAAAATGGTGAGAAACCAAGTTTCAACTTTGACAATTTCTTCACTCTCACCGGCGAGTCTACTACTATAGACATTTCATCTGCAACATTTGATGATTTTAGAGCAAGATTTAAAGATAAAGATGATACTAACACAACTACAGAGACCAAAGCAGCAAAGACATATAAGGACTATGCTGTTGGTGACTACATCGCGATAGAACTTACTTCTTCAACTTCAAAAGTTGCTAAATCAGTAAGAAGTGCAAATATGATGCATGGCGGTTTCGGACCAAGAGGTCAAAAGCCTGATATGCAAAAATCTGAATCTACTCAATAACTCTTTGATAGAGGTTGAGATATAACCCCCTCCAAATTAAAACCCCTCAGCTACACCGAGGGGTTTTTGCTTAAAATATAAATGCTCTAACTCAATATTAGTTTTCCATTCGCATCAACTCTGAAGCCTTCAGGAGTCGTTCCATTTCGCAACATTTTTCCATCAGGCTCAAAATAATAGAAGTCTCCATCTATAATTTTATAACCTACAACCATCTTACCTTGATTTTCATTTGGCTCAGCTTCAAAATAATAATAGTCACCCTTATCGTCTTTTACAATGCCAGTGACCATTTTACCAGCATCGTCAAAATAATACACATCCACTGTAGTAGATCCATTTGCAAGTTTAACTACATCCTCAATCCACAAACCTACTATCTTAACATTTGGAGACATAAGCATTAGTCCATATGTTCCATCTTGATTCTTAATCCACTGCTTAGCACCTGTATTCACGTAACGATAGTAGTCTTTATTCTTAACAAACTTTGCTCTTGAAATTATGCTTGTCAAATCACCAAGTGGTCCAACCTTAACATCGCTACTTCTTCCTCCTCCGCCGCCGCCACTGCTACCACCGCTGCTGCTTCCTCCTCCACCAGTCCAACTTGGAACATAGTTCTGTGTCCAAATTGCTTTTAATGTCACATCGCGAACCATTCTAAAATTACTGCTAACAACAGCTCCATTTTCATCCACCCAATTAGAAAATGTATATCCAGCTTTTGAAAATTCATTGACTGGAACACTTGCTTCATCATAAAAAGTATATGGTATATCCGCCATCGTTCCATTTCCACCATTTGAATCAAATCTTAAATATACAGTGGTTCCTGCATAAGCTGAATCCATTTCCCAATTTGCGTAAAATGTTTTATCACCAACTAATGAACTAGCGGGTATATTTGCGACTGAACTACCAGCAAAACTATCGTTGTCATACCAACCCCTAAAATTAAAATACTCTTTTACTATATTACTGTAATCAGGAAGGGTAATATAATCAGTATATGCTCTGCTTCTTATTGGAGTGTAGCCACCAACGTATGTTCCACCATTTTCAACATATGTAATAGAATAACGGTTTACTTCCCACTTAGCATAGATATTTGAATCAGTTGTAATTGATGCAGGTATAGTAGTGATTGCATTTCCAGTAAATGATGGGTTGTCATACCAACCTTTAAAAGTCCATCCTATTTTTTCAACCTTATCACTTGGTGGTAAATCTACAGTTGTATTGTAGTCATGCACAGTTTGTGCAACATATCCACCTACGAACGAGCCACCATCAAGATCATATGTTATATTATATTGTTCACCATCCCATTTAGCAAATACGTAATATTCACCATCATAAGAACCTGCAAGAGTTGTTATAGGGCTTCCAGTAAAATTATTGTTGTCATACCAACCCTCAAAGTCATAAAATTCTTTTGTGATTTGTGTTGAAGTTGGTAATGTTATGGATTGAGTATATAATCTATCGTCAACTTTTGTATAACTATTATCTATTGTCCCACCATTAAGATACCAGTTTACTTTATACGTATTTTCTCCCCACTCGGCATATACAGTAACTGCACTTGCAGTGTTTGCTGCTATAGAAGATATTTCTTCTCCTGAAGCAGAATCCTTATGCCATTTTTTAAATGTATATCCAGTTTTCGTTGGTGTTGGCAAATTATATGAGTCAGTATATTTTCTACTTGTTGGATTTGAAACACCACCTGGCAATGTTCCGCCGTCTAGATTGAAACTTACATTATAAGATTTTTCATTCCATTTAGGATATAAATCTATGGTAGCATTTGTATTATTAGATATACTTGTAATACTTGTTCCAGTTAAACCACTGTTATCATACCATCCTACAAATTCATATCCAGTTTTTGTTGGAGTTGGTAAAGTAAATGTCTGAGTATAATATCTTGTGTAAGGGTTTGCAACTGAGATGCTCTCTCCGGTTCCCATATGGAAATTTACTATGTTGTATTTCTCTTCCCACTTGGCATATATCGTGACACTGGTTTGCCCAGCTTGGATAGTCTCAGTATCAAAGTTCCATTCGTTTTCACAAGTACTCTCTTTGTACCACCCAGCAAAAGTGAAGTTAGCATCTGTTGGGTCTGCTGGTTTTATAACTTTATCTCCAGTGTTAACTACTTGACTATCTATTGGGCTTCCATGACCTTGTAAATTAAACGAAACACTTGTTCCAACCATTTTTGCTTTTATATAATAAGTGACATTA
>JAFWVX010000015.1 GCA_017523785.1 Lachnospiraceae bacterium
AACTTGCACCTTTGAGTCGAAGTTTGCACTCGTGCAACTCGCGCCTGCGATTTGTATGGGCGAGCTTTGCGAGCCCGGTACTTTTATATTCTTCGCAACTCTCTTTATCTTTTCGCCTTCAATTAAAATGTCAGACACAAAACATTTTTTACTATTAACTACTATTCCATTTTTTAACAATATTTTTTTCATTATTTTTTGAATTTTTGTTTAAAATAATAAAACTTTTTTATATATTTTATGAAATATTATATTCAATTGAATTAATTACAAGTGTATCATTATCTTTCCAATAAACTTCCATATTTCTTCCTTCTCCCCAATCTCCATCATATAATCTCTTGCCAATTTTTTTAATTTCAAACAACAACAAATCTAATTCAAAATTTTCATATACATCAACCATTGTTGAGCCACCAGTTGCCCCTGCATCATGTTCAATAACATAAGCAACATTTAGTGTATCAGGGGAAATCAAAGTTTGTAAAGTTTTAGTTTCAGTAAAGCCAACTAACGTAAATATAAATCCAAACCATGTTAACAGAAGTATTGGTATCATTAATAAAAGTGAAATTATAATTGATAAAATCTTTAAAACTAATGGTCTTCCATATAAAATCGTTAAAAATACACAACACATAATATATATAAACATAAATATATAACCATAAACACTATCTATATCCAACAAATAAGATGAATAAAGTAATAGTGATATAGGTAAAATTAACGACATAATAATTTTTACAATTTTGCCATAATCAATAGTGCCATATCTTGAACTAAATATAACCAAACTTATAGATATTATCGCTAATATTGCTGAATAAAATGTAAAATTGGTAACAGTAACAACATAATCAAAACAAAATAATAATATAATATTAATAATTGGAAGTATAATTGTGAATATAAACAGCAAACTTGTTAATATATCTATCAATCTTTTAGTTTTTAATAAAATATTTTTCAAAATTTTAATACTTACTTATTAAAACTATTTATACTGACATAGCCAGTTTTATCAATTATATCCTGTCCTTCTCTAGATAAAATATAATTCTTAATTATATCTATATTCTTATTATCATTATCTTTTCTATAAATCATATAGAAATATCCAGAAATTGGATAAGCATCATTTCTAATATTCTCTTTACTTGGATATATTCCATTGAGAGATAATATTTTTATATTTCCATCATTTAATACATTTTCAATGTAATATCTAAATGAATAACCAATTCTACGCCCTATTGGCATTGTTAACTTATGTTTCATTTCAATGCCACCCATAAATGACACCATTGCTGTCTCACTACCGCTACCCTGCTTTCTTCTTAAAGGAATAATATTCTTATCTTCTCCACCCAGATCTTTCCAATTATTTATTTTTCCAGTATAAATGTCTTTAATCTGATTTACAGTTAAATCATCTACTTCATTCTTTGAATTAACAATAAATACGAAAGCATCTTTACCAATAGGGACTAGTTCAAGATCAACACCAATTTTTTTAGCATAATTTAATTGCTCTTTTGAGGGTTCTGCACAAAATATTATATCAACATCACTATTAATTACTTTTTTAAATGCATTCCCTGTACCAGTTTTATCAATTTTACTATTTACACCAAACTTTTTTTCATCATATTCAATTGAATCACTAGGATAAATAGCATTAACGATTGCTGAATAAACTGGAAAAAGTGCAGTAGCTCCATCAATTTTAGGAATATTTTCATTAATCTTTATGTCAGAATCAACTTTAACAATTAAAGAATTTTCATCAAATGGCAAATACTTATTAATCTCAATAGACTTTTCTCTCATTTCATATGAATAGTGATTAATGAAATACTTTGTAAATAAATTATATAAACAAACATTAGTAATAATAAAAGTCATTGCAATTAATAAAATTGCTAATACTTGTGCAAATAATAATTTTTTATTAATACTACTCTTCATTTGATATAACTGAAGTTAAAGAGGAGTTATTATATAAATAAGCTGTGTACACAATTAATGCACTTGTAAATAATACTCCTATAAGTAATACAGTTATTATTACTTTTTTAAATACTTGATTTTTCATTCTTTTATTGCGTTTACAACATGACACATGTTTGAATTTACATTGTTGACATTATACTATACCCTATATAACAAAGTAACCCATAAGATATAGCAATACTAACTACAAGTGATACCAATAATACAATTGCAAATTTCTTATACTTTTTTGCTTTTTCAGAATTACTCTTTCGTGTTGTCAGAAATAATGCAAATGACGAAATTAAATTTACTAATACAATGATAGGCAAAATAAAAATAATAAACAACATTAGCACAAACAGCATAATTCCAAGTCCACTAAATAAGCCTTCAATTACATTGTCGCCTAACATTAAGTTTAATAATACCATTAATACAGTAACAATAAAAACAAAAATGATAAGAATCTTAACACAATCTTTTATACAATTATGATACAACTTTTGTTCTTCACTATCCTTATCAGCAAAATAAGACTTTACAGCAAATACAACAATCAAAATCAGTGAAACTATTGGCACTAACACAATTAATACAGATAAAAAAATACCAAGCATTATATAACCTCTTTACCTATAATCTTATGATTCATATTGAATTAGCGAGCATATGGCGTATTCTTAAGTGGTAGCTCTGTTTGGAACTCTCCATCTTTTCTATAATATGCAAGTGCAATAGCTGGTGCTGTTGGGATTGCAGTAATCTCACCACAACCTATTGCTCCATTTGCAAATTTCATTCCATCTTTTTCAACTACAATTGAAGTAAGTTCTGGCACTTTGTTTGCTCTAAACAATCCATAAGAACCATATTTAGCAGTTACTTTTCCATCTACTACTTTAAGATTTTCAGTAAGAGCATATCCCATACTCATTACCATACCGCCTTCTATTTGACCTTCTACACCAAGTTTGTTAACTGCTTTTCCAACTTCGTGGGCACCAACCATCTCTTTTATAGTTCCATCATCATTTAAAATGCAAAGTTGAGTAGCAAAACCATAACCGACATGTGACACTGGGAATTCTTTATCCGCTCCAAGTTTATCAGTTGGTTCAAAGAAATCTGCCTCATAAACTTTTCCATTTAATTTATTTAAATCTTTTCCATTTGCATTATAATCTTTACATAACTCACGAGTTGCACGAAGACATGCTTCACCAGTTATAAGTGTATGGCGACTTCCAGAACTACATCCACTATCAGGGTCATTTGCACTATTTGAATTTTTCCAAATTATTTTGTCAATAGGAAGTTTTAATTCATTACTAACTGTTTGAACTAATACTTGACCAATACCTTGACCATTTTCAGATGCTGCACTATGAACTTCAACTATTCCATTGTTAACTAATATTTTACATCTACCATAATCAGGGAGTCCTACACCTACACCAGCATTTTTCATGGCGCAAGCAATACCTACATTTTTATATTTATAGTAAGTATCTTTTACTGCTTCCAAAGTTTCAACAAGTCCAGTGCTCTCGTCAGCAATTTGTCCGTTTGGAAGAACTTGTCCTGGTTTAATAGCATTTCTTCTTCTTATTTCCCAATAGTCAATCCCAACCATATCAGCAAGAAGATTAATATTCATTTCAGTTGCAAAACAAGTCTGAGTTACACCAAATCCTCTAAATGCTCCTGCAGGTGGATTATTAGTATATACAGCTGTTCCGTGAATTTCGACATTTTGATAATTATAAGGTCCAGCCGCATGAGTACATGCCCTTTCAAGTACATGTCCACCAAGTGAAGCATAGCAACCTGTATCTGAAACAACTTCGCATTTCATACCAACTAATATTCCATTTTCATCACAAGCAGTTGTCATAGTCACATCCATAGGGTGACGCTTTGGATGAATCTGCATACTCTCTTGACGAGTAAGTTTCATTTTCACTGGAACATTAAACTTAAGTGCTGCTACACAAGCAAGTGGTTGTATAGTCATATCTTCTTTGCCGCCAAATGCTCCACCGACATAAGAATTTTCAACAATTATTTTTTCTTCAGGTAAGCCCGTAATATAACTACATTCTCTTCTTGTATCATAAGTACTTTGGTCAGAAGAATAAATCATAACTCCACCATCTTGAAGTGGTAAAGCTACAGCACATTCAGGCTCTAAGAATGCATGCTCTGTATATGGAGTCTTGTAAGTTTTAGTAACTTTAAATTTAGCATTTTTTATAGCCGTCTCTGGGTCACCTCTTTTTATATGCTTTTCAACTAAAATATTTGTCTTATTATCTTCTTCTTCATGAACTATAGGAGCATTCTCCTTCATCGCTTCATATCTATCAAATACTGCAGGCAAAACTTCATATTCAACTTTAACAAGTGCTTTCGCCTTTTCTAAAGTCTCTTTATCTTTTGCATATACTGCAACAATAGCATCACCAAGTGAATGAGTTATGTCTCCAATATCAATAAGAGCAAACCAGTCTTTTTTGAGATGCCCTGTCATCTTGCCAGGTAAATCTTTTGCAGTAATAATTCCGACAACTCCGTCAAGTTTTTTTGCTTCATCAATATCAATACTTTTAACTCTTGCTCTTGGATATTCAGAACGAACACATGAACCATAAATCATATTATCAAGATATATATCGTCAGCATACTTTGCAGTGCCCATAGTTTTATCTATAGCATCTACTCTTATATCACTGTCGCCAAGATTCATAACTTTATTTTCAAACTTAACTTCTAAGTTCTCTCTAAATATTTTGGCAGCGAGTATTATAGCATCTATAATTTTTTTGTAACCTGTGCATCGACAATAATTATTTTTTATTGCATCAGCTGCTTCTATACGAGTTGGATTATTATTTTTATCTATAAGTGCTTTTGCACACATTACCATACCTGGTATACAAAAGCCACATTGTACTGCTTGTGCTTTTCCAAATGCATATTTAAAAACATCTTTTTCTCTATCAGTAAGACCTTCAACAGTAATAATGTGTTTTCCTTCCATTCTTTTAGCTGTCTGAACACAAACTTTAGTAGGCACATTATCCGCCAGCACAGTGCAAGCACCACAAGCACCTTCAGCACAACCATCTTTCACAGATAAAAGTCTTAGTTCATCTCTAAGAAAGCCCATTACCTTTTTTTCATCGGCCAACTCATACTCTTTTCCATTTACAAAAAACTTTGCCATAATAATCCTCTTCTATATTTGAATACATCGTATTTTACAAAACAACTACATAATAATATTTTAAATATTATAACTAACTAATACACCATATAATTATGTTTTTCTTTAATTGTATCAATCACTTCCGCAAGTTTAGCAAGTTTTGAATCTGCAGTGTTTAATTTATACTCTGACTCAGCTCCATTAATTCTTACTACTGCAGTCTTATCGTCTTTATAATAGAAGCCATCATTGGTAGAATCTTTCATTGCATTCGCATCAAAGAATAAAGTAAATTTATCTTTATATGGCTTACTGTCATAAGGGCAGAATACTTCGCAGTTTCCGCACTCATTACACATACTATCTACATGAACTACTTGGTGACTTCCATCTTTTAATATGATGTGAACATTTGCACGGTTTGGGCAAACTTCATTACAAGTTTCACAAACTTTGTTACAATGTAAGCAGCGAGCACCATCATTAGAACCATTTTTATCTTTGAGTATTGCTCTATCTTTATAAATATTATCGATAGATTCATTTGGCAATTCATTGCCAGTAAATCCATTGCCAGAAATTGCAGTTGATACAAGTTTTGCATTTGCAATTGCTTTTACAATTATAGAAGCACCAAGAGCACCATCACCTATAGCATATACACCTTTAATATTTGTCTCAAGAGTGCCACTTAATACTGGCAAGCCTTTTTCATTTACTTCTATACCATTACTCTTATAAAACTCGCTATCAACTTTCTCTCCTATAGAAGCGATGACAGTGTCAGCTTTAATATCAATAGTTTCATTTGTAACTTCTATACTATTTCTACCATCTGCACCAACTGCCCCAAGCTTACAAACTTTACATTTTAAAACTCCATTTTCATAACTCTCTGGTGCCAATAACTCTTTGATTTGCACGCCATCTTCAATTGCAAGATTTATTTCATCTTCATCGGCAGGTGCATTTAACATATTTCTTCTATAAACAAGATAAACATTTTCAACCCCACTTGTTCTCTTTGCTGCACGAACTGAGTCCATCGCAGTGTTACCACCACCAATTACAGCGACATTTTTACCTATATCAAGTTTTCCATTTTTCTCGTTGAAATCAATTAAGAACTTATGAGCATTTACACATTTTTCATCGCCGTTAAATCCAGCCTTACTTTCTTTATGAGCTCCGATAGCAAGTACAACATAGTCAAATTTATCTTTAAGGTCTTTTACACTCTTAATTTCTGTTCCAAGTTCAAACTTAGTACCCCACGCTTTTGCATACTCTACATCTTTTTGAATTTCTTCTTGCGGAAGTCTAAAATGTGGGATTATATTTGCAACTGTTCCGCCTGCAGTTTTGTCTTTATCATATACAGTTACTGCAAATCCATTTCTTGATAAGAATGTAGCAACTGCTATACCACCAGGTCCAGCACCTACTACTGCAACTGTCTTACCATTTGGTGAAGCTGGTTTTATATTTTTAATAACTTTATCAAATGCTGATTTTGCAGCAAGAAGTTTATTGCCTCTAATATCTACATTATCATCATAATGATTTCTCATGCAAGCAGTTGTGCAAGGATGAGCACAAATATTTCCTGTCATAAAAGGTAACGGATTTGTGCGGTATATCACTTCAAGAGCCTTTTCAAACTCATTGTTCTTTACATAATAGTTATAAAGCGAAATGTCTTGATTTATTGGGCATGTATTTGAACATGGTGCTAAGAAACAATCAGTTAATGGATTCTTAACTTTGATTTTATTTTGTTTAAACCTGAGTGATTTCTTTACAAGATGTTTGTCTTTTTTGCAATCTTCAGATAAAGATTGAACTTTTTTAACATCTACACCGCTAAAACTTACCATACCATTTACATTTGACATAATCTTTTCTGCCATCTGATAAAATCTATCATATCCACCTGGTTTCAAAATTGTAGTTGCAACTGTAACAGGCCATATTCCAGCACTAATAAGTTTATCTATGTTAAATGCATCTGCACCTCCAGAATATGCAATCTTTAACTTTCCATTAAATTCTGTTGTAAGCATTTCTGCAACTTTAGTTGAGAGAGCAAATAATGATTTACCTGACATGTACATCTCATTTGAAGGTAATTCATTTCTTGTAACATCAACTGGGAATGTATTTGTAAGTTTTACACCAAATGTTAAGCCTTTCTTATCAGCATATTCCATAAGTCTCTTTAACATTACTATTGCATCTGACCATTGTAAATCTGTTAAGAAATGTGAATCAGTAAATGCAACATAAGTAAATCCCATTTCATCAAGTATCTTTCTTGCCATCTGGTATCCAAGAAGTGTAGGATTACATTTAATAAATGTATTTAAACCTTTCTCTTCCATAAGATACATAGCTATTCTCTCTATCTCTGCAGGAGGACAACCATGAAGAGTAGACTCTGTTACAGAATCACAAACCCTACTTGAAATTTTATCTATATCTTCTGCTTTAAAATTTTTAAACTCATTTACATGTGCTTTAAGGTATTCTTTGCACTCGTTAAATATTGGATGCTTAGTTGCATCTTTCATACACTCAATAAAAGTGTCAGTATCTTTTTTCTTTATATCGTCAAGATTATAACCAACAGACATGTTAAATACAAATCCATCGCTTGCACCGAGTCCATACTCCTTGCTTACAAAATGAAGTAAAACCCAAGCTTTGATATATTCTTGAATTGCTTCGTCCATAAAAAGTTCTGTTGACCATTCACAGTTATAGCACTCATCATCAGCTTTTATACATGGCTTATTGACACATTTTGCAAGTTCATCACCATTCATTTCTTGAACAGTTTTAAGTTCAAAAAATCTTGCACCAGCGACATAAGATGCAACTATATTTTGAGCAAGTTGAGAGTTTGGACCAGCAGCAGGACCAATTGGTGTCTCCATATGCTCTTTATAAATATTAAAACCCTTTTTAACATCTGCCTTATAGTACTTTTTGATACCAAAAATGGATTTACGAGTATTATTCTCATCAATAATCCACTCCATCAAATTTTTAAATGGCATAATTTTCATACGGTCGCTCATAATTTTCCCTCCAAAATAATTTTATCTTATAATACTTTTTTTAATTTATCCTTTAAACCTTCAACATCTTTATTAATTGTGTTCCAGATAATATTTCTATCTATATTGAAATATACACATATCAATAGCCAGTTGAATAATATCGCTCTTCATATATTTTTCTTTTGTTAAGTTCTCTTTTTCCTTAATGGCAATAATTTTATCGCAATACTTAATCATCTTTTCAACAATTACCAAGTTTTTATCTTCATGCTGCACATAAAACCTTCTTATCTTTTTCAATCATTTTCAGAAAATCTCTATCATCAATTCCACTTGATACCACATCTATATGACAGCCAAAGGCATTCTCTAATTCTTGATAAAACTCTACATATTCAAAAAGTCCCATCTTATCATTAGCAACTATCAGAAAATCCAAATCACTTTTATCATTTTGTTCATTACGAGCATACGAACCAAATAAACTCAAAGAAATAATATTGTACTTCTTTGCTATTGGTACCGCTTTGTTTTTAATCTCATCTAATGTAAACATTTCGCTGTTCCCTTATAAACTAATTCTTTTAATCTCTATAAGATAAATAATTATTGACAGTATCATATGCACCACCATACCTCCACCAAACATATATATTATAAAATTAATATTCATTGTAAATATGCCATTCTTAAATAATATATAAACTACACCATAGTATACTACATTAACGATCACTGAAATAAACATATTATATACAGTCTTTCCTTTTGATATAAACCAAGCATCAATAAATGCTGATACTATATAAGTTAAATAAAATGGTATACTCATCATTACTATAGGTATTATTTGATTTGAATCTACGGACATTGCTTTATTTATAAATACACTCCAAAATGGCATTGTTATAACCCATAAACAAATTATCATTAACCCATATTCCCAAGTATTCTTAAAACTTACAGATGGCAAATTGTTCTTCTTTATTAACTCTGAAAAGCAAGTAACTGGAACCAACAGCCAACCCCATATGAAATTATTTGCCACCCAATAATTACCAGCTTCATTTACAGCATTTACCATTTTTACAATCATTATAGCATATATAAAATTATCTAAAAATATTTGAATGCCGGCAAATTTTCCAATTTGAAACCATTCTTTAAAGAATGATAATTCAGTACTTTTTAATCCTACATATTCCTTACTTATAACGAGGGGAATTGAAACGACCGACAATAATACATTCACAAGAATTTCTGAATAAGCAGCGCCAATATCTTTAAATCTACCAATGAATATGTAATCACATATACATAACATCACAACTTTTATAATAATCAATATCCAAACTAATTTATGATCACTATTGATTGTTAAAAGCAAAACTATAAATGTCAATATAAATGAAAACATTAAAGATATAGTTTGTAATAATAAATATTCTTTTGCATATCCAGCATTCATAAAATGAGTGATTCCAGTAATATGATATACTATCATTATAGTAAATAATGAATAAATCAAAAATGATGTTAAAAATGCAATACCATTATTGTATTTTGATTTTTCTTTTGATAGTAATGAGTATAATGGAACTATTAACATTGTGGTAATTACTTCATCTATCAAATCAAACCATTCCATTTGTCCTAGAATATTGATGTCGACATTATTAACCGATACAATATTCATTCTAATCAGTAAATATATAGATGGTATGAGCATCCATACTATAAGTGAAATCAATAATTTTAAATCTTTTTTTGCATTTAACATGAATTATTTCATTTGAAATTATATTACAAACACTTTATGCAACATATTATCTATTCTATATAATCAAATATATTAATAGTCCCAGACTCCTCTTTAATGTCAAGTACTGGAACATATTCAACAATTTTTGTATTTCCATCAGATTTATTTACATAAAAATATGTAATAGAACCCGTGTAACTTCTGAAAGTAACCTGATACTCTGTGTCAGTTTCTTCTCCCATCTCCACATACATAATATCAGGATTTTCTTTTGCAATAGACCAGTCGAAATTTTGGTGACAATAGTTGTTTATTCCGTTATATACCATATCTTTTGTCAGTTTTGATTTTGAGTCTTTTAAATTTGTTTCATTAGTACTATTAATGTTGACACTATTATTGTTTGATAAACAACCACTATTTACAAAAGTTGCAACTAACAATAAAACAAATATATATAAAAATCTTTTCATACTACTTCTCAATTCCTCAAATTAAACACAAAATATAATTATATTATCACTTTTCCATCAACAAATTTGATTCCCTCTTTTATCAGTAATTTTTCTTGTGCTTCCTTTCCACCAAATGCATAACTACCCGAGCACTCTCCATTGCTATTTACTACTCTATGACAAGGAATATTTTTATGATCAGGATTTTTATGTAATGCATTTCCAACCGCTCTTGCTGCATTTGGGCAACCTGCCTTGATAGCAATACCTGCATATGTATCAACTTTCTCTTTAGGAATCTTTTTTACTTCTAAATATACTTTCTCTTCAAATGTTGTCATAACTTTTTTAAGTCTAAGTAAATTCTATATTTTCTTATTAATAATTTTACCCAATAATTTGTCAATCAGTACTATTACATTTCCAAATGCCAAAAACACAATTAGTATTATAACAATATTCGTTATCACTCCTACTATCCCATATTTATCTAAATTCAAAAAGAAATATGGATAGATAAATGGATCATTTCTACCTGGATAGTATATACTTGAGTCGAAGTAGTAATAAGCAGCATGCACAAAGATAAATGCTGCATAGATAAGTGGAAATACTGTCGAGACAATTGGATAATACCATTTTACTTTGCCGTGTTCATAAAACAAGATATAATCAAATGTAAACATCAATGGTAGTATCATATGTAATGTAACGCTTGAAACCACGAAGCTATCTTTTATATTTCTTCTTTTAGCTAAAACAAAATTATATATTATAAAAGTTAGTAATATTGCAAGAAGTGCAACAAATTTCACCATAGGATATGTTGTTACATAACTATCTATATTTTTCTTTGCTGTGTCGCGAAGTTCTAAGAACATGAAAATCGCGCATAAGTAATTACTTAAATTAGTAAAGTGCACATAAAAATCCCACCAATAAGCCATTTCAAATAAACCAAGGCTCGCAAGAATCGCAATTAATGCTATTCCTATATAAATTGATTGAAAAATCAATTGTTCTGTTCTACTTTTAACCACTATAATCCTTTAAAAATTGCAATATTATGATATGTATTCTGATACTGCTTTCTTTATGAACGCAGGCACACCCTTTCCTGCGACATCTTCCAATTTATCTTTCACTTTATCAACACCAAGAATTTTTGTAACTGCAGTACTAAATGACTTATCTTCAAGCTTCACGCCACTTACCTTATTTAAAGAATTTTTAAGACTTCCAACAAGTTTTTGAACTGCACCTGAAGCAGGGTCACTATCTTTTTTTAGCCCCAATTTTACAAGCACATCTACTACAGCTTTATTTTTCATAGCAGTCAAAGCTAATGCACCTACATCAATGCCTACTGCCTTTGCAGCTTTTGTCACTGTCTTTTGAGCATTCTTAAGGTTTTTATTGTTAGACACTTTCTTTACTGCTTTTTTTACAGCATCACTATTAGCTATTTTCTTTACTGTTTCTCTTGTAGTGCTATCACTAGCTAATTCTTTTGCCTTGCTAAACAATTTTGAAAAATCCATAATTTCTCCATAGTGTACACAAATTTTATAAAATTTTATATCTTAAATTCAATTGATTATTTATTAATTTTAGCCCACAACTTTTTAGTTTTCTCGGCGATATCAGCAAGAGTCTTTTGCTCGTCAAGCATAGTTAAAACTCTATCCTTCATCAAAATCTTTCCATTTCCAATAGTAGTAACTACTGAACGTCCACTCATACCAAATAAAATATTTCCATTGATATTATTTTCATCCATTGGAGTATGTGCATAGTAATCAGTAACTATTACATCGGCAGCATATCCTTCTTTAATCTTTCCAAGTGGAATATCAAAATATCTATTTGCCATCTTTGCATTATTCTCAAATAACATCTGAGGAACCTCAGCCCAAGCGGCTGTTCCAGTACAAAGGTGGTGCTTATGTAAAATATTTGCAACTTTATAAGACTCAATCATATCGTGAGTATAGCCATCAGTTCCAAGTCCAGTCAAGATACCTCTATGAACTATCTCCATAGTTGGAGGACATCCGCAGGCATTACCCATGTTTGATTCTGGGTTATGAACTACCATTGTGTCAGTCTCTTTAATTCTATCCATCTCATGAGAATTTATATAGATACAATGAGCAAGAAGTGTCTTAGGTCCTAGTATATCAAAATCATCAAGTCTATCAACTATTCTCTTGCCATGTTTCTTTAAGCAGTCGTGTAAATCTTCTATGCCTTCAGCAACGTGAATATGGAATCCAACTTCTTTTGGAGTTTCTGTGCGAGCAAACTCAAATGTCTCATCAGAAATAGTAAATTGAGCATGCATACCACACATGGCTTTTATAAAATCATCATTATTCTTTAATGTCTTTTTAATAAAGCGAGAATTTTCAAGAACTGACTTTTTAGACTTTTCCATTCCATCTCTATCAGAGATTTCATAACAAAGAACAGAGCGAACACCAAGTTCTCTTGCAGCTTCTTCTATAGCATCAAGAGATCCATCTATCTCACCAAATGAAGCATGATGGTCAAATGTTGTAGTGCAACCATTTTTAATTGACTCAATATAAGTTTGAATTGCAGAAAGTTTAGTAAATTCATTATCAAGATTTCTATCAAGCGTCCACCACATACCATCAAGAATAGTTAAGAAATCTTTTGCAACATAACCTTTAATATTAAGACCTCTTGCAAGAGCAGAATAGATATGCTCATGTGTATTAATAAATGCTGGCATTACTACTGCACCTTTGGCATCTATCGTCTCTGCATTTCCATACTTAGATTTTAACGCATTACTATCACCAACTTCAACAATCTTATTCCCATCAATTGCTACTGCTCCACTATTTATAAGTGGTTGTTTCTCGTCTCTTGTAACTATTCTTCCATTAAATACTAAAATCATAACTTCCTCCTTCGAGCTCGCAGTGCTTGCCCTACAAAGGGCTCTGCAAGCATTTGCCCTACACTTTTGTTACATCGTTGTTTTGCATAGCAAGTACATCTTTAAGCATCTTTTCTTTTTCTTCATCTGGTAAATCAAATGAAGTAGTTGCAGGTTGAACTTCATATGGTATTCCAAGCTTATCCATATTGTGCTTAATTGCATGTTCAATCGCTGTAACTATATTCATATAACCTGTACATCTGCAAAGATTTCCAGTTATTAATTCTTTAATTTCAGATCTAGTGTATGGCTTATTCGCACCAACAATTTCCACTGCTTTCAAAATAAATCCTGGAGTACAGAAACCACATTGAACTGCAGCTTGCTTTATGAACTCTTTTTGAACATCAGTTATATCACCATTTGTTTCATCCTTTAATCCTTCAACTGTCACAATGTCCTTTCCTTGAGCCCACATAGTAAGATAAATGCAACTATCAACACATCTTCCATTTAAAAGAACTGAGCAAGCACCACATTCGCCAACTTCACAACCTTTTTTTATAGAAGTGAGTCTTAATTCGTTTCTAAGAGTTTCATACAAAGACTCTCTTTCATCAACTGCAACTTCACGATCTTTTCCATTTACATGGAGTGTAATTATTTTCTTAGACATAATATTCTATCTTACCTCCTGCTCTTCTTATTGAATTAACGAGTGATCTTTTAGCCATTTCTTTTATAAGTTGCTCTCTAAACTCTTTACTTGCACGCCAGCTGTCTCTTGGTTTCATATCTGACAGTGCTTTCTCTCCAAACTCTTCCAAGAAGTTTTCAGTTAATTTCTTACCTTTTGCAAATGCCTCTGCACTAGGTGCACGACTTGGAGTTGGTGCAGCAACACCATAAGCAATCTTTACATCATCTATTGTGTCTTTTGAACTATTTAATTTAACAAGAACAGAACAACCAAGTGTGGCTATCTCAAGTGATTTTCTTTTTCCATATTTGAAATAATATCCGAAATAATTTTCAAAATTTTCTTTTTTGATAACGAAGCACTTACAAACTTCACATCTATCACGAACAGTTTTTCCAGGTCCAGTATAAAAATCCTTTATGTTGACTATCCTCTCACCATTTGGTCCTTCAAGGACTATATCTGCTTCAAGTGCAGTCATAGTGGAAGCTGAATCTGCTGAAGTTGCACCATTACAAATATTGCCGCCAATAGTACCTGTCTGTCTAATCTGAGGACCTCCAACAGTATTTACTGCCTCACCAAGAGATGGGATATGTTTTTGAATTATCTCATTATGATTGATGTTATAAAAACATGTTCCTGCACCTATAATAATATTGCCATTACTATCTTGTTTTATCCCTTTTAATTCATCAATATTATGAATTGATACAAGACCCATTCCTGCATCTTTTCCTTCACGAACACGAATTAAAACATCGGTGCCTCCACTTACAATTTCGGAATTTTCATTCTCTGTAAGTTTTTTAATGGCATCTTTTACATCCTTCGCTTCGTATAAAAAACTAATGTCAAACATTTATACTCCTTTCGGGCTCGCAGTACTCGCCCCTACAAATGGCTATCGAAGCTTCGCCCCTACGATATTAATTCAACATCGTCACCTGACTTAATTTTTCCACCAGTTATGACTTTAGTAAATATTCCTTCTCTTGGCATCACACAATCTCCAGTAATTTTTCTTATCTCGCAACTTGCATGACACTCTTTTCCTATTTGAGTAACTTCTAAAGTGCAGTCTCCAACTTTCATTCTCTGACCTATTTTTAATTCATATAAAACTATACCAGTGTCAATTAAAATATTTTCTGCAAATGCTCCAGGTTTAAGTTCAAAACTTATCTTCGACTGCATTTTGTTGACACTATCAATGCTTAAAAGACTTACTTGCCTATGCCAATCACCACTATGAGCATCACCAACAATACCTTTGTCATTTACTTCTACAAAGTCAACAGCGTGTTTTACTACACCTTTCTTTTCACTTATGCATACCGCTAAAACTTTTGATTTGCCTGTCATACATCATCACCATTTATGTTAAATCATCCCTTTTTCTTTAAACTCATGCACGAGTCTTTGTGCAGTGAGTGGAAACTCGTTGAAACCGATACCTGTGGCATTTAGTACTGCATTACGAATTGCAACTGCAGGAGCAACTGTAGGTGGCTCACCGAGAGCCTTGTTGCCATAGCCTCCTGTTGGATCCTTCATAACTACAAACTCAACTTTAAAATCAGGTGAGTCCATAGCAGTTGGTATTTTATATTCAAGTAAGTTATCATTATAAGGTTTACCAGTTTTTGGATCTAATATTAATTCCTCACTCATACCATAGCCAAGACTCATAGACATACCGCCGTGAACTTGAGCTGTAGCAAGAGCTGGGTTTATAAGTGTTCCTGAATCGTGAACACTAATTATATCTTTAATATTTATAATTCCGAGTGGCATATCAACTTCAACATCTACAAATGTGCAACCTGATGCAAATGTGTTAGTAGTTATATCAGTAGTTTTCTCTGCAGTAATATGTTGATTATGTTTAAAAGAGTAAAATGCTGTTGTAGAAAGTTTTTCAAGTGAAACTAATTTTTCTTTAGTATTCTTATCTACAACATAATTTTCAAACACATCTAAATCATCTATCTTTTTACCTGCAAGTGACTTCTCTTCTTCCATAGTAAGAGCATACTCACAGATTTTTTTCTTAAATAATATTCCACACTCTTTTATAGAATTACCTGTAACATAAGTTTGTCTTGAACCATAAGCACCTGTGTCAAATGGAGTAACATCAGTATCCTGACTACTCATAATGAATACTTTGTCAGGTGATATACCAGTTGACTCTGCACAAATTTGAGTAAATGCAGTATCAGCTCCTTGACCTATCTCAGTCGCACCGATTGATAGTTGCATTGAACCATCTTGATTTAATATCATACGAACTGTTGAAGTCTCAAGTGCTATAGGTGCAACGGCTGTTTGATATATGAAACAGCACATACCAATACCTCTTCTTATAGGTCCTGTTTGATTTTTATATTCTTCTCTTTTCTTAGTCCATCCAATTTTCTCTGCACCAATTTCCATACATTTTTTTAATCCATATGTATAGAACATTGCTCCACCTGCACTTGTGTTCTCATCGCAGATATTATCCATTCTAAATTTATATGGATCAAATCCACCTTTTACACATATATCATCAGTCAATGTTTCAGCAAATGAAACAGCTTGAGGCACACCATAAGCACGCATAGCTGCTGATGTTGGTGCATTAGTCCACACAGTATACGCTTCAGATCTAACACCAAGTTCATCTCTATATAAATTTTTAAATATACCTGCACATTTTGCAGTTATTGAGTGACCATGTGCAGCATATCCACCATTAGTAGAATAATTAATTAATTCTCTACATAGAAGTCTTCCATCCTTTGTTGCAAGTGCTCTCAAATCTCCATCCATTGGGTGACGAGTTCTTGTGCAAACAATAGTTTCTTCTCTTGATATTTCAAGAAGAACTGGATGTCCTCCACATTTTACAGAAAGCCAAGCATTAAGTGGCTCATATAACATATCTTGTTTGTTTCCAAAACCACCGCCGATATAAGGTTTAATTACACGGACTTTTCCCCATGGAATGTTTAATGCTTGTGCTATAACTCTTCGACCAATATGAGGAATTTGTGTTGATGCAACAACAGTAACTTTTCCATTTGCATCTACATATGCATATGAAACTGGAAGTTCTATATGACTATGAGAAATTCTTGGAGTCTTAACATTTTTTACAACTTCAATCAGATTCTCTTCGCCATATTTGGTGATTGCATTTTTCTTCACTTCATCATAATTAAAATATTCACTAGAGTTAAATGCTGTATGAGCAATAATATTATCTTTTCTCCAATTTGGATGAAGCACTGGAGCATCTTTATCATTTAACATTGAACGAGCATCAGTGTGAACTGGATACTCTTTATACTCAACTTTAATAAGTTTAAGTGCTCTATCACATGCAACATTATCTTCAGCAACAACTGCAGCAATGTCATCTCCATAGAGACGAACTCTTTTATTCAAAAGTTTTCTATCTGCTATATCTTGATGTGATTCTTCAACAGACCATGGGTGACCTGCAGTTGGAAATTCAACATCTGGCACATCAAAGCATGTAAAGACTCCTATAACACCTGGAACTTTTTTTGCCTCACTTACATCCATACTTACAACTTCACCGTTTGCAATTGTAGAATGTAAAACTTTTGCAATATAAGCATCCCTTGGTGCTAAGTCTGCAGAATATTTTGCATTGCCTGTTACTTTAGCATATGCATCAACTCTTAAATTACTTTTTCCAATGTAATCCATAATTTGCTCCTTTTATATAATCGGGCGGATTATATCCGCCCAAAAACATCATTTGCAATTACAATTAAGCATGAACTCTTGCTTTGTTTGCTGACTCAAGTGCTTTAAGTGTAGCAACTGGATCTTTAAACTTAGCAAGGAAAATCATTGCTGCGATAACATATGGTTTGAAGCTTGCTTCTTTGTAAAGTGGATCTCTATATCTATCAAATACTGAACCATCAACTTCACCTTCTTTGCAAGATACTCCAGTGATATCTGCTGGTAAGCAGTGCATATAAAGAGCTTTTCCACCCTTAGTGAGTTTCATCATTTCTTCAGTACATGCCCAATCTTTGTGATTTGCATTTTGTGCAAGTAATTCTTTTTCAAGAGCTTTGATACCATCAGTATCGCCATTTCCATAGAGTATAGTTCTCTTTTCCATAGCTTTAAATGGTGCCCAAGATTTTGGATATACTATATCTGCATCTTTAAATGCTTCTTTCATATCATTTGTCTTTGTGAATTTTCCACCAGTAGCAGCTGCATTCTTCTTTGCAACTTCCTCAACCTCTGGCATTACTTCGTAACCTTCTGGGTGAGCAAGGCAAACTTCCATACCAAGACGAGTGAATAATCCGATAACACCTTGTGGAACTGATAATGGCTTACCATAAGATGGTGAATATGCCCAAGTCATAGCAATCTTCTTGCCCTTTAAGTTCTCAATTCCGCCGAACTCGTGAATTACATGTAAAGCATCTGCCATACATTGAGTTGGGTGATCGATATCACATTGAAGGTTTACAAGAGTTGGCTTTTGCTCAAGAACTCCATCCTTATGACCTTGAGTAACTGCTTCAACTACTTCTTTTTGATATGTATGACCTTTTCCAATATACATATCATCTCTTATACCAATAACATCAGCCATGAAAGAAATCATATTGGCAGTTTCTCTAACTGTCTCACCATGAGCGATTTGTGATTTTCCTTCATCAAGATCTTGAACTTCAAGTCCTAAAAGGTTACAAGCTGATGCAAATGAAAATCTAGTTCTTGTAGAATTATCTCTAAAAAGAGAAATTCCAAGTCCTGAATCAAATACCTTTGTAGAGATGTTTCTCTCTCTTAAAGCACGAAGTGCATCTGCAACTTCCCATACTGCTTTAATCTCATCATCTGTCTTATCCCATGTAAGGAAGAAATCTCCCTCGTACATGTTCTTAAAATTTAATTTGCTTAATCCTTGAATTGCTTTATTGAAATCCATAATTTTTTTCTCCTTTTATATTCGGGCTCGCAATGTTCGCCCCTACAATTTAGCGAAATGCTCGCCATATTTTTTTACTTCTTTACGTTCTCAGCATGAGTTGTAGGAAGTGCAGCATACATAGCAGCACAAGTTACTAAGTCTTGTTTCCAAGTAATTTCATTTGGTGCGTGAGCTTGAGCTTCTGCACCAGGACCAAATCCGATACAGTCAACTTTATTTCTACCCATGATAGTTACCCCATTAGTAGAGAATGTCCACTTGTCAAGAAGTGGTCTCTTCTCTCTCATTTCAATTGTGTCTTTAGCACCTATTCTCTTATCAGTTCCAAATAAACTCTTATAAGTTTCAACCATTGATTCACAAAGTGGGTGATGAGGATCTAACCACCAAGTTGGGAAATAACACTCGATAGGATATACAAGTCCTGTATAAGATGGTGAATCATAATTATACATAGAAACTTCTACATCCTTTGCATACTTCTTACAAGCAGGTAAATCTCTTATCTCTTGAAGGCATGATTCAAATGTCTCACCAGCAGTCATTCTTCTATCAAGTGATACCCAGCAGCTATCAGCAACTGCACAACGGCTTGGTGAAGTATATCCGATTTGAGAAACAGTTACTGTTCCCTTTCCAAGGAAGTTTGCTGCCTCAGCATCTTTATTAAACTTAGGGTCAAGCATCTTAACAAGACCTTTTATTTCTCCACTTGTATCATTGTCATTTAATGCTCTAACTTCAGTTAAGATATCTGCCATCTTATAGATTGCATTATCTCCTCTTTCTGGAGCTGAGCCATGGCAAGAAACACCTTTTACATCTACTCTTATTTCCATACGACCACGATGACCTCTATAGATACCACCATCAGTTGGTTCAGTAGATACTACAAACTCAGGAACGATTTTATCTTCTTTTATAATATATTGCCAGCAAAGTCCATCACAGTCTTCTTCTTGAACTGTTCCTACTACCATAATCTTTACATCTGCAGGAATCAAATTCATATCTTTCATTATCTTAGCACCATATACAGATGATACGATACCACCAAGTTGGTCAGAAACTCCACGACCACCTACTTGAGTGTCATCTTCAAATCCATCATATGGATCAAATTTCCAGTTAGCCTTATTTCCAATACCAACTGTATCGATGTGAGCATCAAATGCAAAAATTCTTTTACCCGTGCCCATAAATCCGTAGACATTACCCATCTTGTCCACAACAACTTCATCAAAACCTACTTTTTTCATTTCAGCTTCAATAACTTGAACATGTTCTTTTTCTCCACAAGATTCTCCTGGATACTTAACAATGTTTCTTAAGAAAGCAACCATATCTTTCTTATAGCCTTCTGCTTTCTCCTTAATTTGAGCTAATTGCTCATTTGACAACTTTGCCATAACTTTTTCTCCTTATAGGGCTCGCAGGCTATTCCATAAAGAATTTGCAAGCGTTCGCCACACAAATATATATTTATATTTTTTAATTATCTATCTTTTCCATCCCAAACGATATTTTCATATCTCTCTGGATCTGTATTTCCTTCTGTAGAGAAAAGAAGAACTTTTGAATTTGAATCGAGTTTCAATTCTTTCTTTAGGTCTGCATATTTTGGATCTTTCATTATTGAAGCAAGAACTCCAAATGGAACTGCACCAGACTCACCAGATACAACTTGTGGGTCGCCTTTAATTGGAGCAGAAAGCATTCTCATTCCAAGACGAGTAACATTATCTTCAGCAGATACAAAACAGTTCACATGGTTTCTTAGAATATCCCAAGAAGTAATATTTGGTTCTCCACAGCAAAGTCCAGCCATGATACTATCCATATCACCACCAACTATTGCTATCTCACCAGTATTTTTAACAGCTCCTTTATATAAACAATCAGCAACTGCTGTTTCAACGACAACAAAAATAGGTGGATTATCTTTATACTTATTTGCAAAAAATCCAACCATACCACCAGCAAGTGATCCAACACCGGCTTGAACAAATACATGAGTTGGTCTCTCACCAAATTGTTCAGCTGCCTCTAGTCCCATAGTTCCATAACCTTGCATAATCCATGAAGGAATTTTTTCATAACCTTCCCAAGCAGTATCTTGAATTACAACTGAGTGAGGAATCTTTGCAGACTCTTCAGCTGCTTTTCTAACACAATCATCATAATTGTACTCTTCAATAGTTGCAACCGCATTTTCAGCCTTGATTGCATTTAATCTATACTCAGTAGAACCCTTTGGCATATAGATAACACATTTTTGTCCAAGCTTATTTGCAGCCCAAGCAACACCTCTTCCATGATTTCCATCAGTTGCAGAAAAGAATGTTACTACATTACCCAAATCTTTTTTTAATTGCTCACTAGTTAAATAATTGTAATCAATTGTAGAAATGTCTCTGCCAAGTTCGTCAGCAATGTGTCGACCTATTGCATATGATCCCCCAAGAACTTTAAATGCATTGAGTCCAAATCTGTAAGACTCATCTTTAATGCACACTTTGCTAAGACCTAAAAATTTTGCCATCTCCTTTAAGTCAGCAAGTGGTGTTTCCGTATACTGCGGAAAACTTTTGTGAAATGTTTTTGCCTTTTCAACTTCTTTCACATCCATGATAGGAAGATTCTTGTCATCAGATTTTGGCATTGTATTAATCTTCCATTTGAAATCTGTACTTACCATTTCTTTTCTCCTAATAATTAAATTTTATCTATAATTTATATTTAATTTATCTTAACATCATAAAATATAACATTATTATATATTATTTTTAGATTTAATACAATTATTAATTTTTAAAATTTTAGCCAAATAAGCCATATTTATAAGTTATCCACAATTGCTATAGCCACAAAATAGACCTTTTTAACCCCTGCAATTTTTAGTATTTTAGCCATCGTATCTATGGTAGTTCCAGTGGTATATATGTCGTCCACAATTAAAATGCTATCAATATTGCTTAAATCTGTTGTTTCAAATGCCTCTTTAAGTTCAGACCCTCTATCTTGGTCATCAAGCTTATTCAAAACCTTTGTATTTTTGACCCTAAAAATCAGTTCCTCGTTTACCCCTATGTCTATCCCATACTTTTTTAATTCCTTAGAAATAGAGTTTGCAAGCACAGCTGCCTGATTGTAATTTCTCTCTATTAATCTCCTATGATGAATAGGAACTGGAACTAAGTAGTCAGGATTAATCTCTCTAATTTTGTCTTTATATGTTCTCGCTATACACTTACCATAAAAATCAATATACTCTTTTCTACCACCATACTTAATTCTGTGCAATGACTCCTTCACAAAATCATTATACCTAAGAAGTCCAAATCCAAATTCAAAATTATCGTGCAACTTATGTTCACATCTTAGGCAATACATTTTCTCTGAGTCATTTATCATGGCGCCACACTTTTTGCATGTAGGCTCTTTTATGAATTCAAAATTGTATTTACAGTCCTCACACAAAAATAGATTTTCTAATTTACTACCATATGGAAGTATCTTGTCGCAAAGCACACAGCGACTTGGAAATATAAATTTTTTAATATCATCAAATATCATACAAATACAGCTTACTACAAAGTGCAGAGTTTCTCACAACCTCATTTTTATTATTAAGCATCTCTTTAAAATATTGCTCCATACCTACAAATATAATACACTTCTTAGCTCTCGTCATAGCCGTATACAATATTTTTCTATTAAGAAGTTGATAAGGTGCTCTCGACATCGGCATTACTACCACATCGTATTCAGATCCCTGCGACTTATGAACAGTGATGGCATAGGCAAGTGATAAGTCAGCCAAATCTTTTGAAATATAATATGCCTCTCTATCATCAAATCTTATAACCATATTTCTATTCTCATCATCTATCTCAACTATAGTTCCAATATCACCGTTAAAAACACCAACCCCTCTATCAATCACCCTTCCGTTTTTCTCAATGATATTATATGGAATATTATAATTATTAGCAGTCTGCATCACCTTATCGCCAAGCCTAAATGTCGTATTGCCAACTTCTAGTTCATTCTTTTCAAAACTCTCAGGATTTAAAACTTGTTGCAGCGAAACATTTAGCGACTCAGTCCCACAATTCCCCTTTTTAGAAGGACAGATTACTTGGATTTGGTCAAGCGAACAATTGAAATGTCTCGGTAAGTTCTCTTTAACCAAAATATTAACTGCCTCTTTTATTGCTTCCTCAGAACTCTTTCTAGTAAATATAAAATCCTCTGATTCCTTCTTAAACACAACCTCTTCACCAGCATTTACATGGTGGGCATTTATAACTATGTCACTCGCTTCATCCTGTCTATATATCTTAGTCAATTCTTTAACTTCAAATATTTTTGACTCAATCATATCTTTAAGCACCTGCCCTGCACCAACAGATGGCAACTGGTCCACATCGCCTACTAGTATAATTTTTGTAAGATTAGGCACAGCCTTAACAAGTGCAAGCATAAGATATTCATCAACCATACTCATCTCATCAACTATAAGGACATCTATATCAAGTTTATTATCTTCATTTCTTGAAAAATAACTCTTCCTGCCATCTGAATCACCAACACATTCTAAAAGTCTATGTATAGTTTTTGCCTCATAGCCAGTCACTTCAGTAATTCTTTTAGCAGCCCTACCAGTAGGAGCACAGAGGGCAACCTTAAGGCCAGCATCATTTGCATCTTTTAGATACATTTTGATGTTGTAAGTTTTGCCAGTTCCAGGTCCGCCTGTCACAATAATGATATTATTCTTTAGTTCATATAAATAATCACTTAACTTTTTCTCGACATTGTATGCATATTTCAAAAATACTAATTCTTTATTGTCATAGGCATCTCTTTTGATTTTCAAATCAATCTCCAGATTATATAGCACATCCTCAAAATTATAATCCTTATCAATTTGCAACAACTCACTTGCCTTATCTATCAAGACACTTTTTAAAACAAAAACATTTCCAATCGCATACTCATTTTCAAGTGTGTAAAGTATTCCCGCCATAACTCTCTTATTACTTTTATCATTGTAGCCATTAAGTTTGGCGATTTTATCACAGATATTAAATCCAATTCCTTCTATATATATAGCAAGTTTATATGGATTTTCATTTATCACCTCTAATGTCGCACTACCGTATCTCTCAAGCAGTTTCTTAATAGTCTTTGCACCTAAGTCATATTTTTCAAGTGCCAATATAATCTCTATCTCATTACTTCTCTCAATAAGTCTATTTCTCAATGCATCAATTTTAACTTGATTAAGTCCTTTTAGTCCTACTAGTTTTTCAGGATGATTTCTTATAGTATCAATTGTATCAATTCCATAATTAGTTATAATTCTTTTAATAGTCGCATCGCCAACACCCTTCACTGATAGAGAAATTAAAAATTTATATATCGCATCCTCATCTTTATTTGGCATTATGATTTGATAAGATAAAATTTTATATTGCAATCCAAATGTTGGATGCTCTACCTGCTCAACTTCTGCCTCTATGCATTCGCCCATGTTGACTTTGGCAATATTCCCTACCAAAGTAAAAACGGCTTTGCCTGATTTAATAAGCAAAACCGTATACCCATTTGATTCACTTCGGAATCTTATATTTTCTATACTGCCTTGTAGTTTCATTAATCTATTTCTTCTTGTCTATCAAACATCATGATTCTCTTTTGAATTCCCAAAATGACAGCTTTCATAGGATCATCAACCCTAAGACATTCTACACCTATCTCCTCTTTTATAGCGGCATCAAGTCCGTATAATTGAGAGCCACCGCCAGTAAGATATATACCCTTATCAAATATATCTGCAGCAAGTTCAGGTGGCGTAAGTTCAAATACCTTCTTTATACCTTTCAAGATTTCATCAATTGGCTCTTTTAGGACAAAGTAAATATCATCATCACCAATCAGTTTTTCACCTGGATATCCATTTTGAGTACTTCTACCTTTTACAGCCATTGTGATTGGCTTATCATTATCTCTTAAAGGAATTGCTCGACCAAGTTGCATTTTAATTTGCTCTGCAGTTCTATCACCAACAAGTAAATGATGTTGATTTTTAAGATACTCTATAATTGCTTGGTCAAAGTCATCGCCTGCAACTTTAATTGAGTTAGCACACACTATTCCACCAAGTGCTATAACTGCGATGTCTGTAGTACCTCCACCGATATCAACTATCATACTTCCTTCAGGTCTCTCTATATCTATGTCGGCTCCAAGTGCAGCTGCAAGTGGTTCCTCTATAACTACTACAGTTCTTGCACCTGCAGAATAAGCAGCATCTTCAACCGCCTTCTTTTCTATCTCAGTACACATTGCAGGAACACAGATTACTATTCTTGGTTTTCTTAAAGAAACTTTTCCAATTGCCTCTTGCATGAAATGCTTAAGCATTCTCTCAGTAATAGTGATATTAGAAATAACACCATGTTTAAGTGGTCTTATCGCTTTAATATTATCAGGTGTTCTACCTATCATCTTTCTTGCCTGCTCACCAAAAGCAATAGGCATATTGTCAACTGTGTTTATAGCCACAACAGATGGCTCACGCGCGATAATGCCTTTACCTTTTACATATACAAGAACTGTAGATGTCCCTAAATCTATTCCAATATCATTACTACTAAATAACATATGTTTCTATGCAAGCTCCTTTTTTAATGCACTCTCTAAAATTTTAAACTTATTGTCTGCAAGTTCCTCAGACTTATCAATTATATCAAAGTAAATCTTTATTTTTGGCTCTGTTCCTGATGGTCTAACAGTCACTGTGCTCTCATCATCTAAGAAGAACTTTACTGTATTAGTACTTGGAAAATCAAATTTTGATTTTGACATAGTATTAAAGTCAGTTACATCGTTGGTCTTATAGTCAAGCATCTTTACAACATTTATATCTGTAAGTTTTGTAAATGGAGAGTTTCTCAACTTTTCCATAATAGAATTCATTTTCTCTTTTCCAGAAAGTCCCTCGTAAACTACTGAGAAAGCATAATTCTTGTGAACACCATAGTGGTCGTAGAGCATATGAAGTAAATCATAAAGATTATATCCAACTCTCTTAAGAGCAAGTGCCATCTCAAGTACAAATAATGTAGTTCCAATAGCATCCTTATCTCTCACATAATTTGAAAGAGCGCAGCCATAAGATTCCTCACAAGAGAATATGAGTTTCTTTGGGCTCTCATTTACATATCTCATTATCCATTTAAATCCAGTTGGAGTCTCACCAAGTTCTATATTATATCTCTCTGCTATAGCATCAAGAAGTCTTGTAGTAACAAATGACTTAACTGCGAGACATTTCTTCATATCAAATTGTTTATTTCTAAAATATGCCACATACTCAAAGATACATGCTGATAACTCATTTCCAGTGAGTGGAACATATTTCCCTTTTGCAACTTTTACATATACACCCATTCTATCAGCATCAGGGTCGCTTGCCACACAGATGTCAGCATCTTTCTCTTTTGCAAGTTTTATAGCAAGTTCAAATGCCGCTGCCGTCTCAGGGTTTGGATATGGGATGGTCTTAAAATCACCACACTCATCATTTTGAGATTTAACTACATGGACATTTGTAAATCCTGCTTGCTTAAATCCATCTTTAAGGAAGGTGTAACCTGTTCCGTGAAGTGGAGTATATACAACAGACAATTCCTTTCCGTGCTTCTTACAGAAATCTCTATGAAGCATACAGTCAAGTGCACCTTTCAAGAATGCATCCTCAACTGACTTTGGAATTACGCTTATAAGTTTTGTATTTGGATGAACATTCTTTGGGTCAACAAAGATTTCGTCATCAGTAACTTCATTAACAAGTTTGATTATAACTTGGTCATCTGGTGGTGACATCTGTGCACCATCTTTCAAATAAATCTTATATCCATTGTCTTCTTTTCTATTATGTGAAGCAGTAATATTTATTCCTGCAAATGCTTTCATATGAAGTACTGCAAAAGATAAAAATGGAGTTGGTCTAAGAGCCTTTGAAATATAAACTTTAATTCCAAACTCAGTCAAAACTTTTGCAACATAGTTTGCATATTCTTTTGAATTGTTTCTACAATCAAATGTAATAACAACTCCGCTCTTTTCAGCTTTATTCATTACAATATATTTTGCAAGTCCAAGAGTTGTTCTTCTAATAGTAAGATAATTCATTCTATTAGGTCCAACTCCCATAGTACCTCTCATACCGGCGGTTCCAAATTCAACGAAGCAAGAAAATTGATTCTTAATTGCCTCGTCATCATTTTCAATTTTTACTAACTCATCCTTTAAATTCTTATCAAGAAAACTTAAAGCTTTCCATTTTTGATACTCTTCTCTATAATTCATATGGCGCCCCCTTATATGTATTATATGCTTTTTTTGCTATTTCTTGCAATAGTTTTTTATCATTAAATTGCCTATCTTTATGAACAAATTTAAGTAGTTCGTTCAGAGCCACACCTATTTCTTGCCCCCTAAAGCCAAGCCCCATCATATCGTTTCCATCGACCTTTAGATCTCTTAAAAATATAGGGTATTGCTCAATCTTTAGTTTAGCTATGTCCTCAGACAATTTGTTTTGCAAACTCTCATCCTTCGCATTGATACTTACAAGCTTCACAAAATCCATCGCCAAATCATAGTCAAGATAGTTGATAAGTTCTTTAACAGTTAGATCAAAATCATCATAATCTTTATCATTATAATATTTTGCGATTTGCTTATATAACTCTTTTGCCTCAAGTAGCATAAGCGTCTTTGAAATGTTGCTATTATCAAGTCTCAAATCTCTTAAAATCTTATTTGCTAGCATCACATCAGTATTATATAAGAGACAGGCATATGCCATATATGTTGGTAATTTCTTTTCAAATTTACCTACATTGATATTATCAAAATCACTAGTAATATATTTTGATAAACCTAGTTCAAAAACCATTTTCACAAATTCAGGATTGTCGCTTGTGATAGTTTTTGTAAGTTCCACCTGAACTCTTTCCTTACTAACCATCGAGAGACTTGGTGCAAGTTTTGGAATTGCATTCTTTGTTTCTTCCTCAATTTCAAAACCAAGTTTCGCTGCAAACCTCATTGCTCTTAAAAGTCTAAGTGCATCCTCTGTAAATCTCTCAACAGGATTTCCTACTGCTCTAATTATTTTTTTATCTAAATCAACTATGCCACCAAACTCATCCACGAGTCCAACCTTTTCATTGTATGCCATTGCATTTACGGTAAAGTCTCGTCTAAGCAAGTCTTCTCTTAAATCATTTACAAAAACTACATCTTTTGGATGCCTTGCATCATCATACTCTCCGTCAATTCTAAATGTCGTAACCTCATATGTATATGGTTTATTATCCTCATAAAATAAAACTGTCACTGTTCCGTGTTTTATACCAGTGTCTATCGTTCTCTTAAAAAGTTTTTTTACAGTTTGCGGTTCAGCATTCGTAGTAATGTCATAATCACTTGGATTAGTTCCAAGTAACACATCTCTTACACAGCCACCAACTATATAAGCCTCATATCCATTTTCCTCAAGTGTCTCAATAATTTTTTTAGGATACTTTGGTATGTCTATTTTAATTTCGCTGATTTTTAACATGTTATAATTATAACATATTTTAATTATAAAAACGACCCTAAGGTCGTTTAATCTTTTAGTGTAGCATACATAACTGCCTTTATCGTATGAAGTCTATTTTCCGCCTCGTCAAATACTTTACTCTGACTCGACATAAATACCTCATCAGTAACTTCCATCTCTTTAAGACCATATTTATCGTAAATGTCCTTTGCTACAGTTGTGTTTAAATCATGGAAGGATGGCAGGCAGTGTAAAAATATGGCACTAGCTTTGGCATTTTGCATAACCGATTTATTCACTTGATATGGTGACAATAGTTTGATTCTGTCGCCCCAGATTGATTTCTCCTCGCCCATTGATACCCAGATATCCGTATATATGACATCTGCGTCCTTAGTAGCAGCTATGACATCATCAGTAAGTGTAATTGTTGAATCATTTTCCTTCGCTATCACCTTACACTTTTCAACTAGTTCTGCACTAGGCATATTTTCCTTTGGGCCACAGGCTACAAAGTTTATACCAAGTTTGGCAGATACAACCATAAGTGAGTTTGCAACATTATTTCTTGCATCACCCATGAATACAAGTTTAAGTCCTTTTGAATTTACAAAGTTTTCCTCTATAGTCATCACATCGGCAAGCATCTGAGTTGGGTGAAATTCAGTAGTAAGTCCATTCCAAACTGGAACTCCACTATACTTCGCAAGTTTCTCAACTATCTCCTGTTCAAAACCTCTATACTCAATTCCATCGAACATTCTACCTAAAACTTTTGCAGTGTCCTCTATACTTTCCTTATGTCCCATCTGAGATGAATTTGGATCTAGATAAGTTACACCCATACCCAAATCATAGCCAGCAACTTCAAAGGCACATCTTGTCCTAGTAGAAGTTTTCTCAAAGAGTAGCACGATGTTCTTGCCTTCTAAATCCTTATGCAGAATTCCTTTTTTCTTTTTGTCTTTTAACTCTTTAGATAAATCAAGCAAATATCTAATCTCATCACTTGAAAAATCTAATAGCTTTAAAAAACTTTTCCCTTTTAAGTTAATATCTTTCATATTTAATCTATATACTTCTTAATAATCTTTTGTAACTCACCGCTTGCCTTCATTTCATCAATTGCAGAGTTCAACATATTTAATACTTCGCTATTACCTTTCTTTACTGCTATAGCATACTCTTCAATTGCATATGCAGAGTCAAGAATTACAAAGTTATCATTTCCAGCAACCAATGCCTTAGCAACTTGGTCATCCATTACATAGCAATCAATTCTATTTGAAACTAATGCTTGGAATCCATCAGTGGTCTTTGGATATCTTACTATAAATTCATTTCCAAATTCCACAGTTGCAAACATATCACCAGTATATCCTTCTACAACTCCGATTTGTTTTCCTTTCATGTCAGCGATGCTTTTGATTGCTCCATCTTTTGGAACTATAACTGATTGAATTGCAGTTTGATATGGATGAGTGAAGTCAACATTTTGAAGTCTGTCTTCCGTAACTGTCATTCCTGACATAGCAAAGTCTGCTTTTCCGTTGATAACTGCAGGGATGGTTGCGTCAAATGCGATATCCATAATTTCCACATTGAAACCTTTCATCTTTCCAATGGTGTTAATGATATCAATGTCAATTCCTTTGATTTGAGTTCCCTCATAGTACTCATATGGTTCAAACTCAGCATTGGTACACATAACCAAAGTCTTAGGACTATTTGATTCTGCACTTGTCTCAGCAACATTCTCAGTCTTTGCTGTATTTGTTCCACATGCAAATGTAAATACTAATAATAAAGATAATACCAAACTAATAATTTTTTTCATAAAGCCTCCTAGGTTTTGTATATTTATGCATTATAATAGCATAAAACTATTATTTGTCAATATTTATACAAAAATTTATTAAAAACTTGTATATTTATTCATAGCAGATATAACTTTGATGGCTTTTTGCATAATTATTGATATTTGCAATAAAAATGGCAGATTTCTCTGCCATTATTCTTATTAAACTTATACAACTTTTAATACGCCTTTCCCCAGATAACCTCATACTTCGCTGGCTTACCGCAAACTACACATTTATCTGAAAGCTTCTCTTGCTCCATAGGTATGCAACGAGATGTTATGCCAGACTCTTCTTTAAGTGCTGCCTCACATTCTTCACAGCCACAGTGCATTGCTTTAATAAATCCCTTTTTGTTATTCATCTTACTTATTAACTCTTCTTTAGTGATAGCGATATCTATATGTTCTTCTAGAAATTTTTTAGCACTGTCATACATATCTTTTTGTATTGTATCAAGTGTTTCTTTAACTTTATTTTCTAACTCGGATAGTTTTATTTCAATCTTTTCACCATTATCTCTCCTTGCCAATACACACACACCTTTTTCTATATCTTTAGGTCCTATCTCAAGTCTAAGTGGTATTCCTTTCATCTCACATTCTGAGAATTTATATCCTGGTGTCTTATCACTTAAATCAATATCTGTTCTTATGCCATTTTTCTTAAGAGTATCATATATTTCTGTTGCCTTATCAATATTATTTTTATCTGTCATTCTTATAGGAACAACTCTTACTTGTATCGGAGCAAGATGTGGTGGAAGTTTAAGACCTCTATCATCTCCGTGAACCATTATTAATGCTCCTATGATTCTTGACGATATTGCCCAAGATGTCTCTGTAGCATATGTTAGTTTATTATTTTTATCAAGATATTTTATATCAAATGCTTTCGCAAAATTATCTCCAAAATCATGAGAAGTTCCTGACTGTAAAGCTTTTCCATCTTTCATAATAGACTCTACAGTATAAGTTGCCTGTGCTCCAGCAAATTTTTCTCTTTCAGTCTTTTTACCTTTAAGGACTGGTATCGCAGCATCATTTTGTATGAAATCCTCATACATATATAATATATCAAGAGTAAACTTTAGAGACTCTTCTGCAGTTGCGTGTAAAGTGTGACCCTCATGCCAGAAAAACTCACGAGTTCTTAAAAATGGTCTTGTCTCTTTTTCCCAACGAACAACTGACCCCCATTGACATAAAAGCTGTGGTAAATCTCTATATGAGTGCACTACATCATGCCAGTAATCACAGAAAACAGTTTCTGAAGTTGGACGAACTGCAAGTCTATCTTCCAATATATCGTCACCACCGCATGCAACCCAAGCACATTCTGGTGCAAAACCTTCAACATGTTCTTTTTCTTTCAAAAGTAAATGCTCTGGTATAAGAAGTGGCATTGCAACATTTGTAACACCTAACTTCTTAAGTCTTGCATCTACATTATTCATTATATTTTCCCAAAGTGCCCAACCATATGGTCGTATAACAAGAAATCCTTTTACACCACTATAGATGCAAAGTTCAGACTTTAAACATACATCAGTATACCACTGTGCAAAATCTTTTTCCTGTGATGTGATTTGTTCAACTTGCTTTTTCTCTTCAGCCATATTTACTCCTGCTTATGATATTGTTATATCTCCAAGTGCTGCATAATAATATTCATTAATAGCATTAATTAAATTATATTTTGCAACTTTTACTTGTAATTTATTACTTAAATTTTGTAATTCAAGCCCTTTATATTCTAATTCGCTAACTAAATTATTCTCTAACTTTCTTTTATCTGCTTCATCATTTATATCACAAATTTCTTTAAGATACAAGCTTGCATCGTATGCATATTTTTTTGATATTAGATTACTATGAATACTTTCAAACTCGGCTATAATAGTGCTTGCCATATAGTCTTGTCTAACATGAAATAATGTCTCTCCAGTACTTTGTGGCAATTTTTTATCTTTATCACTTAATTTTATATCATTATAAGAAGAATTACTTGTATATGCTCTATTTTTATCACTTTCAAAATCAATGCTTGCAAAATATGCTAAGTCAGGTTCTGGTTCAACAAATATAAGCTTATCCATATCGCTAACTTTATATCCAAGGTTTATTGCTACTTGTTCTTTCACATTTTTAAGAGTAGTTTCAGTAGATTTATATGTACTTTTTGTTCTCTCATAAGTATCTAAACTTGTTGAAACATCAATTGCTGTAGCAAGGCCTAAATCATAATTCTTTTTCTTTAACAAATACATATCATAATATAAATTTGTTTGCTTTTCAAGTATATTTGTATAATCTGATAATTGCAAATATGTCAAAACAACTGAAGTAATAGCCTTAGTAACAGACCTTCTTGCAAAGGCTACTTTATTATTATTGTCAATATTTCCTATATTATATAATACTTTATTAAGCCCAAGCATTGACTTTGTCCCAGTAATTGTTGCATTTGCAACATCATAGCTTTTCTTTGCTGTATTATAATAGACTTTGCTTGTTTCAATTTGAATAGTCAATTCTTTATATTTATTGGCATAATCCGGATCTTTTTTATTAAGTAGATTTCTTTGATGTGTATAATAATTCATCGTATCTTTATATGTTGAAGTTAAATCGTAAATTTCTTCAGTATAGTATTTATAGTTATTCACTAATGTGTCATTTCCTCCTCTTGCATAAAATAACATCCAATAAGAACTCTCTGCACTAGCTTTTATATTAGTGTATGTCGGAGAAAAATATTTAATTCGAGTATCAAGAGTATTAATATCAACTACATAATTATCTACACTATCATACTCATCTTTATTTACGCCTGGCTTAACTGGATTTAATGGTGAAAATGCCTTATAAGGATCATCGGATATAATAATTCCTTCAGAAATATTATTTTTGTCTTGAGCTTCCGGTGCAGCAACTTCTCCCTCAAAAGGATTATTTTTTTTGGCATAAGAAAAATTTGATAATGTTATAAGCATTATTAAAGTTAAAAATATAATCTTTTTATACTTTCTATTAATCATTAATTAACAATTTGAATATCCATCTAAAATATTTTTATAATTCTCTACAGCAAGTTTTAAATCATATTGAGCAGCTAATACATTATTATTAGCAACTGCTAGATTATACTCAACAGTTAAAAATTCTTTTACACTTATATTACCATGTTCATATTCGTCTTTTGCTTTTTTAAGGTTATCATTTGCAAGTGTAAGTGCAACTTGACGATTAGCATTAGTGTCTACTGCATCCAAAATACTTCTATATTTGTTTTCCAAATCATTGTAAATCTTATCAGGAGCAGCTTCATATAGTATAGTAAATTCGTTTTTAACTTCTTCCGTTCTGGCATTATCAATTTTTCTCTTATAAATTTCTAGTTGAATATTATTATTTTTAGCAGTTTCAAAATCTGCTGTTAAATTGATAGCATTTATATCAATGTCTAATGATAAATCAATTGGAGTTATATATATATTGTCACTAGCTGACTTTCCACAATTTAGTATTAATTTTATCTTATTAGCTTTTTGTGCAGACTCTGCAGCAATAAGAGATGACTTTGCATCAGCCACTGCTTTTTTCGCAGTTAATAATTCAACCTGTGTTCCACTTCCATATTTAAGAGCATTTTCTGCTTTTGTAAGATTTCGTTCTGATTCTTTAATTGCTTCATTTGCATTTAATAACTCATATGCACTTTTTTGATAATTTATATCAAGTATCTTAGTAGTTAAAACCAATTGCTTTTCAGCAAGGTAATTTGATAAAAAGTTTATATAAGAGTCACTAACATTTTTATCTGCCTGTATCTGCATTGCTCTACCTTGTGCACTCATCATATCTTCTTGCATCATACTATCTTGCGTGCCAGCTGAATCAAACAATCTATCAGCAGCTGATTGGTATATATCATATATATCTTCTGCAGACTTGTCGTTTTCCCAAGAATTCCAATTATTTAATATCTCAGGATTAAATAAATGTATCATATCTTCAATGTCACTATAATTTACGATATCTTGTTTCAACTCATTTTTTCTTTCATCAGAGTATAATTTGTTTACATGTGTTTGCGGAGTAAGCCCATTAAAATACTCAACTTTTCCCAATTCCGCAAATGAGTTAAAAGTAATTATAAAAACAAGAGCTATTGAATAGATAAATACATATTTACTTTTTCTCATTTTTACGTCTTTCAGCATTTCTCAATTCCCTTTCTCTTTCTTCATCATCAACTTGCACAATTGCATCAGATGCTATAGGTCTTAATCTCTCAAGTGGTGTTCCACCTCTTCTGCTAAATATGAAGTAATATACTGGCAAGAAAAAGAATGCCATCAAAGTCGAGGATATAAGTCCACCTATATCGACAACTGCAAGTCCTTGTAACACTTCTCCATTTTGACCATATGCCATAGACATAGGTATCATTGATACAATAGTCGTTAATGTCGTCATAAGTATAGGTCTAAGTCTTATGGCGCCTGATTCTACAAGAGCCCATTTTAAATCTTTACCATCATCTAAAAACTGATTTACAGTATCTATATAAAGTATACCATTGTTAACCGCAGTTCCTATCAACATCAACATACCAAGCAAAACTACCATTGATAATTTAAGATTTGCAAGCCATAAAGCAAAGATTGCTCCACTTGCCGAAAACAATACAGTCCCCATAACCATAAGCGAATATCTTACAGATTCAAATTGCGAAGCCATAACTACAAATACCAGGAATGCCGCTATAGCAACTGCTATTCCAAGTGCGGAGAACTCTTCGACGAGCATATCATCCACTACACTTGTTGCTCGTTCAACATATCTTGAATACATTGGTTCTACAATAGTTTTTCTAATTTCTTCTTTTGAATTTTCAGTTGCATATTCATTAAAATATGTAGTAATAGTTGTTTTATATTTTTTATCATACTTAGGTATTCCACTTGGATTATCTTCATAATATATTTTTGCAATATCTTTTACAGTTGTTTCTACACCATTGCTACTCTTTAATGGCATATTAGAAACTTTTTCAATTGTGTCATATTCATCACCAGGATACTCAAGATATATATTCATTGTTTCATTATCAATTGTTTTATCCATAACCTTAATTCCAGATAAAGTATTATAAAGTAGCCCACCTACAGCCATAGGAGTAAAACCTTCTGAAGCAGCAAGAATAGGATCAATTTCAATTTTAATCCTTGGTGCGGCATTATCTAATGAAGTTGTAGTATTTCCACAATCTTTTCTTTGTTCGAGCAATTTAACAACTCTATCATTTGCCTCTTTTAAATATCTATAGTCATTAGACTGAAAGAATATTTCATATTTGTCAGAATTTGGCATCACAAACATACTGACAGCAGAAGTTGAATATGAACTTAGGGAAACTGTGCAGCTTGTTACATTTGCAAGTTCCTTCTTCCATCTTCTTATTATATCATCTGTCTTTTCTCTTGTTTTATCGTCTTTAAGATATACTACAAGTGCTTGACCACTAGAACCACCAGTCATAGACATACTACTTGCACTATTTGATAATATATAATGTTCTGTTTCAGGTTGCTTTCTAACAAACTCTTCAAACTCTGTGTATATTTCATTTCGAGCATCAAGTGTAAGTCCTGGCTTTGTAACTATGTCGAACTTAATCATTCCATTATCTGTTGCAGCAACTAACTCTCTTTCAAAAGTTCCTATCAATGAAAATGAACCAACAAGTATAATTATACTAATTCCCGCTGTAATCCATTTGTGCTTTAACAATTTTGGCAAATCTCTTCTATATAAATCTTGTAAATGTCTAACAAGTCCTCCAGCAGGTGATGACTCTTTTTCTTGTGGCTTAATCAAAACATAAGTAAGTGGCACAACTGAAATTGCAGACACATATGATGCTAGCATACAGAATACAATAGTAAAACCAAGTGGTTTAAAGAACTGTCCAGACATTCCAGATAAAAATCCAAGTGGTGCAAATACAACAACTGTTGTAAGTGTTGACCCAAATACTGATGCACCAATAGTCTTACTTGCCTTTAATGCAGCAAGGCAATAATATGATACTTCTTTCTTTCCTTCATATTCATCACTAGCTCTAAAACATGCCTCAAGCACAACTATAGAGTTATCAACCATCATTCCAACTCCAAGAACTAATGCTGATAAAGTTATTATATTGAGTGTGTATCCATTTAAATACATAAGCACAAATGATGTAAGTATGGAAAATGGTATTGAAGTTCCTATGATAAATGATGCTTTTAAATCTCCAAGGAATAAGAATATAATTAACATTGAAAGCACAATAGCAATAACCATTGTCTCAAAAACATTTTTTATAGAGTTGTTTACATTGTCAGCACTATCCTCAACTATGATAGCTTCAAGATTCGGATCAGCTGCTTTAAGTCTTTCCAATGCTTTTTTAACTTGTTTTGACAATGCAACAGTACTTGATGACTGTGTTTTAGTAATAGATACTACTATACAATCTTCACTGTCATATCTTCCAATTTGAGTCTGATCTTTTTTTGTTTGATAAACATCAGCAATATCTTCTAGGTATAATGTTCTTTTATTACCAGTAATAATTGGAATAGACTTAAATGATTCCACTGTATTATAAGCTACTCCAGTAGACATAGACAATTCTCTTTGTCCAACTTTTACATCTCCGCCAGGTAATGAAAAATCTGCATTTGCGATAATCTGGTTTAGTGTAGACATAGACAAGTTATATCTAGCCATCATCTCAGGCTTAAGTTCTATCTTTATGTAATTCTCTCTTCCTCCTGCAGTATCAACCGTCGATACTTCACTTATCTTCTCTAGTTCCTTCACCATATTTTCTTGAACATAGTTATAGATATCTGTTGTTGTTTTATTTTGAACGGAAATCTTGATAGATGGCATTGAGTTTATATCCATCTCATATATACTAGGCTCTTGAACATCATCTGGAAATGATGTCTTTACTTTATCAACAGCCTTTTTCAAATCAGTATAAGCCTGGTCCATATTTTGACCATAATTATATTGAACTGCAAGTATAGAAACATTTTCCCTAGATGAACCTTGTAAATGTTTAACACCTTGTAAATTATATAATTCGTCTTCAAGTTTCTTAGTTATGTTTATATCAATGTCTTCTGGCTGAGCACCGGGATAAATTGTGGCTACTGCATACATAGGCATAGATATAGATGGCATAAGTTCATACTGGAAACTTATTATAGAAATAAATCCAAAGAAAACAATTGACAGCATTATAAGGAATGCTGTAACTGGTTTTCTAAGGACGAACTTTGAAAACTGATAGCTCATTACTCAACCTCCGGCATTTTTACAGAGTTTGACATAGTGCTAATTGATTCCTCTTTTATGTCAGAAACTGATGCAATTATTCTTGAGTTTCTTTCTTTAATTATTTCATTTGCAATTGACTCTATCTCAATCTCATCTTCAACTTTTTCATCTTTAACTACATTAACTGTTGTTCCCTCAGCCAAATCATTGTTCCAAGTTGAAACAATTTTTAGACTCTTATCAAGGTTAGTAATGACTTCTGTATAATTCTCATTTTCAATTCCTACTTCAATGTATTTTTTATTAACAAGTCCATCATTGTTAACCACATATACAAATGGCATACTTGCTTCATAATAAATAATCTCATTTGGTAATAAATTAATATTCTTTTTCTTTATATAAGGCAATGTCACCTTAGCCATAATACCTGATGCAAAATTATTCTCTGAAGATATAACCGCTTTTACATTAAATAATCCAGTCTGAGCATTTATCAAATTTGAAATATTTGAAATGTATCCATCATACACTTTACCTGACTTTTCGATTTTCACAGGATCATTTAACTTAAGTCCACTTAAAACTCTTTCAGTAACTCCAAAATTTATTTCTTTTGCCCCCTCAGATGTTATATAACATAGAACTGTCCCTTGATTAATGCTTGTGTTTACAGTCATATTTGTATTTTCTACAACACCATCATCAACTGCAACGGGAGTTGAATACTCAACCTTTGTATCATAAGCTAATTTATACCCATCGTACTGTGCTTTTACCGACTCAAAACTTTGTAGAGATATATCTCCTGCTTGATACAATTTTTGCATTCTTTCATAACTACTTCTTGCAGTATCATACTGAATAAACGCTGCCTCAATTTCTTTTGATGCATCAATATCACATATAGGGTCACCTTTTTTCACAAAGTCCCCATTTTTAACATATATGTTTTTTATGTCTCCACCAACTTTAGCTACAACATAATAAGTATCTGTTGGTAGTATATTTCCCATAACAGATATTTCTTTGGTAAGACTTCCCTTTCGTATATGAGTAACGTTTACTGATGGCACTGCATTGAAGTCTTCAGGTTTTTTAAATGTTAATCTTTTGTATACCATAAAACCAGCTGCCGCTATAATTGCTAGAATTACGGCAAAGTAAACAATCTTTCCTCCTACATTCTTTTTAGATTTGCTTTCACTCTCATTTGGTAAATTATTGTTACCTAATTGCTCGTTCATACCTTCACCTCTAATAATTAATTCTTATTTAAACTTTCTTTTATTAAATCAAGTTTATAATTCAAATCATCATATTTCTCAAAATATTCTGAATTAAACATAATACTATTAAATACCGCATTTAATACAATTCCTATAAGCATATCAAGCACATTTGCCATTTTTTTATGATTGTTAAGTGCAGTTTTTCCTTCATTTGTATTTTTAATCAGCCAGTTGATAAATTCGTCGATGTCAGTCTCAAATTTTTTTGAATGTAACGCTTGTGTTCCAAACTCAATAAAAAATTTTAAGTTTCTCATAATAGCAACATTAATTTCATCTTTTAAAATACATTTTGTGTCATTATAAATTTTTCTTGTTCCCTCTATCAAATTAAAATTTGATGACTCTATCGCCATTCGGTATTTTTCAAAATACTCATTGATTTTACTATCAACCAATGTTCCTACAGCATCATTTTTATCTGTGAAGTAATTATAAAAACTACCTCTTGATATATCCGCAGCCACAGAAATATCATTTACTGATAAATCATCGTAATCCTTATTTTTTAGACAGAGCGATATCGCATCTAAAATGCTTCTCTTCTTTTTTTCTTTTAAATTATAAAATGCTTCTATTGCCATCTTCCACCATAAAAATTTGACATAACGTCATTTTTGACAGTATGTCAAATATATCACTTTTTTATGAATATGTCAATAAAGGATTATATAGGTCTAGCCAAGTAGACAAATGCCTCATTATGCTCTTTTTTCATAGCAATTTTGCACTTTAAGGCCTTAAAATATGAGTTAAAAATTCCAAAAACTGTAGGTCCACTTCCAGACATAAGAGATGACATAGCTCCCATCTTAAGCATCTTTTCTTTAAATACGGCCATGTCAGGATGAATAGACTCTGTGACAATTTCAAGATTATTAAATACATTTGATGATAACTTTTTTAAATTTTTATTCTTTATCGCATCTATACAATTTGCAAATTTCTCTTTTTCTAATTCAACTTGCGACTTTGAAATTTCAAAGTCATCAAACTTAGTAAATATTTCCTTTGTAGAAACTCTAATATTTGGTGTAGCAATTACTATATAATAATTATTAAATGATTTAATCTCAGAAATAATTTCACCACGACCTTCGCAAACACATTCCTTCTTGTTAATAAAAAATGGAATATCTGAACCAAATTTTGCCGCAATATCTACGAGTTCAGCTGTGCTTAAATTTAATCTATAATATCTATTTAAAAACAATAACATACTCGCTGCATCACTTGATCCACCGCCAAGTCCTGCACTTGTAGGTATTACCTTTCTTAGATATATAGATATATTATCCGTAATAGAATATTTTTCAAAAATATATTTAACAATTTTATAAACTAAATTTCTTTCATCCGTTGGAAGAAATGGAAGATTACACTTTAAATCTATTAATTCACTATCTTGATTGTCTCTTCTATTTTTAGATACTTCAATAGTTAAAGTATCAAAAAGAGAGATGCTTTGCATAATCATAGATAAATCATGATACCCATCATCTCTCTTATCATTAACTTTCAAACATAAATTAATTTTTGCTGGTGCCTTTATTATACTTTTCATATCTATCTTATAGGAAAATCAAAGTAAAATACCATCCCGCCGTGTCCATCAATTTCCTTATTCTCACAGCCACATGTAGTCTTATGTTGTTCAGCAACTGCCTTTACTATGCTTAAACCAAGACCTGTTCCACCATAACTTCTTGTTCTCGCCTTATCAACTTTATAAAACTTTTCCCATACTTTTATCATCTCTGCATCAGGTAATTGAATACCAGAATTAAAGACATTTAGTCGTACATAATTCTCATTGATTTTGGTTGTATAAAATTTAATAATTTTATTGTCATCAACATGATTAATTGCATTTGATAAATAATTCTTTATAACCTCTTCAGCCTTATAACCATCTGCCCACACATAGATATCATTTGGGATATCGGTATCCAACTTAATATTTTGATCTTTTATCTTTAATCCAAAACTTTGGCCTACACCAGAAACGATTTCATTAAGATTTATTCTTGATATATCTAGTTCAGAAAGCCCTCTTTCAAGTGCCGACAAGTCCAAAAGTTGATGGACCATCGTGTTCATTTTTTCAGTCTCGTCTTTAATTACCGATAAATAATAATCTCTTTTTTCCTTACTATCAACTATACCATCAGTTTCAAGCCCCTCTGTATATCCTTGAATAAGTGCAATAGGGGTTTTAAGTTCATGAGACACATTTGCAACAAACTCCTGTCTCATCAAATCTAACTGCTCTTTTTTCTCCAAGTCAGCTTTTAACTGAATATTAGCATTTTTTAATTCTTTTATAGCTTTTTCAAGTTTTAGGCTTAGTTCATTCATAGAATTCCCAAGTATTCCAATTTCGTCTTCCGAATTGCCATCATACTTATTTTCAAACTCAAGTCTACTCATTTTTTTGCTTATTTCAGATAACTGCAATAATGGTTTTGTAAGATTATTTGAAATTATATAAATTGCAACTGACCCAATTAAAATTATTACAAGTGAAACAAATATTAACACTTTATTAAACAAATCAATTGATTCTTTTATAGACCCAACTGGAATAGTCAAGAAAAACGCAGTTTCATTGTCACTCAAAAATCCAAAGCATTCAATATCAGCATCTCTTTTAATCAAAGGTATTGTCGACCGCCTTTTTGAATCATTTGATGTTCCTGGTCCTTCACTTTCATAGTATTCACTTGGTCCTTTATCAGACGTCCCGCTGTCAATCTTAGGAATACCACTATTTTTATCATTAATTGCAATAGTATATAAATTATTTTTTTCTAAGATTTTTAAATTCTTATTATTTGCCATGTCCTTATATATATAGTCTTTCATTCGTCTGTCAAACATAGAATTATTTTGGAATAAAGAATATGTTTTATTATTAGAATCCATCAAAATCGTACTTACACCATATATCTCTTGCAATTCTCTTAAGAACCTTGATAAATTACTTTCATCGCTTCCTTCTGAATTGTTTCTCTTTTTTTTAAACAAATCAGATAAATCATAGCCCATATCATACGCTTCAGTAATTCCTTTTTCTAATGCATAATATGATTGTTTAATAATTCCTTTTTTTTTCATTAATATATAATTTCTCAAGAAATAAAGTATTAAAAAGTAATATGCTACCAATGCAACATATTATTACAATTATAAATGTAATTGTAAGTCTAAGCTTAATACTCTTTTTCATATTTATTTCTTTTTCTTACTAGTCTTTTTATCATCTTCACATTCAAACTTATATCCAAATCCCCATAAAGTTTTTATATAATCGCCTTTCTTACCAAGTTTTGCTCTAACCTTCTTTATATGAGTGTCAACTGTTCTCGCATCGCCATAGTAATCAAAATTCCATACAGCATTTAATATCTTTTCACGAGTTAGTGCTATCCCTTTATTTTCAATTAAATAATCAATCAACTCAAATTCTTTAAAAGAAAATTCAACAGGCTTTTCATCAACAAAAACTTGGTGCGCAGTTTTATCTATTAAGATTCCTCCTATTTCAACTTTTTCACTACTTGTATCATTTCTTCTTAAAACTGCATTTATTCTTGCAACAAGAATTTTAGGTGAAAATGGCTTTTGAATATAATCATCTGCCCCAGAAACAAAACCTTTAAGTTGATCGTTTTCTTCACCTTTTGCAGTTAAAAGTATTATTGGCACTTTTGAATCATTCCTAATAGTCTTTAATACCTCATAACCATCAAGTTTAGGCATCATTACATCCAAAATTATAAGACTTATTCCTTTTGTAGAATAAAACACTTTAAGTGCATCTTCACCGTCCACAGCTTCAATAACATCAAAATTATTATTAATGAGAAAATCACCAATCAGTTTTCTCATTCTTGCTTCATCGTCAACAACTAAAATTTTATCTTTTTTATCCATTTTGACCTCCTATAGCCTCTACTATAAACCTAGATGGCTTGAAATCTTTCCCAAATCTTCTAATAGTAAAATATATATGTAAATTATTTTTCGCCCTTGTCATAGCCACATAGAATAGTCGTCTCTCAGTTTCCAAATCATTTTCCTTTATACTTTTCTTATGTGGTATAAGACCATCGTTTGAATCAATTATAAAAACTGTATCAAACTCAAGTCCCTTACTTAGATGAAATGTCATTAGATTTATTGAATTATCATCTACATCTTTTGCAGAATTATCACTTTTATAATTATCAATAAACTCTATAAACTCATCTATATTTTTATAATGTATAGCCTCTTCCTCAAATGCATCTAATATCTCTTCAACCTCTTCATAGTCAAAGTCATTCTTTCTGCAATGTTCTTTTAGATATTTGTCATATCCAATATTGGTTCTTATATATCGTATCGCAAGAGGTGTTATGTACTTTTTGATAGTATTTAAGTCACTTTTAAGTTTATATAAATTATTTAAAATATAATCCTTATCTTTATAATAATCCAACAAATTATCAATACTAGTATTTTTATATTTTATGGAATCTCTACTAATATATCTAAGCGGCTTATTAGCAATATTTAGTAAATCGCTTGGACTGACCTTGCCTAGTGAAAGTCTTAGATAAGATACTATATCCTTTATTGCAAAATGCTCAAATATATTCTTGTCTTCGCCTTTTATTATATAGTTAATTCCATTTCGATTAAGGCTCATCTTTATAGAGTTAGATAGCAGGTTAGTTCTATAGAGTATTGCCATATCTGATAGTTTTTTGCCCTGCCTAAAATATTTCTTTATAAGTTCTATAATATATTTATTCTCTTCAGTTGAATCTACAAATGACTTAATTTCTAACTTACCAAACTCATCTCTATTTGAAACTAGGTTCTTGTCAAATCTCTCTCTATTATTGTCTATAACTAATTTTGAAAACTTGACAATTTGCTTTGCACATCTATAATTCTCATTTAGGTTAATAACTTTTGCTTTCTTAAAATCATTTAAGAAGTCAACCATCACTTTTGGATGAGATCCTCTAAACTTATATATACTTTGGTCATCATCTCCAACTACAAATAGATTTTTGCTTTTGCAGATTAATTTAACCAAATCATACTGCAATTTATTTATATCTTGAAACTCATCTATCAAAATATATTGATACTTCTTTTGATAAAAACTCAGTGTTTTCTTATCCTTACTCAATAACTCATAGCATTTACTAATCATGTCGCTAAAATCAAGTTTCTTATTATTGAAAAGTTTTTCTTGATAGTCATCTAAAACTTTTCGTAACATTCTTGGGCTTAGATATTTTGGTATAAACTTCTCTTCTCTTTCAACTGCCAATTTATAATGCTTAATATCCGATAGAATATTTGATATATAGTCAAATCCAAGTTTCTTAATTTTATAATTCTCAAGCACTTCAGATAAGAATATCTTTTCATCGCCTGTAGTTAATAAACTTTTAGAATTATATCCAAAATCATTTTTTAACACATCATAGAAAACTGAGTGAAAGGTTCCAAATTTTGGCATAGAACTTATACTAAGTTTATTGTTTTTTATAATGCCTATAAATCTTTGCTGCATCTCTAAGGCAGCTGCTCTAGTAAAAGTAATAACAAGTATGATTTCTGGACTTACATTATGCACATCAATTAGATTCAAAACTCTATTTGTGAGTACATAAGTCTTTCCACTTCCAGGACCTGCAAGCACAAGGCAAGGTCCGTCTCCATGCCTAATTGCTTCCTCCTGATTTAAATTTCTTTTAATCATATATATTTTAAGATTACCGCTAATCTGTTCTTAATGCATCAATTGGATTAAGTCTTGCAGCATTTTTAGCAGGCACATATCCAAATATCAATCCAATCGCAACTGAAACTCCAAATGATAGTATTACTGCCCATACAGTTGGATTTGCATTTATATCCATCATCGCACCTATCGACTTTGTCGCAAGTGCTCCAATTCCTATACCCATTACACCACCAATAGTAGATGTAACTGCAGCCTCAATTACAAATTGCTGCATAATAACTCCCTGTCTTGCACCAAGTGCTTTTCTAATTCCTATCTCTCTAGTTCTCTCAGTAACAGACACAAGCATTATATTCATTACTCCAATTCCTGCAACAAGAAGTGATATGCCAGCAATTCCTGCAAGCATCGCAGTCAAAGTTCCGATTGATTCATTTAACTGCTTTATAATTGATGAGTTTGCTGTAACATTATATAATCTTTCATTTTTAAAAGTGTCATTTAATTTACTTTTTAATTCACTTGTAATCGCATCAGTGTGGGCTGTGTCAGATGAGATTAAAACATAGTTATTGATAAATCCATTTCTTCCCATCTTAGTAGCCACAGTATAAGGTATCCATATAAAATCATCAGTTCCGCCTTCATCAAAGTTGTCCTCATCTTGAGTTTCAATGACACCGACAATTGTAAAAGGTTTACCATTTATTTTCACAGTGTCATCAACCGCCTTATCAGGTGAGCCGTAAAAAGTATTTGCAACATATGAGCCAACAACACATACACTAGACCTTCCAGCTATATCTGCATATACTAAACTTCTACCTTCCTCTACAGTGTATTTCTGAATATCTGCATAGTCCTCAGACACACCTGTGATTGATGTAGATTCAAGATTGTCACTGCCTGATTTTATTTTAGCATTACTAAGAGTAACTGATGGCGAAACTCCTGCAAGCCAATCCGGATGTTCATCCCAAAAATCATACATATCAGTGTCATCAAAATGTCTCGTATTCATATTTCTACAAAACACAGTGATTTTATTGACACCCATCTCTTCAAACTGTTGAACCATCTGTCCCATATATCCTGAAACAATCGAAACAAGTATAATAACGGCTGCAACACCGATTATTATACCAAGCATTGTAAGTAGACTTCGTATTTTATTTGACAAAATAGCTTTAATTGCTAGTTTGAAACTTTGCAACATATTCCTCTGTATCTCCGTCAAATATTATTTTTCCATCGTGAATTCTCACAACTCTCTTAGCCTCTTGAGCTATAGCATTATCGTGAGTAATCATTACTATAGTATTTCCTTCACTATGTAACTGCTTTAAAAAGTTTAAAACCTCTCTTGATGTCTTTGAGTCAAGTGCTCCTGTAGGCTCATCAGCTAAGAGTAGACTTGGGTTACCTGCAAGTGCTCTAGCGATAGAAACTCTTTGCTGTTGTCCACCAGATAGTTGATTTGGATATTGACTAAACTTCTCTTTAAGTCCAACTCTTCCAAGTGACTCAAGTGCCCTTCTTCTTCTCTCACTAGTTTTTACACCGGCATATAGAAGTGGCAACTCGACATTTTCAAGCAGTGTAAGTTTAGGCAGTAAATTATATTGTTGGAAAATAAATCCAATAGTTTTATTTCTTATATCAGCCAACTCATCATCAGTCATAGTGCTAGTGTCTCTACCATTCAAAATATATTTTCCACTAGTTGGCTTATCAAGTGCACCGATTATATTCATAAGAGTTGACTTGCCTGAACCAGATTTTCCGACAATCGCCACAAATTCACCACGATCTATCTTTAGATTTATATTGTCATTTGCATAGACCTGCTCTGTACCCATGATATAAATCTTATATTCATTTTTCATTTCTATAAGTGGAATGCCCATCTTTACCTTCTCTGTCCACCGCCCATAGGTGGTCCGCCGAAGCCTCCGCCCATGCCTCCAAAATTTAATGTGGAATTTGATGTGCTCTCTGTCACATAGACCTCATCATCTTCTTGTAACCCAGACTTTATCTCTATAAAATTAGAATTAGATATACCAGTCTCAACATTTATTGCTGTAAATCCTTCAGGTGCTCTATTTTTAACTCTATCTGAAATTCCTTCAGTGCTGTAATTACCTGACTTGATAGTAGGAGATGAATTTAATACATAAACTACATTTCCTCTTTGTAGTGCATCTGCAGGTATGGCAACAGCATTTTCAACGTTTGCCAAAATTACATAGGCATCAACATTCATTCCTGGAAGTAACTCTCCAACATCAGTTATAGTAACTGTTACAGGATAATTTGTTACACCATTTGAATTTGCAGCAACTAAACTTACATTAGTAATTACACCTTTAAATATTTTATTTTTAAATGCATCAGCCTGCACATTAACTTCTTGGCCTTCTTTGATGTTAGTAATATCTAACTCATCTATATCCATGTCAAAAGTTAGTTCTGATAAATCATAAAGTGTTGCGAGTGTCTTAGCAGAACTTGTGCTCTTTTGAATTTTATCACCTACTTTTGCGTCCTTAGTGATGACAGTTCCATCTATAGGTGCAGTGATAAAATACTCATCATATTTATCTATTGCATCATCATAATTATTTTCAGCCTTAGTAAGTGCTTCCTCAGCAGATAAATATGCCTTCTTTTTACTTGATAATATATTATTGAAAGTATCCTCAGTAATTAAAAATAGCGGTGTGCCTTTTTTAACTATAGCACCTTCCGATACAAGAAGTTTCTCAACTTCAACACCGTTTCCATCTGTAAATGTCAACTCCTCATCAGTTTCCAATTCAAAATTTGCATCTTCAATAGATACAACTGTTCCAACCACTGCAATTGCAGAATTATTAGTTGTGAGTCCACCAGGGTTTTCACAAACTATAGTCACATATCTTACAAGTGCTCCAGAATCTTGAACCTGTGATTCCTCTGCTATACTCTTCACTGTTCCAGCAAGATATTCTCCAGTTTCCTGAAGTTCCAAAAGTGCAGTCTGACCTATACTAATTGTCTTCGCATCATTACTTGAAAATGGAAGTTTGACAGTCATCAAAGAATCATTTACAAGAGTTCCTATTTTAGTATTATTACTTAACTTATCTCCCACTTTCACAGTAAATGTTCTAAGTGAACCATCATATGGTGCCTTATATGTCCTACCCTCATAGTCCACTAAAAGTTTCTCATACTCATACTTAGCCTGATTATAAGTATCCTTCGCCTGTGCTACGGATGATGTTGCATTTACTATCTCACGATAGGCAGTTGAACTATCTATAGTTATGAGCAATTGGTCTTTTACGACCTTGTCTCCCATATTGAAAAATACATTCGTTACATTACCTTCAACGAGAGATGTAATGGTGTAACTATCTTTTGGTTTAAGAGTTCCTGAACCTGAAATCTCTGATGAGATATTCATGATACGAGCCTTAGAAACATTCTTCATAACCTCTGCAGTCTCAACCTGTTTCTTTTTTGCATTTAATACCAATCTTACAATAAAAATCACTGCAATAATTGCGACAGCAATTATCACAATCTTTTTAATCAATCTCTGCTTTCTAAGTCTCATGTTTTTTATTTCATCATGAGCTGCCTGAGTCGCCTCGATATCCTCATTACTCAACTCAGTCTTAACAAAAGAATCAGAACTTACTGCTCCTTCTCCAGCATCAACACTTGCAACTTCTTCAAGTTCCTTTTTTTTGTTTTTATTAAGTAATTCTTTTAAATTTGGTAGTTTGAATGCCATAAAATCCCTCTATTAATAATTTAAATTATATATATATGCGTTGGTTATTGTACCAACTGTCTCCACTGCTCCATCGCCAGAATCATCTGAGTCATTTCCATTATCACTCTTAGTATAGATGAAAATAATTTGGTCTCCAACATGTATAGTTCCCGCATATGAAAATGCGAATTTAACATCAGAACCTGATAAAGTATAGTAAGCCAAATCAATTTGAACTCTTGTAGGAGTAATAGTGTCACTTGCACTATAGTAAATATGATTTACATATCCTTTTTTTACCATGGTGGATGACTCAAGTGTAGTTCCCTCTTTATATACATAGACAGTCTTTGTAGTTTTATTATAGTAATAAACGAGATATCCCATGTTGTTAAGCTCTCTCATAGTCTGCTCAAGAGTTTGAGATACACCATTTATAAATATATTTGCAACTGTAATATCAAATGGAATAGCAAGATTGAGAGCCTCACCTCTTTTTAATATAAATGGACCTTCAAGTTTAGTTTTAGTAAGTCCAGTTGCATTTAAATCTCCATCACTATTAACTGACAAGTCTTTAAATACAGATGTGCCATAGGCGGAATTGCCACCCTTAGTTTTCGTTTTTAAAGTATTGTAAATGCCATTTACACAATCTTTCTTTGTGACAAAATCATTTATTGTCTTATCTATATTATCATTTATCTTTAATGAACAAAACATTTCGTATCTTCCAGCTATCTGATTCCCAGAGAAATCTGAATTTTCATATCCAAGAAGTGCAAGACAGGCTCTTGTCAAATCTTTATACGTAACATATTCATTTGGCTTAAATAGTCCACCAAGATATGAGGTCATATAGCCTTCTTTAGTGGCAATTTTTATAAATGAAGAATATTCATTACTTGAATCTACATCAGAAAAAGCAGTTATTGAATCATAGTAAGATACACTGTCTTTATACTTTGATGCCTTGACCACCATTCTTGCAAATTCTGCTCTAGTCACAAAATCATTCATAAAGTTGTCGTTAGTAATTATATCTGCAAGATAAAGAACCTGAGTTCTCATCTCTTGACCTGCAGTTGTTGCAGCAAAAGTATGAGTCCCAAAAAATAAAGCATTAGATATAACTAGAATTGTTGCAAATATTCTTTTCATCATATAATCACCTCAATATAGAATTCGCATGAAAAACTAATATTATTGAACCATTGTATGGCTCGGCTTCATCACTTTTGTAAACTGTCTTGCCATTTTCATCCAAGTATATAGAACTAATATCATTCATCTTGTTGCATAGATAGATCACATAGTCATCTTCTCTATATTTGCCATTTGCAGAGAACGAGAACTTTGCCTCTTCACTATCAAGCATATATTTATAATTATCAATATCAACTCTATATGGTATAAGCATATTAGATGCTGCATAGTATATTTTATAAATATATCCCTTTCTCAACACAACTGGTGAACTAACATCCTGTCTCTCCGTATATGCAACTACAGATTTATTGTCTAAATCCAAATAGTATATGGCATATCCGAAATTTACTATATCGTCTTTTAATTCATCTATACTTGCACTTATTGCATTGATATATACATTATGTTTTGTGATTTCAAATGGAATATCTAATTCACTTTCATTTTTAGCTACAAATGGTCCTTCAATTTTACTTTCTTTATATTCTGAAGCATTTAACTCTTTATCACTGTCAATTATAAGTTTGTCAAAAACAGCTTGCCCATATACATCGTCACTGTCTTTTACATTTTCTTTTAAGGTATTGTAAATACCATTTATAATATCTATCTTAGTTAAAGCTTCCAAATCAGCCTTATCAATATTCTCAGCAAGCCCCAAACTTCTAAATTTTAAATTTCTACCTATAACTTGATTGCCTCTAAAGTCATCATTTGTATAAGACAAAAGTGCAAGGCAGGCTCTTGATAAATCATCAAAGGTCACATAATCATATGGTTTAAATAATCCTCCGAGATATGTGAACATGTATCCTCTATCAATTGTTTTTTTAATATATGCAGCATAGGGTGTGTCAATACTCACATCATTACATACTGCTTCTGACAAGGTATCCGAAACTTTATCTCTATCCTCAGAAGCCCTTACTAATATTTTTGAAAACTCCGCCCTTGTAACATTTGTGTCTAGGTTTCCAGCATCCTCTATAATTTTTAATAAAATTAAAGTGTTTATCCTATCTTCCTCAGTCTTTAAACTCTTGCTGTAATTTGGAATAATTATAGAAAAAATCATTGAAAATAATAGGGCAAGCACATATATTCGATTTTTTGCCTTATTAAAAAACACATTAAAATGATACAAAAAAACTGTGTCCATTTTGTGTATATTATATGCCTAAATTCCAAATTTGTCTAATAAAAATGAGCCCTGAGGCTCATTATTCTTCCTTTATTAGTCCACTCCTATATGCTTCTAGAAGGTCCTTCAAGTCATTTATCTTATCTAGTATTTCTAGTCCTGTGTCAGTGTCTCTGACACGGAGTCTACCATTTTTTGCTATATTTTCTACTTCTAAAGTTTCAGGTGTGTTATACTTGCCTTTTTCAAATGGCTTATGAGTAGCAATTGTAAGGTGAACCGAATCGCTTATCAAAGTATAACCAGCTATACCAGTGCTCTTTTGATAACTCTTTGACATACCACCGTCAATTATAAAAAGTCTGCCATTTGCCTTTACAGGACTCTCACCTTTTAAAACCTTTACAGGCACATGTCCATTTATTATATGACCAGAACTACTGAGTCCAAAATTATTTAAAATTCCTATAGCAATTTTTTCATCCTGATAAAGATTATAATATTCATTCTTATTCTCTACTTGGACATCTTTATCATCTACAAAATATAATTCAAATGTTTTAATCTTATCTTTTCCAAAAAGTGGTGACATACTGCCGCACCACATATAATACATAGCGTCAATATTATCAGACTCAGTTATATTCATCTTTACATCTTTATTTGCACTTCTAATTATATTCTCAAAATAGTCAAGTAATGACTTACCAGATAAGTTTTGTTTACCATCAAAACCTTTGAAAACTGCATAGTTGCCATCTTTATCAAATGGAATAATTCCATGGTATAAAAGATTTCCATTATGAATTTTATAAAGACTTCCCTTATCAAACAAAAACTTCACATGCTCTTTAAGTTTTCTTGAATGAACAAAACTTGCCTTCAACGATTTAAGAAGTAATTCTTCCTCATCTGATAATTTTAGTGGGTCTTTTGCGTCTATGGTTGGGAAGTTTCTATCTTTTAATTTATATTTCTTACCATCTACATCCAAAGTCCAATCATTATAATCAACTCTCTCAAGCATTACTCTATCAGACATTCCATATTCCGGATGTTTCTTAATCAATTTGCCTTCAACCTTAAACTGAAGTATAGCAAGTGCTTTTTGAATCTTAGCAGATAGACTTGGTCTTACAACATCATATTTATTTTCATCTAGCATTTTAGGCATAAACAATTCACAAGGGTCATCCATATAGGTTCTAGCCGCAAAATCATTTAGTGCCCTAAGGCTTATGCCATATCCATCCTCAAGCATGTCATAGCAATTGTATCTAACAGCAATTCTAAGTGCATTTAAAATTAAAACTTCATTTCCAAGTGCTGCACCCATCCACTCAATATCGTGATTTCCCCATTCTATGTCTACATTATGAAAGTCAATCAACTCATCCAAAATTAAATCATGTCTTGGACCTCTATCAAAAATATCTCCAACTACATGTAATGTATCAACGGCAAGTTTCTGTATGAGCTTACACATCTCAGTGATAAATCTTTTCGCAAGACCTATATCTATTATAGAGTTAATTATCTCATCATAGTAAAACTCTTTTTTTACATTATCTCTATCTATGTCCTTATAGAGCAATTCATCAAGCAGGTAGACATATTCTTTATTCATTGATTTTCTAACTTTAGACTTTGAATACTTACTTGCAATATCCTTCAATACTTTCAAAATCCTCATTATAGTAACTTTTTGAAATTCGTATGTATCTTTATTTCTAAAGTCAATTTGTTCAAGTTTTTCTTCAGGATAATAAATTATATTTGCAAACTCAAGTATCTCGTCTTCAGTCATTTCATTCTTTAATATAAATCTTATCTTAGAGCGCACAACTCCTGATGCCGACCTAAGCAAATGTATAAATCCCTCATTCTCACCATGCAAGTCTGATACAAAAAATTCAGTTCCCTTAGGAAGTGTGAGTATAGAACTTAAGTTGGCAATCTCAACACAAGTCTTTTCCTGATTAGGAAATTGTCTTGATAACAATTTTAAATAATCAAGGTCTCTCACTCTAATCTCCCTCACTAAATGCCTCTATCATTCTCGTCGATCCATCAGGTCCAACCGCTTCGGTCTGTGCCTTAAGGAATGGATCAAAAGCTGGTCCGGTTATAAGATTTCTCTTTTCAGCCTCTTCTTCCAATCTCTTCTTTGCTTCAGAAATTGATGCTTTCATAGCTTCAGTTATAGTATCGTCTTCCTCATCATATTGTAAATTTGCCCAATAGAAATCATCCTGCACAGCACCATTTAATCTTCTATATCTTGCACCAGGGTCTTCACCTTCAACAGGTACCTCTCCCAATGCCCATGATGCCTCGTCATCCTCTTCAGAATCTTCTTCATATGTAGCCTCTGATTCTGTTCCATATCTTCTTCTATACTCTGCTTCGACTTCATCCTCATAGAGTTCTTCTTCATAGGCTTCTCTGTCAAAACTAAATTCGCAGTTTCTCAAATAACATACTCTTGAAGTATATTGACCAGTAACCTCTAACTCAAATCTAATAGCAGATGCCTTCTTTGGAAAATTACATTCAAATGAGACACCACCATTATAGTTGAAATCAGAAGTAGTATATAACTCTTCACCATCATCCTCATTATAAATTGAAAATGTACACTGAGTAGTTCTATCAGAATATGAGAAATAATGAGTTGCTATTCTACCTTTTAACTTATTGAAATTCTTCTGTGGATTCTCGAAAACAATAGTCGCACCGGAACCTTTGAGAGCCATTACATCTTTCCATTTAGTTTTGTTAAATATTGTTCCATTAACCTTTTTACTGTACTTGTCACCACTCTTTATATACTCAGGCATACTCTTATTTATAAGTGGATCAAAATTTTTACTTTTTGCTTTTTCTTTATCACTTTTAAGAACTACATTTGGTCCAAGCAAATAACGCGCTGTTCCATCTGGATTTGCCTCTATAATTAATCCATCTGATGGTTTAGGTCCATCAATTACATTTGGGTCTTTTGCATATAGATAACCACCTGTAGAGAATAAACCTTTTGAATTGGTTGTAATTTCCTGATCTGCCTTTATCTGTTCAAGAATTTCAGCACTATAGACAGAATTGTCAACACCCTCTTCATACACAATTTTTTCAATTAGCATAGTCTCAGGATTTCCATCATAACCAATTCTTCTACCATCAACGCCGACAATCTTAAAATCTGGAGTTATGTCATCAATCAAAATAAATCCATTTTTATTAAAATAGTAATAATATCCAACTCCATCATTGTCATCATCAATTAGTTTCCAACCATCCATAGCAACTGTTCCATCAAGTTCATACCAATAAATACCTCCCTTATCAGTTCTTCCCCACAATGCAAAAGAAACTGAATTCATAAGAAAGCTAATTATCAAAATAGTTGAAATAAGAATATTCAATTTTTCTTTAAATATTTTTTTCATAATCATCTCTTTAAAACTAATTTTGGAATTAATATATCCAATGTATTTATAAATGTGTCAATTTCCTGCTTGTTATTGTATTTGCCGAATGAAACACGTATCGTTGATTCAGCAATTTCAGGTTTAAGCCCTATGCTTTTTAATGTATTACTTATATTTTTATTATGTGAAGAACAGGCAGAGCCCGCAGATACATAGATGCCATATCCTTCAAGCGAATGTAACATCACCTCCGCCCTTATACCTTTAAAACTTATAGATACTATATGTGGAGCAAATGATTCATCCTTTAATGTATTTATAGTAATTATACCATATTTATCGTTAATTTTAGATAATTCATCTATTAAATAATTTTTAAGATTTTTAAGCCCACTAATTACAGTTTCAAAGTTTTCATATGCAATCTTTGTAGCCATATAAGTCCCAATTATGCCTGTAGTATTGAGAGTTCCAGCTCTAAGACCCTGTTGCTGATTTCCGCCAAGAATCATAGGTATAATTCGAGCATTTTTGTTTCTATACAGAAACCCTACGCCCTTTGGTCCATTAATCTTATGAGAACTTACAGATAAAAAATCAATATTTGACTTTTTTACATCTATTTTATATTTTGTAAATCCTTGAACAAAGTCAACATGAAAGGCACAGTTTTTATTTTTACTTTTTATTATATCGCCTATCTCTTCAATCCTTTGTCTAGAACCAATCTCATTATTTACGAACATTATTGAAACTAAGATTGTACTATCATTAATGCTATCTTTTAATTTATCAAGATTTATCTGTCCTCTGCCATCTACATCTAAATAAATTACATCAAATCCTAAGTCTTCATATTTCTTAAATACATTGTAGACAGATGGATGCTCTATACTCGTAGTGATTATGCGATTGCCACTTTTCTTATGTGCTTCTATATAGCCGCTAATCGCTAGATTATTGCTCTCGCTTCCACCAGAAGTCCAAATTATTTCAGAACTATCGCAGTTAATAATACTAGCAATATATTCACTACATTTTTTTACTTCTTCCTCTGCAAGATATCCAAATCGATGCATGGCAGAAGGATTGGCATAGAATTTATTATTAAAATCATCCATTACCTTTTGTACATCTGCATCTAAAATTGTAGTGGCAGAGTTGTCAAAATATATATCCATTATTTTAAATATTCCCTCTCATACATCATGAATTTATCCATAGGTATATCATAAAGCGAGTCATCATCTCTAGATTTTACTTTATGGAAATTATAAACAGAATACTTTTTATAAATTTCATCTATCATTTGATGAACATCATCAAGTGGTAGGTTTGCCCTCTTAAGTAATTCTAAACTTAAAAAATTAGCTGATATCTCATTTATAAAATCATCTTTTTTATTTTTATTTTTATTGTCAAAGATGAAAAGCGGTGTTACATAGGCATTAGTACATTCATAATCTAAAACATCATCATAAACAAATTTATTTATCTCATTTCCAAAACTTGCATTGTGATCACCGAAAAACAATATTATGACATGCTCATCTACATTACTAAAATAATCTATCAAAATCTCTATCGCCTCATCAGACAGTTTCATTAGTGACAAATATGAGTCAACTGCCTCTCTATTTTTGTAATTAGTCATGAGTGACAACACCTTTGCATCATCGAAATTTTTATAGCCGCTATGGTTTTGCATTGTTATTCCAAATAAGAAAAGTTTCTCAGAAGACTCTACTGCATTTTCGTATCTTCTGATTACTTCCTCATACATTGATTTATCACTTACATAGTTTCTAACATACTCTTTATGTTTGAAGTCATTGAAGAACAGTAATTCATCAAAGCCAAACCTTTTATAAACTTTATTTCTATGATAATTAGTCGCGGTATATGGGTGCATAGCAATAGTCTTATATCCAAGACTTGAAAAATATCTTGCTATACTATATTTATCTCTTTTTACAAAATTATTATATGGCATTACTGGATATGGGTAATTACCTATAGTCATTCCAGTCAAAAATTCAAACTCAGTATTTGCAGTCCCACCACCAAAGGTATTTACATAGAGTTTTCCCTTAGTGACCTTAGATAAACTATCATAATAAGGTGTGACAGGCATATTTGCTTTAATATGAGTATGGGCTGTGCCAAAGCTCTCATTCATAATAGCAATTATATGCGGCCTTTCAATATTTCTCATCTTAACATTAGCAAAATTGTGTGCACTTTTTGTGTTTATATTATTAAGAAATTCTTTAGATGAAATATTGAGTTTTTTGCTCCTGTGAAATATTGGGATTGATGATATAAAATTATATATATACCCCTCATTTTCGCCAGCATTTAATGAATAATCGTATTGTTTATCAGATATTTTATCTTTCAAAATGAAGAATGATACAAAAAACAAAATTATCTGCCTAGCTTCATACCAAAAATAACTATATATATTGAGATTTGAATTTAAATAAGAACTTAAGTCTACTTTTATTTTATTGTGAACAATTTGAAATACAAACTCAAATACAATTACCACAAAAAATATTATAAAAACCAGTTTAATTTCATAGGTATATCCGCCAGCAACTTCTTTAGCAGTGTTAATTGATAATATATCCGATAAATTAATATTTGTTCCTCTAAACTCATGTACATAATACATAGTCAAAGATAACAAATAAAATAGAGTAATTACAATTAAAAAACTAATTCTAATATCATAAAAAAAAATATTAAAAAAAGTATAAATACAAAAGACTGCCAAAAAGTTATAAAATAGCATTTCTCTTCTCTTTGGCAACAAATTTACATTACCAACACACATAAACTGCGAACAGAAATACACAATTATACTTGTAAATATTGTTCTAAGCATTATATGGCATAGCCTTTCTTAATGATAACATCTTTTATAATTCCAATATATTCTTTACACTTAGCTATACTACCAGCCTCTACCATTATACGAACTACATTTTCAGTCCCTGAAGCTCTAAGTAGTATTCTTCCATCATCTCCGATAAGTTTTTCAGTCTTACTTTTTGCATCTAACACATCCTTATCTTCCATACATTTATTCTTATCACTAACTTTAATATTTTCTAATAGTTGAGGATATAATTCAACTTCTTTCGCAAGTTCACTCAAGGTAGTTTTTTTACTTATAACTACATCCATCAATTTTAATGATGTGAGGACACCATCTCCTGTATTTGCATGCTTTGAAAAAATAATATGTCCAGATTGCTCGCCACCGAAGGAATAGTCATTATCCGCCATACAGGCTTGAACATTTTTATCGCCAACTGCAGTCTTTTCATACTTGATTCCTATTTTATCAAATGCCTTATATAGACCAAGATTAGACATAACAGTCGTAACAACTGTATCCTTTTTCAATTTTCCGTCTTCCTTCATTGATTTAGCACAGATATACATAATCTTATCGCCATCAACTATGTTTCCCTTCTCATCAACAGCTATACATCTATCAGCATCGCCTTCAAAGGCAAAACCTATATCCATACCATTCTCAATCACATACTTTTGAAGTCCCGCAATATGAGTTGAACCAGCATTGTCATTAATATTTGAACCATTTGGATTATTGTTAATCACATATGTCTCTGCGCCAAGCGCGTCAAAGACACTTTTCGCAATTTGAAAAGCAGATCCATTTGCCAAATCGAGTGCAACTTTTTTTTCTTTAAAACTATTCATAGGTATAGAAATGAGATAACCTATATATCTATTTCTACCAGCGAAGTAGTCAACAGTTCTACCTATGTCTGTCTTTGTAGCATATGCAACTTCAGGAATCTTGCCATCAAGATAATCCTCTATCATATCAGTTACATTCTCTTCAAGTTTTTCGCCTTTTGAATTGAAAAGTTTAATTCCATTGTCACTATATACATTATGAGAAGCAGAAATCATAACACCGACATCAAATTGTTCTGTGCGGACAACATAACTAATTGATGGTGTACTGGTAACATGAAGTAAATATGCATCTGCGCCAGTAGAAGTAATTCCCGCAGCAATTGCATACTCAAACATATAACTAGAACGTCTAGTATCTTTTCCTATGACCACTCTACAATTTTTATTCTTTTTACTATAATAGTAACCCAAAAACTTGCCAATCTTAAATGCGTGGTCTGCAGTAAGGCTTACATTCGCCTCTCCCCTAAAGCCATCAGTTCCAAAATATCTTCCCATATTATCTCCTAAATAACATTAATCTCTTTTAAATATCTATCTAGTGCATCTTGCCAAGTTGGCATCTTTTTAAATCCTGCATTTAAATACTTTGTTTTATCAAGTCTAGAATTCTTTGGTCTTTTTGCCCTTGCATTATACTCTTCTGTAGTTACATCATTAACTTTAATAGACTTATTTATTTTCTTAAATATCTCTCTTGCAAAATCTGCCCAAGATACAAAACCTTCATTAGTCAAATGATATATACCATACTTATCTGTGTTAATCATATCAACTATTGCCTTAGCCATATCAAATGTATATGTCGGTGAACCTATCTGGTCAGAAACAATATTGAGTTCAGTCTTAGTCTCTGAAAGTTTAATCATAGTCTTTATAAAATTATTTCCAATCTTTCCGAAGACCCATGAAATCCTAATTATAAAATACTTATCAAGTTTTTTAACTTCTAGCTCTGCAAGATATTTTGCTTTTGCATACTCGCAAAGTGGATTAGTCTCATCATCTTCTTTGAAAGGCTTGTCACCATTTCCGCCAAAAACATAGTCAGTAGAGAAAAATACAAGTGGTATATTGTATTTTTGACATTCAGAAACTAAGTTAGAAGTTCCCTTCACATTGATTTCATAGTTTAAATCTTTTTCATCTTCAGCCAAATCAACTTTAGTATATGCTGCGCAGTGAATCACATATGAAAACTTGTGTGAATCAAAAAACTTAGATACTGCCTCGTTATCAGTAATATCTAAATCCGCACTACCAACTCCAATATTTGGAATCCCTCTTCTATTTAATTCGTCAACTATGTCTGAGCCAAGCTGACCTGTAGCACCTGTAACTAAGACATACTTCTTTTCATCGCTCATCTATACTCCAAACTATTTTTTATCCATTCTATATCCATACATCTTATCAAAATAGTTTTGATATTCACCACTAATTATATGCTCCCACCAAGGCTTATTATTCAAGTACCAATCAATAGTCTTATCTATTCCTTGTTCAAAAGTAACAGATGGTTTCCATCCGAGTTCTTTCTCAATCTTTGCAGGATTCATAGCATATCTCAAATCATGGCCTGGTCTATCTTTTACAAACTCTATTAATGACTCTGGCTTATCAAGTTTCTTTAAAATAATTTTAACTATATCAATATTTGCCTTTTCCGCATGACCACCGATGTTATATACTTCACCATCTTTTCCATCTCTAACTATCATGTCAATAGCTCTACAATGATCTTCAACATAGAGCCAGTCACGGACATTCTTTCCCTCACCATACACTGGAAGTTTCTCATTGTTCAATGCTCTACTAATCATAAGAGGAATAAGTTTCTCTGGGAAATGATATGGTCCATAGTTATTTGAGCATCTACTAATTGTGCAAGGTAATTTAAATGTTCTATGATATGCCATTACAAGTAAATCAGCTGAAGCCTTAGATGCTGAATAAGGACTTGAAGTCTTTATAGGATAAGTCTCATCAAATTGCAAATCAGGTCTTTCAAGTGGCAAATCACCATATACCTCATCAGTAGATACTTGATGATATCTCTTTATTCCATACTTTCTACAAGCATCCATCAAAACTTGAGTTCCTAAAATATTTGTCTTCAAAAATATTTCCGGATTCTCAAGAGACCTATCTACATGAGACTCAGCTGCAAAGTTAATGCAGTAATCTGGCTTTTCCTTTTCAAATATTTCATAGATAGATTTTCTATCAGTAATATCTACCTTATAAAACTTATAATTCTTTTTATCTTTTATTGGTTCTAAGGTCTCCATATTTCCAGCATAAGTAAGTGAATCTATACAAATGATATTGTCATTTGGATACTTATTCACCATATAATGCATAAAATTACCACCAATAAATCCTGCACCACCTGTAACTATAATATTCATACCATTCTCCTATTAATTATACTTGACGGATAAACTTTCCATCTAATATATCTTTTAAATATTTTCCATATTCATTTTTCTTATATGTCTCATATGCCTCATACATCTTGTTCTCATCTATCCAACCATTTCTAAATGCTATCTCTTCAAGGCAGGCAATCTTTCTATGTTGATGGTCCTCTATGGTTTTTACAAAGTTAGTTGCTTCAACTAGTGACTCATGAGTTCCTGTATCAAGCCAAGTAAATCCTGCTCCAAGTAATTCAACATTTAAACTATTATTTTCAAGATAAATTCTATTTAAGTCAGTGATTTCAAGTTCACCTCTCTTTGAAGGTTTTAAGTTTTTAGCATACTCAACTACATTTGTGTCATAGAAATATAATCCAGTCACACAGTAATTTGATTTTGGTTTCTCTGGCTTTTCCTCTATACTTATAGCCTTGCCATCTTTATCAAACTCAACTATACCAAATCTCTCAGGGTCATCCACATAGTAACCAAATATAGTTGCACCATTTGTTATCTCACTAGCCTTTTTAGTCTTAGCAGTAAAACCATGACCATAGAAAATGTTATCACCTAAAATCATTGATGCAGTGTCATTTCCAATGAAATCAGCACCGATGATAAATGCCTGCGCAAGTCCATCTGGGCTTGGTTGAACCTTATATGACAGATTGATACCAAACTGACTTCCATCCTTAAGTAAATCTTTAAACCTTGGTGTGTCCTGCGGTGTTGAGATAATTAAAATGTCTTTTATCCCAGCACCCATCAAAACAGATAGCGGATAATAAATCATTGGCTTATCATAAATTGGAAGTAACTGCTTTGAAGTTACCATAGTAAGTGGATATAATCTAGTTCCAGAACCTCCAGCAAGAATTATACCTTTCATGTTATAAACTCCTTTTAACTTTATTGAATTGGATATACTGCATCTTCTCTATCTACAAGTGTTGAATCAACTCCAGTCTTCTTTGTCATTCTATATTCAAAATAGTCTTTTGCAACAGTTGGGAACAATGCATAAGATAGTATGTCCTCGTCCTGTTCTTTGTAGAAGCCCATTTCTTTTTCAAAATCTTTAAGCTGTGGTTTTATATTATCAGCAGGTCTTCCTTTTATCTGTGGCTCATCACCTAAAATCTTTTTAACCACTTCAGGATTCATTGGCTTAATTGTTTTACCAAATTCACCGTGAACTAATTTTTTAGATTCCTTAGGAACCATCTTATATCTTTCACCTGCAAGTACATTCATAACTGCCTGAGTTCCTACAATCTGTGATGATGGTGTAACAAGTGGCGGCTGACCAAAATCTTCTCTAACTCTTGGTATCTCTTCAAGTACCTCATCAAGCTTATCAAGTTTTCTAGCCTCAGTAAGTTGAGAAATTAGATTTGATAACATTCCACCAGGAACTTGATATTTTAATGTATTAACATTTACTCCGAGAACCTTTGGACTTAATAGACCACTCTTTAGGCACTCGTCTCTATATTTACTAAAATATTTTGCAAGTTCAATCAATTTATTTATATCAATTCCAGTGTCATACTCAGTTCCTTCAAACGCCTTAACCATTACATCAGTTGCAGGTTGAGAAGTGCCAAGTGCAAATGGCGATAATGCAGTATCAATAATATCGCAGCCAGCTTCAACAGATTTAAGTAAAGTCATAGAAGCCATACCAGAAGTATAATGAGTATGTAATTCGATTGGTAATTTAGTTGACTTCTTAAGTGTCTTAACAAGTTGCTCTGCAGTATAAGGAAGCAAAAGTCCTGCCATATCTTTAATACATATAGAGTCAGCCCCCATGCTCTCAAGGTCCTTGGCAAGTTTAGCCCAGTAATCAAGAGTGTATGCATCACCCAAAGTATAAGAGAAGGCAACCTGCAAATGTCCACCCTCTTTCTTAGTCGCATCAATACAAGTTTTCAAATTTCTTATATCATTCAAGCAGTCAAATACTCTTATAATATTAATTCCATTCTCTATAGACTTTTTTACAAAGTATTCAACTGTATCATCAGCATAGTGATTATAGCCTAAAATATTTTGTCCTCTAAAAAGCATTTGCAACTTTGTATTCTTAAAATGCTTCTTAAAGTTTCTTAGTCTATCCCATGGGTCTTCGTGCAAAAATCTTAGGCAGGCATCAAAAGTTGCTCCTCCCCAACACTCAACAGCATAAAAACCAGCCTTATCCATATCATCAAGCACTGGTTCCATTACTTCATAAGGCATTCTAGTAGCAATTAAACTTTGATGTGCATCTCTAAGTGTCGTATCAACAATTTTAACTTTAGACATACTATCTCCTCGCTAATAATTATATTTTTTCCAATTTGGCAAATGCGGCAAAAAGAGTTTTTGAGCCTACATCGTCAAATTCAACTGTAACTTCGTAGTCTCTTCCAACATCTTCTATATTTGTCACCTTGCCATCACCAAATTTTATATGGCTAACTCTATCTCCAACTTTGTAATCAAGCGAAGTCGCCTTAACTATGTTAGAACCTGTCTTATATGTATCTATACTTTTCTTTAAGTCAACTTTTGAAACTCCAGTATTACTATAATCAATAAACTTATTATTAGAAAAGCTTCCTTTAAATCTATTCTTAGAATAACTACCTCTATTGCTTCTAAACTCCATATCTAGTTCATCTCCAAGATATGAACCCGCACTTGGTAACATATTTTTTACTATATTACTATTGTCAATTTCATCAACAAATCTACTTACAAGATAAGTATTGTAATTGCCATTATGCATTCTTCTTCTAGCTGCTGATAAATATAGATTCTTTCTAGCTCTTGTGATGCCCACATAACACAGTCTTCGCTCTTCCTCTATTTCATCATTGCTATCATCTGCAGTGATTGCTTGATATGATGGAAATACTCCTTCATTCATGCCAGTCAAATAAATATTATCATATTCAAGTCCCTTAGATGCATGAAGCGACATGAGTGTCAATTTATCTTCACTACTATCTAAATTGTCAGTGTCAGAGACAAGTGCAATCTCATATAAGAAATCTTCTAAGATAACCTTTGCCGACATATTAGTTGCTAAGTCTTTTAATATGTCATTTTCAACTGACATAGGATAGGTCTTTTTGAAGGTAATTGCCTTATTTCTTAATTCATAAATATTTTCAAGTCTTTCCTTGCCATCCTCTGAACCATACTCGTCCATAAGGAATTCTTCGTAACAATTTGCAAGTAATTTATTTATTATTCCATCAATCTCATTCTCGTTCTTAAGTAGTATAATTAAATCTACAAAACTTTTAATCTTTTCTTTTATCTTTGCACCCAAGTCCAACTTATCATAATTAAATATTGCTTCAAATGGAGTAATATTATTCGCTCCCGCAAATTCAAGAATCTTAGATAAGGTAGTTTCACCAATTCCACGCTTTGGCACATTTATAACTCTAAACAAACTATTAGTATCACTTGGATTAACTAAGATGTGCATATAGGCAATTACATCTTTAATTTCTCTTCTCTCATAGAAGTTAACACCGCCAACTAAAGAATATGGAATTGAGAGAGAAACACACATTTCCTCAAACTTTCTTGACTGAGCATTAGTTCTATATAATATAGCAGTATTCTTATAATTGCCATTTTTCTTTATTTCATTAATTATAGAGTAACTCTCAGTACTATCATCCTCGTATTCAGTAAATACTACATTACTGCCAGTTCCATTCTCAGACCATAGTTCCTTAGGTTTTCTACCTCTATTATTTTTAATGACATTATTCGCAACTGTTAAAATATTATTAGTAGACCTGTAATTCTGTGTGAGTTTTATGACCTTGGCATTTTCAAATACATTCTCAAACTCAAGTATATTTCTTATATCAGCACCTCTAAACCTATATATGCTTTGGTCATCATCACCGACCACAGTTAAAAAATTATTGCCGTCCATGGTTAAAAGTTTGATAATCTCAAACTGTACAAGATTTGTATCTTGATACTCGTCAACCAATATATATTTAAACTTAGATGCTAATGCCTTTCGCGCATTTTCATTAGTCTTTAAAACTTTTACTGTCAAAAGCAACATGTCATCAAAGTCTAGGGCATTATTCTTAAACATTCTGCTCTCATACTCTTCAAAGCATCTTGCATATATTCTTTCCATATCGCTTTTAGCAGATTTCTTATATTCATCTAAACTTATGTCATGGTTCTTGCAATATGATATATGATTTGCTGCAGCTCTCGCTTTAACTTTTTTGTCATCATAGCCAAAATCTTTTATTATCTTTGTTAAAACTTTCTTTTGGTCATCTGAATCATAAATTGAAAAGTTCTTATTATATCCAATTGATTCAATAAAAACTCGTAAGACCCTTCCACAAAACTTATGAAAAGTAGAGATGAAAACCTGCTTTGAATTATTGCCAAGTAAGTCTTCAACTCTTTCTTTCATCTCAGCAGCTGCCTTATTTGTAAAAGTAATTGCTAAAATGTTTTGTGGATTAACACCATTTTCAACAAGATGTGCAACCTTATATGTGATTGCTCTGGTTTTACCAGAGCCTGCACCAGCAATAATCAAAAGTGGTCCATCATTATATAGAACTGCCTCTTTTTGTTCTTTGTTTAAGCCACTAAGATCCATTACTTCCATTTCCTCTTGTAACAATTGGTATTCCGCCATAATCTGGGTCTTCTTCCAAGTCTGCAGTAGGCTCTACTTTTATATCTGGATAATCAATATGTGGAGGCCCTACCTCTACAATCACTGTCTTATCTCCCATAGGTGGAGTGTTCTCAAAATGCTGAGTCTCTATAATAGGTCCTTCTTTATTAATTCCTTCAACATTATCATAATTTACAACTTCTGCGCCGAAAGGTTTCTTTTCTTCTTTATTACAAGCAACAAAAGTAAGTGTGCCAAATGTGATTAATGTCATTATTATAAATTTTTTCACTATACGATCCTCCCAAACTTCTTTTCAAATTCATATTTACTAAGTGATACGATAGTAGGTCTGCCATGAGGGCAATTATATGGGTTATCCAAACTAAATAAGTCTCTCAATAATTGTTTCACTTCATTTTCCGAAAGTATATAATTTGCCTTTATTGCCTTCTTACAAGATATAGAAGCAATCTTTTCAACTATACTGTCGTACTGCTCTTTATTCTTGTCATCGGCGAAGCTATCTATCATATCCATAAGTAATTTTTCATTACCAATGTTAAATATATTATATGGAACTGAATCAACTTTTATATCGTTGTCGCCAAAACTCTCTATTTCATATCCCACTTTTCTAAAGTCTTCAATATTTTCCATAACTGCATCATATTGAATAGGTGTCAGTTTCATAATTATACTAGGGAAAATTTTTTGATTTAAAACCTTACCCTCTTTAAATGACTTCATAATTCTTTCAAAGTTAATCTTCTCGTGTGCAGCATGCTGGTCTATGATATAGAGTTTACTATCAAATTCAACAAGGATATAAGTATTAAATATTTGGCCAATATACTTGTGATTCTCAGTCAAGGTCTCCTGTATAAATGGTTTCTCTTCAAAGTCTTCAGATAACTTCTTATGTAAATTTGATAAGTTGATACCCTCTTTATAATCTTTATTGAGAATACTTGATATTGTAGGCATATTATCAATGTCTATAGTCTTCTCAGCACTCTTATCTTTTACAAATGTTTCAGCAACATTATTGCCTCTATCAGTTTCAGCAATTTCATCTTTAAAATAATTATCAAGTGTATATTCTTCAGTCGTACTATCTACAAGTTTCTCATCATGTATTAGATTTTCTTCTTTTAATGAATTATGTAATATATTGTACACTGAAAAATATACTTGGTCATCGCTTGAAAATCTTACCTCCATCTTTTTAGGATGGACATTTATATCTACTTTTGAACTATCAATCTTAAGTTTCAAAACTACTAGCGGAAACTTATGCTGCATCAAAAACTCTTCATATGCTCCCTCTATCGCCCTACTGATAGTCTTGTCTTTTACATTTCTATCATTTACAAAATATATCTCGTCATTTCTAGTGTTTCTTGCAGTTATTGGCTTAGCTATATATCCGCAAACTTTTATATCGTCAAACTCATCATTTATTTCGATTAAATTATTTACAATTTCTTTTCCATATAAACTAAATATTACATTCTTTAAATTGCCATCACCATTAGAATGAAATTTCCTCTTGCCATCAATAATTAAATCAAAAGAAATATCATCTCTAACTAAGGCAAATTTTATAACTATATCTTCAACCAGGGCATTTTCTTTACTGAAGCCTTTTAAAAACTTTTTACGAACTGGAACATTTTTAAATAAATCTCTTACTTCTATAGTTGTCCCATCATTTGCAGCAACTTCCTCAATATTTGATTCATTTCCAAAATCAATACTATATCTATATCCAAAGGTATTGTTGTCATCTTTTCTCTTACTTATAAGAGTTACACAACTTACAGATGCTATACTTGATAATGCCTCACCTCTAAAACCAAATGAAGTTATTGTCTCCAAATCATCTATATCAATGATTTTTGAAGTAGCGTGCTGCTTGAAAGCAATACTTATGTCATCCTTCTCAAAACCAGTTCCATCATCAGTAACTTTAATTAAACTTGTCCCACCATCTGCAATCTCTACAATTATGTGTCTAGCCTTTGCATCAATTGCATTTTCCACCAATTCTTTTACAACACTTGCGGGATTTTCTATAACCTCACCCGCAGCAATCTTATTTATAGTTTTAATATCTAATAATCTAATTGACATTTTATTCAGCCTTTTTATTTCTTGTCATAAGGAAACTAACTATATCTTTTGCAGACTTATTGTTAAATACTATTTCATAGACACCTGATGTAATAGGCAGAGACAAATTATATTTATCTCTAATCTGTATAGCCTTAGGTAGAAAATTAATTCCCTCTACAGCCATTCCTATCTTTTCGATCGCATCCTTAGTACTCATTCCACTGCCAATAAGTTTTCCACAATTATAGTTTCTACTATTGGTACTCATGGCAGTAACTATCATATCGCCGACACCTGCGAGTCCATAAAATGTATCTTTGTTGCAGCCAAGCACATCTCCAACTCTTATCATCTCGGCAAGTCCTCTAGTAATAGTTGCTGCTTTTAAATTATCGCCATCACCAACACCTGCAATTATGCCGCTAGCAAGTGCGATGATATTTTTAAATGCGGCACAGACTTCTACACCCTTAATGTCATTGTTGGTATATACTCTAAATGCTTCATTCATGAATAAATCTTGAACATATTTTGCAGCATCATCATTTTTACTTGCCGAAACTATCATAGATGACATACCCTTGCCAACTTCTTCAGCATGAGTAGGGCCTGATAAAACTACAACTCTGTCATTTTTAATTTTAGCCTTTGCAAGCTCATCTTCTATGACTTCACTCATAGTATATAAAGTTCCATCTTCCATTCCCTTTGTGAGAGAAATGAGATAATGATTTGGCTTTATATGACTCATAGATTTATTAACAACTTCTCTAAATCCATTTGACGATACGGCATAAATTATTACATCCTTATTGTCAAATGAAGAATCAAAATCATTAGTAAACAAAATCTTTTCACTAAATCTAACACCTGCAAGCTTTTCGTGTGTGTGTTCTTTATTTAATCTATCTATTAAGTTTTTATTCCTTGCCCAGCAAGTGACACTGTGACCATTAGTAACTAATAAATTCGCTACTACGGCGCCCCAGGTTCCTGCTCCAAGTATTAAAACATTCGCCATAACTACTTTTTCTTTTTATTTGCCAAAGTATCAACTGCAGCTGCTATAAATCCATGGAAGAGTGGATGAGGTCTATTTGGTCTACTCTTTAATTCTGGATGACTCTGTGTCGCAATATAGAATGGGTGCTTAACAACTTCTATCATCTCAACAATTTTTTCATTTGGAGACATACCAGCAAGTAACATTCCATTCTTTTGATACTCAGCTCTATAATCATTATTTACTTCGTATCTATGACGATGTCTCTCATTAATCTCCTCTTTACCAAATAATTTATAACATTTTGAATTCTTATCAAGTTTGCATGGATAACTTCCAAGTCTAAGTGTGCCGCCTAAGTCCTCAACACCAATTTGTTCTGGCAATAAATGTATAACTGGATGTTTAGTCTCTATACTAAACTCTGCAGAATTTGCGTCCTTAAGTCCTAAAACATTTCTTGCAAACTCTATTATAGCAACTTGCATTCCAAGACAGATTCCTAGATAAGGAATCTTTTTAGTTCTTGCATATTCGGCAGCAACTATCATTCCCTCTACACCTCTTTGTCCAAAGCCACCAGGAACAATTATTCCATTTACACCTTTTAAATATTTTGAAACATTTGACTTCTTTATTAATTCAGAATCAATCCAAGTAATATTAATCTTAGATCTATTGCTACCGCCAGCAGCCTTAAGTGCTTCAACAACTGACAAATATGCATCATGAAGTGCTACATACTTACCTACGAGTGCGATGTTTACTTCCTTGGTTGGATTCTTCATGTTGTCAATCATCTTCTTCCACTCAGTAAGATTTGGCTCTTTATCTTTAAGTCCAAGACACTTACTTGCAGCTTTTGCAAGTCCCTGTTTCTCCATTACAATTGGAACCTCATAAAGTATGTCAACATCAGGATTTATAATTACACAACTTGGTTCAAGGTTACAAAAAAGTGAAATTTTTGAAATGACACTTGAATCAACTGGGTGCTCTGACCTACAAACCAATATATCTGGTTGAATACCCATTCCTTGCAAAGTCTTAACTGACTGTTGAGTTGGCTTTGTCTTTAACTCTTGAGAAGCTTTTATATATGGAATTAAAACAACATGAACTAAAATAACATTGTCATTTCCAAGTTCATGCTTAAACTGTCTAATAGTCTCTATAAATGGTTGAGACTCGATATCTCCTACAGTTCCACCAACTTCTATAATTGCAATCTCTATATCTTTATCGTTCTTTTTTCCTTTGCCAGTGTTCCTAAGTGATTCTGCACTCTTATAAAATCTTGATTTAATCTCATTAGTGACATGTGGTATGAACTGAACAGTTCCACCACCGTAATCACCCTTTCTTTCTTTATTTAAAACAGACCAGTAAATCTTACCACTGGTAACAGTAGAGTTCTTTGTCAAACTTTCATCAATAAATCTTTCATAGTGTCCCAAATCCAAATCAGTCTCCGCACCATCATCTGTTACGAAAACTTCTCCGTGTTGAATAGGGTTCATCGTTCCAGGGTCAACATTTAAATATGGATCAAATTTTTGCATAGTAACCTTATAGCCTCTTGCTTTCAAAAGACGTCCAAGGCTAGATGCTGTTATTCCCTTTCCGAGACCTGATACGACACCACCTGTTACAAAAATGTACTTTACTGACATAATCCCTCCACTAATTTTATTTATTATTATTTTCTGTATCTACATATTTTTCAAGTCCTGGTATAACCTCAGCATCCTTAGGAAGTTGCCAAGTCATATAATCACAATCTTGGCTAGAGCATCCAAAGAAAATTCTACCTCTCTTAGTTCTAAGTTTATATACTTCATTCTTTTTACACTTAGGACATAGAGTACCTGTATGCTCAAAATAAGTTTTTGTAAATCTACATTCAGGGAAATTAGGGCAAGCAAGGAACTTACCATATGGTCCATATTTTACTACTAGGTTGGCACCACATTTCTCACACTTCTCCTCTGTAACTTCCTCTTTGATACTTACTTTTTCAAGATTCTTTTCAGCATTCTCTAATTCCTCTTTAAGTTTTGGATAGAACTCTCTAAGTACATCCTTCCATCCAACACTACCACTTTCAACCTCATCAAGTTGCTTTTCCATATTAACAGTAAACTTCTCATCGACAATATCATTAAATGCTCTTATCATTATATTATTTACCGCAGCACCAAGTTCTGTAATAAATAAATTCTTTTTCTCTTTAGTAATATATCTTCTCTTAAGCAAGGTATTTATAGTTGGCGCATAGGTTGAAGGTCTACCTATACCATTCTCCTCAAGTAATTTTACAAGTGAACTTTCAGTGAAGTGAGCAGGTGGCTGAGTAAAATGTTGCTCCTTATTAAATGTATCTAAGTCCAATTCATCACCCACATTAAAATCTGGCAGTTTTGCAGTCTTTGCTTCTTCATCCTCTAAACTTTTATACATAGTCAAATAACCTTGGAATGCAACCTTAGATGAGTTTGCATTGAAAGTATATGAGTTTGCATCAAAAGTAACTTTTTCAGTATCATAGATTGCACTCTTCATTCTACAAGCAATAAATCTTCTCCAAATCAATGAATATAATTTATACTCATCCTTGCTCAAAGAATCTTTAATATCGGCAGGAACTAAATCAATATAAGTAGGTCTTATAGCCTCGTGTGCATCTTGAACCTTATTTCCCTTATCCTTCTCCTGTGGAACAACATCTGAAGCGTATGCGTTTCCATAATTTTGCTCTATGTAATTTTTACATGCAACTATAGCCTCATCTGCAATTCTTGTAGAATCAGTTCTTAGATAAGTTATAAGTGCAGTAGTTCCTCGACCTGGTAAATCAATCCCTTCGTATAGTTTTTGAGCAACGCTCATGGTTTTTGAAATTGGGAAATTTAAAATCTTTCCAGCTTCCTGTTGCATAGTTGATGTAGTAAATGGAAGCGGTGGTTTCTTTTCTCTTTGTGACTTCTTTACATCTACTATTTTAAATTTATTATTTCCAATATCAGCTATTATATCATCAACTGTCTTTTGATCTTTTAACTCAATCTTCTTTCCATCTTTTCCATAGAAATTAACTTCTATATGCGAACTCTTTCCAACTTTCAACTTAGCAGTCAATGTCCAATACTCATCAGGTACAAATTTGCTAATCTCATCTTCTCTTTCACTTATAAGTCTTAATGCAACACTTTGCACACGACCCGCAGATAATTTATTTTTAACCTTATCCCAAAGTATAGGGCTGATTTTGTATCCAACTATTCTATCTATAGCACGTCTTGCCTGTTGGCTATTAACTAAATTCATATCTATGTCACGAGGTTTGTTGATAGCATTAGTGACTGCATTTTTAGTAATTTCATTGAAGCTGATTCTGTGGACCTCTTTATCATCAGGCAAATTGAAAGCATTTTTTAAATGCCAACTAATAGTCTCACCCTCTCTATCAGGGTCAGTTGCAAGATAAATAATATCAGCCTGTTTTGCTTTTTTCTTTAACTTGTTTAATAACTGTCCCTTGCCTCTTATAGTTATATACTTTACATCAAAGTCATTATCTACATCTACACCTATAGAACTTTTTGGCAAGTCAATAAGATGTCCCATACTAGCTTCTATAGTATAGTCTTTACCTAAAAACTTTGATATAGTTTTAACCTTGGCAGGCGACTCAACAATAACTAATTTCTTAGACATATTACAATTTCTCCAAAGTATTTTTTAAGTCAACTAACATCTGCTCATATTTCTTTAGTTTTTCTTTTTCTTCATTTATCTTTTGTTCAGGTGCCTTGCTAACAAACTTTTCATTTGAAAGCATATTCTTTGCTCTTGTTATCTCAAATTCAACTTTCTTTATCTCACCTTCAATTCTAACTTTTTCCTTCTCAGTATCAACTAACTCTTCAAAAGGAATGTAGATATTAGATTTATCAAATGTGAGAGTTATATACTTATTTGCAGAATCTACCTTATCAACAAATTTAATATCTTTAACAAGTGATAAAGTCTTTATATACTCTGAACACATAGTATAAGCATTCTTAACTGTCTCATCTGATGCAACAACTAAGATGTCAGGTTTCTTATCTTTTGGCACATTTAATTCTGCTCTTTGATTTCTGATTGAAGTGATTACATTCTTAACATACTCAAGTGAGTTAGCTTCAGTCTCAAAACCAAACTTTGAATTATACTCAGGGAACTCAGAAGTTATAAGCAATTTATCATCAAACATCTTTCCATAAATCTCTTCAGTTACAAAAGGACAGAATGGATGAAGGAGTTTCAAACTATTATTCAATACATATTTCAATACATAGATTGCTGCCTCTTTTTCTTCATCAGTTCCATTGTATAGGATACCTTTCTTAAACTCTATGAACCAGTCACAGAACTCTTCCCATACAAACTTTTGAATTTTCTCTAAGGCAATTCCGAGTTCATACTTTTCTATATTATTAGTAACTTCTTTTATAGTATTATTAAGTTTCGAAATTATCCACTTGTCTTCAAGTTTATCAATATTCATTTGACTAATCTTAGTTTCATCAAACGACAATTCCTTGGTATCATTCATTATTATGAATCTTGTTGCATTCCAAATCTTGTTTAAGAAGTTTCTTGCAGCCTCAACTCTTGATTCATAGAATCTCATGTCATTTCCAGGAGCATTTCCAGTTAAAAGTGCAAGTCTCAATGCATCAGCACCATAATCTTTTATAATATCAAGTGGATCAATTCCGTTTCCGAGCGACTTACTCATCTTTCTTCCTTGGTCATCTCTAACTATTCCGTGGATGAGCACTTCATCAAATGGGCATTTACCTGTCTGCTCAATGCCAGAAAATACCATACGGATAACCCAGAAGAATATAATATCATATCCAGTAACCAATACATCTGTAGGATAAAAATATTTATACTTCTCATCATTTGTATCTGGCCAGCCAAGAGTTGAAAATGGCCAAAGAGCTGATGAAAACCAAGTATCCAATGTATCTTCATCTTGGTAAATGTTTTTGCTCTTACAATGCTCGCACTCTTTTACCTCTTTATCTGACACTGTCATTTTCCCACAATCTTTACAGTAGAACACTGGGATTCTATGACCCCACCAAATCTGTCTTGAGATACACCAGTCTTTAATATTCTCCAACCAGTGCAAATATGTATTGGCAAAATTTGAAGGAACAAATTTTAAATCACCATTTTTAAGTGCATCAATCGCAGGCTTAGCAAGCGGTTCCATCTTTACAAACCACTGGTCTTTTATCATTGGCTCTATATTAGTGTGACATCTATCATGAGTTCCTACATTATGCTTATATGGTTCTATCTTTTCTATAAAGTCTTGTGTCTTCAAATCTTCAACTATAACTTTTCTGCACTCAACTCTATCCATGCCATCATACTTACTATCTTTAAAAGTAATTCTTGCATCATCATCTAAGATTTGAATTTGCTCAAGATTATGTCTAAGTCCTACCTCAAAGTCATTTGGGTCATGACAAGGAGTCATCTTAACAAAGCCTGTTCCAAATTCCATGTCAACATATTGGTCAGCAATAATTTGAATCCTTCTACCAACTAAAGGTAAAATCAAATACTTACCAACTATATCTTTATATCTATCATCATCTGGATTTACTGCTACAGCAGTATCACCAAGCATAGTCTCAGGTCTTGTTGTAGCTACTACTATATAATTCTTTCCATTAACTTTGACATTCTTATCTTCAAAATAATATCTAATATGATATAGCGCACCATCCTGCTCCTCATAATTAACTTCAGCATCTGAAATCGTTGTATGGCAGACTGGACACCAATTTATAATCTTTTTACCCTTATAGATAAGTCCCTTATCAAATAATTCTTTAAAAGTTTTAAGTACAGCATTGCTACAACCTTCATCCATAGTAAATCTAAGTTTACTCCAATCGCAACTTGCACCCATCTTTTTTTGCTGTTCTATGATATTAGATTCATATTTTTCTTTCCAAGCCCAAGCCTCTTTCATGAAGCCTTCTCTACCAAGCTGGTGTTTGTCTTTTCCCTCAGACTTAAGTTTCTCTACAACCTTAACCTCTGTAGAAATTGCAGCATGATCAGTACCTGGTTGCCATAAAGCCTCAAAGCCTTTCATTCTTTTATATCTTATGAGTGTGTCCTGAAGGCTAATATCAAGAGCATGCCCCATGTGAAGTTTGCCAGTAATATTTGGTGGTGGCATAATAATAGTATATGGCTTTTTATTAGGATTTGGATTTGCAGCGAAAGAATCTGCGTCCATCCACTTCTTATAAATTCTATCCTCTATGTCTTTGGGACTATAATTTTTCTCTAACTTTTCCATACTAACCTATAAACCTATATTTTTCCTTCCAAATTTTTATTCTTGACTGAACATTATCTTTAATATAACTAGAACCCATTAAGAATATATCTTCAATTTCTTTCATCTCATCGCTCTTTCTGACTTTTATTATTCGACTTACAATATCATATTCCCAGTCGGCTAATATAGTCTCATTGATATTCATATCATATTCATATATTCTATCGACAGTGCCATTGAGTTTGAGACAGTAATATGTTTCTCTTAAAATGTCTATATCTCTAGTCCTTCTATATAGTTCACCAAGATAGTTTGCAGCATTCTCATAGAACTGAAGTTTCGCATAACAGAAGGCAAGTCGCATAAGTGCTAAATCATTTCCTTTTGAAATCTTAGAGTATTGAGAAATTGCCTTTTCGTATTTTCTAAGTTGGAATAATTTATCGCCTGCTCTTAAAATATAATCTTCTTCAGGTAGAGATAAAAGTCTCACAAGTCTCATTCTAAACTGACCTATCTCCTCGTCATTATAGAAATTTGAATTTGCAAGTATATGAGTCAATATATCAGTTAGATTTGCCTTCTTATTAAACATCTCATTGATGTCACTTGCAAGTCTTGGCAGTTTCAAAGAATTATCAATATAGAGAATCAAATTCTTTGTAATAAAACTATTTGATATAAGTATTGCAAAATTATAAATAAAATACGCAAGCTCTTGAATAGATTTTATATTCAAGTCTGCCTCTTTAATATAATAAGGATTGTTATTCGATTTTCCGCAATATATAACCACTAAATCTCCACTGGCTTACTTGTAGACTCTTTGCTTGACTCATAGAATTCGCCAAAGCCTTTATCTGCCAAACTAATTTGGACAAGATTTTGTTCTACAAAATTGAATCCCATTTCAAATAAATTTGTTTTATCTTTTCTAAGTTCTATCTTCTCAGGTATCGCTATAGGCACTTCTTTTATAACTCTCTCAATAACCTTTAAAATCTCTATCTTAATCTCTCTGTCATCTTCAAGTATTACATCAAAGAAATTATCTTTTAAATTGAACCATTCTTCGCCTGGCTTAATTAATTCTATCTTAGTTTTAGTCTGATTTACTATTGCATTCATTCTTATAGACGCAGTAGTTCTAGCATCAGTGATTAGCATTACATTCTTTTCAAAATTATCGTTGATGACATCATTTGACAGTAATGCTGATGATTTAGAAAAGAAATAGACATCTGTCTCAACATTTGCAATACTACATACGAAGGTCATAAACTCTCTATAATAAGATGAATCTTCAAAGCCAAGTCCTGATAGAATTATATGATTGTAAGTCTCTTCTTTAATACATTTTTTTGCAAAGTCAAATAATATCTTATCACATACTTTCTTTCCTGCATCACCAGATAAAAGGTCAAGTGGCAAAGCAAGATGCTCTTCAGTATTAACTTTCCAGTATTCTATATTATTGTCATCTACATATCTAACCAACTCATAATAAGTTAGTGCCTTCTCAGTAAAATCAAATAGCGAAACTATATTACTATAATAAGATTTCTCTTTAGATTTAATATATGAGACAAAAGCCTCACTATAAGTTGTGACCTTATACTTATCTTCATTTCCAAAAAATTGCTGCATTGCGAATTTAATCTTTTCTAAATATTTCACATTGCTCTGTCTTATAGTGACTGTCACATATTCTATGTTCTCAAACTTAGAGAGTAAGTTACTGAAAAATACTCTAGTCAATTCTTTCGCATCATATGGCGTCTCGCCTATTCTAGCAGTTCCATCAGTTCCCATTATGTAAAATAATTTATCTATGACAATGTCAACATTATCTATATCTTCGTTCTTAGCGTCCTCTCCAATAAACCATGAATTAGAACTTAGGTTTCTTCCCACAGCAAATGGAAACGATAAGACATTACTATCGCCTAGAGAGTTTACATAAACATTATTTTCATCTATGCTTATTCCTATGATCATATATTAAATAATTCCTTTGACATCTCCTGCTTTTCTACCATATCCATTACTACTTTTTTAAGTCCCTCAATATTATCTCTATCAAGGCAGACAATGGCATCATTTATAAAATCAAAAGTGCTTCTCATCTTACTACTCTTCGGATACTCAAACTCATAGTTTTCATCGTAAGTAAGTGTTCCCTTTGCGAGCACACCTGCAGATGCGTCATTTGCATTGGTAATTTCATAATTGATAACTTCATTCTTAAATACCGTAATCTTCTTTACATATATATTCATGAAAACTTTAGACAAATCCATAGTTTTCTTTTCATCAAGCCCGCTAATTGATATTGTAACCCTAGGCACGAAATCCTTGTCAGCATGATATTCAATGTATTCTTTGTTCATTATGTAATAAGGCATTCTCATATGTCTATTTAAGTTCTTGTAGTATGCAAAGACATATTCTGTATTCAAGAGTCGCTCCATTGCCTTTATAAGGATTCTTCTTAGTTCATTATTTGACAATATCTTGAATGTTGAAATATATTTAGTGATAGCAAAAAGGAATATAATTGGCATGGTCTCTATCTCATCATAGTGATTAACTAGATATGTAGTTAACTTATTGAAATAATTTTCATCAGTCTCTTTATCATCAAGTACATAGTCAGTTGCTTTTTTATTGAGATACGCAACTACTAGACCTTCACCCTCATCACTATTCACATCATAGTATTCATATATATGGTCTAGATGCTCTGTGTAATCGCTCTCAAGCGACATCATAAGAAGTTTTTTTGCAATGAAACTTGAGTCAAGTTTGGTTTCATTCATTGCATCCATAATATATAGCATATTATTAATTGAGAATTCGTAGTTGTTTGAAAGGTAATTTAGGAGTTTTATATCACGGCTACCTTTTTTAACAAATTTAAATATGTCATTTAGTAGTCTTGGCTTTACATCTAAGTCATTCATATCTATGCACTTTGAATATAAAACCAATAAGTCACTATCTTCCATCAAATCCTGCCCAAACATAGATACTTTCTCGAATACATATTTATATTCATGGCATTCTATCATTATCTTTAGAATCTTTCTCTTGTCGAAAATGTCCATCTTGTTAAATAGCAACTTCATAAGGAAGATTTTTGCATCTTCTCTAATATCATTACCTGCCATCAATTCTCTAAAATAGAAATCTATAATTTTTTTCTTAAACTTCTCTCTAATTACAGAGTTGATTTTAATTTTAGATTCTAATTCGCGTATCTCATCTACTTCATACTCTTTTACGAGTTTCTCTTGCTCATTTAGCTTAATTATCTTAGTCATGTCTATGATATCTTTTTGAGGGTAGTTCTCAATTATATATGCTTCTAAGTCTTTTCTCTCAAATAATATTTTGATTGTTGCATCCTCTGTATAGAATCTATTTCCATAGATATCTTCATACAAAATAATTCTTGAACCGAAGAATATTGGAACATAGGCAATTCCATTATATACATCATACTTAGTCTCTTTCTCAGTCTCTGCGTATTTAATTATTATCTTTTTTATATTTGAATTGCTAAGAATTACTTTGTGATTTCTCAATAAATATAAAATATTATTGCAGTTGTTTTCATTTATAATATTTTCGCTCAATACTTTATTATATATTTTAATCAAAGACTCAGTAATTCTATTTTGATATATTCTTGATATAGCATATTCCAAAATCTCATTGGCATACATTTTATATACATCTTCGTTCTCATCAAAGGCTGCAATGATGTTTTCATAGAGTTTTGCCTTGTCATCAAAAGAATAATTCTTGTCATCAAAATAGTATCTATATATATAGAGAGGTAATTTATATGAATAGTCATCAGGAATTGACAACAGGAACTTGTCATATATTCCATTTATATTAGATCCCTTCTCAATAACCTTTAAATATATTCTAAATGAAATTTCGTCAGTTGAATTGTTGCGGACACACATAGAAGCTAGGACAGTCAATAATTCCTTATCCCTAATTCCTTCTATTAAAGCATTAGCCTCATCAAATATGTCATTTTTTATCTTCTCTTCAGCATAGTCATTATTTTTTATAGATAGCACGTCGTTTAATCTACTATCAGCACTAAGATTACTAATATCAATATTATCTAGTGTGTCATCCACATATCTTCTTACTATCTCATCATCTACATTTACAAATAATTTTGATATATCTATTTCAAATGCCTTGAAAAACTCTATTATCGCAATATTAACATTTGTGCCTTTTATCAAGCCCTCATATAAACTCATAGCAAACTCATCTTGGAGCATTGGAGCCTTTAGAAGCTTTTCATTTGTAAATATTGTGCAGGCAAGGCTAAAATCCGAACACATCAAGTCATAATAATCCGTAATTGATTCAAGTCTATTTATTGCTCTTATTATATTATTTGTAATAATCTTATATTCAAAATCAACTTCTGTGACACCGACATTAGTTATAATTGAAATCTTTCCGCTGATGACATCTCCGTCCTCAAGGTCAGCCGTATTTATTGTAAATGTCAAATCAACCTGTTTATCTTTAATTATTGGGTTCTTGATTACAACTCTATTGTTATCTGAGTAGCAATTACCATCCATCGCCAGTTCTCTGACATTAGAAATAATAATGTGATCCTCATACTTTTTGTCTTTTTCCAACTCAAAAGTAATTGATTTCACACGACAAGTCAGTGAATTATCAATTTTAATACAGGTGCCATTTGAAAGTGACACAACTCTATTATATTGCATATCAATTAATTATATCTAAATAGGGCATTTTTTTCAAGTATTGAAAAAAGACCAGATTTATACTATAATATGCGAAATGTCATCATATAATCCAAAAAACGAAATAAAGCTAATGATTCTCTATATGCTTAAAAATGTAAGTTTTTCACTTAACCACGAGAATTTAAGCAATTTTTTTCTTGATAAATATACGACTTTTATCATTTTTCAAGATATCCTTTCTGATTTGGTTGAAACTAAGCTTGTAGATGAGTATAAGACTAAAACCTCTGTTTTCTATAAAACTACAGTGGATGGGGCTGAGGCTTTGGATACCTTTATCAATGACATTTCACCAGAACACAAGAAAGAACTGGATGCCTATATAAAAGAGAACAAGTTTAAACTCAAAGAAGAGTCAATGATTAGTGCAAACTATTCCGACAATAATAAGGATAGTTTTAAGATAACTCTTGAAATCAATGAAAATAAAGATGAGACATTCAAAATAGAGATGGACGTCCCTACCTCTGATGCTGCTGTCACTATGTGTGAAAACTGGAAAGAAAAAGCAAAGACCATCTACTCTTACATAATCAAGCAGCTTCTATAGTCAAATATTTTCTATTTTTTTCACTTTTTTTCAAAAAAATACTTGAATATTATTTTTATATATGTTATTATAGAGAAACCGAAATTTAATAATTAATAACAAAGAGGGCATGTTATATGTATAAATGGGTTAAAGGTAACTCCTTTAATAAGATTGCTACCATTTATGCTGGCAATATCACGTTAAACGTTCCTTGCATTAGTCTTTTTGAAGATGCAAAATGGTGTGTAGTTGGCATAGATTATGACAATAAAAAAGTTGGCATCAAAGTGGTTACAAAAGATGACTTAGATAAGAAAACATTTCCAGAAGATGCTATGAATAAAGTATCTATCGGAAAATCATTTATAAGAATTTGTAACAAATCAATTATAAAAGAAATTGCAAAAGCAACAAAGAAAAGAGCTGAGGGTGAGAAATTCGGAGTAAGTTATAACTCAAAAGAAAAATTACTAGAAATCGATTTAAACTCACCATTATAATAAAAAAGTCCGCTGTCCAGCGGACCTTTTTTTATATTTCAGTGAACAAATCTCCATAACTCGGCATTGGCCACATCTCTTTATCTACAATCATCTCAAGTTGATCTACATATTCTCTCAACTTATCCATATATTTAACAACTTCATTCTTGTATTCATTTGCCTTGTCGCTAATATTTTTAATTCCCTGAGCCTTCTTTACACTCTTATCCAATAAATCGACATTGTCTTTTAGATTTCTTATATTCTTCAATGTCTCTTCCAATAGCTCTCTTTGAACAGATGAGTCTAAATTCTTATCAACTTCGTTAATTGCATTTATAGAATTAGAAAGTCTTGTTGCATAGTGTATACATGCTGGAAGAACTAACTTCTTAGCAATGTCTATAAGTGCAAGTGCCTCTATATTTGTAATATTGACATAGTTTTCAAGGCCTACCTCATATCTACATTTTAGCTCATTTTCACTTAAGATATTAAAACCCTTAAATAATTCTACTACATCCTTATCAATAAAGGCTGGTATTGCATCAACTATGCTCTTTACACTGCAAAGTCCTCTCTTCTTAGCCTCTTCTTCCCATTCTTTAGAATATCCATCTCCGCTGAAAATTACTCTCTTATGCTCTTTGAAGTTTTCTTGTATAATCTTACGAACATCCTCTTCAAACTTCTTAGACTTAGAAAGCTTGTCAGTTGCCTTTTTAAACTCAGATGCCACTATAGTATTTATAACTGTAATAGGCATTGCACATGAGTCATTAGAGCCTACCATTCTAAATTCAAACTTATTTCCAGTAAAGGCAAAAGGCGAAGTTCTATTTCTATCAGTAACATCAAGCCAGAGTTCTGGCAAAGTGTTAATTTGCTTTTTAATTCTACCACCCTGCTTAGAATCAGTTGCAAAACCATTTTTTATAAAATTATCTACTACATCATTTAACTGCTCACCTATAAAGCAAGAAATTATAGAAGGTGGTGCCTCACTTGCACCAAGTCTCTGTTCCTTACCAGGTGTTGCACATGATGCTCTTAAAAGCAATGCATACTTATCTACTGCAGCAATTATACAAGATAGAACGAGCATAAATTGTAAATTTTCATGAGGTGTATTGCCAGGATTCAATAAGTTTAGACCTTTGTCAGTCACAAGAGACCAGTTATTATGTTTACCTGAACCATTCACCCACTTAAATGGTTTTTCGTGGAGTAGGCAAACCATATTGTGCTTCTCAGCAACTCTCTTAAGTGTCTCCATAACAAGTTGGTTGTGGTCACAAGAAATATTTGCTTCCTCATAATTACAAGCTAACTCGTGTTGTCTTGGTGCAACTTCATTGTGCTGAGTCTTAGCTGGAACTCCAAGAAGCCATAACTCTTCATCAACCTCTTTCATAAACTTTAAAACTTTTGGTTTTATAGCGCCGTAATAGTGGTCGTCAAGTTCCTGTCCTTTAGCAGACTTAGCTCCAACTAAAGTTCTTCCACAGTATACTAAATCTTTTCTTTGTAAAAATTTATCCTTATCAACTAAGAAATATTCCTGCTCTACTCCAAGCATTGAATAGACATTCTTAGCAGACTTCTTAAATAACTTCAATAATTTAATAGACTCATTACTAATAACTTGCATACTTCTTAGTAGTGGAGTCTTGTTGTCGAGTGCTTCACCACCATATGATATAAAAGCCGTTGGTATACAAAGGGTAACTGAATCATCTATCTTTCTTAAAAATGCAGGACTTGTACAATCCCAGATAGTATAGCCTCTTGCCTCAAAAGTCGCTCTCAAATTTCCAGTTGGAAAAGAAGATGCATCTGTCTCACCTTTAATCAATTCTTTTCCACTGAACTCTAAGATTGGCTTCTTACCTTGCTCAGTTCTTAAGAATGAATTTTGTTTTTCAGCAATGCTGTCATTCAATGGCTCAAACCAATGTGTATAGTGAGTCGCACCATTCTCGAGAGCCCAATTCATAATTCCATTGGCAACATACTTAGACAATGATGAGTCAAGTTCTACCCCATCACTAATAGTCTTCTTCAATTTCTCATAGACAGTCTTAGGTAGATACTTTTTCATCATAGTATCATTAAATACATTTTTACCATAGTCTTTGTTTAGTTTAAATTCACTCATAATATTCTCCTAACTAATGCATTTACGTGGACATTTTTTAGCACAGTCACCACAATCGTCACATTTATCGAAATTCATAACTGCCACATTATTTGTAACTTTTATTGCATCCTTAGTACAAGTTTTCTCACACATTCCACATCCTATGCATGAAACCTTACATGCATCCATTGCGAGTTTGCCCTTATCTTTATTTGAACATACCACCTTATGTTGCTTTCCATAAGGAACTAAGTCAATAACCTTCATAGGACATATATTGATACATGCCTTACAAGCGACACATTTTTCTTCATCAACTTTTGCGACGCCATCAACTATATGAATAGCATCAAACTTACATGCACTTACACAGCTTCCATATCCAAGACAAGCATTAATACATTTCTTCTCGCCTGTATTTGGAAGTAATGCCGCCAAGCGACAGTCCTTTGTGCCATTATACTCATAAACCTTATTTGAATTGATACAAGTTCCATCACAATGAACGAAAGCGACCATTTTAGTTGTTTCACCTGCAGACACTCCCATAACTTCACTAATCTTTGTTGCTACAGAAGCACCACCTACAGGGCAGGCATTTACAGCTGCCTCACCTTTTACAATTGCTTCCGCAAGTGCATCACAGCCAGCAAATCCACAGCCACCACAGTTATTTCCAGGGAGACAGTCTCTAACCTTTATAACTTTTTCATCAACTTCAACCTTAAATACTTCTGAAGAAATACCAAGGAAAATACCAATTATAAGTGCAATGAGCGATATTAAAACTACTGAACAAATTATAATTTGCATATTCTCCCCCTAACCAAAATTTAAATTTGAAAAACCTGTAAATGCAATAGCCATTAGGCAGGCGATTATCAATACTATTGGTTTTCCTTTAAAACTTTCTGGTATATCATTTCCTTCAATCTTCTCTCTTATACTTGCCATAAGTATAAGTGAAATACAAAATCCTAAACTAGTTCCTAGTGCATATACCATTCCCCTAACGAAGTTTGAATAATCTTGTGCAACAGTAAGTGCTACACCGAGAACTGCACAGTTAGTTGTAATAAGTGGAAGGTAAATTCCAAGAGCCTTGTAAAGTGCAGGTACAAACTTCTTCAAAAACATCTCAAGGAACTGCACTAAGCAGGCGATTACCATAATAAATGCAATCGTCTGTAAATATGTTAAATCTAATCCAAATACTCCATTCTTCTCTAAAAAAACATTATTTATTCCAAAGGTCACAGCAGTAGCGATAAGTATTACGAATATAACAGCCGCACCCATACCCTTTGCTGTCTCAACTTTATTTGAAACACCAACGAAGGCACAGATACCAAGGAATCTTGATAGCACAACATTTGAAATAAGAGCTGCAGATATAATTATAACAATATATTCCATATTACTTTTCCTCCTCTGCAGTTACTGGCTGTTTGTGTAAAGTACAATGTAGGCAGTCATTGTTGCAGCCATCTTTTTTATTTGTTGCACTAGGCAAGTTTAATCTATTTTGAATTGCAGTTAAGAATGCAAGAACTAAGAAGGCACCAGGTGGCAATACAAATAACGCTGCTCTATAATTCTCAGGCACAAATGTAAATCCATAAATTGAACCAGAGCCAATAAGTTCTCTAATTGCACTTATAAGAATTATGCCAAGTGTAAATCCTAATCCCATTCCAATTCCATCACCAATAGAATGAATCACTTTATTTTTACCTGCAAATGCTTCTGCTCTTCCAAATATAATACAGTTAACAACTATAAGTGGAATATAGATTCCAAGTGACTCATAGAGTGCTGGGAAATATGCTTTTATAGTGAACTCAATAAGAGTAACAAATGAAGCAACTATAACTATATAGATAGGTATTCTCACTCTGTCAGGAATTATATTTCTAACAAGCGAGATAAGTGCATTTGAAGCAACAAGTACTGCTGTAGTTGAGAGTCCCATACCAATTGCATTAGAGACACTCGTAGTTACAGCAAGAGTTGGACACATACCAATCATCAAAATCAAAATAGGGTTTTCTGTAACTATTCCATTGAATATACATCCAAGGAAGGATAATTTTTTCTCATTATCTTTTTCCATACTATTTACCCCCATCCATAGTTGCTGCTCTACTTGCAAACATACATGCAAGCGACATAGCTTGTTTAAATGCAGTTGATGATATAGTCGCACCTGAAATAGTGTCTACCTCTGATACATTATCATGACTATGGTCAAGCCAACTATCCAAGAACCATTGTTCAGTCGTTTTCATTCCAAGCCCAGGTGTTTCAGATGGAACATTTGCATATCTAACACCAGTAACTTTTCCAGTCTTATCAAATCCAACTATAAGATTTAATGGACCACCATAGCCTTTTGAAGTGCACTGAACTATATATCCAATAATATCTCCACTTTCATTTTTACATCTAAGAACTGCACCATCCCCATTTAATGAAGCATCATAACCAGCAGATGCACCTACGACATCTGAAACTATATCTTCAGATGAGTAGTAGCCAGGACAAACTTCATTAAATGCTTTTAACTGAGCTTCAAGGTTTGTTCTATCTATCGCCTGTTGAGTCCAAACTTTAGTAAAAGCCAAAACCGTAACTAAAACTAAAGTTATGACAAATAACATAATTGCATCTTTTAATATACCTAATATCTTCATACTACTTTCCCTCCTTGCCAAATGCTGTAGGAATAGTAAATGATTCTATAAGTGGAACTAAAAGATTTGATATTAAAATGACATATGAAACACTCTCAGCAGACTTTCCAAATAATCTAAACACTCCAGTAAGAACTCCCAAAAGTATTCCGTATAAAATTTTTCCAAGTGGTGTAATAGGTGAGGTGACATAGTCAGTGGCCATAAAGAAGGCTCCAAAGATAAGTCCTCCGCCCAATACTTCACCAACTATATAATTAATATTTGTAGTTTTACCCTGTCCAAACATCATAATAAATACAACAAAGGTAAAAATATATACAAGTGGTATTCTCAAATCAATAACTTTTTTAACAACTAAATAAATCGCTCCTAGAAGCAAACAAATGGCAGATACCTCTCCAATTGTACCAGGTATATAACCAAATAACATATCAAGTAAGTTTACTTCGTGACCATTCTTAAGTAACAAGAGAGGTGTAGCAGATGTATATGCATCAACAGACATTCTTGATGTAAAGTTATTCATATAACCTGCAAATGAAATTAGGCAGAAACATCTTCCCGCAAGTGCAGGGTTCATAAAGTTCTGTCCAAGTCCTCCAAATAACATTTTCACAATCACTATTGCGAAAAATGCACCAACAACTGGCACAAAGATAGGAACCTCTGGTGGCATATTAAGTCCAAGTATAAGTCCCGTAACTACACAAGATAAATCAAATATAGTGTTCTTTCTCTTAACTATAATATTAAATAGAGTTTCACTTAAAATTGCTGTAACTACTGACACAATCACAACTATTGCAGCATTCATGCCAAATCTAAGTATTCCCCATGCAGTAGCAGGGAGCATTGCGATTATCACATCAAGCATTATAGAACTAGTGCTTATTGTATCTTTAACATGAGGAGAGCTTTGTACATTCAAATTCAAATTCATCACTTTACCTCCTCTTTCTTACTATTTAAATAATTGCCGACTGCTGACTTCATATAACTAAAATATGGAGTTAGAGATTTTTTAGCAGGACATACATAACTGCAGCATCCACAAGTTATACACTCAGGCCCATTAAGTTTTATATACTCTTCATAATTTTCTGACTTGGCAGCCTTAAGCATTCTAGTTGGAAGCAGATTGATTGGACATGCACTTACACATCTTCCACAGTTTATACAATTAGTCTCTTTCTCATTTGAAAGCGGATCCTTAGAAAATGCAAGTAGTGCAGAACTATTTTTTGAAACTGGCATATCAAGAGTAAATACAGGCATTCCCATCATAGGTCCACCGCTTACAATCTTTTTAGGGTCAATATTAAATCCGCCAGCTGCTTCAACAACTTCTTTATAACTAATTCCAAATCTAACATTTAAATTCGCTGTGTCATTATAACAGTCACCAGACAATGTCATAATTCTTCTTAGAAGTGGTGTTGACTTGCACACTGCATTTCCAATAGATATCACTGTGTCAACATTGTCAACTATACATCCAACATCAGCAGGCAAAGTAGAAACATTAATTTTTCTACCAGTAATAGCATATATTAATTGTCGCTCACCACCTTGAGGATATTTTGTCTTCATGAGTGCTGTCTCAATATTTGATATAGAACTACAAGCTAAGGTGATTTTATCAAATGCAGCTTTTTTATTATCTTCTACACAAATTACACCCTTCGCTCTTGGGAACAATTTCAATATACATTGAAGACCTTTAACTAAGATCTCAGTCTCTTCTATCATGAGACGATAATCAGAAGTGAGATATGGTTCACACTCAGCACCATTTACAAGTATGTAGTCAATATTATTAGGTTCCTTAGGTGAAAGTTTTACATGAGTTGGGAAACTTGCGCCACCGAGACCAACTATACCTGCATCTTTAATTATTTTAATGATTTCTTCATTTGACAATGAATTAAAATCACGCTCTAATCCAAAACCCTTGATGGCATCATACTTTTCATCATTCTCAATAACTATGCTTTCTACTCTTTGTCCGCCAACTGAAAGTCGATCTTCAATTGCTGTAACTTTTCCAGATACAGATGAAAGCACATTTGCCGAAATGAATCCATCAGCCTCGCCAATTATTTGTCCAACTAAAACATTATCACCAACCTTTACACAAGGTTTAGCCTTAGCACCTATATGCTGTTGCATAGGGAATACTAAAACCTTTCCTGCATTGACGACTTTTATAGCCTTATCTTTAGATTGGTCTTTTTGCTCACAAGGATGAACGCCATGCTTAAATGTATACATTAATCCCCCTTCTAAAACAAAAAGCATAACAAATTAGTTATGCTCTTGATTCATACTTACCAGTTTCTGTAGAAACGATAATCTTTTCTCCCTTATCGATGAAAAGTGGCACCATTACAGTTGCACCAGTTTCTACAGTAGCAGGCTTCATAGCACCTGTCTGAGTATCACCCTTAACACCTGGCTCTGTATCAGTTACTTCAAGTGTTACTTTGAGTGGTGGCTCGACACTAAAGACTTTGCCATTATAAAACATTACCTTACATGTTTCATTCTCTTTGACAAAAGTCATTACATCTCCAACCTGCTCTGGTGAAAGTGCAATCTGCTCGTAAGTGTTGTTATTCATAAAGTTGTACATTCCATCGTTATAAAGATACTGCATATCAACTCTATCAATAACAGCCTGATTAAACTTTTCTGTAGGTCTAAAAGTTTTTTCGATAACTCCCCCATTAATTATGTCACGAAGTTTTGTTCTAACGAATGCTGCACCCTTTCCTGGTTTAACATGTTGGAACTCCATAATTTGACAAACTTGTCCTTCAATTTCAAGTGTCAAACCGTTTTTAAATTCTCCTGCTGAAATCATATAATCCTCCCAAATTTATTTAATAAATATATGACATTTTACTTTATTGGCATAATTATATATAGCCAATGCTTCCATAAATACACTGTTAAGCTTTTTATCATCAACGTCTATAATATAATTTGCCAGTTCTTCATAGTATGGTTTCATCTCGTCCATCTTCTTCTCTATACTTAGTACTGACATATTATTTGAATTATCAATACTTACACCGTCTTTTTTAAGTCTCTCCATCACAGTATCAGCTTTCGCTCTTAGATATATTACTCTTCCACTAGTTTTTATTATTCTGCGATTTTCCTCATCTCTTGCACCATCCGATGAGAGTGAAACAATCATTCCCTGCTTTACATCATTTTTCAAAATACTTTTTTCTAAATTGCAAAAGTAGTCTATTCCATTTGAACTTATCACTTCATATTTTGTTTTGCCCTCTTTTTCTTCTATCATTAAATCCGTGTCTATAAACTTGAGATCCTTTCTTGAAGCTATAAGTTTCCCAACAATGGTCTTTCCTGTTCCATGATATCCAGCTAAATAAATCGTCTCCATATTGCTCTACTTCTTTTTCTTAGTTGGTTTGATTTTTTCTACTTCATCATTGAAGTTCTCTATTTCTTTGAACTCTCTATAAACTGATGCAAATCTTATATAGGCAATATCATCAATCTTTTTAAGTTTCTTCAATACAAGTTCACCTATTTCTATACTCTTAATTTCTGGCCCGTCTCTTAAAGATATTTCCTTCTCAACCTCATCGACAAGTTTATCAATAACTTTTGACGAAATCGGCCTTTTTATACAAGAATACAATACACCCTTTCTCAACTTCTCTTTACTAAATGGTTCTCTAGTAGAATCTTTCTTTACAACCAAAATTGGAGAAGTTTCAATCTTCTCATATGTAGTAAATCTTTTTTTGCATTCTATGCACTCACGTCTCCTTCTTACAGAATAATCCTCGTTTCTTCTTGAGTCAATTACCTTAGTATCAGGAGCCTTGCAGAATGGGCACATCATAATAATGGTCCTCCTATTGCATATTAAAGTTATATTTTACTATATATTGTGTTTTTTTGCAAGATAAAGCACGAAATTATGCAGTGCCCTAGCCCTATGGCTAATCTTGTTTTTCTCTGAAATGCCTATATTTGAGTAAGTTTTGACCGATCCTTTGCTTATATCGCTCGTATCTCCAACGGCAAATATAGGGTCATAGCCAAATCCCTCAGTTTTTTCAATGCTTTTAGCGATATACCCATCAATTTTACCTTCAAAACTAAGGCTCTCAAAACTATGCTTTTTAGCATCTATTATATGGATTACCGACAAAACAGTGATAAAATATGCCGTTCTCTCGCTATCTTCAATATCCTTCATCATATCGAGAATTTTCAAATTCTTCTCATCTTGACTTATATCAGTTCCAATATATCTTGCAGAATAAATACCTGGCTCGCCATTTAAAAAATCTATACATAGACCCGTATCATCAGAAATTATATAGTCATCATCTTTAAGCAGGTTCTTAGATTCCATTTCCTTATAAAGTGCAGTAGACTTAATAGTGGCATTCTCAAGAAAACTTTTTCCATTTTCCTCAGGGTCAATCGCAATATCTAAATCAGACATCTTAAAAACAAAATCCTTGTATTTTTCACCAAGGATTTCTGTTATTTCACTCATCTTATGTTTATTATTTGTTGCAAATATTAATCTCATAACTATTTTATTTTTACTTTGCTAGGATACTTTTCAACTCTTCCATCAGAGAATACATAAGTGGCTTGAATATTTTTATCTTCAAATGATTTTGATGCAAAGTCAATTAATTCTTTTGAATCTTCATAACCAAGCAACATACAAGCAGTTGATAGATAGTCACCAAGTAAACCATTCTCAGAAACTATAGTTACAGAGTCCAAACCATTGTCAGTTGGATAACCAGTAGTTGGGTCTATAATATGATGATATACTCTATCATCACCAGGAACTTTAAAATATCTTTGATAGTTACCACTTGTGATTACATTTCTTTCTTTTACTTCTATAGTGTCAATGATATCATTTCCTGAAAATGGCTTAAACACACCCACCTTAAATGCCCCACCAATTCTTCCAGTAACTTCACCAGTACATAATACATTTCCGCCAAGATTAATTACGCAGGCCTTGATATCATCATTTTGATACAACATCTCTTTCAAAGCATTACAGCAATAGCCCTTAATCAATGCACCTAAGTCATATTGAGTAAGTTTGTCACCAGTGAAGGTAATTCTATTCTTTCTAAACTCACCTTCAAGTACATTTCTTTCTATAGTGTATTTGAAGTTTCCAGTATGTTTTCTTGCCTCATTAATTTCAGCAAGTGTAGGAACAGTGGTTCTATTTTTAACATCCCATAAGTCAAATAAGGTTCCTGAACTAATGTCAAATTTTCTATTTGACCAATTATATAGACTCTCAGCAATTTCAAAAATACTTGCTGTCTCATCACAAATCATCACAGAATCACCTGTTCTATGATTGATATCGTAAATGTCACTGCCCTCAACTGTTTTAGAAAATACCTTCTCATAGTTATCAACCAAGTTCTTCATATCATAGTAAAACTGGCTAGCTAGTTCTTTTGTTTTTACTCCATAGATACTTATTGAGCACTGTGTATCAAAAGCATCAAAGGCAAAACTGATAGGTTTTTCCTCAGCAATATAATTTGTGGTCTTTCTTGCACGCGCTGTACAAGATGATAATAGTGATAAAGCCATCACGATTAAAAATAGTTTCTTTTTCATATTTACTCCGATTTCTTTATTAGATTATTTAAATGAACTTTAGCATTCTCAGTAATTTCATCAGGCATGCCAGCAAGTTTAGCAACTGCTATACCGTAACTCTTCTTTGCAGAGCCTCTCACAATCTTTCTCAAAAACTTTATATCATCATCATTTTCAATTACTGCAATATTAAAATTGTTTACACCCTTTATACTTCCCTCAAGTTCAGTAAGTTCATGATAGTGAGTCGCAAAAAGAGTTTTAGCCTTAATTTTATTACTTATATATTCTATCACAGACCAGGCAATAGATAAACCATCAAACGTACTAGTTCCCCTACCTATCTCATCAAGTATTATAAGCGAATTCTTTGTAGCATTATTCACTATATTAGCCACCTCACTCATCTCAACCATGAATGTTGACTTGCCTCTAGTCAAATCGTCGCTTGCTCCCACTCTTGTGAAAATTCTATCCAATATACAAATATTTGCTTCTTTCGCCGGTACATATGAGCCAATATGAGCCATAAGTGCTATAAGCGCCACCTGTCTCATATAAGTTGACTTACCAGCCATATTAGGACCAGTGATTATATCTATAAAATTATCATCATCTAAACTCGTGTCATTTGATATAAAGGTTCCAACATTATTTAATTTCTCAATTACTGGATGTCTGCCATCTACAATTTTTATAGTTCCGTCTTCATTGATATTAGGTCTCACATAGTTATTCGCATTCGCAATATAGGCGAAGCAGCTAAGTACATCCACAATTGCAATATCAGATGCAGCATTTCTAATTCTATTAGTCTCTAAGGCAATCTTCTCTCTTATCTCTTGAAATACTTCATACTCAAGTTTTGCAAGTCTATCCTCTGCACTTAGGATTATACTCTGCAATTCATCTAATTCTTTTGTAGTATATCTTTCAGCATTAGTTAAAGTTTGCTTTCTTATAAAATACTCAGGTATTTCACCTTTATAGACATTACTTATCTCAAATAGATAGCCTGATAATTTGCTCGCCTTAATTTTTAAATTCTTAATACCAGTTTTTTCTCTTTCTTTTTGTTCAAGGTCAACAAGCCATTTTTTACCATCAGTCTTACTTGCTCTATACTTATCTATTTCTGAGTTATATCCATCTTTTATAATCTTGCCTTCATGCAATAGATATGGCGGGTCATCAACTATACTCTCTTCAACTAAATTATACAAATCCTTAAGTGTATCAAATCTCTCAGATATATCTTTTGCAAACTTAGAATTAAAACCGCTTAATATTGTCTTAATATAAGGCAGCACATATATAGAATTCTTGAAAGCAACTAGGTCTCTCGCATTTGCGTGTTTCATATCTACTCTTGTAATTATTCTCTCTAAGTCGTAAATTGCATTCAAATACTCTCTAAGTTCTGCCAAGTCAACCTGTTTCTCTATAAATCCTTCAACTGCATTTTGTCTGTATATTATTAAATCCTTATTCTTCAATGGTTCTTCTATAACTCGCCTTAAAAGTCTACCACCCATAGCAGTCTTAGTTGAATCTAAAATATTCAACAAGGTTCCCTTCCTATCCTTGTTCTGCATATTTTCAGTAAGTTCTAAGTTCTTAATGGTTGCAGCATCCAAATACATATAAGATTTATCATTTAGATACTCTATCTTCTCTAAATGCGACAACTCATTTTTTTGATTTTCTCTTACATAGTAGTATGCTGCAATACTTGCATATATTGCATTTGAATTCTTGATATCATCATAAATGTCTATATTATTAATTAGCTTATTTAATAAGTCATATTCTTTGTTTTTTAAATTATATAAATCGTATATGTCATCATTAATTACAGTTACTGCTAATTCATATTTATCTTTAATCTCTGCAAGATTTACACCTGAACTTGAAATGCTTCCATTTACCAAAACTTCTTTAGGCTCATACTTTGAAAACATATCATAAATTGTAATCTCGTCATTGATATTAGTGATAAAAAAGTCACCAGTTGAAAAGTCCAATACTGCAACACCAAATTTGCCACTTGCATAATAGATTGACAAAATAAAATTATTAACTTTATCTTCAAGATATTCCTGTTCTAAAACTGTTCCTGGAGTTATAATTCTTGTCACATCTCTTTTAACTAATCCCTTGGCAAGTTTTGGATCCTCCACCTGCTCAGCTATAGCTACCTTGTATCCAAGTTTTACTAGTTTAGATAGATAGACATCAACTGAATGAAATGGAACACCACACATAGGAGCCTTCTCACTGAGTCCACAGTCTTTTCCAGTTAATACTATATTGAGTGACTTGCTAACCAATATTGCCTGATCAAAAAATGTCTCATAAAAATCGCCTACTCTAAAAAACAATATACAGTCACTATTCTTTTCAACCAAATCTAAATACTGTCTCATCATAGGTGAGATATTTTCTAATTCTTCTTTTTTTATATTAACTATTTCCACTTGCTTACGATTTCGCCCTCAAAATAGAATTTGCAACTCTTTGTAAGTTTTACATCTATAATCCTACCAATTAATTCTTTATCGCCATTAAAATGTACAAGATAATTATTTGAAAGTCTACCAGTAAGTTTACCACTAACCTTATCCTCTCCCTCAACAAGCACGTCCATAGTTCTTCCTACATACTTTTCTACATTCCTACCAGAATTATCCTCTACAACCTTCAATAATCTCTTGAATCTTTCTTTGACAACATTTTCTGGAACTTGGTTTTCCATCTCTGCAGCCTTAGTACCCGTTCTCTTTGAATATTCAAAAGTAAATACTGCATCATAGGATACTTGGTTTATGAGAGATAAAGTATCTTCAAAATCTTTCTCTGTCTCACCTGGGAAACCTACTATTATATCAGTTGTAATTCCTACATCCTCTATATTATTTCTAATCTTATCAATTACCTTTAGATAGGCACTTCTATCATAGTGCCTATTCATTGCCTTCAAAATCTCATCGGAGCCAGATTGCACAGGTAAATGAATATGTCTACAGATATTACTATTTTTTTTTATAACTTCAATTAATTCATCTGACAAATCTTTCGGATGAGAGGTCATAAACCTTATTCGTTTAAGTCCATCAATTTTAGCAACCTCATTTAATAATTCTGGGAAAGTAACTTTATTGTTGTCATTAAACTTATAACTATCACCTGCTTTACCGCTATATGAGTTTACATTTTGACCAAGTAGCATTATTTCAATGACACCTTCAGCCACCACCTTCTTAATCTCTGAAACTATACTGTCGACATCTCTACTTCTCTCTCTACCTCTCACATATGGAACTATACAATAAGTACAAAAATTATTGCAGCCAAACATTATATTGATTCCACATTTAAAGTCAAATACCCTTTTAGTAGGCAAGGTCTTTTCTATATTTTCAGCTTCATCATAAACTTTAATGACTTTTTTATTAGTATAAATTACTTCATCTATCAAATCACCAAATTCATCTATATTATGAGTTCCAAATATAAGTTTCACCTGTGGATATTTTTCTACAATCTTCTCAACCTCATCTTTTTCCTGCATCATACAACCACAGATTCCAATAATCTTATTTTTATTCTCAAGATATGATTTTTTTAATTGGCCTATATGTCCGTATAATTTTTGATTGGCATTCTCTCTAACTGTACAGGTATTAAAAATGACTATGTCAGCAGTATCTTCATCCGCCACTTCAGAAAAACCCTTATCTTCCAATATACCAGCAAGTTTCTCACTATCCCTAGCATTCATCTGACAGCCGAAAGTTACTATCTTATATGTTTTTATTTCTTTAATGCTCATTAACTTAAAATACTTTTTATATGCTTTGAAATATTTTTATAAAATATATATGTAATTATTGATGCAATTGAAAACTTAACAATGTTAAATGGCAATACTGAAAATAGATATACCTTTGTCATACTATCTATAAACGGAATAATAGTGCTACACATTTTTATAATTACTTCTTCGCTCATATGGAAAACTTTAATATATAAGGGAAATAAAAATAGTGCATTGCATAAGGTACAAACCACACTTGCCAATACAATTCCTATTATCATTCCTATAACAGCTCTCTCCTTAGTTTTAAGTGCCTTATATATGATACTTGCAGGCAGGGCATAGGAAATGCTTCCAATTATATTTGCCAACTCGCCTAAAAACATAGTTGATGTGCCCTTGATAACAAATTTAATCAATACCTTAAACACTGCTATAGAAATACATTCAAATGGTCCTAAGACGAATCCACCAATTATTACTGGCAGTTCAGACAAATCCATTTTCATAAAGGTAGGTGCTATAGGAAGTGGGAAATCAAAATACATTAAAATAGCACTTAGTGCTGAAAATAGAGCTACTATTGAAATTTTTTTTATCTTATTATTCATATTAAAACCACTCAATATTTTTTACTTTCTTAAAACAACAGTCTTCAACAAAATTATTATTCTGTCTGCTTGCAGGGTGACAAGAATATATTATGTCCTTCTCATCTATTATATCTTTTACTCTATTCAGTGCCACATTGCCCCATATTAGCCACTTAGAATCAGTATTAGCACAAATATATTTTATCAGTTCATCCATAAAGTCAGTCCAGATATCTATATGTGCTCCAGACTTACCAACAACTGTCGTTAGTGTAGCATTTAAAAATATAACTCCATTCTCTTCCATCTTATCAAACCACTCATGAACATTTATATATCTAATCTTAGATGAAATTTTTTCATCTCGCAAACTTTCTATATTATATATCTTTCCAAATTTGTAATAGCATAGTGTTTTAAAAATATTTGATAGGGATTGCTGTTTATACTTATCCGTAAACTTATCAATATTTGCAACCTCAAAGGCTCTTCCTGTAGCGACCGGCAACTCTTTGCCATCTTTCATATAAGTTGATGGATAGGGGTCCATTCCCAAAATCACACATTTGACCTTATCAAGTTTGCAATTCATAAAGCGAAAAACATTCTCTTTACTTGGGCAAATATCATTGGCCTTTTCTACAAACTTTTTCATCTGCTCAAAGTATTTGCTACTTTTTATAAAATTTTCCCAACTAGCATCAAACGTCATATTATGCACTTATCTCATCTATAGTCTTAAACTTCTTATTGACCTTGTCTCTCATTTCAACACTCATTTCTTTATCAAATAATTCAAATATTTCATCACTCAATAAAAAACTATATAGTTTTTTTGGAACTGTTTTCAAAATAAAGTCCCAGGCGTGAGCGAGTGTCTTGTTATCTGACGACAAACTGTCGCTTTCTTTATACTCACCTTGATACTGCAACATTTTGAGTTCAAAGATTCGTCGTATGAGTTTTACAGGAACCTTGCCATCTATCAGTGCATTAAATGTAAAATACAATAATAAATATATATCTTCGCTTTCTATATTTTCATATCCGAAGTAGTCAGCAAGTTCTATAAAATAAGATGCATAGCAAGTATTATTATAATCCTCAGACAATTCCGAGAAGCTTTTCTTTAATACTATATTTTCAAGCTGATACTTTTCAGCATTTTCTCTAAGTTCAAATACTCCAAATGAGAAGATTCTAGTTTTGCCTATGTTTTTAGAGTTCTGTCTTCTAACATTAAATGCATAAACATTGATTTTGCCTTTTTCTTTAGTGAGAACAGTTAATAACTTGTCATATTCTTTATAATCAGATTCACCAATGATTACACCATTTAATTTTTCAAGATTATTTTTAGTATTCATCTATAATTCTTTCCCATCATATCCATAGTTCGCAAGTAGTGTCTTTTCATCTCTCCAATTATTTTTGACTATGACATCCAATTTAAGATTGACCTTACTATCAATAAACTTTTCAATTGATATTCTTGATCCAGTGCCTATATTCTTTATCATAGACCCACTTTTACCTATGATAATTCCTTTATGGCTGTCTCTTTCGCAGATAATAGTTGCATCTATATTCATGCATTTAGTCTTAGATTTTTTCATACTATTGACAATGACTGCAATACCATGCGGTATTTCTTTGTCGAGTTTATAGAGGCATTGCTGTCTAATCATATCAGCGACAATTTGTTTCATAGGCTCATCAGTCAAGTCATCTTCACTATAATACCTACTACCCTCAGGCAATTCATTTTTAATATATTCAATTACTGTCTTAATATTTTTATTCTTAAGTGCAGATATAAAAAATACTTTTTCAAATACTATATCTTTTCCGAATTTTTCATTAATTGCATTTAGAACTTGACCTTCGTCATATTCAACCAAATCACATTTATTGACAATTAAAACCTTTTTTGCCTTAGACTTAGATATTTTTTTAACTATCTTATCATACTTGTCAGTCTCATAAGTCATTATATCTACAATTACTACTATCAAATCTATGTCATCAATTGATTTACTAATAGATTTTGACATATAGTCATCAAGTTTATTTTTAACATCGTGAATTCCAGGTGTGTCAACAAACACTATCTGTGCTTCCTCATCGTTATAAATGCCTTTAAGGTTTTTTCTTGTAGTCTGTGGCTTTTTAGAAGTAATTGCAATATTATCATTAATAACTGCATTTAAAAACGATGACTTGCCCGCGTTTGGCAACCCAAGTATAGATACGAATCCGCTTTTTACTAATCCATTAAGCGCCATACCTGCTCATACTCTTTTTTTGCCTCTTCCATTTTAGAAGAAGAAATTAGGGCACATCTATCTCCATCTTTTATATTTTCAAAAATCTTAGAT
>JAFWVX010000016.1 GCA_017523785.1 Lachnospiraceae bacterium
CATAATGTTTGGGAAAGAGTCGGCAGGAATCCCAGAGGAAATATTAGCGAATGATAAGGAGCATTGTATTAGGATACCGATGATTGAAAATGAGAGGTCGCTTAATTTGTCAAACTCAGTTGCGATAGTATTGTATGAGGCACTGAGACAAAATAATTTTAAGGGTTTAATTACTAGAGGAGAGTTACACAATCTAAAATACAACTAATTGTATGGGCTCGTAAAACTCGCCCCTACAAAAAAGACTTTCGGTAATATGTCAAGAAAAGAATAGTTAATATTTTTGTAACAAGGTTATAAAAATGGTTACTTTAATAAAGCTATCAACAGATAGTTTTTAAAATTCAAAAGTAAAAATGACTACTTATGAGGTATATAAAGTTGTTTGTTTTTCAGCAGATGAAAAACAACACGAACAAGTTTACGAGCAGTAAGAGCGAGAGCACGTTTGTGATTACCTTTTTTAACTTGATGATATTTAAGAGTGTAATATCTTTTAAACTCCTTATCGCAACGAAGAAGAGAAAAAGAAGCTTGAATAAGGTAATACTTTAAATATTTATTGCCTGAATGAATAAGGTGAGTGTGTTCTGATTCAAAATTACCAGACTGATATTGAGACCAAGCGAGACCTGCAAATTTAGCAAGAGAAGCTTGATTTTTAAATCTATCAATATCACCAATTTCAGCAATAATACCTGCTTGATAAACAGGACCAATACCTTTGATGGATCTTAGAGTATTGGGTATAAGTTCAATGAGTTTAGCAATTTGTTCATCAAGTATAGCAATTTGTGATTCCAATGAGTCAATATTTGTTTTAGAGATAGCAAGAACTTGATTATTAGAATCATTAACTGTTTTAGGCAAACGATAAGAGCTGCGGACAGCTTTCTTAATGGCTTTAGTTAATTCATCAGGATTAGCAAAACGATTTTTACCGACTTTGTTAATATGATTAGTTAATTCATGTAAGTCCATCATTGCAAGAGTGTCAACAGAATCAAAGTCATTGTAGATACTCATTGCAGTAGAACCAAAAGTGTTAGAAAACACTTTTGTCTGTGTCAAAGAAGAATACTTCAAGAAAAGGTGATTAAGAAAATTTATTTTTTCTTTAACAAGCAATTCAATTAGTGAAAAGCGGGCACGAGTTAATTGTTTTAAAGCATCGTATTTATAATCTGTGGTGTATGCAGATATGTTGATTCTTCCGAAACGCAGACAATCAGCAATAATGAAAGCATCAATAAAGTCATTTTTTGGCAGGTCAGAATAAGAAGCCTTAAACTTGCTTACTTGTAAAGGATTTAGCTCAAAAACTTTATGCTCATAAGGTTTTAGAGACTCTTCTTCATTTAAGAAGTAAATAAGGTTTTTGCCATAAACAGAAGTAGCCTCAAGGCCAAAGTAAGTGCATTTAATCTTTTTTCGCTTAAGGACCTGAACAACAGATTTAGCAATTAATCGCGCCCCATACAAAGAGTTGTCAACAGAGAATTCATCATATTTTTTGCCATTTGGCAACATAATGTAAACAACATTGGTATTTTTACTTACATCTATACCGACATAAAGAATATTCGACATAATTTGGCACCTCCTTTCAAAGAATAAGGTATCAATCAGTTTATTTATGCCCATGAAACTTAATGCACCAACGACCTCGCCTATAAGAATTATTAAAGGTTGAACTGTTGCGACC
>JAFWVX010000017.1 GCA_017523785.1 Lachnospiraceae bacterium
ATTTCTTGGTGGGAAGATTAAAACAAATGCTGTTATGTCAGTTGTGCTTGATAAGTCAAGTCCACCATAGCATTCTCTTCCTGCAAGTGAATCAAAGTCAATATTTGTTTCGCACTTATTCCAGTGTTCCATTGGCATCCACCTTACTGATTGCTTTACCCACTGATTAAGTCTAAGTTGTCTAAATATATTCTCTTCAGCAGGATTTTGTCTTGCTTGTTCATAGGCAGTTCTTACCTTTTCAATATCAAATGTTATACCAAGCGAAGGGTTAGCTTTTGCCCACACCTTCTCATCACTCCAATCATCATCCATTTCTGCGCCATAAATTACAGGATAGAATGTATGGTCAACTTTCCTACCTTCAAGTATGTCTTTTGCTTTTTGATGTAGTTCATAACAAATAGAATTAACATCATCTCCTGCTGTTGTAATTAAGAAATAAAGTGGTTGCATTCTTGCATCACCAGAACCTTTTGTTAAAACATCATAGAGTTTTCTATTTGGTTGAACATGCACCTCATCCATTATCATTCCTGATACATTGTATCCGTGCTTTGTTGCTACTTCTGCAGATAATACTTGATAAAAACTATTGCTATTTTCAAATATGAGTCTTTTAGTTGCACTAAGTATCTTTATAAACGGACTTAAGTATGGTGACATTCTAACCATATCGGCTGCAACATCAAAAACTATGCTCGCTTGTTGGCGGTCTCCTGCAGCACCATAGACCTCTGCCCTCTGTTCATCATCTGCACATAACAAATAAAGTGCTATTGCTGCTGATAACTCACTCTTTCCGTTCTTTTTACTAATTTCAATATATGCTGTATTAAATTGTCTATAACCATTCTCTTTTACTGTTCCAAATATGTCCCTTACAATTTTTTCTTGCCAATCTATTAATTCAAACTTCTTTCCTGCCCACATTCCTTTTGTGTGACATAAATTCTCTATGAAAAATACTGCTTTATCTGCTTTCTCTTTATCGTAATGCGAAGTAGGTAGCATAAACTTTGTAGGCACATAGTTTTCTAATTTTCTCATCCATATCACTCCATTAAAAAAGAGACAATTAAGTCCCTTTTTATCAATCTATATAATGAGCAATAGCCCCAATAGGGCTATCACATCTCTTATTCAGTTTTATTAGTTAGTTATTCTTCATCAAGTAAGTCATCCATACCTTCCTCTTCAATTAGGTCAATTGCTTCATCTTCAGTAAGGCATCCATCATTCATTAAAATCTCTAATGTTTCGCTCATAACTCTACCCCTTACAATATGCATATTTTTCATTTACATCTTCATCATCAAACTCGCTGTCAGCCCAGTTCAAATAGCTTTTTGCTAACCACTCATCTCGTTCTTTTCTTGTTGCATGATGCTTTTCAAACTTATCAATTCCTACTATGCAAGTTCCAAGTGTATAAAGTCCTGTGAAATGCTCTCTTCTTGACATAAACATTTACCTTCCTTTCGTTTTTGTTTATCACATATTGCCGTAAGTGTTAATATTAGTCAAGTTAATCATTAAAACTTGCTACAAGCCCCACATCTTCCAAATACAAGTAATAGTCAAATAAATCACTGTCACTCATTTTCTCTAAATCTTCTCTTTTGGATTCAGTGAGTTCTATTATTTTTTCAATCAATACTTCTCTATCCATTTGTTGCCTTCTTAATTAATTCTACAACTTCATTTATTTCTTTAGTTGATTTGCCGACCAATTCCAAAGCCTGTCTTGTTCCGCACTCACTGCAAATTTCTTGCTTACTATCAACTCTTGAAAGAGCTGGTCGACCTTTATACTCTTTTTTGCAAATAGGACAAGTTCTTATGCGAACACAGCTATCTTCACCATATGCCACTCCTAAACTTGAACCTGTACTCCATCTAA
>JAFWVX010000018.1 GCA_017523785.1 Lachnospiraceae bacterium
AGTAAAAAATGGGTGATTTCTTGTAGATGTCGAGAAATTTATATATCTTTGCCACATATTACTATAAAGTCCACGCTTATGACGCACGCAGGACATAGGGCTTATAAGAAAGTTGATCAAAGGAACCGTCCCTGTGATCTTCTACCATTGGAGTCAGCGCTTATGCGCAGATTTCAAAATACGGTAGTATTAGGTTGTGGTAGACCTGTCTGGGAGTATAGAGAGGTCTGCGCTTTATTTATTCCTCAAAGTTTGTGCAGATTGTTAAAGAAGTAGTAGTACAATCTTTATTAATTTCAAGACATTATTAGTTATTAACATTTTTAATCAAACAAATTATGAAAAAGATTATTCTATCATTTGTGATGCTCTTTTCAATGAGCAATTGTTTATTTGCACAAGAAGTACAGGAACCTGATTTTATTGGAGATGCTTTCTTAGTTCAAGACCAAACAACCGTGCCTTTGGATAAAGAATATGCCAGATTTAAAAAAGGGATTTCATGGAAACATAACAGTTGGAATGCATTGAGTTTATATATTGATGGCAAAGCTGCCAATTGCAGAACTAAAGAAGGGACTGTTAACATAATAGTAAAAGCGGCAGATAATAATTCTGACCCAATGTCTATTATAATTATATATAAATTAAAAGCTAAAAAGAGAAGAGCTGTCACCTTGTCTGCTGATAACTCAGACCAATTATTTCATTCAAGCAAAACATTTACAAAAGACATGATGAAATTTACTGGCAAGAGATATGGAACATCAAGTTATCTATTAACAACAAATCTCGAAGCTGGAGAATATGCAATTATGGTTAAAAATCCTAATAACGTGGATGAAAAAAGTGCTGTAGTATCTTGCATAGGAATAGATAAATAATTTGTAACCCACGTTTAGATATACTGGAAAACCCTCTGCTTAATCGGGGGTTTTTCTTTTTTGTTGAGGCTTGAATCATATCTTTATATCAGTTACCTAATGTTTTTGAAATACAAAAATCTACTAATATAACCATTGGATTATATCACTACTGTCCACGAAAATCCGTTAACATTTTAGAAAGTGACATTTTGTAAGTTTCTCCTTGAACACCAACTCTAACTGTGTGTACTTGTCCGGCATAGTTTTCTCCAAGTCAGGGATGTTCATCAGGGGTGTCAGGGGACAGTCCCTTGACACCTCTTGTCACATAAGTAGTCACTCTCACAACCCCTGTTTTTATCAAAAATGAGTAAAAAATGGGTGATTTCTTGTAGATGTCGAGAAATTTATATATCTTTGCCACATATTACTATAAAGTCAACGCTTATGACGCACGCAGGACATAGGGCTTATAAGAAAGTTGATCAAAGGAACCGTCCCTGTGATCTTTGCTCACAGGGGGACAGACCCCGTGTGAGGATTGCCCTGATCGTGGAAAGAATAGATATAAAAAGTTTAGATAACTATTCTTATGCAGAATGTGGTAAACTCTAATCTTTCTTGTCATCATAAGGATGTATAAATCTGTCGATTAAATTTGGATATTTGATTGTTATTCGTAACTTTGCAGACAAAAAATATGGCAATATGATTCTACTAAGTTTTGACACTGAAGAGTTTGACGTGCCACGCGAACATGGCGTTAGATTCACTTTGGAAGAAGGCATG
>JAFWVX010000019.1 GCA_017523785.1 Lachnospiraceae bacterium
GGAAATGGAAATCTCACTAAGAGTTTAACTATTGAAGCATGTCAGTTTTCAGAGTCAGCTAAGAGTAAGATAGAAGCAGCAGGCGGCACTTGTAAGTCTTGTCAAGATTGCGCAGAAGCAGCTAAATAGGAGAGATTATTATGTTGCAAATGGTTATAAATGCATTTAAAGTAAAAGACATAAGAAAAAAATTGCTATTTACTTTATTTATGCTTTTAGTAATAAGAATAGGTAGTAATATTCCTGTCCCAGGAGTTAACACTGATTTCTTTAAAAACATATTAGACAATCTTCAAGCTCAAGATGCAGTTGGATGGTTATCAAGTATGACTGGTGGATCTTTTGAAGAGATGTCAATATTCGCTTTATCTATTACTCCATACATCACATCAAGTATCATTATGGAACTTTTAACTATCGCTATTCCTCCACTTGAAGAGATTCAAAAAGAAGGAGCAGAAGGTAGAAGAAAGATTGCAGAGTATACAAGATACGTGACTGTTGCACTTGCACTTCTTGAATCAAGTGCTATGGCAATTGGATTTAATGGATCAGGATTCTTTAAAGAAACTCCAGCTGGAGTATTTACTATAATAGTCGCTATATTCTCTATGACTGCTGGTTCAGCCTTCCTTATGTGGACTGGTGAAAGAATTACAGAGTCAGGAGTTGGAAATGGTATCTCAGTAGTATTGTTATTCAATATCATTTCTTCACTTCCAAAGGATTTCAATACCTTGTATGAGAAATTCTTAAAGGGAAAGAATATGGCATTCATGGTTACATATGCAATTATAATTGTCGGTGTAATCATAGGAATAATAGCTATATCAGTTATTTTACAAGATGCAAGACGTGATATACCAGTGCAGTATGCAAGTCGTATCGCAGGAAGAACATCAGTAGGAAATGGTGTATCAGTTATACCACTTAAAGTTAATACTGCAGGTGTTATCCCAGTAATCTTTGCATCAAGTATAATGTCATTACCACTTATAATATTACAATTCTTAGATATACGAAATACAATATTTAATGTAATTGCATCAGTACTTAACTCAGGTTCATGGTTTAGATCAGAGTATCCTATTTACTCACTAGGTTGTCTGATTTACATATTCCTTGTTATATTTTTTGCATATTTCTACACATCAATTACATTTAACCCAAATGAAGTTGCATCAAACTTAAAGAGAGATGGCGGATTTGTTCCAGGTGTAAGACCAGGAAAAGAGACAGCAGATTATCTCAATAGAATACTTAACTACATTATATTTATTGGTGCTGTAGGTCTTTGTATCGTAGCACTTATACCAATAGTAATTTCAGGAGTATTCAATATATCAAGAATATCATTTGCTGGAACTTCATTACTTATCGTAGTAGGTGTTATACTTGAGACACTAGAACAAATTAAGTCTCAATTAGTAGTTAGAAATTACAAAGGATTTTTATCTGAATAGGTAATAATATGAATATAATATTGCTAGGTGCTACCGGCGCTGGAAAAGGAACAATAGCTTTACAGATGAAAGATAGATATAAGTTACCACATATATCTACTGGGGACATTTTTAGAGAGAATATTAAAAATAATACCGAGTTGGGAAAGTTAGCCAAGTCATATATTGATAAAGGCGCATTAGTACCTGATGATGTTACAACCAATTTAATTGTCGATAGATTAACTCATGATGATTGCAAAAAAGGTTTTATACTCGACGGATTTCCAAGGAATAATGCTCAGGCAAAAAGTTTAGATGAGGCATTTGAAAAGTCAGGAAATAAAATTGACTTAGTAATCTTAGTAGATGCAACTGATGAACAAATTGCCGACAGACTTTCTGGAAGAAGAGTTTGTGAGAACTGCGGTCATATATATCACATCGTCAACATACCACCAAAGGTTGAAGGTGTATGTGATAAGTGCGGTGGTAAACTCATACAGCGAAAAGACGATTCAAAAGAAGTTATTCAAGATAGATTAAAAACTTATCACGAGATAACTAAACCATTAATAGATTACTATAGTAAAGAAAATATTTTGAAGAGTGTGCCAGGATTCGTTGGTTCACAAGAAGAGAGATTAAAGATGATTGACGCAATGGTAAATGCTTAGGGAGTCAATTATTAGATGGTAAGTATAAAATCTGACAGAGAAATAGAATTGATGCGAGATGCTGGTAAGATTTTAGCACTAGTTCATAACGAGGTTGCTGATTATATAAAGCCTGGACTCACTACATATGAGATTGATAGGTTTGCTGAAAAGATTGTAAAAAAGCACAATGCAACTTGTTCATTCTATCACTTATATGATTTTCCAGGAAACTTCTGCATCTCAATCAACGATGAAGTCATTCATGGTATACCAAGTAAAAATGTAGTCATAAAAGATGGTGACATTATAAAGATTGATGGCGGTGTAAATTACAAAGGCTATCAATCAGATGCAGCAAGAACTCACATAGTAGGATCTGTCTCACAAGAAGTAAGAGACTTGGTAGAAAGAACTAAGCAGGCATTCTTTGAAGGTATAAAGTTCGCTGTCCCAGGCAATCATATCAATGACATAAGCACAGGGATAGAGATGTATATAGAACAGTTCGGCTATGGAATTGTTGAAGACTATGTAGGTCACGGTATAGGAACTAAGGTTCACGAAGACCCAGAGATTCCAAACTTCGCAACTACTACCAAGGGAATAAAGATAAAGAAAAATATGACCTTCGCAGTAGAACCTATGGTAAATCTTGGAACCTATGAAGTATTCACTGCTGATGACAATTGGACAGTAAAGACCTGTGACGGAAAAGCATCATCACATTATGAAAACACTATCGTTATTACAGACAATGGTCCAGAAATATTGTCTTTAATATAAAATCTTAAATAAGAGGTATTTATGTCAAAATCTGACGTAATTGAAATTACAGGAACAGTTTTAGAAAAACTTCCAAACGCAATGTTTGAAGTTGAACTAGAGAATAAACATAAAGTTCTCGCCCATATCTCTGGAAAGCTTCGTATGAATTATATTAAAATTCTTCCAGGCGATAAGGTTACTATTGAATTATCTCCATACGATTTATCGAAGGGTCGTATCATTTGGAGAGACAAATAACGAAAGGAGAGTCTAATATGAAAGTTAGATCATCTGTAAAACCTATTTGTGAAAAATGCAAAATTATTAAGAGAAAAGGGTCTATAAGAGTAATCTGTGAAAACCCTAAGCATAAGCAAAGACAAGGTTAATAGGAGGAAAAAATGGCTCGTATAGCAGGTGTTGATTTACCAAATCAAAAACGTGTTGAGATTGGTCTCACTTATATCTTCGGAATAGGTGTTCCAAAGTCAAATGAAATCTTAAAGAACACAGGCGTAAATCCTGATACTAGAGTTAAAGATTTAAGTGACGATGAAGTTAAGAAACTTGCAGATTACATTGCAGAGCATGTAACTGTAGAAGGTGATCTTCGTCGTGATGTTGCACTTGACATCAAACGTTTAAAAGAGGTTGGATGTTACAGAGGAGTAAGACACAGAAAAGGTCTTCCTTGTCGTGGTCAAAAGACTAAGACAAATGCAAGAACTTGTAAAGGTCCAAGAAAGACTGTAGCAAACAAAAAGAAAGAGACTAAGTAATAACTTAGTAAATTAATCTTCATGTTTTAAAAACAGGAAGAAATAAAGGAGAAAGTAGGTTAGTTTAAAATGGCAAGTAATAATCAAGCAAAAGCTTCTGGTAAGAAAACTTCTACTAAGAAGCGTGTAAAGAAAAACGTTGAACGCGGACAGGCACATATTCAAGCATCATTTAATAACACTATTGTTACATTAACTGATTTGCAAGGAAATGCTCTTTCATGGGCAAGTGCTGGTGGTCTAGGATTTAAAGGTTCAAAGAAATCTACTCCATATGCTGCACAACTTGCAGCTGAAACTGCCACAAAGGCAGCTCTTATACATGGTCTAAAATTTGTAGATGTATTTGTAAAAGGTCCAGGCACAGGTCGTGAGGCAGCAATTCGTGCATTAGAGACAAATGGTTTAAAAGTTACTTCAATTATGGATGTTACACCAGTTCCACATAATGGTTGTCGTCCACCAAAAAGAAGAAGAGTATAGGGGAGGTTAATATATGGCAGTAGATAGAGGTCCTGTTCTAAAAAAGTGTAGAACTCTTGGTATTTCACCTTCAGTTCTTGGTCTTGATAAAAAAGTAAAAGAAGATAAGAGCGGAAAACAAAGAAAAAAATTATCTGAATACGGTTTACAACTTAGAGAGAAACAAAAAGCAAAATTTATATATGGTATCCTTGAGAGACCATTTAGAAATTATTTTGCTAAAGCTGAAAAGATGAAGGGTCAGACTGGTGAAAATCTTATGATCACTTTAGAGAGAAGACTCGATAATGTTATATTCCGTATGGGACTTGCTCGTACAAGAAGAGAAGCAAGACAAGTGGTTGGTCATAAGCATGTACTTGTAAATGGCAAGACAGTCAACATACCATCTTATCTTGTAAGTGCAGGTGATAAGATTGAGATCTGTGAAAAAGCTAAAGAGACAAAGAGATATAAAGAGATTGTTGATATAACTGGTGGTCGCATTGCTCCAAGTTGGATAGATGCAGATATTACTAATATGAAGGCTACTATTAAGAATCTACCAACAAGAGAAGAAATAGATGTACCTGTAAACGAAATGCTTATAGTCGAGTTGTATAGCAAATAATAGTTTCTAGGTATAATGTTTCAAAAAAAATAAATATAAAGGAGTGGGACAGATGTTTGAAAAACCAAATGTTAATATTAAAATAGAAGAACAATCAGCCGACTTAAGTTTTGCAAGATTTACTTGTGAACCATTAGATAGAGGTTATGGCACTACTCTTGGTAATTCTCTTAGAAGAATTATGTTATCTACACTTGAGGGATATGCAGTTAGTCAGATAAAGATAGACGGAGTCCTTCATGAGTTTTCTACTATTGATGGTGTAAAGGAAGATGTAACTGAGATCATAATGAATGTTAAAGACATCGCCTTTAAGAACAACGCACAAGTTTATCAAGAAAAAATTGCGACTTTATCATATGAGGGTGAAGGAGTTGTAAAAGCTTCTGACATCGTAATTGATTCTGAAGTCGAAATCGTAAACAAAGATTTGGTTATTGCTCACTTGTCTGGAAAACATGCTAAACTCAATATGCAACTTGTTATAACACCAGGTAGAGGATATGTTCCAGCAGAGAAGAATAAAGAACAATCAAAAGGTGCAGAATATATAATCATTGACTCAGTCTATGACCCAGTTCAAAGAGTTAATATGAAAGTTGAAAATACTCGTGTAGGTAACCAGACTGATTACGACAAATTAACTCTTGAAGTTAAGACTGATGGAACATTGACTGCAAAAGATGCTGTATCACTTGCAGCAAAGATACTTTCAGATCATGCACAATTATTTATAGATCTCTCTGACATCGTAAACTTACCAAAGATTCAAAAGCCAGAGGTAAATGTTTCAACTTCAAATGATGGCGAGGGAAGAAATATATTAGATCTTGAGTTATCTGTAAGATCATACAACTGCTTAAAGAGAGCAGGAATCAATACATTAGGTGACTTGACAAGAATGACACCAGAGCAATTAGTAAATGTTAGAAATCTTGGAAAGAAATCACTTGATGAGATTATGCAAAAATTAGCAGATATTGGACAACCACTATCTGATAATTCAGAGGAATAATTTTTATAGATAAGTCTAAAAAGCACTATAAAGGAGAAATTTAAAATGTCTACAGTTAGAAAATTAGGAAGAACAACTAGCCAAAGAAAGGCTATGCTTAGAAGTTTAGCAACTCAAATTTTACTTCACGGTAAGATTAAAACTACAGAGACTAGAGCAAAGGAAGCAAAGAAAATGGTTGAGCCATTGATTGCACTTGCTTGCAAAGAAGCAGACAACTTTGAGACAGTCACTGTAAAGGCAAAAGTTGCTAAGAAGGACAAAGACGGAAATAGAATTAAAGAGGATGTAAACGGCAAAAAGAAGACTGTTTATGATTTAGTTGATAAGACTATCAAGAAAGATAAACCAAGTCGTCTTGCTGCAAGAAGAAAAATCCTTTCAGTTTTATATCCTGCATCTACTTTTGTAGATCCAAAGAAGAAGAAAACTAAGAAGTCAGTTGACTTAGTTGCAAAACTCTTTGATGAGTATGCACCAAAGTATAAAGATAGAAAAGGTGGATATACAAGAATCATTAAGATTGGTCAAAGAGATGGCGACCAAGCAATGGAAGTATTGTTTGAGTTAGTATAGAGGAGAGAACAATGAAGAATAAAATTATTGTATTAGCAATAACTATTATGCTTTTTGTTTTAGCAATGTTTGATCTTGGCTTTTGCAGAGGTCGTTGGATAAAATCAGGCGACAACTGGAAATACGAGACTAAAGAGGGAACTGGTAACTATGTCTATGAGAAGTGGAGAACTATCTTAGATGATGGAGTTACTGAGAAAGTTTATTACTTTGATTACTATGGCAATATGGTAACTGGTAAAGTTCTCATCAACGGCTCACCTTATATTTATGCAGATACAGGAGAAGCAATTACTACTGGATTTGATATAAATGGTGCACACTATGCAACAGATGGAAGAGGAAAAGTTTTGGGATTACCAAAGAATTTCGATTTATCTATATTTAAGCCTGTAGCATCAGTTTTAAGTAATCTTAACAACTATGTTGAGAAAACTGTTTATGACGATGATAATGCAGTGATGCCTACAGCAGCAGCTCCAGGAACTGAACAATAATTTATAATTTAATAGCCGTCGACAAGACGGCTTTTTTAATGTATAATTAGTTATTAAAACTGGAGGACCAACAATGTATAAAAGTGATATTGAAATAGCTCAAAGTGTAATTCCAAAAAATATCGAATCAATTGCAAAATCTATCGGACTTGATAGAGATTCAATTGAGTTTTATGGTGATATAAAAGCAAAACTTAAAACCTATGATAAGATAATAAATGGCAATAAAGATAAAATCAGCAAGACTCCACTTGTTTTAGTTTCTGCCATAAATCCTACACCTGCAGGCGAAGGTAAGACTACTACAACTATCGGACTTGCAGATGCACTTAAGAAAATCGGCAAAAAAGTTGTCGTAGCTCTTAGAGAGCCATCACTTGGTCCAGTCTTTGGTGTGAAGGGTGGAGCCTGTGGAGGTGGATATGCTCAAGTAATTCCTATGGAAGATATCAATCTTCACTTCACTGGTGACTTCCATGCAATAGGTGCTGCAAATAATTTAATCGCAGCAATGCTCGATAATCACATCTTTCAAGGAAATGAATTAAATATTGATAAAGATAAAATAATCTGGCATCGCTGTGTAGATATGAATGATAGAGAACTTAGATTCATAACTGCAGGTCAAGGCGGTGAGAAAAATGGAGTAGAGAGAAAAGATAGTTATGACATAACTGTTGCTTCTGAAATCATGGCAGTATTCTGTCTTGCAAGTGATTTAAATGATTTAAAGAAGAGACTCGGCAGAATTATCATCGCCTACACCAAAGATGATAAACCTATAACAGTCGATGACATAAAGGCAACTGGTGCAGCCTTAGTTTTACTTAAAGATGCCTTTAAGCCAAATCTAGTTCAGACACTTGAAGGAACTCCTGCCATAATTCACGGCGGACCTTTTGCAAATATTGCACACGGATGCAATTCTATAGTAGCAACTAAAACTGCACTCGCTCTATCTGATATCACTGTCACAGAGGCGGGTTTCGGTGCTGACCTTGGTGCTGAAAAGTTTTTAGATATCAAATGTCGAATAGGCGAACTTAAACCATCTTGTGTAGTTATGGTCGCAACAGTTAGAGCCTTAAAGCATCACGGCTATTCTTATCTAGAAAATGAAGGAAAAGATGTAAGCAAGTTTAGAATTGATGAAAAGAAATTTGATTTAAATATTGAAAACATTGAAGCACTCTGTGCTGGACTTCCAAATCTACTTCAACATGTGAAGAATATAAAAGAAGTATATAAACTTCCATGCGTAGTAGCAATCAATGCCTTCCCTACAGATACTGAAAATGAATTGAAAGAAGTTGAAAAACAATGTAAGGAACTTGGAGTCAATGCAGTATTATCAGAAGTCTGGGCTAAGGGTGGAGATGGAGGAATTGAACTTGCTAAAGAAGTTCTCAATCAAATAGAATCTAACACTAACAACAATTTCACTTTCTCATACGAACTCGATAAAAAGATAGAAGATAAGATTATAGATATTTCTAAAAAGATATATCATGCAGATGATGTTGAGTTCACTGACAATGCTAAATCTCAGATAGAAGTTTTAAATAAACTTGGCTTTAGCAAACTTCCTATCTGTATGGCTAAAACTCAGTATTCATTCTCTGACAATGCAAAACTACTTGGTGCACCTAAAGGATTTATAATCACTGTTAGAAATATTAAAATATCTGCAGGAGCAGGATTTATAGTTGTACTTACAGGTGAGATTTTAACTATGCCAGGTCTTCCAAAAGTTCCTGCTGCCGAGAAAATTGATTTGGATAGCAACAACAATATAGTTGGATTATTCTAATTTATAGAAAGGTTTGTGATGAAAGCTTACTTCATATTTAATAAATATCTTGAAAATGATAAATTTAAGTGTCTCAAAAATTCTTTCAGTGAAGAGGCTAAGGCACTTAATATTGATATTGAATTTGTAAGTAACTCTAAATCATGGCAGTTAGTGGTTGAAGATAAATTTGATAAAAGAGATTTTGTTCTCTTCTGGGATAAGGATGTAAAACTTGCAAAAGTTTTAGAAGATAGTGCTCACAAAGTTATCAATAGCAGTAATGCAATAGAAATCTGCGATGACAAATCTAAAACCTTTATAGCATTACTTAATCACAAAATAAGACAACCACTCACTATAGTTTCACCATTGATTTTTTATGGCTCATTAGCATCTGATATAGATTTTATAGATTCAGCAATTAATAAAATTGGGTTCCCGATGATAGTTAAAGAATGTTTCGGTTCATTCGGCGAGCAAGTATATCTCATCAATGATAAAGAAGAATTAATTTCGAAAATTGACAAGATAGGAATAAAACCTTTTATCATCCAAGAATTTATAAAATCAAGTTTTGGTAAAGACCTAAGGCTATATGTAGTCGGAAACAAAGTCCTTGCATCAATGAAAAGAGAAAATAGCAGAGGTGACTTTAGAGCCAATATCGAAATAGGTGGCACAGGCAGCCTCTACAATGCAAACGACAAGCAAGTAGAAATGGCTATAAAAGTATCAAAAGAAATTGGACTAGAATTCGGTGGCATAGATTTACTCTTTGGAGAAAACGATGAACCAATATTCTGCGAGGCAAATTCCAATGCCTACTTCAACGAGATGAATAGAGTGGCAAATATCAGGATAGAGCATCATATATTAAAACATATAATGAGTCTAGTATAACAGGTTATATGTATATAACCTGTTATAAATGTCCGTTTTACTTTACTATGATAAAGTGATAAACTGATAAACAGTTAAATCAAAAGAGGTAAAAAAAATTGGAAAGCTTTCATGATGAGTATACTGATAAGTTGATGGACACAATAGCAAGTTTAAAAACAAGAAAGGACTGCTATGATTTTTTTGAGGATGTGTGCACAATTAAAGAAATCATAGATATGTCCAAAAGGTTTGAAGCCGCTAAACTATTAGACACTGGTCTTGGCTACAAAGAGATTATTGAAAAGATAGGTCTTAGCACAGCCACACTTAGTAGAGTTAGCAAGGCATTGAACTATGGAACAGGTGGCTATAAAAAAGCCATTACAAAGAAAAAAGAAAATTAATTTTTTGGAGGATTTTATGAAGAATTTAAAATTATTTGTATCATTAATATCAATTTTCGCAGTAGTTGCATTGGCAGCAGGATGTGGCAACAAGACAACTGCACAAGTTTCTGAGACAGTACCTGAGACAACTCAAGCAGTTGCAAAGAAGTTCATCGTTGGTTTCGACGCTGAGTATCCACCTTATGGATATATCACAGAGAGTGGAACATATGAAGGTTTTGACCTTGACCTCGCTCAAGAGTTTTGTAATAGAAAAGGCTACGAGTTTGTAGCTCAACCAATTGACTGGGATTCAAAAGATCTTGAACTCAACTCAGGAAATATTGACTGTATCTGGAACGGATTTACTGTTACAGGAAGAGAGAATGACTATACTTGGACAGTTCCTTATGTAGATAACTCTATCGTACTTGTAGTTAAGGCAGATTCAAATATCAATGCTAAAGCAGATTTAGCAGGAAAGGTAGTTATGGCTCAAGCAGGTTCTTCAGCATTAACTGCTCTTGAAGATGAGTCTGACGAAGAGATATTTGCACTTGCAAAATCATTTAAGTCACTTGAGCAATGCCCAGATTACAACAATGGATTTATGAGTCTTGAGTCTGGCATGGTAGATTGCTTAGCAGTTGACATCGGTGTTGCAAAATATCAATTAAATAATTCAAAAGGTGTATTCAAACAATTACCAGAGAATTTATCAAGTGAGCAATACGCAATCGGATTTAAGAAAGGCAACACTGCACTTAAAGATGAAGTTCAATCAGTAGTATTTGATATGTATAAAGATGGAACATTCATGAAGATCGCTAACAAGTATAGCGACTTCTCATTACCAGATATGGTTTGCTTAGGAGAATATGTAAAATAATGATTAATTTGAATAGTATAATTATTCAAGTATTGGGTGGCGCAGGGGCTTCATTACTAATCTTTTTTTCAACATTAGTAATTTCGTTGCCCCTCGGCTTACTCATGGCATTCCCAAGAATGTCAAAAATAAAACCTATAAACTATATATTTGGCTTTGTAATATCATTACTAAGAGGAACTCCTCTTATGTTACAACTCATAGTATGGTATTACGGGCCATATTATATTTTTGGAGCAACACTCGGACTCAGTTGGAGAGTGCCAGCTATCATAATTGGCTTTTCTATAAATTATGCAGCATACTTTGCAGAAATTTTTAGAAGTGGAATACAGAGCATACCAGTAGGACAATATGAGGCAGCATCAGTACTTGGATATAGTAGAACACAGACATTTTTTAAAATTGTATTTCCGCAAATGTTAAAAAGAGTAATACCACCAGTGACTAACGAAATCATAACTTTAGTTAAAGACACATCACTCGCCTTCGTTATAACTTATTCAGAGATGTTCACTGTGGCAAAGCAGATTGCTGCAGCAAAGACAACTATAGTTCCACTTTTCGTTGCTGGTTCATTCTATTATATATTTAACTATTTAGTTGCATTTGTTATGGAAAAAGTTGAAAAGGCATTTAACTATTATAAATAATTATGAAAATATTTGAGATTAAAAATTGCAAAAAGTGCTTTAACGGCATAAAGGTCCTCGACGATGTAAGTTTTAGTGTAGAAGAGGGCGAGGTTGTAGCCATAATAGGCTCAAGCGGAAGCGGTAAGACAACTCTTCTTAGAATATGCACATTCCTTGAGTATATGGACAATGGGGAAATGACATATTTAAGCGATAAAATTGTTTCGTCAGTTAATGACAAGGCAGTATATATTGGACAAAACACTCTATCGCTTGACGCACTCAATAAAAATAAAGAACTTACGAGGATAAAGAGTTATTTTGGATTGGTGTTTCAAAACTTCAATTTATTCCCACACTGGACGGTTCTCAAAAATGTAATGGACGCAGCCGTATCAGTGCAAAAGAGAGATAAGGATGAGGTTAAAGAGAAGGCTATGTTCTATCTAAAAAAGATGGGACTTGAAAATAAATCCGCCAGTTATCCTTGCGAACTTTCAGGCGGTCAGCAACAGAGAGTCGCAATTGCAAGAGCACTCTGTCTTGAACCAAAAATTATTTTCTTTGATGAGCCAACATCTGCACTAGACCCAGAACTTACATCAGAGATTTTGAAAGTAATCAAAGAACTTGCGAAAGAAAAAAGAACTATGGTTATAGTAACTCATGAAATGAATTTTGCAAGAGATGTTGCTGATAGAGTTGTATTTGTAGATAATGGTGTGGTAGTGGAAGAGGGCGATGCCTACGAACTTATCACTAACCCACAAAAAGAGAGAACCAAGAGATTCTTACAAAAGTATAACGAATAAAAAAAGAACTGCTCACGCAGCTCTTTTTCTAATTAGCAAACAGTAACGTTTGTAGCTTGAGGGCCCTTTTCACCGTTAGTTACTTCGAACTCAACTGCTTGACCTTCTTCTAGGTTCTTATAGCCCTCCATGTTTATTCCTGAATAGTGTACGAATACATCTTTTCCAGATTCATCATTGATGAAGCCATAACCTTTTTGTTTGTTGAACCACTTTACAGTACCTTTCATTGTTCCTCCACTATATAACTAAATACAAAAATAGATACTATATAATTTATCATATATTATCAATAATGTCAAATAAAAAATTGTCTAAAAATCAAGCCATTTCGTTTAGCATTATATCCCTAAGTCTAATGCTTATATTTTCATATATCGAAGCCGTCCTGCCAATTAACCTTGGTAGCATAGGAGTCAAGATAGGTCTAAGCAACATTATGACGATTATAGGGATTAAGATTCTCGGTATAAGGACCACTTTACTAATCAATATTTTAAGACTGATCATCATCGGCATCCTCTTTGGAAATGTCGTCAGATTTGCCATTTCCGTAGCTGGCTTTTGCCTAAGCTTCATAGTAATGGCATTTCTTATAAAGAGGCTAAACTTTTCCATAATCACGACCAGCATTTTTGGGGGCATATCTCACAATATAGGTCAGCTCATAGCAGTAGCCATAATCACTAAGGGGGTGATGGTATTTGTGCTAGTGCCGATTTATATTATAGTAGGACTCCTGACTGGGTTTATAATAGGTATAATCACAAAGTTAATATATGATAAGATACAACTAATAATGTTTGATTAAAGTATATTAATGTGATAAAATATTAAATTATTATATTTTAGGAGAGGAATATGATTAAGAAAATATTTGCAGCTTTATTATCAGTTTTAATGGTAATTTCTTTAGTTGCTTGTGGAAATAAGCAAGCAGGTGCAGCTAACCAATCAGCTAGCACAGAAGAGAAGGTTTATAAGATTGGAACACTTCAATTAGTTCAACACGCAGCACTTGACGCATCTTACAATGGTTTTGTTGACTATTTAAATGAAAAAGGTATAAAGTTCACTATGGATTTCCAAAATGCATCAGGTGAACAATCAGCATGTGAGACTATCGCTGAAAAATTTGCAAATGACAATTTAGATTTATGTTATGCAATCGCAACACCAGCAGCACAAAGTATAGTTGCTCATCTTGAGACAACTCCTATCGTTGCATCTGCAGTTACTGACCCAGCAGCATCTGGACTTTGCCAGACAAATGACAATCCAAGAGGAATGCTCACTGCTGTTTCTGATTTAACTCCAGTTGATGCACAATTTGAATTATTAGTTGAGTTACTTCCAAATGCGAAGAATGTTGGAGTTTTATATTGTTCAGCAGAGCAAAACTCAAAGATTCAAGCAGACATGGCACTCGCTGCAGCTAAGGCAAGAAATTTAAATGCTACAGAGTATACTGTTGTTAATTCAAATGACATCCAAACTGTTGTTGAGTCAATGGTTGGAAAAGTAGATGTTATCTATGTTCCAACTGACAATGTAATTTCAGCAGGTATCGATACAGTAGTAACTATCTGCAATGAAAATAAACTTCCAACTATAGTTGGTGAGGAGGGAATGGTTGATAAGGGCGGATTCGCAACTTATGGTATAGATTACTACAGCTTAGGAAGAGTTGCAGGTGAATTAGCTGAGACTATTTTAGTAAATAAGATTAAACCAGGTGACATACCAGTTAGATATCTTTCAGCAGAGTCTTGCAAGAGAAAGATCAACTACGAGACTGCTAAGATTTTAGGTATTGAGGTAAATTAATGACAATCGGTTCTTTACTTGGAGCAATTGGACAAGGTTTTATATGGGGAGTGATGGTCCTCGGGATTTTCATCACTTACAAAATTTTAAATGTTTCTGATTTAACTGTTGACGGTAGTTTTGCCACAGGCGGAGCAGTTTTCGCCATGAGCTTACTTGGAGGAGTCGACCCAACTCTGTGTCTACTTCTCGCAATGTGTGCAGGTGGCATCTGTGGATTGGTTACAGGAATATTACATACCAAGTTTAAAATTCCAGCGATACTAGCTGGAATTTTGACGCAACTTGGTTTATATTCCGTCAACCTAAGAATTTTGGGCGATAAGGCAAATGTAAGTATTTCACAACTCAGTACCAATATTACTTTCATTGCAAATCTCACCAAACTTCCACACACCAGAGCAGGAATGATCTTAGGTATAACAATATCTGTATCTTGTATATTGATATTATATTTTTTGCTTGGTACAGAATTTGGTGCATCTATAAGAGCAACTGGCAATAACGAAAAGATGATAAGAGCACTCGGAGTAAATACAGACAACATAAAACTTTTCGGTATGATTTTATCCAATATGCTTATAGCCTTATCAGGTGCGATGCTTGTTCAGATGAATAAGTATGCCGATGTAGGTATGGGAAAAGGTGCCATAGTTTATGGTCTTGCTTCTATAGTTATCGGCGAAGTATTCTTTAGAAAGTTTTCAAATTTTGGTATAAAACTTTTATCAAGTGTCTTTGGTTGTATTGTGTTCTTTATCATAAGAGCTGTAGTTATAAATCTCGGATTAAAGGCAAATGACATGCAACTCATCTCAGCTATTATAGTTGTAATCGCACTTGCTATGCCAATCTTTAAAGAGAATATGAATATTCAAAAAATTGGCAAGATGAATAGTTTAAATGAGATGAGTCAAAACAAATCTGGTGATACTACTATTAAAGATGCACTTGAGAAAAAGATTTCAGTAGAGACAGGAGGTGGTGTAGATGCTTAAACTTAAAAATATCTATAAAACCTTCCATGTCGGAACCATAAATGAGAGAAGAGCACTTGACGACATTAATCTAGTTTTAAATGATGGCGACTTCGTAACTGTCATCGGAGGGAATGGTGCTGGAAAGTCAACTCTTCAAAATGTAATTTCGGGAACTATCAATCCTGATTTTGGCACTGTTGAGATAAATGGTGTCGACATCACAAAGTTACCTGAGCACAAGAGAGCTAAATACATAGGTAGAGTTTTCCAAGACCCTATGCTTGGAACTGCTTCTGATATGTGGATAGAAGAGAATCTCGCACTTGCATTTAAGAGAGGCGAGAAGAGAAGTGCATTCAAATGGATGATTAATAGCGACAACACTAAGTTTTTCAAATCACAATTAGCAAAACTTGGTCTTGGACTTGACGAGAGACTTAAGACAAAGGTTAAACTCTTGTCAGGTGGACAGAGACAGGCACTTACACTTCTTATGTCTACACTCAAAAAGCCAGACCTACTCATGCTTGATGAGCACACTGCAGCACTGGACCCAAAGACTGCAAGTCTAGTATTGGGATTGACTAAGGAGATAGTTGAGAACTCAAATATAACTACACTTATGATTACTCACAATATGAGAGATGCACTTGCCTATGGAAATAGACTCATAATGATGGATCAAGGAAGAATCATCTTTGATGTAGCAGGTGAAGAGAAACAAAAATTGACTGTAGATGACTTACTAAAGAAATTTAATCAGACAAAAGATGCACCTTCTGATGCAATGCTACTAGGATAATTTCATAAAATAAATTAATCGCCCTTCATGGGCGATTTTTTATACAAACTCTATACTTTCAAGTGTCAGTCCTTTAGCAGGAAGAGTGAAACCAGCGAACTTTCTATCTTTTTTATTCATTATATCAATCATATCTTTTGGCTCCCACATATTCATACCAACTTTAAGAAGTGTTCCGCAAATTATTCTAACCATATGATATAAAAATCCATTTCCCTTTATCACTATAGTTATAATGTCATCATCCTTTGTTATGTCTATAGAATAGATTTCTCTAGTTGTAAGACTTTCATCAGTGTTGCCAAGTTGTTTTGCGAGTTTCAAAGTTTGAGAGTCAGGATTTATAAAACTTTTAAAATCGTGTTTGCCAATAAGATGTTTTGATGCTTCAATCATCTTATCAACATTGACATTATAATATACATGGTGAGCAAAATGTTCTTTAATAGGATTTCTAATAGTACCGCAGTGTATTCTATATACATAAGTTTTAATTGCATTCTGTTTTCTAGGATTAAAATCTAAATCAACTTCCTTAGACTCAAGTATAGAAATATCACTAGGAAGAAGATTGTTAATTGCAAAACAAAATTTATCAGCTCTTATATTTGACTCAGTATCAAATACTGCGATATTGCCATTTGAGTGCACCCCACTGTCAGTGCGACTCGTTCCAATTATCTTAATGTCTTCGCCAGTGAGTTTAGAAATCTTGCTATTGATTATATCTTCAATGCCGTTTCTTTTATCGCCTGTCTGCCAGCCCTTATAATTAGTTCCGTCATATGCAATTTTTATCATAATTCTTTTCACTCTAAAATTATAACATTTTTATAATTAATGTGCTATAATATTCGTATGTACAGTTTTAAGACTAAAAATCCAAAAATCATGATATTGTCATTTTTATTTTTGATTTGCAATCTTGCCTTCGCTACCAATGTCGAAGACGCACAAGTCTCTATGCATAATGACAGTAGTTTTGAAAGTGCAGATGTTGCGACAAGTTCAGTTGCAAGTGATGAAGAAGCTATACAGGCATATATAAAAGAGATTTCTGATGCATTTATGTCAGTAGATCTTCCTGCGAAATGCAATTTGCCAACTCAATATGTTCAACCAACTTTTCATCCAGAAAAAGAGAAAGATTTATTTGGAAAAGTTTCAGACGATATGCCTATCTTCAATGTAGATGTTGAAAATGATTCTACAAGAAGTAACTACATGTGTCTAACTTTTGACAGTGCATACATCAATACCTATACCTATGACATCTTAGATATATTAGATGAGCACAATATCAAGTCAACATTTTTTATGACATATGAGTTCATGGAAAAAAATCCTGAGCAGATTATGGAGATAATTAAGCGAGGTCATGAGGTTGCCAATCATTCAACTACTCATCCTGATTTAAATAAAGCAAAAGATAGTAAAGTCGTAAAAGAAATTATGAAAGCACATAATTTCATAAAAGATTTAGTTGGTGTGGATATGTGCTTGTTTAGATTTCCATTTGGTTCTTATTCTCCAAGGACAGTGTCTCTATTAAAAAATATGGGTTACTATCCAATTCAGTGGACACTTGATTCTGTTGATTGGAAAAACACTGGTAAAGATTTTTTGATTAATCGTTTCAAAGGAAACGATGACTTACTCACTGGTGGTTCTATAATTTTATTTCATAATGGTGCAACCTATACACCAGCTGCATTGCCAGAGATTATAGAAATGATTTATGATAAAGGTCTTAAATGTGTCCGCGTGACAGATTTAATTTATCAACATGATTTTCATATCATGAAAGGAAAACAGATTAAAGGACAGTTTGCTACAACTGATGAATAGAGACCGAATAAAAGGAATAGTATACTTATTGATAACCGCCATAATCTGGGGAGGTTCTTTTATTTCTCAGTTTGTTGGTGGCAACATACTCGGCTCATTTACCTTCAACTTCTATAGATGTTTCTTGGGTTGTATCACCATTGCAATTATGGTTATATCTGATAGCAAGAGTAAGACTGGAAAGTTTTCTTTTTTTATAGAGGGTGAAGATCCACTTATGATTATAAAAAATTCTACCTGGTGTGGATTGATTTTGTTTGTGGCAATGATTACTCAGCAGTTCGGTATAGAGATTACTGACACTGCAAAATCAGGGCTCATCACTTCGCTTGAAGTTATCTGTGTCCCTATTTTGATGCTGATAATATATAAAAGAAAAATTAGATTTGTAACTTGGGTTTTCATCATTATGGCGATGGTGGGAATTATGATGTTGAGTGTCAATTCAATTTCAGGTATAAATAGGGGCGATGTATTGGTATTCATATCAACCATACTATACTCTATAACCATAATTCAAGTTCCCAAATATATTAAAAATATCGACCCATTAAAATTTTCATTTTTTAGATTTGCCATCATAACCATACTATGCTTTATGTTTTCATTTATTTTTAAAGAGAAAATATTTAGCCTAGATGACATAGAACATGCAATCACAAGTGTCTTATATAGTGGTATCTTGTCAGTCGGAGTGGCATATACCTTTTCTATATTGGGGCAGAAATATTGCGAGCCTATAATAGCCACCTTGATAATGAGTTTGGAGGGTATTTTTGCCGCAATTTTCGGATGGATTCTACTTGGACAAACTTTAAATTTTGTCCAAATTTTAGGAATCTTTATTGCCTTCATTTCTATCGCCATCGTCCAGATTTCTGACTTAAAATCATAATTTTTTAATTAAAATTTAATGGAAAATACCATATATTTTATGGTATAATTTAAGTAATAAAATATTTACTACATATTTGATTTACTGCCAAATATTTTGTCTTTTTATAAAATTTTGGAGGTTACACTTGAAAAATCATATCAGTATTAAGCTAAGAATATTCTCTTTAGTTCTAGTTTTGATTGTTTCATTTACCCAATTAACTTCATATGCTCTTGAAGGTTGGCATGCTATTGGTGACCACATGGTTTATCTTAACAAAAATGACCAGATGGTTTCAAATGCTTGGATGGAATCTGATGGTATGAAGTTTTATTTAGATAATGAAGGACATGTTTTATACAATAAGGTTTTTGAATACAATGAAGATATATATTATGTAAATGCACAAGGTGCTAAGGTTACAAATTATTTTTTGGAAGTAACAGATGATTTAATAGTTGGAAATGATATTAAACCAGGACTTTTCTATTTTTCTGACAATGGTAGAGCATTTAGAAAGACTGACACTAATTTTATAAAAGTTATCGATGGAAAAAAATATGCCTTCGATGAAGATGGTCATGTTTTGAAAGATTGTTGGATTAGTAAGACTGGTGATGTTGTAGAAGATGCTTCAGAAATTATAAATGACGGATGTTTCCGTTCTAATCATTATGGAGTATTGTATCAAAACCAGTGGTATGATTTTGGCAGTGATGTAGGTGCTGATGAAGATTTTCCAGATGCAAGCTGGTTCAATATAGATCAGTATGGCGACATGAATGGACTTTGGATGTATTTTGGAAATAATTGTAGAAAGTATGCCGCTTCAGATAATAATGCAAAAAAATTAACTGTCCAAGGCAAAGAATATGTTTTTGATCAATACGGTATCATGGTGCAAGGTTTTACTAAAAATCAAAATGCTGCAGACACCAATCAAAAGAGTAATCCTATAATAGCAGAAAAAATTAAATACTATGATAAGATTACTGGACAACTTGTTCAAAATAGATGGATAAGAGATCTCACGCCTATAAGTTTTAGTGAGAGCGAGTATAATAATGGCTCTGACTACTGGTTCTATGTAGGTTCAGATGGTAGTATCGTAAAAAATAAAGTAATGAATATAGACAATAAGAAATATATCTTTGATGGATTTGGAAGACTGAGACAAGGTTTCATACTTGTAGATAGAAAAGCATTCTTCGTAGCAGAGTATAAGGGTGAAGATTTGAGCAAAAATGATTTCGTATATTCTGTAGCAGAAGGTGGAAGACTCTATGGTTCAGACTTATCAGATGTATATTACTTTGATGAAGACGAAGAGAGCGACGGAAATATGCGAAGTGGTAAGGTAAGAGTAGAACTTTCTGATGGAACCTTCGAGTTTGATTTTAGAAAGAATGGTAAAGCAGTAGGAAATAGAAATGAACTAAAACTATATAAGAATTGTTACTATAGAAATGGTATAAAATTAGTTCCATGGGAAGATACGAAATATGGAATTGTAAAAGTTGCTGCCGATGAATATAAAGTTATAAATAGCACTGGCAGGATCTTAAATTCAAAAAGGCAGGTTATAATTGATGACTACGACAATTTCATCGTTATATTGAATGGCAGACTTGCTGGATATGTAAAGCAAACTAATCGAAAAGTCCAACTAAAATGGCGAACTATAAATGGAATTACAGGATATTATTACTATGATATGGACTTAGAGAAAAAGAAGATAACAAACTTATGTATTGAAGCTGGAACTACTGAACCAACAAATGCGATGTTAAAAGATATACCTGATGACCTTAAAGTTAATTTTAAATAGGAGGTTGCAGATTATGAGATCATATTTTTCAAATTTAAAAATGAAAAAAATCTTTTCTTTAGGATTTGTTTTTGCAATGCTAATTTCTATTTTAGCACCAGGTGTGGGAAGCATATCTAAAGTTTATGCCACTGAACTTGTTGCGGAGAATTTGCCAAGAACCGATACATCTGGAAATACTACGATTTATTATTGGAAAAGTGCAAACACGATAGATTTTGTTGGAAAACAATCAGCTGATGCAACTTATGATAGAAATAGCTTTCAATTTTCGTATGGTAAAGGTGGGCTTAAATTTGATGCAAGAGTTGATAATAGTCCTATAAATGATAATGAATCAGCAGGTAGTTCGATTAATTTTACTGGCTCGACAAATTTTAATGGTGGAGTAGGAGAATCTAATGGAGTAGAAATTAAACTTGTATCAAGTGTAAGCCCTGATAAAAAATATGTTTTAATTGATTTATATGCATTCAACAAAAATTCAACAGCAAAGTATGTAAGTTTAAGAATGCATGCCGATACACAAATAGGTAATAATGATGGAAGTAGAGTTGTATTTAATTCTGCAGAGAAATTAATCCACATGGTAAATGACAACTATCCAAAATCTAACCCTCAATTTAATTCATTAGATATTGTAAATGAAGATGAGAGTTTAGGTTTAAGTGAGTTTAATGTTTCGTGGTGCGGTCCTTATAATAGAAGAAACGATGCAGGTAATGCTTGGGCATCATATAAAGAAGAAACAACTTCTGATACAGGTGTTTCACTTGGATGGAAAAATATACTTGTAAATCAGTATCAAGAAGTTCATAGAAGAGTTGCAATACTTGCAAGAACTACAACTTACTATGTTAACTCAGTTGTTGGTGATGATAATCCAACTAGTATTGATACAGGAACTGGAAAACCACATCCAGGTGCTTTTGATTTACCTTTTAAAACTATTCAAAAAGCCATTGATACATTGGGAAATACTAAAGGATTTATATGTATACAAGATGCAGGTGTCACAATACCATCAATTTCAATTGGAAGTGGTAAAGATATCACCATTCAAACAGCTGATATAGATCCTTCAGGAAGAAAAATAAGAACGCCACTATCTATTAAAGTTGCCAGTGATGTTAAATTTGATATAAGCGATGGATATTTTACTATTCAAGATTTAACTCTTGATGGAGATAATCTTTCAAGAACTAATCCATTAATTAATCAAACTGGTGGCAATGTAACTATAAGCTCTGGAACTAAATTTTTGAATTTTAAAAATACTGATGGTCCTGCAGTTATTTCGACTACTGGAGAAAGCTATCTTGGTGTGCTTGGAACTATAGTTGATTCTTGTGTTTCTAAAGATGGAACTGGTGCTATATACTATAATGGTAAAACTGGTAGCGAAACTGCAACTGCTGTAACTTATGGTCTTGAAATGAGTGGTGTTAATATAATTAAAACCAATAAAAATGCAAGCGGTAAGAATGCTAATCTATATCTTGATTCTGGTAAGTTTATACAAGTTAGTGAAGTCTTAAAAAATAGTAATTTAAATACACAGTCAGAAATTTATGTAACTACAAAAGATGAACCAAAAACCTATATAGGTTCAATCACATCTGCTGACCAAGAAGTAATTATCGCTAAACCATCTAAGGATTATCCAGGAGTTAGTGGTATAAGCAACTGTCCATTTGCTTCTATGTTTACTTCAGATAAATCTGAAGACTCTGCTTGCAACTCTACTTCTGCTGGAAGATATAGCGGAAACGAAAAATATACTGTAGTTAAGGAGCTTGGTAACAGAGTTACATTTAGATTTGTAAATGACCAAGGAAGTGCTATGCAAGGTCAGTCAAGAGACTATATGATTTTTGGACCTGGTCAAAATGTAAAAATTTCAACTCCATCAAAAATTGATAGATATACATTGACAAATGTTCAAGTAGTAGGTCAAGGACTTTCTGCTAATACTGACAAATCAAGTCCTGACTTTGGACTTGTAAGTGGAGTGATGGGAGAGACAGATGTCCAAGTAACTTATGTCTATACAGCAAATGATTCAAAGATTTCATTTGCAACTAATGGTGGATCACCTACATCAATTCCAGATATAGTTGGTAAGGCTGGAAGAAAAGTTAATGGTATCTTATCAACACCAAAGAAACATGGATATATATTTAAAGGTTGGTTTGATAATAATGACAATCCTAAAGAATATGTATCGGGTAAGATAGATAATTTACCAGCCACTTTTGGCGATGACAATGTTACATATTATGCAAGATATGCACCAGATCCTAATGTAAAAATAGGAATATCAGAACTTCATGAAAATGCAGATAATAGCATAGTGTTTTATGAGACACCTGAAAGTGAGAGTGCTACAAGTGTTTTAGTTGTTGAAGATGCTATTCGTTACAATTCTTTAAGTATTCCTGGATATGTAGTATCAAGAGAATTATCTACTGTAAATCCTGCTACATATAATTATGGAAATCAAGAAGAAGAAGTAGGAATATTTACTCAATCTGGCACTAATGTTAATTTTGCAGGTAAGATGCCAGGTGAAACTACTGTTGTAACTTTTAAGTATAATGTAAATCCTGCAATTAAGAAGAATTTTAAAGTAAGTTATTATAAAGTTGATAAAAATGGAAATGAGAGTCCGCTGACTATAAATGGTGCTACATCAGAAACTAGTCAAAAGGCTGCTCAAGAAGTTATTAGTTATAGTGCACCTAATAGAACTGGATATAGACTGAAAAGAGCATCTATAGTGTCAGGCGATGTAGAAGATCCAAGCACTTATAAAACAAAACTCACTGGATCATTTGATGCGGTGAATAATTTTAGATTTAATGGAAATATGCCTAACCAAGATGTAGAACTCAAATATGTTTATGAACTTGAAGGTGATGGCTGTGAATTTGTAGTTGACTATGTGGACTTAGGTGTTACTGATGAAAGATTTAAGTTCATAACAGATTCTACTACTTATACTTTTGAATATGAAGAAGCAATTGATTTGCAGAGAAGAGATTTCTATGGATATACATATAGTAGTGCAGAAGTAAATCCAAGTTCTATCGGAAGTTTTGATGCTAATGGAAGATTTACTGGAACTCAGCCAAATGGTTCTGCACTTGCAACATATAAGTATAGAAGAAATGATTCTTACTTTAAAACTTTGACATATAAACCATCTGCAATTTCATCAAATACATTATCAGTAACAGGTAAATCTTCGGATTTAACATATGATGGGACAAACGGAACTTGTAAAATTCTTATTACTTCAACAGATGGTACAGGTTGGTCGTTTGACTATATTACTAATAGGGACTTAGTTCCAAATGTTGTAATTTCTGATGCAGAATATTTTATCCATAATGGTTTCTTTATAGATAAAAACAACAATCAGATTTATGATGATGGTACAGACCAACTAATTGAATCAACAACAGTATTTACTGGTGATGAGACTGTAGTTCCATATATTACTGAAAATACTGCAGGTTGGGTAACAATTGATTTTGAAGCGGGTGACAATGGAAGTATAGATGAATCAGCTATTTCAACATATAAATATAGAAATACAGCTGTATGGTCAGAGGTTCAAAAACCTACAACCACTGGTGGATATTATTATATATTTGACCACTGGGAGTATGGCGGAGAGACTATGTTTGATTCTTCATCATTGATAGATGGTGCAGTTTATAAAGCAATATTTAAAAAGGATACTAGTCTATCTGATACATTGAAAAAAGTTGCAGCTACCGCAAATATTGACACAAGTGGAAATGGAAGAATAGTTGCAAGAGATTTAAATTCAAAATATGTCTATGTAGTTACAAAAGAGGATGGAACTATACTTTCTGCAAAGGATGCAGTAGGAAAAGGTAGTTTGACATTTGATTCAAATGATGGCATTGACATTAATACTTACTACAATTTATATGAGGTTAATGACACACTTGCAAATGTGCAAGCAGGAACTAACATTTCAAGCGTTTCTGCTAAGAGTGCTGTTTCAAAGATTTATGTGCCTGCAGTAATCAAGAATTATACTACTTCTGTCGATAAGAGTTTATTTAATACTGATACTAAAAGGGTTGCATCAATCACTATTAAACCATCATCAGCAAGTTATGAATACACAATTTATGATGGAACTAGTCAAGTTTCAGGATTGAATTGGGAGCAAGGTAGTATAAGCGGAATAACATTTGATGGTTTAGTTCCTGGCAAGACATATAAAGTTGTAACAAAGAAAAATGGAGCGATCACTGATGCTTCAGGAACAGTTATATATATTGATACATATGAGAATTTAACTGCCAATGATTATTCGTTAACAGTTATAAATGGTACTGGAAATGGTAATGCTACATCGCTTATTACTGCTGGCGATACAGTAAATATTGAAACTACTGATACTAATTTTGTTAAGTGGATGGCATTGGAAGGCAATGTTAATTTCGCAAATCAAACCGCTGCTTCTACAACATTTACTATGCCAAGCAATAATGTGGTTGTGATGGCAAAGAGAGCAGAGTCAAGTGCAAATCTAAAAATCACAAGTAAAAATGTGGGAACAAGTAGTTATAAATCATTTGTAGATATGTATGACGAGCAAGGCATGGTTAACACTTTGGCAAAAGATGCTGAGAATTATCTCTCAACTTATGGCTTTAATATAAAATATGTAATTAATTTAAAAGAAGATATTTTATCATTTGCAGAACAATCTAGTCTTGAATCTAAGTATTCAGATAACTCAGGACGTGCTGCACTTGCCTTAGAAGTTGATATAGATAGATATTTGGATGATTATAGAGTTGATGATCCAAATTATAATGCTGTTCCAACTACTTTATTAAATAATTTAACTCGTAATGAAGCTTTAGATAATCTTACAAGTTTATATGGTGGCGGTATCTTAAACAAAGTTTCAAGTCTTAATGACTATAGCAACTTTGAAGAGGAAGTATACGAAGAAGAACCAGAGGAAGATGAGATTTTAGAGCCAAGTGAATCTTCAATAGAATTTGAATCTTCAGAAACTGAAGAAAGTATTGAAGAAGATGATACAGAAGTTAGTGCAGAAACTACTGATATTTCTGAAATTATTGAAGTTACAGAAGAACAGGAATCAAGTGAAGAAATTGAGTCTGAGTCTTTTGAAACTGAGTCGGAAGAAGTAGAGGAGACTGTTGCGGAAGAGAATATTGAAGAAGAAACGATCAGTGGATTTACAGGTGGCACTGACACATTGAGTGACCTTGAGATTGAAGAACTTTATGAGAATTTAATATTATTCGGTTCAACTTTTGACAGTGATTTGACAGTCAATACTTATGTAGTTTTGAATAAAGAAGACAAGAATATGGGAAACTATAAAGTATTTAAATCTGAAAATGGCTCATTGACAGAAGTTAGTTCGTTTGGAAGTGATAATTTTAAGAAAAAAGGAATTATAGGATTTGAAGCACATAATAATACTAGATATGTTATAGCATATGAAAGGTATAATGACGTTACATTTATTAACAATAATCCTGGAGCAGCTGAAGCGGGTGCAGTAACAAGTAGAACTGACAGAATAAAGTATGGAAGCACTGTGCAAAATGTTCCTGCAATTCCAGATTATTCATACAATAGAGCAGATTATTCAGATGGTGTTTGGTCATATAAACAAAGAAATAAAGATGCATCAAATATATTTAATAATAGCGAAGCAATCATAATGCCTATTACTCTATATGCAGTATATGATACTAATGCCAATAATGTTGATGCAATAATTGCCGATGCTAGGGCTTTATTGGAAAGAGCAAGACTATTGTTACAAAATTATTTCTTATTGAGCGATGAGAATTTAAGATTGTCAGGAGGAATTACAGTATTATCTAATTTACTTGATGACAGTAATTCTGCAATTGGAGATATATTAAATGCTTACAACGATTTATTAGTTATTGTTAATGACATAGAACCAAAATTAAGTGCAAGAGAAACTGATTATAATAATCAAGAAAATAAAAAAACTAATTCAGGCACATCTTCAGGTGGCGGTATAAGTGGTGGTGGTAA
>JAFWVX010000020.1 GCA_017523785.1 Lachnospiraceae bacterium
ATTAGGAACTTAGAAAGAAAAATAATAAGCCTACTTGGAAATAAAAGCTTTTCTATTGAAATGACTTATAACGAGTATCATTTGAAAATCATATTATTCGTACAGAACTTTGACAAAATAGAATACTTGAAAGAGCATATAGAGGGAATGATACCTTGCAACATAATTCTTGATTTAATAGTTATTTATAATCAATATAGTATGTTCACAAAATACACTTATGGAGAGTTAAGGACAATGACTCATAAGTATATGAGGGAACATTATTTTGGGGAGGATGCCTAATGAAATATAAAAAGAATTATCAATTCAAAAAGCCAGATTCTGATGATGCATATGACATACAAAATGAAAATGACAATATGGACTTAATCGATGAAACCTTAAAGAATACGGTTGACAATGTTGACATAGAACTCAATGCTGCTTTACTTGAGTTAAGAAATGCAATAGCGAATGCTCAAGCGATACTTGAGTCTTTAGTTGATAGTAAGATTGCGACTCATACAGCAAATAAGAATAATCCTCATTCTGTAACACTCGCACAAGTATTAGGTGGTGGAGGATCATCAGTTATTCCTGTAGCTAATGGCGGAACAGGAAACTCATCAGTTGATACTACTCCAACTCAAAACTCAACTAAGATGGTTACATCAGGTGGAGTATATACAGCACTTGCAGGAAAGGCAACGAGCTCACATAATCATAGTGCTGCTAATATCACAAGTGGAACATTACCATTATCAAGAGGTGGGCTTGGAAGAACGTCAAAAACAACATCATCAAGTGAGTATGAGTTTAGAGCTATTAAATTTCAATCTACAGTTCCAACGAGCGTAGACCAAGGTTGCATAGTATTAGTGGGGTAAAATATGAGTTTATATTATGGTGACAATGGAACAGTAAAAAAATCAGCTATAAATTATTATAACCACCCTATATTTTTCGGATACTATAATGACGGAAGTGGAATGAAGAAGTTTTATGATTTGTCAGAAGCAGTAGAGAAAATTATTGTGTATCCAAGATTTTTGTATAGAGATACATCAACACCTTATTTTGAAAATGCTACTGAAGCAAAAATATCAGACTTAAGTGGTTATGGAAGTTTGACAGTCGGCAGCAACTATATTCAAATTGTATCAAATCGTAATAACTCAAGCATATGGGTAATGGTTGGGTCTGAATTAAAGTTTAAAGGTTATGGAAACAACTATGGCTATTATGACATTGATTCTGTTTGTGGATACAATAAAAGGTTTGATGCGAGTATTCTTAAATATGTATTGAGTGTTACTGGTTATTTGTATTTTAGAGGTAGTTCATCAGTAACATCATATGGATACGGAATGAATAACTGTTTTGGAGTGGATGTTGTACCTCAACCAGTATCAACAAGTAGCACAGTTACTAAAACTTATAATGAAAACTCAACTGTACCTGAGGGACTTGCATTTGCTTATGTTGGAGCAGGGCGAGAGTCAGGAAGTCAAAACATTACAAGTAAGTTAACATTCAATTCTTTTAGTTTTAATGGTGTATCAATACCTATAGTTTGTGAGAATAGATTAAGTTAGGAGGTCTTATGAAAAGTGATAAATTCCAAAGTTATTATATGAGTTTAGTAGAATACAATGCTCTAAATGATCAAGAGACAAATTGCGAAGATGGAGATGAACTTCAAGTAATAGATGAAGAGCAGAGCCCAAGAAAAGTTGTAAAGTATTGTGTCGCATTTAATGGACATTGGTGCGAGAGGTAAAGTATGAATGGTAGTGCATCATTTGGAGCAAGCAAAAACTATACCGACAAAAAGATCGCAGAAATGATTATTGATTTTGTGTATCCAGTAGGTTCTATCTATTTATCAATAAACAAAGTATCACCAGAAACATTTATGGGTGGTAGGTGGGAGCTAATTGAAGAAGGAAGAACTCTATGGACTACAATATCAAATGATGGTGGAGAGTTGATTGATGCAGGACTACCAAACATTAAAGGCGATTTAACACTTGTCGGTGGTGGAAGTAGTGGTGGTTGGTTTACTGCTAATGGAGCAATTAAAGAAAAGAGTTCAG
>JAFWVX010000021.1 GCA_017523785.1 Lachnospiraceae bacterium
GGTCGCAACAGTTCAACCTTTAATAATTCTTATAGGCGAGGTCGTTGGTGCATTAAGTTTCATGGGCATAAATAAACTGATTGATACCTTATTCTTTGAAAGGAGGTGCCAAATTATGTCGAATATTCTTTATGTCGGTATTGATGTGAGTAAAAATACCAATGTTGTTTACATGATGCTACCTAATGGTAAAAAGTATGATGAATTCTCTGTTGATAACTCATTATATGGAGCACGACTCATCTCTAAATCTGTTGTTAAAGTTCTTAAGAGAAAGAAAATCAAATGTACTTATTTTGGTCTTGAGGCGACATCTATTTATGGCAAAAATCTTATTTATTTCTTAAATGAAGATGATGACCTTAAACCTTTTGACCATAAAGTATTTGAGCTTAACCCTAAACAAGTTAGTAAATTTAAAGATTCTTACTCTGACTTACCTAAAAACGATTTTATTGATGCATTTATTATTGCTGATTGCCTGCGTTTTGGAAGAATCAACAAATCTGCATATACGACAGATTATAAATATGATGCTTTAAAGCAATTAACTCGTGCTCGCTTTTCACTTATTGAATTGCTTGTTAAAGAAAAAATTAGTTTTCTTAACCATCTTTTCTTGAAGTATTCTTCTTTAACACAGACAAAAGTGTTTTCCAACACTTTTAGTACTACTGCAATGAGCATCTACAATGATTTTGATTCTGTAGACACGCTTGCAATGATGGACTTACATGAATTAACTAATCATATTAACAAAATCGGTAAAAATCGTTTTGCTAACCCTGACGAATTAACCAAAGCCATTAAAAAGGCTGTCCTTAGTTCTTATCGCTTACCTAAAACTGTCAATGATTCTAATAACCAAGTTCTTGCTATTTCTAAATCAACTATGGATTCTTTAGAATCTCAAATAAATATCCTTGATGAACAAATTGCTAAACTTATTGAACTTATTCCCAATACTTTAAGATCCATTAAAGGTATTGGTCCTGTCTATCAAGCTGGTATTATTGCTGAAATAGGTGATATTGATAAATTTGATAATCAAGCTTCTCTTGCTAAATTTGCTGGTCTCGCTTGGTCTCAATATCAGTCTGGTAATTTTGAATCAGAACACACTCACCTTATTCATTCAGGCAATAAATATTTAAAGTATTACCTTGTTCAAGCCACTTTTTCTCTCCTTCGTTGCGATAAGGAGTTTAAAAGATATTACACCACCAAATATCATCAGGTTAAAAAAGGTAATCATAAACGTGCTCTCGCCCTTACTGCTCGTAAATTTGTTCGTGTCGTTTTTCATCTGCTGAAAAACAAACAACTTTATATTCCTCGTAAGTAACTTTTTTTACTTTTGAGATAAAAAACTATCTTTTGATAGGCTTATTAAAGTAACCTTTTTTATAATTTTATAATAGATTTATTAGCTGTTTTTCTCTTGACATATTACCGAAAGTCTTTAAAACTTATGGTGTAACTGTTGCTTCCTTTACTTTCATAATTTGCACTGCCTCTTTAAGAGTGAGTTTTCCATCAACTCTTTCTTTCGCTACAAATGCAACCATACCATTTCCTGCGAATAGCTCTTTTAATTCAGCAAATGATCTTGTTCCCCTATCACCTATTTTGTAATATGAGAAGTCACCAAATGCCATAAATGGTTTACCAGCTTCCATTTGTGGACAGAATGCAGATGTGTGAACTGGATATCCTAAAATCTTATCAGGTTCTCCTGCTACAAGTGCTGGTTGCCACAAATATGCACCATTATTATCTTTAAGTTTTCTAATAAGTGCTATTGTCTTATCATTTGTTATGAATCTTGCTTTTCTTCTGTATGGTCTCTTTAAGTCATAAATAAGATCCATAATATTGTCAGCCTTAAGTGTGGCTGATGTTAACTCTTCAGCTATCGCACCTCCGCCAGTTGCATCGAATATGCCGAGAGGCTTTCCTTCACCATTTCCGTTAAGGAATGCGTCTTCTTCAGCATTTGATAAAGCCTCTGCAAACTTTCTAACAATGTAATTCTCAAGTCCGAATACATTGTCGTATAAAAGCTCTTCAGTTACTTTGATAGCAACATGGAGTTTGTGTGCATCAAGAGTAATTTGACTAAATTTAGCATCAGAGAATACTAATGCACCACCTTCTTCAATCCAACTTGCAGCTGGTTCAGTGTCTGCTATATTTATCTTTCTCTCTCCACCTGTAGTAATAACATCAGCAAATCCTCTAAAGATGTTCTCTTCATTTAGTTTCTCTACAAGTTTTCTATCAAGTTCTTCAGGAACTAAATATCCACCATCAGCATCTACACCTTCTTGTAACACATTAGAGACATTTCTAAAGTTAGAACGGATGGCACTAAGCATCGCATCTTTATACTCTTTTCTTGCTCTAAAAGA
>JAFWVX010000022.1 GCA_017523785.1 Lachnospiraceae bacterium
AGAACTTGAGAATGAAGAATATCCATTATCATTCTCTACTGTTCGTGAAGTAGGTCACTACTCAGTTAGAACTATGACAGGTAACTGTAGAACTCTTAGAAACTTAGAAGATGAGCCAGGTTGGATTCAAATGAACCCAGTGGATTGTGAAAAACTTCACATCAAACATGGTGATTTGGTAAAAGTTTTAAATAAGAGAGGTTGGTGTATTACAAGATGTAATGCAACAGAGAGAGTTGCTCCTGGTGCTACATATATGACTTATCAATGGTGGATTGGATGCTGTAATGAGCTTACAATCGGATCTAACCTCGACCCAGTTTCAAATACTCCAGAGTACAAATATTGTAACTGTAGAGTAGAGAAACTTGATGACCAAAAGAAGGCTTGGGACTTCGTTAATAACGAGTATAAGAGCATTCGTGAAAGAATGGGAATCAAGATGGAAGGGAAGGAGGTAGTGTAGTATGAGACAGTTTGTAAAAGGAAATCCTGACCTTTGCATCGGTTGCAGAACTTGTATGATAGGTTGTGTTGTTGAGCACGAGGGAAGAAGAATATTTGAAATAGATCCAGATGGATATGATTTCAATCCAAAACTACATATGGTTAAGACTGCTAAGATATCTGTGCCAGTACAATGTAAACATTGTGAGAACCCAGCTTGTCTTGCAGCATGCCCAGTAAAATGTATAAAAGTTATAAACGATGCAGTTGTAATAGACCAGAAAACTTGTATTGGTTGTAAGTCTTGTATGCAAGCTTGCCCATTTGGTGTAATTGATATGATTTCTCAAGTAGGAACATCTCAAGCTGATGGAAGTAGAAGAGTTGTAGCAAATAAGTGCGACCTCTGTGTAGGAACTGGTAATGGACCTGCCTGTGTTCGTGTTTGCCCAACTGAAGCATTAACTCTCGTTAGTGAAGATGTTATGAAGGAATCTATCCAAAGAAGAAGAACTGAAACTGCAAAGGCAGCTAAAGATATAGCTGATGCTTTAGCAGCAGAGGTATAGTTTTAATGCAAGAAACTCGGAAACGGGTTTCTTGCATTTATTTTATTAAGGAGAACAAATTTATGGCAGATAAAATGAGTTGTTATGTTCTTGCTGACCCAAATAAGTGTACAGGTTGTAAGGCTTGTGAACTTGCTTGTTTTGCAGAGCACAACAAAAAAACAAATGATGTTGGATATACAGTTGGTACAGTTACTGTTCAAGTAACTCCAAAGTTATACCTTACAAGGACTGAGACATATTGCATGCCTATACAATGTAAACATTGTGAAGATGCTCCTTGTCTCAATGCTTGTAAAAAGCACGCTATCTACCGTGACGAAAATGGACAAGTTATCGTTGATGAAGAGAAATGTATCGGTTGTAAGGACTGTGTAATGGCATGTCCATTTGGTGCTATTTCTATACTTCCATTAAGTAGAAAAGGTGCTCCACTATTACAAAAAGATAGAGAGGTTGTAAAGGCTGCTTCTAAGTGTGACTTATGTAAAGGAATTGAAGGCGGACCAACTTGTGTAAGAGTTTGCCCAAATGAAGCTTTACGTTTAGTTGACATGAATGAAGAACAATTAAATAAGAGCATTAAAACTGCTCAAAGTCTTTATGACTCAAGATTATCTTAGAAGGAGGCACATAGGTTATGATGAGAGTAGTAGAAATAGATAAAAACATATGTACTGGATGTCAAGAATGTACTAAAGTTTGTCCTGCTTATGCTATAGAAGGTAATCCAGGCGAGCCACAGACAATTAACGTTGAGAAATGTGTAATGTGTGGACAATGTGTACAAAAGTGTAAATCTTATGTATCAATAGTAACTCACGGTTACGATGCTTATAACAAAGTTAAGAAAGAAAGAGGAATTCCTGATTGTGTAAATGAGCCATTATTTGCTGCACACAATGTAACTCACATTGGGGAAGTTAAGAAAGCTCTTGCTGATCCTACTAAGGTAGTTATGGCTTCAGCAGCACCTGCTGTTAGAACAGGACTTGCAGAAGAGTTTGGATACAAACTCGGAACATTAAGCAATGGAAAGATGGCAGCAGCATTTAGAGCATTAGGATTTGACTTCATCTATGATGTAAACTTTGCAGCTGACTTAACAATCATGGAAGAAGGTTCTGAGCTTATACAAAGAGTTACAACTGGAAAAGGTAAACTCCCTATGTTTACATCATGCTGTCCAGCATGGGTAACTTTCATGGAGAGAAACTATCCAGACTTAACTGATCACTTATCATCTTGTAAGTCACCTCAACAAATGCAAGGTGCAGTTCAGAAAACATTTGGTGCAGACGTAAATAAATTAAAGAAGAAAGATATCTTTAACGTATCTGTTATGCCATGTACTTGTAAAGAGTATGAGTGTTCAAGAGAAGAGATGAACGCTAGTGGCGAAAGAGATATCGATGTAGTTATAACTACAAGAGAACTTGCATGGCTTATAAAGGATGCAGGAATAGACTTTAAGAAACTTCCAGAAGAAGACTTTGATAGCCCACTTGGCGGATTCACTGGAGCAGCAGAAATCTTCGGTGTTACCGGTGGTGTTATGGAAGCCGCTCTTCGTACAGGATATGAGCTCATCACTAAGAAGAGCATACCAGCAGTTGAGATTCCATCAGTTCGTGGTGGAGAAGGATTTAGATCAGCTGACATTCAAGTTGGCGATTTAACACTCAGAGTTGGAGTTGTATCAGGACTTAAGCATGTAGTTCAAGTTCTTGAGGACTTAAAGGCAGGAAAGATGAATGATTATCATATCATCGAAGTTATGACTTGCCCAGTAGGATGTGTATCTGGAGGAGGACAACCAAAACTTCTCATGGATACAGATAGAGAGACAGCATATAAGAATAGAACAGGCGCTACATATAAGATGGATGAGGCATTGCCATTGAGAAAATCTCATGACAACCCAGAAATCAAGAAGATTTATAAAGAATTCTTAACTGCTCCACTTGGAGAAAAATCTCACCACTTGTTACATACTCACTACAAAAAAGGTAGAGCTAAAACAATTAACGACTAATATTTAGAGGGTAGTATGGCAAGAGAAAAATTGTCTTTTAAAAATGGAAGCAGACAATGTTTTCGTGTTAAAGAAATTGATCTTAAGGGACTCTATGATAAAATTGTTGAAGTAGTTACAACTTATAGTGAAGACAGCGATTTTATCATAGAACTTAGGATTGACTATCTCATTAACAAAAAAGTTGATGTAAAAGAAATAGTTGACTGTATAGCTAAAGTTAAAAAGTATCTTGTAGAAGAATTTGACATTGATAGACAGATGATAGTCACTTTAAGAAATTTCTCAAATGGCGGAAACTGTTTAATTAGTAGCAAAGACTATGCTGCAATCATAGAGACTATCTATGAGAAGGCAAAGGTTGATGCTATAGACATTGATTACGACTTCTATGAGAAAAATGCTGCATTTGTTAAAAAACTTTTTAAAGGTAAGAAATCTTTGATAATTACTTATAATTGTCAAGATAGAGTGCTTTCAAAAGAAGAATACAGTGATTTGTATAAAACTATGTTGAAAACACCGGCCTATGTTGTAAAGGTTGTAACAAAGGCATTTAGTACAGACGACACTGAGAATTTGATGAATACAGCGAAAGAATTTGCACCATTGCTTGAAAAGAATGGCAAGGTAAATGTTTCTATATCAACTGGAAAACTTGGTATTGCATCAAGAGTTATGTATGAGTATTCTGATACAAAAATCATATATCTTGATACATATGAATTAGATATGGTTCCTGCAGGTGAGATAAATAAAAGTGCATTTTACAAATATAGAAAGCTTATTGGTAATAAATAGGCGGAACATATAAAAATACCCGTCGAATAGGCGGGTATTATTTTATAAAGAGGCGAGATGGAATTTAACGAGGCAGTAAAAATTTTATCAGATAAAGTCAATAAAGTAGATAAAGAAAATGTTAGTATCGACAGTTTATTTGGACGAATACTAGCAGAGGATTTGATTTCAAAAGAGGATGTGCCAAGTTTTAATAGGTCACCACTTGATGGATATTGTTTTAATTATGAAGATACATTGGATGCTAACGAAAATAATCCATCAATTTTAGATGTGATTGAAGTGGTACCGTGCGGAAAAGTTGCTACAAAGAAAATTGGTAAAATGCAAGCTATAAAAGTTCTAACTGGTGCTAAAATACCAGAAGGTGGAAATGCTGTAGTAAAATTTGAAGATGTGGAAGAGAATGATGGAAAGATTAAAATTTTTGATAAATTTGAAAAAAATCAAAACCTAATATTAAGTGGAGAAGATGTGAAGAAAGGAACAGTGCTGGCGAAGGTAGGAGATGTAATCGATGCAGGAGTTGTAGGCTTAGCAGCTTCACTTGGTATTAGTAGTTTATGTGTATATAGAAAAGTTAAAGTTGGTTTTATATCTACAGGCAGTGAGGTTTTAGAACTAGATGATAAGATGGTAGATGGCAAAATATATAATTCAAATAGATACATCTTTGATGCGATATTCAAAAAGAATAATATAGATTACAAATATTATGGTGTCGTAGATGATGACGAAGATAATACAGTAAAAATATTTGAGAGGGCAATTGCTGCGTGCGACATAGTTATATCTACTGGAGGAGTATCAGTTGGAGATTATGACTTGGTGGCTTCTTCATTAGAAAAAATTGGTTTAAATATATTTGTGGATCGAATAGAGATGAAACCTGGTATGGCATGCTGCTTTGCTGAAAAGAATCAAAAATTTGTTCTTGCCCTATCTGGAAATCCTATGTCATCAGTCACAACATTTTATGCAGTCTGTCTCCCTGCTATCAGAAAGATGATGGGCTATGGCAAATACGAGAATCAGTACTTTAAAGTAAAACTTAAGAATTCTTTTAGCAAAAGAATTAATAATATAAGATTCTTGAGAGGTAAACTCAGTATTGAAAATGGAGAGGCGGTAGTTGACCTAAACCTCGACCAAGGCAATATAGTTATAAAAAGCCTTATAGACTGCAATGCAATGATTAAGGCTGAAAATGTCAAAGAGGCAAAGGCGGGAATGTCTTTTGACTGTATGCTATTGTAGGCTATAGGGATGGGATAAAAATAGCAGTTAAATATGTGTTAAAATGGCAGATTACTGCCATTTTTTATTGGAAAACTCCTTATTTTTATGGTAATACATAAAAAAAATTTTAATAATTTTATGAATTAAAATAATTGAGTGTTTTGTGCATTTATGAAGCTAGTTTAATTGCATTAAATCCAAGTGCTTATGTATGGTCATTTCGAAAAAAGCGTTTAATTTTCAACAAATAATTATAATAATTAAAATAATTTTTAAGAAGAAGAATAATTGCAAATTTACTATTGACTAACTTGCAATTTAGATGTATATTATATAGTAATAATTCGGAAAAATGCGGCAACATGTTTGCTAAATATATAATTTAAAAGTTAAAATAATAAAAGGAGAACAAAAATGGTTAAACTAACTATCAATGGTCGACAAGTAGAAGTCGAAAAAGGTAGTACGATATTGAAGGCTGCTAAAAAACTTGGCATATCAATACCTACTTTTTGCCATGATGATCATGACAGATTTTCCAATGCAGAGTGTTCTAAGTGTGATGGAATTTATCAATGCAAAATTTGTTCATGTGAAGTTGCTGGTAGCAAAGAGTTAGTTACTGCGTGTGACACTGAAGCTGCTGATGGAATGGTTGTACTTACTGAATCTGAAAAGGTGAAGAGCAAAAGAAAAGAAATTCTTGAGAGAATTGTTTCTATTCACCCAATGGATTGTGTTAATTGTGTAAAGCTCAATGCTTGTAAGTTACAAAAGTATTGTGAACTTTACGGAGTGAAAGACAAGGAGAAAGAAACACCACACATCGTAAGAAACAAAGATATGTCTAATCGTTTCTATTATCAAGAGTTAGAGAAATGTATTAGATGTGGAAGATGTGTAAGAACTTGTAGAGAACTTGTAGGTGTGAATGCACTTACTATGGTTAAGGTTGGCAATTTGAATTATGTAATGCCAAATTTAAGCGACAAAGTTTACAAAGAAAAACTCGGCATCAAAGGTGACAAAGAAATTACTGCCGAGATGAAATTAAAAGCATACAATGATGGACTTGTTGGTATGGCAGATACTGATTGTGTATCTTGTGGTAACTGTGTATCTGTATGTCCTGTTGGAGCACTTATGCCAAAGTCTGAAAATGAATTCCGTGAGTGGGAGACAAAGAAAGTTGTAACCACTTGCACATATTGCGGAGTTGGTTGTCAGATAGAGTACTCTGTGAAAGATGGAAAGATAGTTGATGCAAAACCAGCTAATGGACCATCAAACCAAGATTTACTTTGTGTAAAAGGTAAATTTGCTTATGACTTTATCAATCACAAAGATAGATTAAAATATCCTATGATTCGTAAGAATGGAAAACATAGTCCGCTCGAAAGAGTTTCATGGGAAGAAGCACTTGATTTTGCAGCAAATAAAATAAAGGAAGTAAAAGATCAATTTGGTCCTGATTCAATTGCTGGATTCTCTTCTGCAAGAACTATAAATGAAGATAACTACTTATTCCAAAAGTTCTTAAGAGCAGCAGTTGGAACAAACAATGTTGATCACTGTGCCCGTCTCTGACATAGCTCTACAGTTGCTGGTCTAGCAACAACTTTAGGCAGTGGAGCAATGACTAACAGAGTTACAGGTATTAAAGATGCTGATGTAGTATTTATAACTGGTTCAAATACTACTGAAGCTCACCCAGTTATGGGTATGTATGTTCGTCAAGCAAAGAGAATGGGAAAGAAAATTATAGTAGCAGATCCTGTTCGTATACCTCTTGCTGACATTGCAGATATTTATTTACAAATCAATCCAGGTACAAGCGTAGCATTAACAAATGGTATGCTCAATGTTATATTTGCAGAAGGATTGGAAGATAAGATTTATATGTCAGAACATACTGAAGGCGGAGAAGAATTAAAAGAATTTGTAAAACAATATACACCAGAGAGAGTTGCAAAAATTTGCGGTGTTAAAGAAGAAGATATTATAGAAGCAGCAAGATTATATGCTGGTTCAAAGAAATCATATATCGCATATGCAATGGGTATCACTCAACACTTAAATGGAACTGACAATGTTATGAGTTTAAGTAACTTAGCACTTGTAACTGGAAACTTAGGTCACGATGGCTGTGGTGTAAACCCACTTCGTGGACAAAATAATGTTCAAGGTGCTTGTGATATGGGAGCTCTTCCAACAGATTATCCTGCATATCAAAAAGTATTTGTTCCAGAGATTCAACAAAAATTCGAGAAAGCTTGGGGCGTGCCTCTTAATCCAAATAAGGGATTGACAGTTACACAAGTTATCCCAGCTATACTTGAAGATAAAGTTAAATTATTGTATGTAATGGGTGAGAACCCTGTAGTATCTGACCCTGATACAGAGCACGTTGTTCATGCACTTGAAAAAGCATTTGTCATTACTCAAGACTTATTCTTAAATGAAACTTCTGAGTATGCTGATGTTGTGTTCCCATCAACTGCATTTGCAGAGAAGGACGGAACATTCAGTAACACAGAGAGAAGAGTTCAAAGAGTAAGAAAACTTGCAGCAGTAAAAGGTGAGTGTAAAGATGACTGGTGGACTATTATGCAGATAATGAACAGAATAGGCTACAAGTGTCATTATGACAAAGCAGAAGATATCTTTAATGAACTTAGAACAGTAACTCCAAGCTATGCTGGAATTACTTATAAGAGAATTGAGAAGGAAGGTATACACTGGCCATGTCCATCTGAGGATCACCCAGGAACACCTGTTCTTCACACTAAAGGACCTATAAGAAATGGCGGTAAGGGACTTCTTAAGACTATGGAGTGGCAACCATCTCCAGAGACAGAGAATAAGAAAGAGTATCCAATTACTCTTACAAGCTGCCGTATCCTTTATCATTATCATACAAGAACAATGACAGATAGAACAAGAGCTGTTCACTTCACTGCTCCAAGAAACTGGATTGAAATCAATAAAGAAGATGCAGCAGAGATGAAGATACAAAATGGTGAGTGGGTAGAGGTTACATCACCAAGAGGAAGTGTATTTGTAGAGGCAAGAATTGTTGACACAGTTCAACCAGGTGTTGCTTGGATGCCATTCCACTATGCAGGTGGAGCAAATGTACTTTCAGATGCACATAACCTTGATCCTATTTCAAAGATACCTGGTTACAAACAAATCGGTGTAAAAATCAGCAAGGTATCAAGTAAGAAAGCAAAAGCTCTTGAAAATAAAGCTGACAAAGCTGAAATCATGTACTATGTAAATGAAAATCCAGATGCAATTAGATTTAAAGAGCAAAGTGTTGAAGATATGATTGCAGCAGAGGAAGCTAAGATGCTTAAGGGTGCTCCAAACTTAATTGATGAACTTGATAAAGAAGGTGAGGAGTTTACTAAGTCTGAAGATTACAAGATAAAAGAGCAAAGCCTTATCAGCTGGTGCAGAAATGATAACAGAAAGAAAGCAAGAAAAGGCAAAGTTGGCTGGCAACCAAAGTAATAAAATTGTGTAAAGGAGAAAAAGCATATGAAAGAAATATATGGTGGCTTAATTGATGAGAATATCAGATTAACCATTGATGACCAAGTAGTTTTATGCCCAAGAGAAAGTTCTATACTTGAAGCTGCAAAGATTGCTGGAATAGAAATCCCTACACTATGTTACTTAAAAGGTTTGACAGCAACTGGAGCTTGTGGCGTATGTATAGTAGAAGTTGAAAAAGATGATGGCACTACTGAACTTAAAAGATCATGTAGATGTCGTGCAAAGGATGGAATGGTAGTTTATACCAACACTCCTAAAGTTCAAAAATATAGAGAACAAAAAGTAAAAGAACTTTTATCAAAACACCCAAATGATTGTTTGACTTGTGATAAGACAGGAGGCAATTGCCATTTCCAAGAAGTAACTCACTTATTTGGAATTAACCCTGAAGTTAGAAAAGTTCCTCAAAGACCTTTTGATGACACTTGCAAAGCATTCACTCGTGATATGAGCAAATGTATCGCTTGTGGAAGATGTGTAACTGTTTGTAACGAAGTTCAAAAAATAAAAATTTATGAGATGTATACAGATCCAAAGACTGGTGACAAATATCAAAGAGTTAAAAATGGAAGAATGCTCGGAGACACTGATTGTATCAATTGTGGACAGTGTGTAAAAGTATGTCCTGTTGCAGCATTAACTGAGAGAGATGCAGTTAAAGATGCTTTAAAGGCAATTGATGATCCAGATGTAACTGTAGTTTGGTCTATGGCTCCAGCAGTTCAAAATACTTTAGGAGAAGAATTTGGACTTCCAACAGGAACTGATGTAACTAACAAGATTGCCGCAGCTATGAAAGCACTTGGCGGTTATGCATATACAACAGATTTCTCAGCAGATTTAACTATTATGGAAGAGGGAACTGAGTTTATTGGCAGAGTTACAAATGGTGGAGTCCTTCCAATGATGACTTCATGTTGTCCTGGTTGGATAAGATATATGGAATACAATTATCCAGATCAACTTGACCATTTATCATCTTGTAAGTCACCTCAACAAATGTTTGGTGCACTTGTTAAGAACTATTTACCAGATAGGATAAATGTTCCTGCAAAGAAGATTTGCCACATTTCTATCATGCCTTGTACTGCAAAGAAATTTGAGAGTTCAAGAAAAGAGATGGAAAGTGAAAACGGCAGAGATGTAGATATTGTTTTAACTACAAGAGAAGTAGCAAAACTTTTCAAACTCAGAAACATAGACCTCGCTAATATAGAGGAGCAAGAGTTTGATAAGTTTATGGGAGAAGGAACAGGAGCAGCAAGAATATTCGGAACAACTGGTGGTGTTATGGAAGCAGCACTTAGAACAGTTGTTTGGATACTCACCAAAGGAAAAGTAGATACTATCGACTATGTTGCAGCTCGTGGATATAAAGGTGTTAAGGAAGCAACTTTAAATGTAAATGGTATGGACGTAAAGGTTGCTATCGTTAATGGTATAGGTAATGTAAAACCTGTTATGGATGATGTTCGTGCAGGTAAGTCACCTTATCATTTTATAGAAGTTATGGCTTGTCCAGGAGGATGCTTAAATGGTGGTGGAGCACCACTAACTTCAGAACCATCATTAATAGGTGTAAGAATGGATAAGATGTATGGAAGCGACAAGGATAATAAGATTCGTCGTTCTCATGAAAACGAAGAGGTTAAACTTCTCTACAGCGATTACTTGAAAGAACCTTGTGGACATGTTTCACACCACTTATTACATACTACTTATACAGACCGTAGTAAGGATGTAAAGTAAGATGTATGGTGGTTGAAAAATAAATTAGGTAAAGTGTGGTTTAGTAGTATCTTTGCCCAAAGATACAATGAGGATAAACACGATCCGCATCATATATAGTGCCTTGTATGCGGTGATCGGTACAAAATGCCAATCAAATGCCATTGAAGTGTATTATATCCTACCCATTTTACAGATAGAAGAGACAGAATTCTGTTTTGTCTCTTCTATTGTTTAAAAAGTAATTTAAATTAACATAAAAAAATTTAAGGAGGACAAAAATGAGCACAGTTTATGGTGGTCAACTCGATGAAGACATTAGAGTCATTATCGATGGAAAGACTGTATTTTGCCCAAGAAACAGCAGCATCTTAGAAGCTGCTAGAATTGCAGGAATTGAAATTCCTACACTTTGTTATTTGAAAGGTTTAACTCCTACTGGCATGTGTGGCGTGTGCGCAGTAGAGATTGAGAACGAGGATGGGACAAGAAAAATTCGTAGGGCATGTAGATATCGTGCAAAAGACGGCATGGTTATCTACACAAATTCTAAGAAAATCGATGAATATCGTAAGGAGAGAATGGAAAAACTTCTTGCTATTCACCCACAAGATTGCTTAACTTGCCACAAGTCAAACGGAAATTGTAAGTTCCAAAAAGTTGCTAACAACTTTGCAGATCGTTACAATTTAGAAGTTAAGTCAGTAAAAGTTCCAAACAGAGGAACAGATGATTCAAGCCCAGCTTTTGTAAGAGAGATGGAAAAATGTATCGCTTGTGGACGTTGTATCAATGTTTGTAACGAAGTTCAAAAGATTAAAATCTACGAGATGTATCACGACAAAAAGACAGGCGATAAGTATTGCAGAATTAAAGGCGGATTTAATTTAAAAGACACTAACTGTATCAATTGTGGACAATGTGTAAAAGTATGTCCAGTTGGAGCACTCACAGAGAAGAATGGTATCGTCGATGCATTAAATGCTATTGATGATCCAAACTTAACTGTAGTATGGTCAATGGCACCAGCTATTCAAAATACTTTAGGTGAAGAGTTCGGACTTCCAACAGGAACAGATGTTACAAGAAAGATAGCAGCTGCTATGAAGAGAGTTGGAGCATATGCTTATACAACTGATTTCTCAGCAGACTTAACTATCATGGAAGAGGGAACTGAGTTCATCGGTAGAGTATCTAATGGTGGAGTATTACCAATGCTCACATCATGCTGCCCAGGTTGGATAAGATATATGGAATACAATTATCCAGATCAATTAGAGCACTTATCATCTTGCAAATCGCCACAACAAATGTTTGGTGCACTTGTAAAGAATTATCTTCCAAGTAAGATAAATGTTGATGCTAAGAAGATTTATCATATCTCTATAATGCCATGTACTGCAAAGAAGTTTGAGTGTCAAAGACCAGAGATGGGTGGAGACTATGGTAAAGATGTAGATGTAGTATTAACTACAAGAGAGGTTGCAAAACTCTTTAAGATGAGAGGAATAGACCTTGCTACTATTGAAGAAGAAGACTTCGACTCACTTATGGGTTGCGGAACTGGTGCAGGAAGGATTTTCAGCTCTACTGGTGGAGTTATGGAAGCAGCTCTTAGAACTGTTGTATGGAAGCTTACTAATGGAAAGATAGATACTATAGATTATGTGGCAGCTCGTGGATATAAAGGTGTTAAAGAGGCAACTCTCAATATCAATGGTATGGATGTAAGAGTTGCTGTAGTAAATGGTATCGGAAATGTAAAACCAGTTATGGATGATGTTCGTGCTGGAAAATCACCTTATCACTTTATAGAAGTTATGGCTTGCCCAGGCGGATGCTTAAATGGAGGTGGTGCACCACTTACATCTGAGCCAGCAATGATAGGCGTTCGTATGGATAAGACTTACGAGTCAGATAAGAACAACAAACTTCGTAGATCACATGAGAACCCAGAGATTCAAGAGATTTACAAAGACTATCTTGGTGAGCCATGTGGACATATCTCACACCATATCTTACATACAACTTATACTGATAGAAGTAAAACTGTTAAACACTAATATTCGGAAAGGAGAATTTTATGTTTAAGATAACTGATAGATGTGTTAAATGTGGTGCTTGTGAATCTGAGTGCCCAAATGGGGCAATCGTAGAGAAGGAGAAACAATTTGACATAGATTACTATAAATGTGTTGAATGTGGAAATTGCTACGATGTATGCCCAAATAGTGCAATAGATGAGCAATAGCAATAACCTATAATAAAAGCACTATACAGAGATGTATAGTGCTTTTTATATGCCTAAAATGACATAATTTATGATAAAATCCGTCAAAATAGCCCTTTATACATTTGCTAAATATTTAATAATGTATTATAATATATAGGTTAATTTTAAAATAATTTTGGAGGCGCTATGTTTAAAAAGAAATTTTTAGCTACTATTACAGTATTAGCAATGATTCTTGGATTAGTAGCATGTGGCAACAAAACAGCAACAACAGCTGCAGTAGATGCAGCAAAGGAAGAGAAGAAGGGTGTAAATCTTGAAATCTTACTCGAGAGAGATGATTCAATGATCAACACATATTCAGTTCTCGCAGTTAATGACGCAGCACCATTCGTAGATGCAAATG
>JAFWVX010000001.1 GCA_017523785.1 Lachnospiraceae bacterium
CATTTGCATCTACGAATGGTGCTGCGTCATTAACTGCGAGAACTGAATATGTGTTGATCATTGAATCATCTCTCTCGAGTAAGATTTCAAGATTTACACCCTTCTTCTCTTCCTTTGCTGCATCTACTGCAGCTGTTGTTGTTGTTTTGTTGCCACATGCTACTAATCCAAGTACCATTACAAGCACTGTTATTATAGCACAAATTTTCTTTTTTAACATAGTTCCTCCAAAAATTTTTTTATAATTAAAAAAGCATTAAATAATTTATTACACATAAATCACCTAATGCTTATTTACAAAGTTATCAAGGGTAGCTTCGCAAAAGGCAAGTATAAATGTTGCCATCTATACTCATTGGCCATAACTGGCTCGTGGTCAATTATGACTCGCTAACATTGATGATTTTTTTCTTTTCTTAATTACTCTTCAGGCTCGAACATATCTTTGCCAACTCCACAGATTGGGCATTTCCAATCATCTGGTAAATCAGCAAACTTTACACCTTCAGCTGCCTCGTCGTACTTGTGTCCGCAAATCTTGCACTTATAAACCATATCATTTCCTCCTAAAATTTATATTAATAATTCATTGCTCTTCTCTCGAAGAATGCCTTTGGATGTTTGCATACTGGGCAAAGTTCATGAGCATTTGCACCTACATGAATATGTCCGCAGTTTCTGCAGATCCACATCATTTGTCCATCGCTTGCCTTGAATACTAAATCCTCTTTTAAATTCTTTAAAACTTTTAAGTATCTCTCTTCATGCTTCTGCTCAATCTTTCCAACCATAGTAAACATCGCTGCAACTTCTTTGAAACCTTCTTCCTCAGCTTCCTTAGCCATTCTTGGATACATAGCAGTATGCTCTTCATGCTCACCTTCTGCTGCATGTGCTAAGTTTGTAGCAGTATCACCAATACCGCCTAACTCTTTGAACCAAAGTTTAGCATGCTCTTTTTCATTTGCTGCTGCCTCTTCAAAGATAGCTGCTATCTGCTCATATCCTTCTTTTCTTGCAACACTTGCAAAGTAAGTATATTTATTTCTTGCTTGTGACTCACCAGCAAATGCCTCCATTAAGTTCTTCTCTGTTTTTGTTCCTGCGTACTTTGACATAATTATCTCTCCTTTAAATTTAATTATATACCTTGTTATATTATAGTATATTATTGAATATTAATCAATTTATTATTTTACGGCTTTTTCCTTCATTTCCTTTACATGGTCCCTATGTAGTAAATGATGTGATTTTTCGCTAAGTGGATGCCCTAGATACTTATTATAGCAGGCTATTACCTCAGGGTTTTCATGTGAAAACCTTAGATTATTGACCTTATCAAGGCCATATAGGACCCCAGACCTAGCAGCTAAATCGCCACCTTCAAGGTCTATTACCTGACCTCCACCATTTATACAACCACCTGGACAAGCCATAACTTCAACAAAATCATATTTTTCCTTGCCTAATAGTATATTATTTATGATTTTCCTTGCATTTGAGAGGCTATGAACTACTGCCACCTTTACTACTACACCATTTCCAAAGTCAAATGACCCAACCCTATAACCATCAAGCCCTCTTATATCCTTAAATGAGTCAGCATCTGGGTTCTTCTTATTTACAAGGAAATAGGCAGAACGAAGTGCAGCTTCCATAACACCGCCAGTAACACCGAATATTACTCCAGCTCCAGTTCCTATACCAAGAGGTGTGTCAAACTCAGTCTCTTCTATATCAGCTGGATTTACCATAGTTGATAGCAAGAGTCTATTCAATTCTCTTGTAGTTAATACTGCATCTATGTCGCCATAGTTATCTAGTGTTGCCTCATCCTTTTTAGCAAGACATGGCATAACTGATACATTAAATATCTTATCTTTAGACACACCGAGTATCTCTGCATAATAAGATTTAGTTAGTGCACCAAACATTCCCTGAGGTGACTTAGCACTTGAAAGTCTTGGAACCATATCTGGAAATTCTGACTTGATAAATCTAAGCCAACCAGGACAACATGAAGTAAACATAGGAAGTCCTGTCTTTCTTATATCATCGAGTCTAGTTAAAAACTCAGATCCCTCTTCCATTATAGTCATATCAGCAGCGAATACTGTATCAAAGACATAGTTAAATCCAATTGATTTTAGAATTCCTGCGAGTCTCTTCTCTGTTGCCTTCTCTCTTGGAAGTCCAAGTCCTTCACCGTAGGCACTACGAACTGCAGGTGCTACTTGAACTATAGTTATCTTATCTTTATCGTCTAAGGCATTTAAAACTTTCTTTATGTCATCTCTCTCATGTAATGCTCCTACTGGACAGTTAACTATACACTGACCACAGTATGAGCAATTGACATTGGTAATCTTTTTATTCTCTCTGACATTTACAGATGTCTTTGAACCAGTGTTAACTACATCCCAAACTGAAAGACTTTGAACCTTATCACAGACCTGCACACAGCGCATACATTTTATACACTTGGTGAAGTCTCTGATGAGTGGAAAAGTCTTATCCCATTCCTTCTCTTCATATTTTATGTCATAAGGATTCTCGTCGATGTTAAAATCTCTTGCGAGATTCTGTAATTTGCAATTTCCATTTCTTATACAAGTTGCACAGTGGAAATTGTGTTGAGATAAGATGAGTTTTAAGTTTACCTCTCTTGTCTCTCTAACCTTTTTTGAATTAGTATGGACAACCATTCCTTCTATTACTTGAGTGTGACAAGATGGAACACATTTTTCAACTCCCTCAACCTCTGCGATACAGACTCTACATGCACCTATCTCATTTAAGTCCTTCAAAAAGCAAAGTGTAGGAATGTTTATACCATTTTGTTTTGCAGCTTCAAGTATTGTGGTGCCTTCTTTAGCTTGTATTTTCTTACCATCGATAATTAGATTTACCATTTTGTACTCCTTCCGCCTCTAAATGCACCAAATCCAAAATGATCGCATCTTAGACATCTTCCACATTCTTGTGCTGCCTCTTCATCGCTCATACTAAACTCAATTGGCTCAAAATCATTTTTTCTATCCTGTGGCTTTCTGAGACCTAGGTCAACTCTACCACAAGGATTCTTGTCGTCGTATTTTACTCTTGGAATATCTATGTTATTTACTATCTCATGATTAAATCCAAGATACTCATCAATATTTGCTGCAGCAACTCTACCAGCAGCAATTGCTCTTATGACAGTGGCAGGTCCTGTTACACAGTCACCACCAGCAAAAATTCCTTCTTGGTCTCCTACCATACCTGTATTCATAGCAGCAATTGATCCTCTTTTTACGTGTATGCCTGTGTCTTCAAAGTGCTTGCTATCAATACCTTGTCCAACCGAAGCAACAACTATATCACAAGGGATTAACACCTCATCAGCATTTTTATCTTTTGGAGATGGTCTCTTTGATTCGATGATACTTGTCATTTGAGGTTTTACTCTTAATCCTTTGACTGTTCCATCAGGATTCTTTTCAATTGCTACTGGAGTCATAAGTTCAACTATGTTACATCCCTCAGCCTCTGCACCTTCTACCTCTTCTGCAAGTGCAGTCATATCAACTTTTCTTCTTCTATATATGACATCAACTGAATCAGCGCCAAGTCTTATAGAAGATCTTGCTACGTCCATAGCGACATTTCCGCCACCTACAACTGCAACTCTCTTTCCTTTATAACTTGTAAGCTGTCCATCACCTATAGCTCTAAGCATCTCAACTGCTGAGATGACACCTGTTGCATCTTCGCCATCAATACAAATTTTTTTATCATTGTGTGCACCAATAGCTATGTAAATAGCGTCATATTTCTTTCTTATATCTGCAAGTTGTATATCTTTGCCGACACTAGCATTTAACTCTACCTTTATTCCAGTAGATAAAATAAAATTAATTTCTTCATCAAGTCTTGTTCTTGGGAATCTATAATTTGGTATACCATATCTAAGCATGCCACCTAATTGTTTTCTCTGTTCATATACTGCTACTTCGTGCCCCATTATAGATAAATAATATGCAGCACTAAGACCACCTGGTCCTCCTCCTATAACAGCAACTTTCTTTCCTGTTTTTTCTGCAAGTGGTGGAAGGCTAGGATTTTTTGACTTTTCAATAGCAACTCTTTTTATTCCTCTTATATTTATAGGAGCATCAATAATTGTTCTCTTGCATCTATTCTCACAAGGATGCTCACAAATATATGCACAGGTAATAGGGAACGGATTCATATGGCGAATTAGATTTACCGCATCATCATATCTCCCTTCTTTCACAAGAGCAATATATCCTGGTATATCAACATGGGCAGGGCATAAATTTACACAAGCAACAGGTTGGTTACTATTACAAGTACAGTTGTTGTTTTGCACATGTTCTTTATAATCTTCAAAGCATCCCTCTATGCTATTAAGTGCAAGCTTTCCTGCCTCATGACCTATAGCACAGTCAGATGAAAGATAGATTGACCTTGCAGTTAACTTAATAAGTTCCAAAGTTTCCATTGTCGCTTCACCATCAAGAACTTTATCAAGTAACTTAGAAAGTTTTTTAAGTCCAATCCTACAAGGAACGCATTTTCCACATGATTGAGATAAGCACATTTTAACAAATGAGCTAGTCAAATCTACTGGACAAAGACCAGTAGGACTTGCAGTTATTCTTCGCTCTAAATCTTTATATAGCTGTTCTCGTACTATCTCCTGTTGATCACTAGTTACAATAGTTAATCTACTCATAATACTCTATATAATTACTTATACCCTCCTTTCTTATTTTCTAAGTTAAGAAATGATTCTTTACACTCACTCTAAAATCATCCTCATTCATATTATAGTCAAATGGGAAAGTTATTTCTTCACCTGATTCTTTAACTTTAATTCCTATAACTTCTGTCTTTCCTGCTGTGCCACCAACTTTAGCATTGCTACAATCGACTTTTCCTGATAATTCTTCTTCAATGATTTTAACCATGTCATCAGTTGACATCTCATATATTTGTCGCATAATTCCTCCATAATATAACTAAAAGGCAGATTGCTCTGCCTTTTAATTTTATTTATTGTATCTAAAATTACTTATCAAATACAACTTGTCCATCAACATGTGTCTCAAGAGCTTTTAATGCTTTCTCAACTAAATGTCTTCTTAGTTTCTTTTCCTCTGCTTTATCAAGTGCTGGATTACCAAGTGGGTGAGGTATAGCTATAGTAGGGACAATTCTATTTGCTCCAACTGTTAGTGATATTGGAGTTATAGTACACATATGAACTACAGGGATTCCTGCTCTTTCAATTTCTTTTACCATTGTTGCACCGCAACGTGTACAAGTTCCTCAGGTACTTGTCATAATTACAGCATCAACACCATCTGCTTTAAGTTTTTGTGCATATTCAGCAGCATACTTTTTAGCTGATGCAACTGCAGTACCATTACCAACAGTTGTATAGAATTTATTGTGAAGTTTTCCAATCTTTCCTTCTTTCTCAAGGTCTCTCATTACGTCAACTGGAAGAACTCTATCTGGTCTCTCATTTGCATAAACTGGGTCATAACCACCATGAGCAGTTTCATACTTATCAGAAGTTAATTCCATAACACCAGTTATATCATACTCACCATACTTAAGTGCGTTAGATGACTCGATATGATCTGGGTTTCCTTTTGGAACTATACCACCTGAAGTACAAAGTGCGATAGTTGCTTTTGTGATATCCTTAATTTCTGGATTTGGAGCAACCTTATCAAACTCAGGCATTGGATACTCTGTCTCAAATGGCTTACCTGCAATTTTTGCAAGAAGCATATCAACAGCTCTTTCTGATCCTCTCTTCTCTGCAAAGAAGTTAATTCTCTTTCCTGGCATAAATCCTTCTTCTTTAGAAGATCCGATTTTTTCTTTCTTTCCAAGTTTTAATGCAAATTTTGCCATCAAAGGTGCTGCATCTTTCATACCAGCTGCACTATCCTTTGTAGGGAACACATATATTTTATTTTTATACATGTCTGCACCTGGGTTTTCAATATACATACCAGTAACAACTGGAATGTTTAATTTATTTTGAACAGCTTCGCATATAGCTCCACAAGCTGTTCCATAACGACCAGCATTAAATGCAGGTCCAGCTATAAATACATCTGGCTTTTGCTCTTTAACCCATCCAATAATTTGCTCTTTAGCTTTATCCATATTCTCTGCGAAATATGAATCTCCACAAACTATTGTAGCAACTATCTCAGCTTCTTCACCAAATGAAGCTTTAAGTGCCATACCTGGTCCTATTACTTCTCCTACTCTCAACTCAGCAGGAGTATCAGCTTTTTCTTCTCCACCTATACCAGCAAAAAATTGATTGATATAGTGAACAACTCTTAATTTACTCATCTTCAATCTCCTCCTTTATTAATAAGTAGCAGTAAGTTTACCAAAACCTACTTCACTTGTAGCACCTGTTATTGCTTGAATTTCTATCTCAATAGTGCCATCAGCTCTCATACTATTTTCATTACCACCAGCAATCTTATTTACATAGTCGAGAGTTCCGATTACTTTATCAAGTTTAGGTAAAACAATAACTTCATTTGCATTACCAGCAGTTACACATGCATTTCCGAGTGGGTCAGCATCTGCAAGACTCTGCGAACCACCATCACGACCTGCATACTCATCAGTAACAAGAACTGTCTTTATTCCCTTCTTCTCTATCTTAGTGCAGTTCATGATAAGGTCAGCATCTGGATTTCCAAATCCTTCCTCAGTGATGATAACTGCATCAAGAGCTAACATCTCACAAAGCTTTGCTGTGAAATTTGATGATCTTTGTTTATCAGCAAGATAAACATTTTCATTTGTGATGATGTGTGCACAGAAGTTGATAGTCTTTCCATGTTGTTTGAAAAGGTCTACAACTACTGGGTTATTCATATGAACATAAGTTGGGTTCTTGTCGCATGCAGAAACACAGTTTCCTGATACGATAGCTCCGTCAAATACTTCAGTTGGATACATGAGTGTAGGAAGAATCTTCTTAGCATCTACACCATATACATATGTATCATGTAATAATCCTTGTGATTGAAGCATATGAACATATCCTACTCTTGGGAGACCTTTAAACTTCTCCATATTCTCTTTAAAGTTGCATACTTCAAATGTTTCTGTTGTATCTGGTTTAACATCTTTTGAAAGTTCGCCGATATATTTTGCAATCTTAAATCCTGCGAAACGAACTGCCTCTTCATAGTCGTGTTGTTTTAAACCATCTACTGGTTCAAACACACAAACTAAATTTAATAATTTTGAAAATGGAGTGTAATCAGCTCCTGGACCTTGCATATCTATAATTCCCTCTTGGAATCCTACAATCTTTCCAGCAGTTACAACTGCCATTCCTTTACATACATGAGTTTTTCCAAAACCAGCCATCTTTACAGAGCCAATGGTTCCAGGGAAGATATCACAATCTCCTTCAACTTTACATCTTGGTTCAATAACATCCTTAACTGGAGTTATACGAACTGATTCTCCTGGCTTTGCTATATCAAGGGTTACAGATTTAATTCTTTCATCCTCTTTAGCAAGAGCCTCGATTGGTGCTTTATCAACAGTTAAAACACCATTAGATATTTTTGATTCATTTCCGAATACAATATCTTTAATCTGAATATAACCTAATTCGAGTTTCACTTTTAATTCCTCCTTATTTTTTTAAACCTTTGCTGAATCTATAGCACTATCGATAAGTGTGAAGTCCACAAGTTGAAAATCTTTTAGAACTTGCGGAGTCCACTTATCACTTCTCTCTTTGAATTTTTCACATGTTGCAATTGCATCTTCTATGATTTCAAGCGATTCTAAATCCACTTCGGTAGCATTCGCCCCTACAGTTTCTTTAGAAATCATTATTGACTTATACGGGGTCTCTTTTGGTTTAACCGACCCAGATAATGGATGAGTTAAAATCTTGTGCCCCAATGCAATTTTATTTTTCACAGTCTGTAGAATTTCTTGATACTTAATATCATAAAATTCTACTTCTTTATCTTTATATGTATCTCTAACTAATGGGTTGTTTGTTATTATAATATATTTCATTACTAATATTTAATGATTAGTGAATCATTTTAGTTATATCGTCTTCCTTCATCAAGTCTTTTACAACCTTAGTAAGAGCAAGTATACCTATTAAGTTTGGTATAACCATAAGTCCGTTTAAGTTGTCTTGTAAATTCCAAATCCAATCAACTTCAGCAAGTGAGCCAAGGAATACACAGATACAAACTATGATAGCATAAATCTTAACACCTTTTGCTTTAGTTAAATATTTAAAGTTTGCTTCTCCAAAGAAGTACCAACCTATAACAGTAGAGAAAGCAAAGAATGTAAGACAGAATGCAATGAATATATTACCAAATACTCCAAATCCTTGTCTAAATCCAGCTTGAGCAAGTGCTGCACCAGTAAGTTGCACTCCTTCATTATTAAATGGATCATACATGCCAGAACCAATAACGATAAATGCTGTTAAGTTAAGTATTATAAATGTATCAATAAATACACCCATCATAGCAACATAACCTTGATGAGTTGGGTGATCAACTTTAGCAACAGCATGAGCATGAGGAGTTGATCCCATACCAGCTTCATTTGAGAAAAGACCTCTTGCTACACCTTTTGATACAGCGTCTTTAATCATAACACCTACTGCTCCACCAAATACTGCTTGAGGATTAAATGCACCAACAAATATTCTCTCGAAAATGTGTGGGACCCAACCAATGTGAGTTATTATCACAAAGAGAGAACCTACTATAAATATACATGCCATTGCAGGAACAACTTTCTCTGTGAAAGATGCGATAGAAGAAATTCCACCTGCGAAAATTAAGAATGCGATAAGTGCAAGGATTAAACCGATTATTGGTTGAATCATAGGAACTGTTACACCTAATACTGGAAGAGTAACAGGAGCACCAAGTCCGCCTTCACCAACAACAGTATTCCAAGCTGTAGCTATACCATTTGATTGAACTGCACAGCCAAGGAATCCAAGTGAAAGAATGATGAATATAGCGAAGAGAACTGCTAATACTTTACCGAAAACTCCTTCAAATGCTGCAGTAATATAGTAAACTGGACCACCAGTTACATGACCATCATCTCCAACTTTTTTATACTTTTGAGCAAGAACTGCCTCAGCATAAATAGTTGCCATTCCAAAGAATGCAGCGAGCCACATCCAGAAAATAGCTCCTGGTCCACCTGCTGCTATAGCTGTAGATGCACCAACGATGTTACCTGTTCCAACTTGAGCTGCAATAGCAGTTGCAAGTGCCTGGAAAGATGACATACCGTGTTTTCCTGCTTTTTCTGATTTCTTTAGCATTCCGCCAAATACTGCATTCCAACCTTTTTTAAATCCTCTAATTTGTATAAAACCAAGATTAAATGTATACCATAAGCCAGTACCTACTAATAAGATTGCAAGTGGTGAAAGCCATCCAAGAACTGGAACATTCTCAAGTGCTTTTATTGGTCCCCATAACACATCGTTAAGTTGCGCCATAAAATCTGATAACATTTGCATAAAACTTACCTCCATAATTTTAAATTTCTTTTTTCTTAGTAAAATAAAACGAAGGCAATATAATTACCTTCGTTAAAATATTACTTTAAAAATTTGCAGTATTGTGATCTGATAGCACTCATTTCTTTGATGATTTCATCAACATTAATAACCATTTCCATCATAGAAACTTGGTCATCATAAACTTGTGGATCAAATTCTGCTTTTACTTCTGGTTCACAAACATGATATACTGTGAGTCCTAACTGAACTCCTGTCAATGGACCTGCGAATGTAGGATCGCCGTTTGTTACTGTTTCAGCAGCGAGACCTGATGCCTCACCTTCTGCTGCACCGAGAAGAACAACAACGTTTTCTGCTCCGAACTTGTCAGCGAATTCCTTTACTCTTTTTTGATTCTCAAGGTCAATTGCACCTGCAGCTGTTCAGACGAAGCATTCTGTAGAAGAGAATACTACTTCTGCACCTGCTGACTTAGCACAAGCTTCAATAGCGGGACCTGGAACGCCATCACGGTCGCCTATGATGACTACCTTCTTTCCGGCTAAAATACTCATAGCTTAACCTCCTATTAAATTTTTAAAATGTATAGTTTCCTGTAGGACTTTGCAGTTGCACTTAAACTAAATGCTTAGCAAAGTTTTACAATTGTAACCATAAATCTATCTGTAACAATATTTTATAGTTATAAGAGTATAACCTAAATATAGCAAAAATTACAACTTTTGTAAATATAAATTTATGAAATGTAGCCTGCTTTCTTTAAGATTTCACGAGCCTTTGCTTCATTTGCATCGCTCATCATAACCACTGGTCCTGTACATCCCATACCTGACTCAGCATAGATACCTTCTTTCCAAAGAGTCTTTACAGCATCTTCAAGATCCATAACTTCTACTCCAAGAATAGCAGCAGGAACTGGCTCCTTTGGTGGCATCTTTATATCTTCTGCTGGCGCTGCTGATGCTTTGTTTTTAGCTTTAATAGCTTCTAAAATGCTATCAAGCCCAGCTTTCTTTGCCTTCTTAAATTCATCTTTTGCAATTTCAAGTATATTATTTCTTACTAGTTCACCAGCAAGTGTCATAGCATGTGCAAGAACTGGAGCGCCAGATGCACGAGATACTATAAATACTAACTTATCATATCCGATACCGATGCCTGGTCCATATCCAAATCCAGTTGACTCATAACTTCCGCCAGTCATAAATGCTGATAAAACTTTCATCAACATATTACCAGTCAATGAATCAGTAACTAATATATCCGTTGTTCCCTTAAGGACATCATTTCCTCTAAGGCAAACGCCACCATCTGCTCTTGATGACTCACCCCAAGTTAAATCATACCCTCCAGCTTTTAATTCATTTAATGCTTTTTCAACTGCTTTAGCACCTTCAATATTTAAGATGCCTACAGTTGGATTTGTAATGCCTGTTGCTTTTGCAACTATAATACCACTTATGGCATTTAAAATCATTCCTTCAACTCTATCAGTACTTGATGTTCCAGTAGTATTAGCTATAAACATATCTTTTCCATGTGCTGGAGTAGTTACTCTTCCTACAGTTGACACACCTATTGGAAATGGATAATGCATAGTAACTGCAGCATCAACTTCCTTATTATCAACCATCCTCTCCATCACTTTATGTCCTTCTTCATCGTCTTTAACTTTTATAGTTTTAACTAATGGATTTTCATAAGTTCCTATATAATATACATCAACACCACTCTTTGCTGCCATAATTGCAGCTTGCATAGAGTTTGATTCTCCGTGTTCTGAGCCCATACCAGTAAGAGCTACTTTTGGTTTTTCACCAAATTGCCCAGACTCTAAGCCTTCTGCCATAGCCATAAATGATTTTGCAATTTGTTCTTTTAATGTACTCATAATATTTTCCTTTCTATTAATTATACTACTACTCTGCTTTTAAAAGTGTACTTGCAAATTCTTTCATAGCTTTAGCTATTAAGCTCTTAACTTCTTCTTCTGATGCACCACCGCTATCTTTTGATCCATCATTTTTCTCTATAACAAATGACACACCATCAAAAAGATTTGTAAGACGACCAAGGAAGAGTGAGCCCTTTCCAATAATCATTGCTCTATTCATTTTGCCTTTTAGCATCTCATCTCTAAAATATCCAATAGGTGGAACACCAGATGGTATATGACCTTGTATAGGTGCATATCCCTTTACTCCTCTTTCCTTTGGGAAAGTAGGAACAACTGATTTATCAAGATCACCTCTCTTAACTGCAAGTGCTGCTATCATCTTATAGTTTGCTTCTGCAACATCACCTGTTGCTGCAGCTTTCATGATTTCAGCATTTTGCATTTCAGGAGAAAACTTATCTACATCAGTAACTTTAAGTCCTGCTTCTGCAAGTGGGTCCATAACTAATGCTCCTATAACATTTTGAGGAGCTGATCCTGCACCTACTGCAAGTTTTCCATGTATATCAAGATTTATAACTGGATTCTTTTGATCATTTTGAGAAATGATTACACAAAATCCTGCTATAACATCTTCCATTATAGGAAGACCCTTCTTTACTATGTTAACACCATTCATACCAAGTTTAGCAGTACATCCACCAGCTGTTACTGCAACAGTCTTATATGTACCTGCTGCAACAAGTGATGCCGCTTCTATAATAGCATGAGATGGACCTGCACAGAATCCTCTTGTATCAGCACCAGTTGCATTATTTAAACCTGCAATCTCAGCAGCGGCTTTTGCAAAGTTTCCACCACCACGCTGAAGCATATCTCCACAAGCTTCTTCACAGCAATCAATAACAAAATCAACTTCATCTTTACTTATACCAGCATTTTTAACACCTGCAATGAGTGCAAGAACTGAAGATGCTTTTGCAACTAAGTTTTCGTGTATTACATGAGCTGAAAAGTTTGGATCTACATCGTGTGCCTTCTTTACACAGCCAACAAGTTTAAAATCAATATATAAACCTTCAGCATGCTCTTCTTTTACACACTTTTCAATTTCTGCTAAATCAAATCCTTCTTTTACTCTTGCAACGATTGACTCATCAATATATTGGTCTTTTGCAAATTTATCTTTAGTTTTACTCACAAAACCTTTTTCAAGCATAACTAAATCAAAAACATCTGATGCTTGCATAAGTAAATAAAACTCATCCTCAGGTATTATCTCTCCATATTTACCAAATCTATCTTTGCAATCACACACTTTGTCATAATATGGTTCTGGAGTGTTCTCGAGTTCTTCTGGAGTTTTATTACCAATATATACTTGGTGTGGCCAATAAGATACTGCTTGATCATATTTTCTTAAGTGCTTTGGTAACTCTTTTAAATACTCACTATCTGGATTTACAATTCTCTCAGTTGTCTGAGTAGAACCATTATAGAATACCATATCAGGAGTATGTGCTAATATATATCCAGTTCCTTTAATTACACTTTTCATAAATTTTTTCCTTCCTGATTAAATATGTTTCTTGATCATTTCTTCAATAGTTTCAACTGTGCAAGCCTCTTTAACTAAACTATCTATCATAGCTCCATTTTCATATATAGCCATTACTGGAAGCCCTAAAATCTTTTGACTTATTGCAAGACGTCTTGCTTGAGTTGTATTGAGTGCACAGAATTTCATTTTGTCGCCATATTTCTCTGCAAACTCATGAACATGTGGCATAAGAGCTTGGCATGGAACACAGCCATCTCCATAAAAATCTACAAATACTTTTCCAGATGCTTTTAAAACTTCTGGTTCAAATGTTTCCTTATTAACTTCTAACATTTTATTTTCCTCCTATGAATATAATAATAATTTGTATATCGGGCTTGCAAAGCTTCGCCCCTACGTCTTTACATGAACGAGCCCTATGCATTTACATACTTTTCTGCTTGCATTGCTGCGATAGCACCGTCAGCTGCTGCAGTTACTACTTGTTTTAAACTCTTCTTTCTTATATCGCCTGCTGCAAATACACCCTTGACATTTGTGTGCATATTCTCATCAGTCAATATGTTTCCGCCTTCGTCCATGTCTATAACACCTTTAAATAATTCTGAATTAGCATTATAGCCAATAAAACCAAAGAGACCGAATATTCCATCATCTGGATCAGCCTCTATCTTCTTAGTCTCACCAGTCTTTACATTTTTTACTATCATATACTGCATAATCTCATCGCCACCTACTTCTTCAACGACAGTATCCCACATAAATGACAGTTTTTCATTTTTAAATGCCTTTTCTTGAATAGATTTTGCTGCACGAAGCTCATCTCTTCTATGAATTAGTGTTACGTGTCTTGCAAATCCTGTTAGATACATTGCTTCCTCTACAGCAGAGTCTCCTCCACCTACAACGTAAACTTCAAGACCTTCATAGAAGTTTGCATCACATGTTGCACAGAAAGAAATACCTTTACCTACATACATGGCTTCGTTCTTACAGCCGATTGGTCTTGGGAAACAACCAGTAGCTATTATGACTGCCTTTGATTCATAAGTTCCCTTACTGCATTCAATTTTCTTAACATCGCCTGTTAACTCTACACTTTTTACAGTGTCACTTACTCTCTCAGCGCCGAACTTAGCAACCTGCTCAGTCATACGCTTTATAAGGCTTGGACCAGACTCACCCTCAAGCATTGCACCAGGATAGTTTTCGATTTCGTTGGTGATAGCAATTTGTCCGCCATCTTGACCTTTCTCAATAATTAGAGTTTTAAGTCTACTTCTCCCAGCATAAAGTCCTGCCGCAAGTCCTGCAGGTCCTGCTCCAATAATTATTACGTCATACATTGAACTGCCCTCCTTTAATATTTTATAAATTAATTATTGATTGCCCAATTTATAACATAGTCTTGCATGAGTTCTGAATTCTCTCTCTCATAAGCTATGTTTGTGCTTGCACCATGTCCTGGAAATACCACTGTATCATCTGGCAACTGCATTAACTTTTTTGAAATAGATATAACTATGTCTTTAGGATTGCTTGTCGGAAGATCGACTCTTCCATAAGTTCCCTTAAATAATGTATCACCAGAGAATAATACTTTTAAACTTTCGATATAATAACAACAGCAGCCCTTCGTATGTCCTGGTGTTGAAATCATTTTAATCTTTAAATCTAAAATATCAAACTCAGTTCCATCTTTTATATAAGTAATTCTTTTTAATACTTCATCTTTTAGTTCATGGTCCATCAAACTATTGGTTTTATTTTCTATGACAACTTTTTCATCTTCATTTGCATAGATAGGCACTTCACTATATGCTTGATTTAAATTGTCGAGCGCTTCAATGTGGTCGTAATGTCCATGTGTCAAAAAAATTGCTTTCAAGTTTAGATTATTATTTTTAAAGTAATCAATAATTAATTCTCCATCGCCACCTGCATCAAACAAAATACTATCGTTTCCGTTTATCAATGCATAACAATTCGTATCCACAAATGGAATATGTATAATCTCTAATCTAATATTTTCTGACAAATAATTTCCCAATAAATCTTAATATTAATTTTATATTTTATTAATTTTTTATTACGCCATAATTTATCAAGTTAAGCATTTTGATATAACTTGATATTATAGGTATATAACCTTATATATTATAATTTATAATGGGCTATAAGTCAATTATTCTAATGGCTCATATTGGGCTGGAATTGGTGTCAAAACGCCCAAAAACTTGAAATCCTTGTCTGAATGGTTGGTAACCCCATGGCAATCCCCCACCTTATTGATTATTACATCGCCTGCTTTTACAAGGGTATCCTTGCCCACTTCACAGTGAAACATGCCCTCCCCCTCAAGCACATACCATACATCGTCGGCATTTGGGTGTCGGTGGCACTTAACTGATTGACCTGGTTTTACAACCCACACAACTGTACAAGACTTTTCAGTGTCTTTTATCACTGTCTTCACAGCTGCCTCATTACTCTCCTTTGCAAAATCTGCTACTTTGAAAATCCTATTCTCCATTTTATTCTCCTTTCTAGAAATGCTCTTGTAGGGGCGGATATCATCCGCCCGAATAATTTAATTAATTATTGTAGGGGACGACATTCTGTCGCCCCTCGTAGGGGCGAGCATTGCGAGCCCGTATATTTTAAATTATTTTAGCGGTACCTTCTCTATACTTCTATCTAATATACCATTTACATATGCTATAAATATTCCATAATTAGTAAATGGCTTCCCAGCATCCACCGCACACTTCATTCTATACAACATCTCTCTATCAGGCGTCATACAACCACCACAGTGAATTACCATTTTATATTTTGATAAATCTTCAGGGAACTCTGTTCCTGATGAAGTTTCTATATTGATTGTCGCTCCAGTAAACTCTTTAAGCCACTTTGGTATCTTATAAGTTCCTATGTCATAACACTGTCTATGATGAGTGCAGCCCTCTGCGATTAACACTGTATCACCTTCTTTAAGAGTCTTAACTGCCTCTACACCTTTAACGGCAGTCGCAAGAAAACCTTTATATCTTGCAAGCAAGATTGAAAATGAAGTAAGTGGCACATCCTTTGGAACTATACCATCTACAAGTTTAAATACCTGACTATCAGTAATTACAAAGTCAGGTTTTCTTCCCATAGTATCTAATACATTCTTAAGTTCTGTCTCCTTAGTAGTTATGCAATAAGCATCATGATTTAAAACGTCTCTTATCATCTGAACCTGAGGCAAGATCATTCTGCCCTTTGGTGCTGACTCATCTATAGGAGTTACTAAAACTACATAGTCATTCTTTTTAACAAAGTCGCCTGTCAATGATTTATTCGAATCATCAGGAATAAGTCTTCCGAGATTTTCTCTTAAGTCATTGATACCATCTTTAGTAGTAGCACTCACAAACAAATAATTCTTTTTAGACACATCATCAAGTTTTGCTTCCAACTCTTTCTTCTTTGCATCATCTATCAAATCAGTTTTGTTAAATACTACTATATAAGGAATGTCCTTGGTTTTGAATATATTTAAGAGTTCCTCATCATAATTATTGATGCCTTCAACTGCAGACACTACGAGCACAGCAATGTCAGATTTATTTAAAATCTTTTTTGCCCTGTCAACTCTCTTTGCACCCAAAAGTTTATCGTCATCATCAAAACCCGGAGTATCAATTATAACGACTGGTCCAAGTGGCAATATCTCCATTGTCTTTTGAACCGGGTCAGTTGTCGTTCCCTTCACATCAGAAACAACTGCTATCTCCTGATTTGTCACTGCATTAACTACACTTGATTTTCCTGCATTCCTACAACCGAAAAAACCTATATGGGTCCTGTCGGCACTAGCTGTTTCATTTAATCCTGCCATATTTTCTCCTTTTCATCATCGTAGGGGACGACATTTTGTCGTCCCTTGTAGGTGCGAGCACTGCGAGCCCTATTTTGTAGGGGCGGATATCATCCGCCCGCATTACTCTTTAAAATCGCCTCGAGTTACTATTACTTCGTAACCTATATCTTCCATCTGCTTTCTCAACGTCTCAATTGATGTCTTCGCGTCCAAATCAACCCCCGACTTATTGTCATACAATAAATATTTTTTTCTAACACTCATCGGTGAAAGATTTGGCATAACTACATTGCAACCATGAAGTACTCCCTGCTGTCTTCCATCGCCGCCAAGTGAACCGAGTGCAGTAGTTGATGGGAGTAAAACATTTGGCAACATTATTCTCACAAGACTTAGGCATAGTAATGACACTTCTATAGATCCTGCCTTTTCATCTCTATAAGGTGTATCCTTATGTGGAATGAATGGTCCTATTCCCACCATATGAGGTCTAAAGTCTTGAATGAAAACTAAATCCTCTGCAAGATTTTCAAGACTCTGATGTGGAACACCAACCATCATTCCTGCTCCAACCTGATAACCAATCTCTTTCAAATCTTTGAGACATCTAAATCTCTCTTCCCACTTTTGAACTGCTGGGTGAATTTTCTCATAGAGCTCTTTATTCGCTGCCTCGTGCCTTAGTAAAAATCTATTCGCACCTGCATAAAATAATTTTTGATAAGACTCTCTACTTCTCTCACCAATTGAAAGTGTAATGGCACAGTCTGGAAATTTTTCTCTTATAGACTTAACAACATCAACCATCACCTCATCAGTGAAATGTCCATCCTCACCACTCTGCAACACGAATGTCCTGTATCCAAACTCATATCCCTCTTGGCAACACTCAAGTATCTCATCCTTCGTAAGTCTATATCTATCTACATTGTCATTTGACCTTCTTATTCCGCAGTAAATGCAGTCGTTCTTACAAATGTTTGAAAACTCTATTATACCACGAAAATAGATTTTCTTGCCAAACTTTTCTATGGCGAGTTTTTGCGCAGTGTCCTTGATGTAGTCAAAGTCGTCCTTACTGTAATTTTCGAGGATGTATGTGAAATCTTGTAATGAAAGTTTCTTTCCTTGTTTTAAATTTTCTATTAAGTTTTTAATTTTATCGTTTAACATAATTATCCAATCGGGCTCGCAGTGCTCGCCCCTGCACGGGACGACAGAATGTCGTCCCCTACTATGCGGGCGGATGATATCCGCCCCTACTATAAACCTAAATTAATTAGTAAGAATTTTTTGAATAAAGTGTTTTAGCACTTATGCCGTCAATTCTACCAAGTTTACCAGTCAAGGCATTTATCTTGTCCTCATCAGCACACATGGCAACACTTATTATATTTACATTGTGTGCCTTATCTGGTATACCCATTCTACCAAGAATTACATCCTGAAACTCGTGCAGTAAGTCATTTACCTTCTGCACGGTCTCTTTATTATTTTGTTCTACTATTATACTAATAGTTGCTATTCTATTCATAACTATACCTACTCGGGCGGATGGTATCCGCCCCTACGCTAAATTTGTTGGTGTAGGGGCGGACATTTTGTCCGCCCACTGGACGACAGAATGCCGTCCCCTACAATTTATTTTTGCGACCTATTTTCGAAGCGACTTATAAACTATAGATTTCATTATATGATAAGTATTAATTAGTTGAAGTAAGTTCTGCCGGCATTTGCATCTGGATTATAGATGCTCTTTATTTGCTCATCAGAAAGTTGGATGCCAAAAATATCTTGATAGTATGCCCTAGTTTCCTTCACCAAATCTACATCCTCAAACATCTCAGGATATGCAGTCTTTGCAAACCAGAGAAGTGTAATAGGTGTGTCAATACCAGGAGTATAAGTTCTATACATACCAAGTGGAAGTTTATAAACTTCTTTATCTTTTACCGCTTTTACCTCACTCCAGTCATATGTTCCAACTGTATTCTCATATAAATCTTTAGGAAGTGCAGTTGTAAAATTAGTTATAAATATCATATCAGGATTCCAAGCATAAACTTGTTCAAGATTAGTCGCAACCGAATTATCTTTTGCAAGTTCCTCTGCAACATTTAAGCAACCAGATGCATCTGCCCACCATTGACCAAAGAAGTTCTTACCAGATGTCATCATAGTGCTGTCGTTATATTGAAATAAGAAAAATACTCTCTTCTTCTCTTCGTTAGTAAGTTTTGAAATTCTGCCCTTTATCATGGCATAAATCTCATTTGACTTCTTTTGAGCCTTATCACTTCTGTCAGTCAAAACTTTTATATTATCAGAATATTTAAATACTTCTGTCAAAGTTTTAAGCCATTGGTTAAGTGTCTCTATACAATCGTATCCCCAGCCATTTGCAGAAATTCCTATGGCACAAAATCCTGCCTTAGTCAAAACTTCTTTTTGCTCATTGTTGTTCTCGCTGTAAAATACAACGTCAGGATTAAGTTTCATAAGTTCTTCAACATTAATAGTATTTCCATTCATGAAATCAGTTTTTGCATTTAAGATTTCTGGATAAATCTGTGAAAGCAAACTGTTCTTTGCTGCACTATAACTTGTAGGTGCTACACCTACTATCTTGTCGGCACTGTTAAAGAATACTGACAAAACTGCAGGAATAGGGAAAATGTCTGAGACAACTATTCTCTCAATCTTATTTGGTACTTCTACCTGGTTTCCACCGTGATCAACTACGATGTGAGTGCCGTTCTCGTTTGCTGCAGTTGCTGACTGCGAACTATTTGCGCAAGCTCCTAACGATGCGCACATTGTTAAAACTAATACTACAGATAATAACTTTTTCATTTTAATTTCCTCCTAATTAAGCTTACAATCCTCACCACTCACAAAACATATCGTAGGAGCGAGCATTGCGAGCCCTTATATAAATTAATTATATAATACATATTTATTCTATATTGGTTTGCACTTCTCTCTGAAAATAGGTCGCTAAAACAAGATTTTCTTTCAAAGCGCTGCCTCGTTCTCGCCAAGAGTTTTGCAAACTCGCTACGCTCAAACAGTGCTAAAACTCTAGGGCTCGAACTTCGTCATCGTTTGAGAAAATCAGTTTTCGCTCCAACTATTTTCTTGAGAGAACTGCAAACCAATTATATTAACTCATCTACCAAATTAACTATATTCTTCCGGAACAGTCTCCCCGAAAATCCCTCATGCGGATGATTTACGAAAACTGCCTTCGCTGGAACTATAGGCTTGTAGAGCGGGTCTGCAATAACCATCTTGGCATCCTTAATTGCTTCAGCAATGTTGTCTTCGTCTTCAATGTGCAAGTCAAATTTTTCAAGCGCAACATTTTCTCTCACCTTCAAATCTTTAACTACGTCGCCATGATATGTATTCCCAAGTTCAACTGCAGAAATAACCTTTGCCACGTGCCCATATTTATAGTATATATATTTAGCGAGTGATTTTGAAGTTACGGACTCGCCGATAATATAAATCTTTTCATTCTTGGCGCTCTTTCCTATATCACTCAAGAACAACGGGCTCGCAGTGCTCGCCCCTACATTTTTAGGGACAATATGCGGGCGGATGGCATCCGCCCCTACGATTAGATTCAATAAATCTTGTTTCATCTTATCACCGTATGGAACGCCAACAATATAAGGTGTGTCGAATTCATTTTGTAAGTATTCTGCGACCTTTATACCAACTGACGACACGACTAAGTTAACTGTTGCCTCGCCTGCATTTGCCATTTCATCAATGTCGCATCCCAGCGCAAAATTTGAAATTACTTTTATGCCGTTTGATTCTAAAAATTTCTTTAAGCTTTCTATCTGCCCATTTACAGAAAAATCTATCGGAGTCGCCCCTAAAATATTTACTGACTTAGGCTTCTTACTGACATTCTTTTTTGCAAATGCCTTCGCATAATGAAGTAACGCTTCCCCTGCTCCCTCAACATATGAGTGCATTCCATTTGTATTGATTCCAAAAGCCGGAATGCCAGTCTCAGACTCTATCACTCTCGCATTTGCCTCTATGTCGCAACCTGTAATCATAGGAATTGGCGTGCCAGCAATTGCGACAAACCTTGGCTTAAGTTCCTTCGCAGCTTTTATAATGTCATTTACTAATTTTTGGTCATCACCCATTATAGCTTCCATTTCAGAAAGTCCAGTGATGAATACCATACTTTTACTTCCATACCAACGTGGCTCGTCGTGAGTGTTGTAAGTAGAGTTGCAACCTGAAGCATCGTGCATTATACTCATGCCGCCAAGTTCATAGAGCGCTGATGGCACTCCTGAAACATCCGCTGTGTATGTACTTGTGAATGTTTGTATTTGTCTCATAATAAACAGTTACACCCCAATCCTTTCTTTTGAATTAATGTTGAGGCATCTTTCTCTTTTGCGTTTGCCTCTATCATGTTCTCTGCAAGTTTCTTGATGCCGTCAAAGCCATAGTGACCACCGCATTCAACTTCATTTACAAAATAATTTGTGTCAGTGAAGTATGCCGCCTTTTGTCCAAGTGCCAAATATTTTTCACTCTGCTCTCTGTCATTCTTTCTCATTGCGACATTTACAGTTGGATAAAACATTATATCTCTATCACTATACTTATTTTTCAACTCTTCAAGTATGTCCTTCTCACCGATAGAATCAATGTAAATCTTTTTGACATTAAATCCATGATCGAGTAAAAGTTTTGCAAGACTGAGTGGTGCAGGAGTAAATGTGTAATCAATCGCAATAGCTGTGTCTCCAATAAGTTTCTTCGCCTCTTCAAGTTTTGCAAGTGCCTCTTTATCTTTAAAGTCAAACTTTGTGATATCTACTCCAATTTTGTCCGCGAGAGTCTTCATTAACTCTTTAATGGTATCTGGCTCGTAACTTATAGGTAAGAAAATTGCTTCCTGCTCAAGTTTTTTACTTATGTCATAAAGCCCTCTCTTTGCAACACCGAGATAGGCGATATTGAATTTACTCTTTCCCATCTCTTCATACTCATCGAATGTCTTGCAATATGTGATGTCTCTAAGTTTATATTTGCTTTCACGAATTAGTCTTACTAAATCACTACTCTCATCAGTCGCATAATTATTTCCAAGAATGTTTATGCCATTATCTTTTTTATCAGTCTTATCTATGAGCGAATAGAGTTGCCTTCTCATAAGTTCATCAGGTGTCATTCCACTCTTTCTCATAATAGGATTCATATAGCAATCAGTAAATTTAATTTTGGGAAATCTCTTACGAAGTGTCTTATAACAATGACTCAAATCAAGTGCCATAAAATGATGAATACAGCTAGTATATACAAGCACAGCCCTTGGTTTCTTTTTCAACTTTTTTATTATAGAAGTAACACCATCAATAAGTAATTCTTCCATATCACCATCAAGAACATTGTTTTCTTTTATAGTTACTGTTGAAAATTGTCCAATAGTTCCCATCTCAGCTGCTGTGAGCACAACACCTCTTAGGCAGTTCGCCGCACAGACAAAAACTTCATGGCACTCAGGAACTAAAAATCCAGTATGAACAATATTCCACGCACCTCTCGCAGGACAGCCGTATTCAAGCCCAGTGTCAAATGGTGCATCGGCATTTATTTCTTTTAATGATTTACCTATTGCAACGTTTCCATGCTCTTCATTGACTGACCTAAGCATCTAGCACCTCCTTTGCAAGTTTCATATAAGCTTTTGCCATATCACTATCTGGAAATGCTTCAATAACAGTTTTCTTTAAGTCTTTAGCCTTATGCACTATCTCATCAAATGGTAAAACTCCAACAATCTTAGTCTTAAACTCTTTACAGAGTTCTTGAACTTTTTTCTCTTCGTCTTTTACATTTTTCTTGTTTAAAATTATTCCACCAAGTTTTGCATAACCTCTGCCTTTAAAGTTTTCTATCGCCATACAAATATTTGCAGCTGCATATATAGACATATTTTCTCCAGAACTAACTACAAATACTTTGTCAGCATAGCCACTTCTCATCGGCATTGAAAAACCTCCACAGACTACATCTCCAAGGACATCATAAAAAACTATGTCTGGATTATATTTTTTATAAGCACCTTTCTCTTCAAGTTTTTCAAGTGCACAAATTATTCCTCGACCAGCACAGCCAAGTCCTGGAGTTGGTCCACCCGCCTCAGCACATACTATATCTTTGTATCCAAGCCTAACCATATCATCAAGAGTAAAATTATCCTTTTTATCTCTTATAAGTTCTAAAGTTGTGTTGACTTTTTTACCATGAGTAAGTAGTCCAGTTGAATCAGCTTTTGGGTCGCAACCTATCTGCATAACCCTATGACCCATATCAGCAAATGCTGCTGATAAGTTTGATACGGTGGTAGATTTACCGATGCCGCCTTTTCCATAAATTGCAAATTTTTTCATATATCCTCCTATACTATAGACAATGGTATTATATCTTTATACATGGTATCCCCATCTTTGAGTTCCCCCACTGCCGCTTTAATTCTATAAGTCTCTTCTATGTTTTCTTTTGTGATTATGTCCGCTGTATTTCCAAATTTGTATTTATAATTTTTATTAAGCATCAAGACCTTATTTGAATATCTAAGTGCGTGCTCTGGGTAGTGTGTGTTAAAGATAATTAGTTTGCCTCGAGACTTAAGTCTGTCAATAGTATCAAGCATAAGTAACTGATTTCTATAATCAAGGTTTGACTCAGGCTCATCGAGTATAAGTATCTCAGGTTCTCTCACAAGTGCCCTTGCCATAAATACCATCTGTGCCTCTCCACCACTAAGCTTTGAAACATATTTATCTTTCAAATGATATATGCCAAGTTCTTCCAACATATTATTAACTTTTTCTATATCACTATCTTTTGGCTTAAGAAGTGGATTTATTTGACTCGCCAGCCCCAAAAGAACTGTATCAAGCACTGTATATATAGAAGTTTCTTTTCCACCCTGCTTTAGATAGGCAACGAATGAATAAAAATCTTTCTTCTCAAACTTATCTATATCTTTACCATCAAATAAAATCTCACCTTCAGTTTTTTTCTTTATGCCAAGAAGACATTTTATGAGTGTTGTCTTGCCAATTCCATTTGGACCAAGTATAGATAGGACACTTGGACTCTCAAGACTAAAATTCAAATCCTTAAAAATGAATTGCTTGTCGTATGCAAATGATAAATTTTTAATTTCTAAAATCATAGTTTAACTCCAGTCCTACTTCTAATCATGTAGATAAAGAATGGCGCACCGATAAGTGAAGTCAATACTGACAGAGGTATCTCAGCCGCAAACATTGAGCGAGCAATTGTATCTATAATTACCATAAAGCAAATGCCTATGCTTATAGTGAATGGCACAAGTTTAGTGTGGTTCTCGCCAACTAACATTCTGCAGAAGTGTGGAACTATAAGTCCAACCCAACCAACCTGACCTGCCATAGCTATAGAAATTGCTGTTATAATTGTAGCTGCAACTATTACTATCATTCTAAGCAGGGTAATATTTACACCCATCGTCTTTACCACTTCTTCATCGACAGTCAAAAGATTTATACGCCATCTAAGTAAGAATATTATCAATATACAAATCACAACTATTGGCACACTTACAAACAAGGTCTCTTTTCCGATAGACTGAAAACTTCCCATCAAGAAAAATGTTATAGATGGAAGAACAGTATCTGTATCTGCCACGAATTTAACGAGCGACACTAAACTTTGAAAGAGCGAACCAACTATTATACCTGCAAGAATTATTGTCTGCTTCGACTCATCTCTCTTAAGTCCAGTGATTCCAGTTATAACGATAGTTAGTAATCCAAATACAAATGCAGAAATTTCAATTCCAAAAATATTGAAACCAAAAAGTATTGCAAGCGCTGCTCCAAAACTTGAACCGCTTGCAACTCCTAAAGTATCTGGTGTTGCTAATGGATTTGAAAAATATGATTGGAATATAAGACCAGCTAGAGGTAGTGCTGCTCCGACGAGCATTGCTGAAACTATTCTTGGTATACGAACATTTGCAAGAATCAACTTATTTTGATTTGATATAGGATTGCCTTTGAAGTAATCTATGATTTCATTTATTGGAATACTAAGTCTTCCAAAGCCAAGACAAACTGTTGAAATTACTATTGGTAACACTATCAACAATATTGCTACGAATATATTTATTTTTTTATTTGCTGTTTTCACTTTTCACCCTTTTACTTTGCTTGATTAAATACTTGATAAGAATCTCTCCATGCTCTACAAATGAGATTTAGATTATATTCTTTAGCTAAATCTACCGCGTCTGAAGTTGGCACTGCCTTTGACACAAGACAACCTATTTTTGAATATATAGCTTTCCTTGCCATATCAACTGGCACTCTTCCTGTAGTAAATACTATGCATTTTTCTGGAACATAATTATTCATATATATGTATCCAATTATTTTATCAAGAGCATTATGTCTTCCAATATCTTCAAATGATTTTACAACTTTATTATCGACATAGAGATAGGCTGCATGAGTTCCTGAAGTCATCTTGTGAATTTTAGAATCTTCATTGAATGCTACTGCAAGATTAAACACATCCTTGTCGCTTACTTCCATAACTTTATTTACTTTTTCAAGTTTACTTTCACTCTTTAAATATGTCCTGTTATCCTGGCAGCAGCTTGTCACATCATCAGATGTTTTAAGTTTGCAAGCATCATTTTCATAGTTTTTAATTATTAGTTTTGCTCTAAGACCATATTCACAAATGTAAATGCTCTCTATGTCATCAATTGTTTTTACAATTCCCTCACTTATAATTCTTCCCACAACCAATTCTACAAGATTTGTTCCAGTGCAAACTAAGCTCATTGCCTCTCTTTCATTGATATAAACTTTAATCAAATGCTCATTTAAAAGTTCATATGGAAGATTTTCTACTTCACCATTTTCTTTATGGATTATAGAATCTCTAACTTCAGTATTTTCTTTTTCTCTGTAAAGATTGTTAATTTTCATAATGAATAAAAAAGACCATATCACAAGATATGGTCTTATCTCCTAAAAATTTTTAACCATATCTTCCGCCTCAGAAACCTCTTCAGCGTTAGAGGGTATTTCTCTTATTTATTTAACCTATATTATAGCACTTTTAAATAATTTTACAAGATGTTTATTTTATCAAAACATTAGCTTATTTAACTTGTCAATGGCTTTTTTGTTGCTCACCTTCTCGCCATTGATTTCCCACCACCATTCGCCACTTATATTGTCGCCATTAAATGATATGGTTTCTTTATTCTTCAATCCATCAAAAACTTCCAAGATTTCTTCCCAATACGACTCGCTAAACTTTCCTATTTTCCCATCTTTCAATAAGAAATAGTAAATGCCGAAATGTCCACCTTGAAATGCCTGAGTGCTTATCCATTCACCATCAATAATTAATGGCTCAACCTTGCCATTAACTATTCCATATGACTCCGATATGAAACCTTTTGTAATGCCATTAAATTTAAAATCCCTAAGCGACGCTACAACATTTGCATTTGAAAAACTTTTGAAATGATTGTCGACATATTTCCTAATGACAAATAATTCATCTATCCCATCTGCATTTATATCAGAAAACATGTATCCAGCATAGGCAATTACAGCACCAGTCGGTTCCTCACTCATCCAACCGATCTCATCGTAACTGTCTTTATTAATTTCTTCGATAGTCTGGTCATACAAGGAGCGATATTCATCAGAAGCACTGTTTGAGTTTGGTATACTTGTAGAGTTAGGCACACTTAAAGAACTATTTTCGCAAGAAGTTAATGATACTACTGATAAAAACAGTATAAAATATTTAATTACTTTAGCGAAATACATGTTTAAAATAACCTCATAATCTAATTATCATAAATCAATATCTTTAATGGCATTGCTTTTTTTAATTTCTAAACTCTATAGTCTGCTTTGTCTCATCAGCATTATCGATGATGGCGAGTGACTCAAGATGAATTCCCTTATCTCTCAACTCTTTTCCACCAGATTGAAATCCCTTCTCTATGACTATGCCACATCCAACTAGATTTGCCTTCGCATCCTCAACTATCTTTGCCAAGCCATTTAAGGCAGCTCCATTTGCAAGAAAATCATCTATAAGTAAAATATTGTCACTTTCATTTAAAAATTCTTTAGATACTCTTATATCGTACTCTTCTTTTTTTGTGTAAGAAAATACTTTTGCTTCATAAAAATCTTTTGACTGGTTCAGAGATTTCCCCTTCTTAGCAAACACAAGACGACAGTTAAAACACTCTGCAACAAAGCAAGCTATGGCAATTCCTGACGACTCAATTGTAAGTATCTTGTCAACTTTTTCATTTTTAAATCTGCTATAAAACTCTGCACCAATTTTTTTCAAAAAAGAGACATCAACCTGATGATTCAAAAATGAATCTACTTTTACAATATTGTTAGGACAAACCTTTCCTTCTTTTAGTATTTTTTCTCTTAACTCTTTCATTATCAAATTACTCCCATTCAATAGTTGAAACTGGTTTATTTGAAAAATCAAGTAGAACTCTGTTTATTCCTTTTACTTCTTTTATAATTCTATCACGAATCTTATATAATGTCTTATATGGTATCTCGTGATATTTTGCTGTTACTGCATCTTTAGTATCAATCGCCCTTATGATACAAGGCCAACCCATAAATCTTTTTCCATTTTTGATACCGGTGCTCTTGATATCAGGAACTACACAGAAATACTGCCATGGCACATTTTTCAATTTCTCAATTTCTGTTCTAACAATATAATCTGCTTCCCTAAGTGCATGCAATCTGTCTCTAGTAATACTGCCTGTACATCTAACTCCAAGACCAGGTCCTGGGAATGGTTGTCTATAAACCATAGTCTTTGGAAGTCCGAGAGCAAGACCAACAACACGGACTTCATCTTTATATAAAAACTTAACTGGCTCTACCAATTTGAAATTGAGATTCTTTGGTAGACCTCCAACATTGTGATGGGCTTTTACACCTTTTGATTCTATGATGTCAGGGTAAATAGTTCCCTGTGCAAGAAACTTTATATTTTTAATCTTCTTTGCCTCTTTTGCAAAAATATCTATAAATGTTTTTCCAATAACCTTACGTTTCTTCTCTGGGTCAGAAACATTTTTTAATTTTTGTAAAAATAAATTCTCAGCATTTACATATTTTAAATTAGCTTTAAAATTATTTCTAAAAACTTTTATAACTTGCTCTGACTCACCTTTTCTCAAAAGCCCGTGGTTTACATGGATACAAATTAAATTCTTTCCAATCGCTCTTGATAAAAGCGCAGCGACCACTGATGAATCTACACCACCAGATAAAGCAAGTATAACCTTTTCATCTCCTACCAGCTTTTTAATCTCTGCAACTTGCTCGCGGATAAACTTATTCGCCATTGCCTTAGTACTGATTCTTTTTAAACTTTTTGGTCTTTCCATAATAGGTCCCTCCGGTTATGTTTTATGCTATTATATGGCAAAAATGGCATATTATCAATACTAAAAAAGAGACTAGTTATAGTCTCTTTAAAAACATAAGAATGGTTCTCAATAGTTCGACTCATTTTAAACACTTCTTGTTGGTTAATTAGAACCATACATTAATTTAAATAATACCCAATATTATATGTACTTCACCGTTTCACTAAGTGGTTTTCTTTTACAGTGATTTTCAAGTGGCTTTGTATCAGCTGCAGCATAGCCTAAATCTAGCAACATTAGGATTTCCTCATTTTCAGGGAGTCCAAGACTTTTAGCAAGTACATCTGGATCAAAGCGATTTAACCAGCAACTATCAACTCCAGCATTTGCAGCCGCTAACAGCATGTGTGTCGCTACTATGGCTGCATCTTCTATACCTGAATTTCTTTTTTCGCCTGGATATGTATATACATTATTTTTATCAAATGCTACAACTAAAACAGTTGGTGCACCATATCTACAAGGTGTTACCGCATCAATCTTCGCCAGTGCCTCTTCCGACTCTGCCACATAGATCACCTGCTCTTGCAAATTCTTTGCTGTTGGAGCCAGTCTCCCAGCTTCCAAAATTTGATTAAGCTTGTCCCTTTCCACTTTTCTTCCATCAAATTTCTTACAAGAATACCTATTTTTTACTACTTCGCTGAATTCCATATTATACCTCCTTAAATTTAAATATATTGTCGAGAACATTTATAATTATTATTAAAAAAATAATCTAAAATTATATCATTAATAATTGTTCCAAAATACATTGCAAAAATTAGTCGATTTAATACTATAATATTTATACTCAACTTTCGCTCTTGATAAGGCTAAGTACAGGTCTTTTCCGTCTTCTTTTTCTATCAAATTGCCAACATTATCATAAATTATCACTACTGAATTCTCGCAACCTTTATTACGTCTAATAGTATCAATATCAATTTCAGGAAAAACGTTTCTAATTTTTCTAAAAAAGGTATCTTTAATTTTACCTCTAAAAAAATCTTTTCCTTTGCAATTTGTTAAAATGCTAATTCTAGAAGCATCTAATCCATCCCTAACTTTATTATTAATATATTCAAGAATTCTACATTCTGCATCATCACTATTATTCACATAGTTAATTTCAATACCATCTTTACGGTTTTTACTATTAGATATTTTGTTTAATTTCTCAATAATCTTTTTATCATTCCTGCAGTTGTGAACAAGTTCAAAACATAACCCTTCAACTTTCTTTACTTCAGCTCTTACCTTATCGGTATTATTTCTAAATGTATTTTGTTTATCAGAATTTAGTATTATTAATTTAATTCCATATTCTTTACATTTTTTAATTACTTTTATCAGAAAATCACTTCCAACATCCTGTGCTTCGTCAATTATTATCACTATATTTTTATAGTTAAAATCAAACTTATTAATATTTACTTCGTCACTATCCTCAGAATAGTACATAATAAATTTAATATTTTCAACAAGACTATGAAATTTTTCCTTAATGAATATAACAAGTTTGTTCGTAGACAGCATGTAATATACTTTTTTATTCTCTTTTTTGCATTTTTCAACAAATGCCATCGCTAAATAAGTTTTACCTGTACC
>JAFWVX010000023.1 GCA_017523785.1 Lachnospiraceae bacterium
GAACCCATCGGGTTCTATTTTATATTATACTCAAGTTTTACTGTGATGCTCGCTGTCTTTTTTCTTGAACTTGTGTCAAGGTAGCCGTCGTAGGCATAAGAACTTGTTCCGCTATTCTTTGCAACGATTTGGAAAACACCAAGTTTTGAATTTTGAAGTCTTCCGACACTTGCATTTGCCTCAGCTGCCATGATGTCGATTCTCTCTTTTGCATTCTTAGTTGCAAGTTTGATGAGTTCAAGTTTGCTATCAGAAAGTGTAGAGCAGTAGTATTCTGGACTATTTGATTCAAACTGCACACCATCCTCAAGAAGTTGTGAAATGTCTCTTGAAACTTTCTCAACCTTATCGATATCTTTTGAAGTTACTGTGACATTTTGGCTCAACTCATATCCGACAAATTTAGAACCCTTGTAGTAGCCATTTGCATCGTATACTGACTCAGTTTTCTCTATAATATTTACAGAGTTGAAAACCATCTCAGACTCAGTTATACCGTTATTTGCCAAAAATCTTTTTGCTCTCTCAGCATCGTTTTTGATTATGTCGTATGCATCTTTTGAAGTTTCTGCCTGAGCACTGAAGTTGCCTCTCCACACAACGAGGTCTGAGTCGAGGTCAAGTTCTGCTGAGCCGGTCGCTGAGATAGAACTTCCGACAGATTTCTTGTAGTCAGTGAATAAATACATAGAACCCACAAGGCTCACGATTGCTGCAATACCTATGATGAGCGCAGGCACTGCATAGCTTTTCTTTTCCATATTCATATATCTCCTTTTCTGTTTTTTATAATAGCAATAAATGGCAATATTTTCAATAGTTTGAGCCTTGAAAATCGCCGATTTTATTGACTAACTAAGTATTTTGTGCTAATATTTTCTTAATTGAATATACTTTTAGATTCAATTGATTGGGAGATAGGAGGGTAGCTGGTGCGCCCCGCGGTCTTCAACACCGTTGTGAAAGGTCAACTTTCGGCTAGGTTCGATTCCTAGCGTCTCCGTTTATTAATTAGTTGAAACCAAGGGAATTTTGTAAATATTTTATTTGTTAGTTCTTTGGTTTCAAAGAACTTTTTTATTTTTCGGGCTCGGCAAGAGGTTGTTATGGAAAAGAATGAAGTATTGAGAAAAATTCCACAAGTTGATGAAATCCTTAAGGATAAGGAGTTAGTTTCTATTGTTGAAAAAACTCCCCACGATTTCTTAACCAACTGCATTCGCGAAGTCATCATTGACACTCGTGCGAATATTTTAAATGGAATTGAAAAAGACATTGACAAGAAAAACTTGATCGAAAAAATTATTGCGAAGGTTGAAAAGAAATCTAAACACAGCCTTAGACGAGTTATAAATGCGACTGGAACAGTTTTGCACACCAACCTCGGTCGTGCAGTGATTTCAAAAGATGCAACGACTGCAATGATAAATGTCGCATACAACTATTCAAATCTTGAATATGATTTGAAGCGTGGCGAGAGAGGCGACAGACAGTCTCATATTGAAAAACTTATCACTGAACTCACTGGTTGCGAAGCTGCGATGGTTGTAAATAACAATGCCGCAGCTACTATAATAGTTCTCGCTGCACTCGCATTTGAAAAAGAAGTTATTATATCACGTGGAGAACTTATAGAGATAGGCGGCTCATTTAGAATTCCTGAAGTTATGTCAGAGAGTAGAGCTATTCTTAAAGAGATTGGCACAACCAACAAGACAAAACTTTCTGATTATCTAAATGCATTTGACGAAGAAAAAACTGCAGCCATCATGAAAGTTCACACAAGTAATTATAAAGTTGTAGGATTTACTGAGGGGGCTGAGTTGAAGGACTTGATGCCACTCGGTGAGGAGTTTAATATCCCAGTTATTTATGATATGGGAAATGGTTTATTCGTTGATTTAAATGAGTATGGCATCGACGAGCCAACTGTTCCTAATCTTGTTAAAGACGGCGCTGATGTGATATTATTTAGTGGCGACAAACTTCTTGGCGGACCGCAGGCTGGTATCATTATCGGTAAGGCTAAGTATATAAACAAAATGAAGAAACATCCACTTGCGAGAGCATTTAGAGTTGATAAGTTCACCATTGCTGCACTCTCAACGACACTTTTCGAATACTATGATGTAAAGAGAGCAAAAAAGAATATTCCAATTCTAAATATGATTACTGTAACTAAGGATGAGTTAAAAAATAAGGCAGAGAAAATTGCAAATGATTTAAAGGCAAAAATAAAGAGCAAGGTTGAAATAGGTATAGAAGAAATAAAAGACCAGGTTGGCGGAGGAACAGCACCAGATGTATATCTTGATGGATATGCGGTATCAATAATAAAGAAGGATATGGCGGCAGAAAAGATAGAGAGAGAATTAAGGGCGCTTGATGTGCCGATTATTGTTAGGGTGGCACATGACAAAGTTTTAGTAGATGTTAGAACGATTTTGGAAGACGATGTTGATATATTAATTGATGAGTTATGCAAAATATTATTATAGGCACGGCGGGGCATGTCGATCACGGTAAGACATTTCTGATTAAGGCACTCACTGGTTTCGACACTGACCGCTTGAAAGAAGAAAAGAAAAGAGGCATCACCATTGAAAATGGTTTTGCAAATCTCCCAAATGACTTAGGACTTCATTTGGGAATTATTGATGTGCCTGGACATGAGAAGTTTGTAAAAAACATGCTCGCTGGTATCGGCGGCATTGACTTGGTTTTACTTGTTATCTCACTTGAGGAAGGTATCAAGCCTCAGACCATAGAGCATTTTGAAATTATAAAGTCACTCGGAATTAAAAAGGGAATTATTGTTTTCACAAAACTTGATTCTGAAAATAAAGTTGATTTCAATATTTTAAAAGAACAGGTGAAGGATTTAGTTGCAGGCTCAAATCTTGAAAATTCAAAAATGATTTGTGTGTCAAGCCTCACAGGTCAAAATATAGATGTTCTTAAAGATGAGATATTTGCAATCGTAAAAGAGATTGGCGATAGAAACAACAACAAAGAACTCACAAGACTTCCTATAGATAGAGTGTTTACCATGGAAGGATTTGGAACTGTCATCACTGGAACTTTGATGGAAGGTAAAATTGACACAGGCGATGAGTTGATGGTCTATCCTTCACAAAAAGTTGTGAAAGTTCGCCAACTTGAGTCGCATGGAAAGATTGAGCCATCGGCATTTGCAGGTCAAAGAACTGCTATCAATCTTTTAAATGTCAAAAAAGATGAGTTAAACCGTGGCGATGTGCTAGCCTGCAAATCTTCTATAATACTAAGTGAACTTATAGATTGCAAGGTGACTATGTTTAAGTCGGCTAAGAGAAAGTTGAAAAATGGAGAGAGACTTCATTTCAATTTTGGTTCAAAGCAGACAGAAGGAACTGTAAAAATTATCAGTGACGAATATGTGCAGTTTAAATTTGATGACCCAATTCCTATAAAGAGGGGCGACAAATATATAATTAGATTTGTGAGTCCTGCTGAGACCTGCGGTGGTGGAATTGTTTTGAATATTTCATCAAAGAGATACAAGATAGAGGATAGCATCGCACTCAATCACTTTAAGGCGATAGATAGTAATGACGATAAAAAAGTTTTGCTCGAAATTATAAATGACTCAAGTTCAGACTTCCCTGACATATTATTTTTATCTAAGAAAATGAATCAGGGAATCAATGACATTAAAACAAAACTCGAGGTACTTTCAAAAGAAAATCAGATAGAAGTAATTAACTCAATTAAAAATAAAAACGACAATACCTACGATAAGATAAACGATAATTCAATAATTCTTTCAAACAAGTTCTATGAAGGTTCAAAGAAATATATTTTAGACATTTTAAATAAGTTCCATAGAGAGAACCAGATTGCAAAAGGACAGAAGAAAGAAGAAATCAAGAGCATTTTGTTTAAGAGATATACGAAGGTTGGAGATACTGCATTTGAAAATCTTTTGAATTATATGATAGAAAAGAAAGTTATAAAGCAGGTAAATGACTTAATCGCAGCGGCAGACTTCAATGTCGTAATTGATGAGAAGCAGTCAAAAGAGATTTCTGGCATAGAGAAAAAATATCTTGATGCAGCTTACACCATGCCACTTACTCAGGAAGTTGTCGAGGAATTTGCGACTATTAAAAATGGCAAGAATAACAAATTAGAGATTAGACAGATGATAGTTGATCTCGCTAAAGAGGGAAAAATTGTAAAACTTTCAAATGACTACTACATTCACAAAACTCACTTCGATAAGGCATTGGAAGTTGTAGATAAATTATTTTCAAAGAGCGATAAAATCACAATGCCTGAACTTAGGACGGAGCTCGAGACATCTAGAAAGTATGCGATTTTGATTATGGACTATCTCGACCAAAAGAGAATTACAAAATTAGTAAGTGATTATAGAATTAAAGGTGACAGATATGGCAAAGTATGATAAGGCAGGAACACTTAAGTTCTTGGATGACAATGGCTACAAGTATGAGAAGGTAGAGCACGAGGCACTTTACACTATGGAAGCACTTGATGAGGCTGGCATCACAAAGATTGGAGAGGTTGCCAAGAATTTATTTTTAAGAAATTCTAAGGGCGACAAACACTATCTCGTAGTTGTGCAGGAGGAGAAACAACCTGATACAAAAAAACTTGCGATGCTTCTTGGTTCGACTCGTCTTTCATTTGGGTCAGCTGAGAGGCTTGAAAAATATCTGGGGGTGACACAGGGTTCTGTGTCACCACTTGCTGTTTTAAATGATGAAAATCATGAGGTCATAGTAGCATTTGACCAAGGGCTTATGGGAAAAGAAAAGATTGGAGTTCACCCTTGTGAAAATACAGCAACTTGCTTTATGAGTTTCAAAGATTTGAAAGCTATTATAGAAAAAAATGGAAATAAATTTATCTGTATAAAAATATAAGAATATGGCAAAGGAAAAAGAAGTTAGCAAAAAAGTTTCAAGAAGTAGAAAATCGCCAACAAAGAAAAAGTCAGCAGTCAAAACGGTAAAGACAATTAAGAGTTCTGGCAATATTGAGTTGTTACTTAGACAACATGTTGGTAGCCCCTGTGTGCCTTGTGTAAAAAAAGGCGACAGGGTTTTAGTTGGAACTTTAGTTGCGAGACCTCAGGGACTTGGCGCAAATATTCATTCATCTGTGGATGGAATAGTTGAAAAGGTTACTGAGACTTCTGTATTTATAAAGCCAAAAAAGTCGCTCGCTATAAACGGGCAAAGAATTGAAGTGAGTCTCAGCGAAAAAAAAGAAAACATGCTTGAGAGGGTTAACGAGGCTGGCGTCGTTGGTATGGGCGGCGCAGGTTTTCCTACTGCCACAAAACTTTCGACTGATTTAAATGGTGGCTACATAATTGTAAATGCATCTGAGTGCGAGCCACTACTTGCTCACAACATGGCTCAGATAATTAAATATCCAAATGAGACTATAAAAGGAATCAAACTTGCGATGAAAATTGCAAATGCTCACAAGGCTATCATCGCAATTAAAAATAAAAATCAAAACCAAGTTGAAGTTTTACTTGAGGCTTTGAAAGGAACTAAAAACATTCACATTCACCTTTTGCCAGATATTTATCCGATCGGTGAGGAGAGGGCGATTGTGAGAGAGTGCCTCGGAAAACTTTTGTCAGTCACTTCACTTCCATCTGATGCAAATGCGACTGTGATAAATGTAGAGACTGTGCTTAGAATTTATGAGGCAGTTGAACTTGGTCGACCTGTTATTTCTAAGAATTTAACTGTGGTGGGAAAGCTTAAAAGGGGAAAAGAGGCGCAAGTTTTTTTCAATGTTCCTATTGGAATGAAGGTTAAAGATGTACTTGCACTTGCGGGTGGTGTTGATGGAAAATGCGGCGAAATCATAATGGGTGGAGCATTTACAGGGCATACTTGTAGCATAAATGACCCAATATCTAAAACTACAAATGCAATCATCGTCACAAAGACATTTAAAAACTGTAACTCTGCAAAGACAGGACTCGTAGTCTGCGCCTGCGGTGGCGATGAGGACAGACTTAAAGACATTGCAAAAAAACAAAAAATGAAAATCGTTGACATAGAATACTGTAGCTATGCTCAGGACCCAAAGGGAAATGGAGTTTTCAAATGTGAGAACCCAGGAAACTGTCCAGGTCTTGACATCCAGTGTATGAATATAAAAAATTTAGGAGCGACAGAAATCTTGACATCGACTTGCTCTGACTGCACTGATGTAATTACAAAACTTGCCAATAAATTAAATTTGAATTTACATCATATGACTGACCATGTATTTGAGACAGTTGAGATGGACAAGATGAGAAATTTGACTGAGCTAAAATATGTCGATGGTAAAATACCTAGGGCTTGCACTGCATCAAGAAAAAATGATTTACTTGAATTGGGGTTGGATGATGCAGACACTTATGTGGAGGGAGATGAGTCAATGCATGTTTCATTAGAATATGTAAAAGAACATATAAATGAGCCGGCAGTGCTTCGCTGTAGGAGAGAGGCTGGAACCAAACTTAGTTTCCGAGATTTTGAAGACCCTGCAATTTTCGATGACTTAGTTTCATCAGGACTGCTTAAGCTTGATGGAGCAGTGACTATCGCTCAGGCTATTGGAAAGAATCTCACTCAGACACTTGACTCACTTAGCCCTATTACAGCAGATGACATTGACAGATTTCAAATTCAAGATGAAGTTGAAAATATTCCAAACATAGATATTGAGACTAAGGCGAAGCCAGTTACTAAAAATGTTATTAGTACTGCAGAAAGAAAACATTTTGATATTACAGAAGTAAAGAGAGGCAATGAAACAAAAATAGATGGCACAACTCTTTATATAAGAAAGGGAATAGAGAGAGAGGCGATTGAGCCTGAGGATAAGATTTTAGATTTTAAAATCGATATCATTACTAAAAAGGACTATCACATATATTCAGGAACCATAATGGATGTTCAACGAATATCTACGAGAGAGGCGGTTTCAAAATTCGGAGAGGCTGCTACTCGTGTCCTTGATAATGTGGTGATGATGTTGACAAATGCCGTTGAGGAAGGTGTCCAACTTGGCGACATAGAGCCTGATGATGGCTACCTAGATGATATAATCAAATGGGATGAGCCAACATACCCAGATAAAGGCGACATTATCATAAGAGGAGTAGTAAGTGCTGGTAAATACAGTGGCAATGATAGAGAGTTTATAATTGCAGCCCACAAGGTATTTGAGAGAGTTACTCAAGAGATTAGATTTGCATTAAAAGAGGTTGAAGAGGAATAGGCTAAAATGTCGGTTGACATGCATTAATGCTTTTATTATAATAATATGATATATTAAATTGGCTTTTTTATGCTCGAAAGGAGAATGTTATGAGCAGTAGCACTATGATTATTGTAGTAATTGCTATATACTTATTATTTGTAATATTTACAGGTGTATGCATAGGCCGTAGAACTAAGCAGGATAGTGAAGGTTTCTTCCTTGGTGGTCGTAAGATGGGACCGCTTGTTACTGCTATGTCTGCAGAGGCTTCAGATATGAGTTCTTATTTACTTATGGGTATTCCGGGAGTTGCATATCTTTCAGGTTTAGCTGATGCAACTTGGACAGCTATCGGACTTGGAATAGGAACTTATTTAAATTTCTTATTGGTGTCAAAGAGACTCCGTCGTTATAGTGCAAAGATAGATGCTATCACAATACCAGAGTTTTTCTCAAAGAGATTTGGCGAGAAGACAAATGTTATTGAGACAGTGGCAGCTTTAATTATAATTATTTTCTTTATACCATATGTGGCTTCAGGACTCCAGGCTATTGGAAAACTTTTCAATACCTTGTTTGAACTTAATTATATGTATGGTGTAATCATCGGTGCAGCAGTTATACTTTCATATTCAGCAATTGGTGGTTTTGGTTCAGTTGCAGTTATGGATTTAATTCAATCTATAATTATGACATTTGCACTCACTGTGATTGTATTCTTTGCAATCAATAAGGCAGGTGGATGGACAAATGCTATGCAACATGTAAGCAACCTTCCAGGATTTTTAGCACTTACTCAAACTCATGTGGCTGGCGAGACTGCTGAAGCGGTTGGAACAGCAGCACCATATGGATTTATAACAATTATCTCTACTATGGCTTGGGGACTTGGATATTTTGGTATGCCACATATCTTAGTTCGTTTCATGTCTATAAGAGATGAAAATGAATTAAAACTCTCAAGAAGAATTGCAGCAGTATGGGTATTTATATCTATGGGTGTTGCAATACTTATTGGCATAATTGGACATGCAATGTCAACTGAGGGAGCAATTAAATTCCTCGGCGGTTCTGATTCAGAGAGAGTAATTATACATATCGCACATCTTTTAGCTAACAATGGTATTTTCCCAGCGATTGTTGCAGGTGTAATCCTTGCAGGAATTTTGGCAGCAACTATGTCAACTGCAGATTCACAGCTTCTCTGTGCAGCATCATCTTTCTCACAAAATTTGATGCAACACACCTTTAAGAAAAAATTAGATGACAGACAATCACTTGTAGCAGCAAGATGCACTATAATAGTAATGGTTATTATGGCAATCTATATTGCAAGCAACCCTGACTCACCTATAGGAAAGAGTATATTCCAAGTTGTTGCATTTGCATGGGCTGGCTTCGGTGCCTGCTTTGGACCTGCGATGCTTCTTGCACTTTTCTCAAAGAGAACAAATTCTACTGGTGTATTAGTGGGAATGATTCTTGGAGCAGTGACTATATTCGTATGGAAGTTTGGAGTTAGACCACTCGGCGGTGCTTGGAACATCTATGAATTGTTACCAGCATTCTTAGTAAACTTTATCTTCACTATCATCGTATCAAGTGTAACTCCAGCACCAAGTAGTGAAGTTCAAAAGACATTTGATGAAGTAATGCAAAATATTTAATTTATATTCATAAAATAAAAAAACCGCCTCGAGCGGTTTTTTTGTGAAATAATTTATATTTATGAAATTATTTTACATATACTACATAGTCATTTTTTCTTGCAGGACCATCAGCCATATATGCCTCATCAGTGTAGCCAAGTATGCAGTAGCCAATTCCTACATAGTTGCCATTAAGTCCCCACTTTTTGAGAAGTGCCTTTCCATCCTCTCTCTCAAATGTCTCCTTCGCTCTATGTATCCAGCAAGAACCAAGACCTACACTTGCTGCAGTATTTAAGAGGTTGCCCATCACGAGTGCTCCGTCATAGACTGTGTTTGGATTGCTTGCATCTCCAAGAACGAGGATAGCCATAGGTGCTCCGTAGAATGGATGTGCGCCTGCCTTACCCATGACATCTGCATTTATAACTTCAGCAGCATTTAACTCATCTTTGTTTGTGATACATACGAGAGTTGGACTTTGCTTTCCCATCGCTGTTGGGGCAAATGTTCCAGCTTTAAGCACCTCTTCAATTTTCTCACTCTCTACTGGTTTGTCGATGTACTTTCTAATACTTCTTCTTTTTAATAATGTGTTTAATGTTTCATTCATAGACTTAGCCTCCTTAGTGAGTTATATTATAGCAGAAAATAGCTCTAATATCAAATTGACCCTATATTGTAGCAAATGCCCCAAATTTTAAGACTTTTTTAATAATTTCCCATCAAGAATCCTTTACAAGACTAAAATTATTTTGTAAAACATAGAGAATGCGATACTATGCTTTCCACAATATATTGTATAGAAATAGGGGTAAGGTATGAAAATTCACAACATGATGAAAAAAATTATAGCAGGAGTTTTAATTGTCTTGCTAAGTTTTAATTCTTTCGCTGCGATAGTCAGCGATAATGATGGTTCAGCATTTGTGACTAAGGCTGAGTTTGAGTCCTTAAAAAAGGATTTTGCAGACCAAATTGACAATTATAATACAAGCATTGATAGTAAGAAGTATTTATATTCATATTACGTTGGGGGTGTGGAGCTTGCTATAGTGGAGGATGGTGGACAAGTAAGGATACTGTGCAAACCTGTATAGAAACTTATCCCTTTGGCAATGGAGCGGAAATAACAGCTACTTGGGATTAAAGAGTAGATATGATATAAACTGAACTGGGGGTGCTTGCCATCCCCTTTTTATTTAAGGTTGATAAAAAGAAAAACATTGCAATAAGCATATATATTGAGAAATAATGCTATGCAATATTTAGTTATTTTATACATTGATGCCTTGAAAAAAAAGAGAATTTGTAGTATTATTATTTGAATATGAAAATTGAGAAAATAGATGAAAATTCAATCGCTCTAATTTTAAAGGATGAAGAGCTCAAAAATAGAAACCTCAAGATGAGTGACCTGTCGTATGGTTCAGAGAAGGCACAAGATTTACTTGTAGAAGTGATGAACCTCGCTAAAACGGAAGTTGGCTTCACACCTGATGCACCACTTGCAGTTGAGGCTGTGCCACTTAAAGATGGCGATATAAAACTTATAGTGACAAAAGTATTTAATCCGGATGAACTTGACGCGAGATACTCAAGATTCACACCGATGAAAAATGAGAAGGTGCCATTTAGCATAATGCAGATGCTTGAGAGCACTATAGATAAATTTGAAGAGGCGCTCAAGCAGGGCAATACTAGAGGCATCGACGAAGTTAACAATGTAGAGAAACTTGAGATCACAAAGGGAACTGATCAAATTGCAATATTTGAATTTGATGAGATAGATAAGGCAAGTGATGCTTGTAGAAATGTAAATAGTTATGATTATGTAAGTGTATTCTACAAAGATGAGAAGAACAAAAAGTTCTATCTAGTATTAAGTATATCTGGCAATGTTCCAAAGTTGACTATGGATGATTTCAATAAAGTTTGCAACACTCTTGCTGAATATGGAACAAGAATAAGAGGCAAGGTTGGAATGAATCAAGCCTATTACGAGGAACATTACAAGATTATTATAAAAGAAGATGCAGTAAATAAGTTAAGTAGACTATAAAGGAGGTAAGAATATGGCTGTAACAAAAGATATGTTAATGGGTGATATCCTAAAAACAGATAAAGCTGAAACCATTGCAGAAATTTTAATGGCAGAGGGAATGCACTGTGTTGGATGCCCATCTTCACTTATGGAGTCCTTGGAGGACGCATGTGCGGTTCACGGAATAGATGTTGAACCAGTTTTGGCAAAGATAAATGCCGCTATAGCGTAAAGTTTTATCAAACTAAGATATTATTTATAAGGAGGATAAAGAAATGGCACACAAAGTAACTGATGAATGCATTAAATGCGGAGCTTGTGCAGAGGCTTGCCCAACTGGATGTATCAAAGAGGGTGAGGCAAAGTACGAAGTAGACGCTAGTCAATGTGTAGACTGCGCAGCATGCGAAGGAGCATGCCCAACAGGAGCAATTAAAGCAGAATAATCTTAAAAGCCTTGATTTTTCAGGGCTTTTTTGTTGCAAAATAGTGCTATTTTCTTTACATAGTGCTATTTTTTTGATAAAATAATAAGGTTATGAAGAAATCATTACTTAGTGAAATTTTAGAATGGATCGGCATTCTTGCCGTCGCTTTTGTAGTGGCATTTTTTATAAATAATGTCATTATAACTAATTCATTTATACCTACACCATCTATGGAGTCAAACCTACCAGTAGGTAGCAGACTCTTTGGATTTAGACTTAACTATCTTTTTACTAGTCCAAAACGAGGTGATGTGGTTATATTTGACTACGGCTTTGATTGCAAGAAATGTCATAGAATGTATCAAAAGAATGAAGATGAAAAATGTCCTAATTGTGGAACTGAGACTAAGGGTTCTAAAAAAGTTCATTTCATAAAAAGAGTGATAGGACTTCCAGGTGAGCACATAGAGATAAAGGCGGACTATACTGCTGAGCAGGAATTATTTAGGGCAACTAAATTTCAAGATGCTGATACAAAGGCAACCTGTGGACATGTATACATCAATGGAGAAAAATTTGAAGAGGACTACCTCAATGAACCTATGATAGTGAATAACTTCTTTAGGTCAGTTGATGTAGTTGTGCCAGAGGATTGCTATTTCTTACTTGGTGACAACAGAAATAATTCTGAGGATGCAAGATTTTGGCCTAACCAATTTATAAATATTAAAGATATTGAAGCTAAGGCATATATAATTTATTGGCCACTCAATAGAATGGGACTTATAAAATAGGAGGTAGTATGGCAAGAAAGAGTGAGTATGCAAGTGAATATGAGCATATTTTAAAAAGTGATAAGAACTGTCTTAAAGCAGCACAGGAATTTTGCGAAGGCTATAAAAAGTTTATGGATAACTCTAAGACAGAAAGAGAATGTGTAAATACTATAATAAAAATTGCAGAAGAGAATGGTTATAAAGAATTTTCAAACAATGTAAAATCTCTTAAAGCTGGAACAAAGCTCTATGTAAATAATAGAGGTAAGTCAGTAGTGCTTATAACTATTGGTAAAGAGAGTCTTGAGAAAGGTGTTAACTTTGTAATTTCACATATTGACTCACCTAGACTTGATTTAAAGCCAAATCCAATTTATGAGAGTGATGAGATTTCTTATTTTAAGACTCATTACTATGGCGGAATAAAAAAATATCAATGGCCAACTATCCCACTTTCAATGCACGGAAGAATTTTTAGAGAGGATGGAAGTTTTGTAGATATATCGCTTGGTGAAAAAGATGATGAGCCAAAGTTTGTAATCACTGACCTGCTCCCTCACCTTTCTGCAGAGCAATTTAATAGAAATCTTAGAGAGGGTATAAAGGGAGAGGAATTAAATATAGTTATAGGAAGTATCCCGATTATAGACTTAGATGAAGAAGTAAAGAATGCAGTTAAGGAAAATACTTTAAAGATATTATATGACACATATAAGATTAAAGAAAAAGATTTTGCAAGAGCTGAGATAGAATTTGTTCCTGCAAATAAAGCAGTAGACATTGGTTTTGACAGATCTATGATTGCTGCTTATGGTCAAGACGATAAAGTATGCTCATACACTGCTCTAATCGCTGAGATTGAAAATGTAAATCCACATAAGACAAGTGTGACAGTATTTTCAGATAAAGAAGAAGTAATGAGCGAAGGCAACACTGGAATGGTATCTGAATATCTTTTCAACATCATGGAGGATTTGGCAGACATAACTGGTATTAAAACTAGAGAGTGTTATAAAAATTCTATCTGTCTATCTAGCGATGTAAACTCTGCCTATGACCCAACATTCGCCGATGTATTTGAAAAAAGAAATTCATCTTTTATAAATCACGGAGTAGTACTTACTAAATACACTGGTCATTCTGGAAAAGTTGGTTCTAATGATGCATCTGCAGAGACTATGGCAAAGGTGATTAAGTTAATGGATGACAGAAATGTAGTTTGGCAGATAGGTGAACTTGGCAAAGTTGACATAGGTGGTGGCGGAACAGTTGCAAAATATGTCAGTCGCAGAAATATTGACACTATAGATGTAGGAGTTGCAGTTTTGTCTATGCATTCACCTTATGAACTCACATCAAAACTTGATATATATCATACATATCTAGCGTATAAAGCATTTTTATTAAATGATTAGGAGAGAAAAATGAATAAGAAAATTTTATCAAAAATATCTTTATTACTTGTTTTAGCCTTAGCTGCTTGCCAAGGCCAAAGTTCAGGTGGTACTATGCCACTTAATGGAGTAGAGTATCCAGAAATATTTGTAAAGTCTGGTTACTATTTTGACAAGGCATCTATGTCAGATGCACTTCTCGCAAGTATGCTTGAGAAAGTTACATCTTTAGAGAAACCAAAGAACATGGGAACAGTTGAACTTCCAGAATTATCTGCTATTAAGTTGACCAACAATAAGAAGGAAGAAATCGACAGTGCAAAGATAGAGGCTGAACTTGAGAAAGAGAGAGACGAAGAGACTACTTATGTTCCTGTAAAAGTTAGACGTGAGGCAAAGATGACTGATAAAGTTATAATTGACTTTAAAGGTTTTGTGAATGGCGAAGAACTTGAAGGTGGAGCAGGTGAGGACTATGAACTCGTGCTTGGCTCAGGTCAATTCATTCCTGGCTTTGAAGAAAAAGTTGCAGGACATTCAGCAGGTAGAAAGTTTAGTTTCGACATAGTATTCCCTGAAAACTATGACCCATCACTTGCTGGTAAGGATGCAAAGTTTGAAATCATGATTAAGTCTATAGAAGAGGCAGTTACTCCTGAAGTTGATGAAGAGTTTGTAAAGAAACACACTAAGGAAAATTCTGTGACAGTTGATCAGTATAAGGAAGAGGTTAAGAAGAGACTTGAAGAGAGAGAAGAGTTTATGAATAACCAAAACCTCATATATCAATTAACAGACTACTTATTTGAAAATGCTAAATTTAATCCAAGTGAAGAAGCACTTGCATGGCAGTTCTCTGTTATGCTTGATGAATACAATAGACAGGCAGAGCAAAGTGGTTCAACACTTTCACAGATGCTTGAAGCAAATGGAATGAGCATTAGAGATGCATATGATGAGATTAAGAGTGCAGCACCACAGGCAGTTCAATCATCATTACTTATAGATGAGTTGATGAAGAAATTCCCAAGCACTGTAACTGAAGATGATGTTAAGAAGTGGTTTGATACTCTATCTACATCTATGGGATATGGAAATGCAATATCATATGAAGACTACAAATCATATATGGGACTTGAAAATCTTAAGAAGGCAGTTGAACAAGAGAATGCAATTTTGAAGGCTGCTAAAAGTTGTAATATAGTAGATGAAGAGGAAGAATAGTTTATAATATGAAAGCACTTATTAAAAATGGAATGGTTATTGACCCAGTCAATTCTATCAAAGAAAAAAATGATATTTTGATTGAAAATAATATTGTCAAATCCATCAAAAAGAAAATTGATGAAGAGGCAAATTATATAATCGATGCGAAAGGAATGATAGTATCACCCGGCTTTGTAGATTTGCATGCAAACTTCTGTGACCCAGGGGCGACTGACAGAGAGGACTTGAAATCAGGTTCGCTTAGTGCAGCAAAGGGTGGCTACACTCATGTAGTTCTTGGAGTTGACAATAAGCCAGCACCATCTGAATGTAATGTAATTGATTATATAATTAGATATGCAACTATAATGCCAACTAATATCTATGCTTCTGCAGCAATTACAGAAGATAGACTTGGAATGGAACTTTCTGATATAAACTTTTTATACAGCCATGGTGCATTTGCATTTTACGATGGACTTAGAGCAATAGAAAATAAAAACTTACTTGCAAAGGTTATGAATCTTGTAAAGGCTAAGGGAAAAGTGCTTTCACTCTTTAGTGGTACCACTGATGACAAATACACCAAGGGAATACTTGATGGAGCAACTGCTAAAAAATTAAAAATTAAAAATCCAACTCCTGTTGAAGCAGAGGCAGAGGATTTGAAAGAGAATATTGCACTCGCAAAACTTACTGGAGTTAAACTTGATTTGGCGTATATTACTTCAAGCGAATCAATTGAAATAGTTGAGGCTGCTAAAAAAGATAAACAAGAAGTGTATGCAGAGGTTCCTGCACTCAATTTGATATTAACTGACAAGGCATTAGAAAAATATGGAACAAATGCAAAAGTTATACCTGCACTTAGATCTGAGGCTGATAGAGTAAATCTCTGCAAGGCACTTAAGAAGGGAACCATAGATGTGATAGCAAGTAACCATGTGCCAGTTGAGCAAAGTGATAAAGAAGAAAAATTGAAGGATGCTGTGTCAGGTGCTAACGGTCTTGAGACAACACTCGGTGTCTGCGGACTTAAATTAGTTGATGATGGCTACCTCAATTGGAAAGAAGTTATAGAAAAAATTAGTGTTAACCCTGCTAAGATTTTTGGCTTAGATAAGGAAGGAGCAGGAAGTATCACCGAGGGCAAGAAGGCAAATATCACAATTTTCAGTCCTAATGAAAAATGGAAATTTGAAGAGGAGACAATAGTTTCTAAATCTCACAATTCTCCACTCATCGGAATGGAACTTATGGGAAAAGTAAAATATACTATTTGCAACGGCAGACTAGTTTATAGAGCTGTTGAACTTAAACAATAATGAAGAAAAAATCTATCGTATCAAAAGTTATTTGGTTAATAGTTCTTTTGTTTATAGGCTTTGGAAGTTTTAAGGCTTACCAAAGATATTCATTTACAAAAGAGAGAGCAAATCTGGCAGAATATCTCGGAGCTACTGGAGATGAGATTGCCATATATTTGAATGACAATTTGCAAAATCATTACGACACTCAAATCAAATATAAGGGATTAAAAAGCAATTCTGCAGTTTATCTACCACTATCATTTGTAAAGGCATATATCAATAATAGATTTTATTTTGCTCAAGACATAAATAAAATATTATACTGTCTGCCAGATGAGATAAAAGTCTCAGGCGATGCAGACATACATCAGATAGGAAATTCGCCACATGTTTTATTTAGGGATGAGCCATATCTACTTATTGACTATGTGAAAGATTATACCAATATGAGATATGATGCATACTTGGATGAAGAGAGTAAGAGAGTATATATCTACACTGACTGGGATAAGGAAACTATCGCCTATATAAAGAGTAGAGAGTCTGCAAGACTTCAAGGCGGCAATAAGAGTCCTATCATCACTGATTTGAAGAAGGGAGAAGAAGTCAAGATACTCGAGAAGATGACTAAATGGATTAAAGTTAAAACTGCTGATGGATATATAGGATACATTAGAAAAAACAGAATCAATAAAGAGACAGAGAAAATTCCAGTTAGTAACTATGTAGAGAGAGTGAGAAAGAATAAAAAGATGGCTCAAAAACCTTGTATCGGTTTCCATCAAGTTCTTTCAAACTATTCATCAAGCAAGTTGCCAGAACTTTTAAAAAATGCAAAAGACATGAATGTCATAGCACCAACTTGGTTTGTCATAAAAAATAATGAGGGCGACATCAGGTCAGTTGCAAATGATGCATATTCACAGTATTGCCATGCTAAAAAAATATCAGTATGGGCAACTGTAAATAATTTCGACTTGGAAGATGTAAATGAGAAATTATTATTCTCAAACACCTTGATTAGACGAAAGATGATTGACAAGATTCTAAGAGAGGTTGAGGTCAATAATCTTGATGGTATAAACTTAGATATAGAGCAGGTATCAGCTGATGCCGGAGAGGACTATACAGAGTTTGTGAGAGAACTTTCCATAGAACTAACTAAGATAGGTTGTATACTAAGTATAGACACCTATGTGCCATACAATTTCAATAAGCAATATAATTTGAAAGAATATAATGACTTCTGTGACTATGTAATCATAATGTGTTATGACGAACACTATGCAGGAAGTAAGGAAGCAGGTTCAGTTTCTTCTATAAATTATGTGAGAGATGGAATTAATTTATCTCTTGTAAATGTTGATAAGGATAAGTTGATTATAGGACTTCCATTCTATACAAGAATTTGGACTACTACAACTGAGGGCAAGGTCACATCTATAGCAGGTGCATCTAAGGCACTTGAAAATGCAGCAATTGCTCAAGGTCTTAAATTCACTTTTGATGAAACGACCTGCCAGAATTATGGAACTAAGACAACACAAGAAGGACATCTAGTTGAATGTTGGATGGAAGATGACTTGAGTCTTGCCTATAAGATTCACGAGATAAAGAAGATGGATTTGGCAGGAACAGCAGCTTGGAAACTAACCCAAGAGAGAGAAAACTTTTTTAAGATTATAAACATAAATGAATAGTGATGGATTTAGTTGTTAAAACTTTAAAAGAAGAGGGCAAGGTTGTTGCCTTGAAGACAGACACTGTCTATGGACTTGTATGTAACGCACTTGATAAAAAAGCAGTTGAAAAAATATATGAGATAAAAAAACGTGAGAGCAAGAAACCACTTTCTATATTTGTAAAAAATATTAATGAAGTAGAAAAATATGTTGACTCAAGTAATTTAACTTCTTATACAAAAAGGCTTATGGAAAAATATTGGCCTGGTGCACTCACAATTATTTTCAAGAAAAAAGATGGGACACTTAATCACCTAAGTCCTAACTCAGATGGCATAGGAATTAGGATCCCAAATGATAAAGATTTAAAATATATTTTAGATAATATTGATTTCCCACTTGCACAGACCTCTTGCAATATCTCAGGCGAAAAAGAATATAAAAATGCCTTTGAGATTAAAGAGAAACTTGGGAAAGAGATAGATTTAATAGTAGATGGCGGTGAAATCACTAACAACATTCCTTCGACGGTTTTGTCACTGGAATGTAATGAGCCAATAATTTTAAGAGATGGAGCTCTAAAATTGGATGTCTAGTATTAAGAACAACAGAAATATCAAAATAGAAATAATTAGGCTTATTGCTTGTATGGCTGTGATTTGGTATCACGTGAGAGAATTGCCATGGAAGAGCAATGGCGAATTGAGCGAGACAGCAGTTTTCTTTGAATGTATATGTACCATCTGTGTTATGACCTTTTTCCTAATCACTGGATTTTTCATCTATAATAAAAAAGGTTCTATAATAGAAAACTGGTTAAGTCTAATAAAAAAGTTTTTTAAGCAGATATTTATATTTTTTATATTAGTTTCACTTTTTACAATAGTTTTTCATGATTTCTTGATTTCAAAAGAGAGTTTTGTAGGCTGTATAGCTAATACTTCTTTAGAAAAAATTGGAGCCACACTGTTTGATACCTTTAGACATTTCTCTGCGAACTATCTTCCAGGAACAGCAGCACATCTTTGGTATATATTTTCATATGCGATTATAATAATTGCATATCCGATTACTAAGTTTGTGATTGATAGATTCCCAAGACTTGCCATATATATAATTTTAGTTTTGCTAACGATTTGTATGGTAATAAATGACTATTATTTATTCTATGGCAATCCAAGTTACAATTTGATATTTAAAATCATACATAAGCCTATCTACTACAGTCTTTGGGGCTATGTGCTCTATAATGATATAATAAAAAAATATATTGATGAAAAGTTAGAAGCTTACCCAAATAAAAATAATGTTTTTATAATAAATAAACCTATATTTTTTATATCATTTATATTATATGCAGTAACTTTTGTATTATTGTTTAAGACTCAGGTTGCCTATGACTTAGGAACGAATGGAGAGTATGTATATACTTCTTGGCTTAGCACCTACTCATTATTTTTAACTACGGCATTTGTACTCTTCGTATATAACTTAAACCTTGATAGATTTTTAAATGATAAAATCAATAATGCGATATACTATTTATCAAGTAAGACACTTGGTATATATATGATTCACTATCTAATTATTACTAAGTTCTTGTCGATAGGATTTCAAAGTAGATTTACAAATAATAGACCAAACATTTTTTATCATTTGGCATATTATATATTTTATAGTTTGTTTATATTTATTGTTTCATTCGCACTTGTATTTATAATTGACTTTGTAGTAAATAAAATTAAGTCTTTAATATTAAAGAGGTGATAGTATGGCTAAAAGAAAAGATTATTTGAAATGGGATGAGTATTTCATGGGACTTGCAGTGCTTGCAAGTCTAAGAAGCAAGGACCCAAACACTCAGGTAGGTTGCTGCCTTGTAGACGCAGACAATAGAGTCTTGTCTCTTGGCTACAATGGCTTCCCTATAGGTTGTAGCGATGATGAGTTTCCATGGGAGAGAGAGGGCGGAAGTTCTTATGACACAAAGTATAACTATGTTTGTCATGCAGAATTAAATGCTATCTTAAACTATAAGGGAACTTCACTTAAGGGTGCTAAGGCATATGTAAACCAATTCCCATGTAATGAATGTGCTAAGGCTATAATTCAATCAGGAATTAAAACTGTAATCTTCCTTGATGACAAATATGCCAATAGTGATGGAGTTAAGTCATCAAAGAGAATGTTTGATGCAGTTGGGGTAAAATATAAAAAGTTTAAAGCCTTAAATAAAGAAATCAAAATTAATTTATGATTATAAATGATTATAAGATTAATTATATTGACGAGGGCAGTGGAGAGGCAGTCTTGCTGCTTCACGGCTGGGGCTCTAATCTAAAAAGTTTTACTAGTCTAATTAATTTGCTTAAATCCAAATACAGAGTGCTAGCGATTGACTATCCTGGCTTTGGTGAGAGTGAAGAACTAAAGAAGAGTTTTTCGATAGATGATTACTGTGATATCGTTGTAGAGTTTTTAAAGAAACTTGAGGTTAAAGATGTAATTCTTGTAGGTCACTCATACGGTGGCAGGATTATCTTAAAACTCAACAATAGAGACAAGCTGCCGTTTGAGATAAAAAAGAATGTGCTAATAGATGCGGCGGGCTTAAAAGATAAAAAAAATTTAAAAGTTAAATTAAAAGTATTCACCTTTAAAACTTTGAAAAATATATTCAATATACTTCCTATAAGTATGGCAAAAAAAGATGAGATGATAGTGAATCTCAGAAAGAAATTTGGTTCAAGCGACTATGCGAGTGCACCAAAACTTCTGCAAGAGACTCTAGTCAGATCAGTCAATGAGGATTTGATCTACTGTCTTGATAAGATGAGAGAGAGTCTAATCATCTGGGGCGATAAAGACACAGTCACACCTATGTGGATGGCAAAACTTATGGAGAGTAAGATAAAGAATTCAGGGCTTGTGATGTTAAATGGAGGACATTTTTCATATATCGATGACCCTGTGACATTTGAGAGAGTAATAATTTCGTATTTTAATTTATAATGAAGAGTATAATTTCAAAAATCAATAATGAGCTAAAAAAGATTTTTTCTGAGCATGGTTTTGATGAGAACCATGCATTTATTTCTATTTCAAATAGACCTGAGCTTGCAGATTATCAGATAAACTCTTGTTTTAACATCGCAAAAGCACTTAAGAAAAATCCAGTGGAAGTTGCTACTGAGATGGCCGGTTTTGTTAGAGATTTAAAGGTAGAGGGGATTAACGCTTTCACAAAGTGCGAGGCTTGTCCGCCAGGATTTGTAAATCTTAAACTCAATGACGAGTTGTTGTTTCTAAGTGTTGAAGAAGTTTTAAATGACGATAAACTTGGAATAGATGGTAAAGAAATATTGCCAAGTGATGCACCTAAGTGTATCTTGCTTGATTATGGTGGAGCAAACGTTGCTAAGCCTCTTCATGTAGGACATCTTAGAGTTGCAGTAATTGGTGAGGCATTGAAGAGATTATATAATAGACTTGGTATAAAGACTATAGGAGATGTGCATCTCGGAGACTTTGGTCTTCAGATGGGTTTGGTTATAGAGCAACTTAAAGATGATAATATGCTTGATTCATTTACTATTTCTGATTTGGAAATTATTTACCCTAAGGCTTCACTTAGAGCGAAGGGTGATAAGAACAATGGAATAGAATCTGATACTGAGTTTGATGCGAGGGCACACGAGGCAACTAAGAAGTTACAAAACGATGTAGAGCCTGAGACATCTATTTGGAAGAAAATTTTAAAAATAAGTATAGATGATTTGAAAATACGTTATGGCGAGCTAAATGTTTTCTTTGACTATTATTATGGCGAGTCAACTGTAAAGGACATAATGGGACCTATGGTTGATGAGATGATTAAAAAAAGAATTGCCTATGAGTCAGAAGGTGCTTATGTAATCGATGTTAAAGAAGACACTGACAAAAAAGAAATGCCACCTTGTATAGTTAGAAAGAGTGATGGTGCAGTTTTATATGCGACATCAGATATTGCAACTATTAAGTTTAGAGAAGAGAACTTTGATGCTGATGAGTATGTATACATAGTTGATAAGAGACAGAACTTACATCTCACTCAGTGCTTTAGAGCATCTAAGAAGGCAGGACTCTTGAAGAGAGATAAGATATTCCATCATGTAGAAGTAGGAACTATGAATGGCAGCGATGGTAGAGCACTAAAGTCAAGAGACGGTGGGGTGTTTAAACTCGAGACACTTATAAAAGATGCAAAAGATAAGGCACTCAATCAGTTAAAGGCAAATGAGAGAGATTTAAAAGGCCTTGATGAAAATGACATAGCTAAAAAGATTGGCATAGCTGCACTAAAGTATGGAGATCTTTCTAATAGTCCTACTAGAGATTATATATTTGATTTAGAAAAGTTTTTATCTTTCCAAGGCAATACTGGACCATATATTCTATATACCTTGGTTAGAATAAAATCAATTTTCGAAAAACTTGGAGTAAATAAGGTTGATACAAAACTTAATACTGATTGTGATGAGATAGTTCATAAGATATTCTTAAAGTCAATTAAGTATGGAGATATATTATTTGATGCATATAAGAATTATGACACAAGTATAATTTGCAAATACATCTATGAGTTGTCAGATGATTTCAATTCATTCTATCATGAGCATAGTATAATCAACGAAACTGATGAAAATAAGAAGGCATTGTATATAGTAGTTTGTAATATAGTGGACAAGATAGTTAGAGATGCCTTGTCTATACTAGCTATAGAGATACCTGATAAAATGTAATAGTGTGCAATCCCGAGAAATCGGGATTTTTAATACTTGACAAATATACTATATAGGGGTATAATGTATATAGGAGGTGCGAGATGGATAAAACTGAGTATATTCACAAGCATAAGATGAGAACCGATGAAGAAAAAAGAAAACTTACGACAAGACTTAAAAAAATTGAAGGACAGGTTAGAGGCATTATAAAGATGGTGGATAATGACGACTATTGTCCAAAGATACTTACACAGGTATCCGCTATCAATAATGCATTAAATAGTTTTAATAAAGAATTACTCGCTTGCCACATAAAGAACTGTGTCAAAGTAGATATAGAGAACGGTGACGAGAGAGCGGTGGAAGAGTTTACTAAAATGATTAATAAACTTATGAGGTAAAATATGAGACAATATATAGTAGAAGGAATGAGTTGTGCAGCATGTCAGACGAGAGTCGAGAAAGCAGTCGCTGCAGTAAAAGGAGTAGATTCGGTGTCAGTTAGCTTGCTAACTAACTCTATGGGAGTTGAGGGCAATGCTAGTGACAATGATATAATTGATGCAGTAGTAAAAGCAGGCTATGCTGCAAAAGTAAAAGGAAAGAAAGCAGACGACAGTGAAGGAAGCACTATGTCAGCTGAAGAAGAAGCATTAGTAGATAGAGAGACACCTAAACTTAAAAAGAGATTGGTGTCATCAATAGTGTTCTTATTTGTGCTTATGTATATCACTATGGGACACAACATGCTTAACCTACCACTTCCAAGTTTTTTCAATCACAATCACATAGGTCTTGCTATTACACAGATGATCCTAGCCATAATAGTAATGGTCATAAATGGCAAGTTCTTCACAAATGGTTTCAAAGCACTTTTGATGAGAAGTCCAAACATGGACACACTTGTAGCACTTGGTTCAGGTATATCATTCTTGTGGAGTTTGGCAGTTCTTTATAACATGACTATAATGATTACAGGCGGAACTCCTAATTCAGAATTGATGGGTATGTATCACAGCGATTTGTATTTTGAGTCAGCTGCGATGATAGTAACTCTTATAACTGTAGGAAAGATGCTTGAGGCAATGTCTAAGGGAAGAACAACTGATGCATTAAAGTCACTTATGAAACTTGCACCTAAGACAGCAGTTATAGTTGAAGGCGGTGTTAAAAAAGAAGTTGCAATCGCTGAAGTTAAAGTTGGAGATGTATTTGTGGTTAGACCTGGCGATAGCATTCCAGTTGATGGCGAAATTATAGAAGGAACCAGTGCAGTAAATGAATCTTGTCTTACTGGTGAATCAATTCCAGTTGATAAAAATGTAGGAGACAAAGTCAGTGCCGCTACTATCAATGAGTCAGGCTTCTTAAAATGTAAGGCGACAAGAGTCGGCGAAGATACTACTTTAAGCCAAATCATTCACATGGTTTCAGATGCTGCAGCAACTAAGGCACCTATAGCACGTATAGCAGATAAGGTATCAGGTGTATTTGTTCCATTTGTAATAGCTATAGCAATCATAGTAACTCTTGTATGGATATTTACTGGACAAACTTTAAGTTTTGCACTTGCGAGAGGTATATCAGTATTAGTTATTTCTTGCCCTTGTGCACTCGGTCTTGCTACTCCAGTTGCTATCATGGTTGGAAATGGTATGGGTGCTAAGAATGGAATACTATTTAAGACTAGCGAGGCACTTGAAAATGCAGGCAAAATAAATGTTGTAGCCCTCGATAAGACTGGAACTATTACTAAGGGCGAACCAAAAGTTACTGATATTTATGTAAATGGAAATAATAATGATTTAGATAAATATGAGATAGTTAATGAAAATGTTACAAAAGATTTTTCTGCAAATGCAAAAGAATTTTTAGGCATTGCATATAATATAGAAAAGAATTCAGAACACCCACTTGCAAAATCAATTGTATTATTAGTAGATAATTTGATTAAGGATGGTTTTGACAATAGTTTAACAAATGCAAAAGTAGAAGATTTCAAAGCTCTTGCAGGTAGTGGACTAGAAGCAAAGGTTAATAGCAAAACTATTCATGCAGGAAGTGCAAAATACATATCAACATTAGTCAATCTAAATGAAGATATTAAAACTATAATAGAAAAATTGTCAAACGAAGGCAAGACACCTATGCTCTTTGAAAGCAGCGGAAACCTATTAGGAATTATCGCAGTTGCAGATGTCATAAAAGAAGATTCTGCTGAAGCAATTAAGCAAATGCAGAACATGGGAATAAAAGTTTATATGCTCACTGGTGACAACAAAAAGACTGCTTCTGCCATAGCAAAACTTGCTGGTGTTGATGAAGTTGTCGCAGAAGTATTGCCAGATGGAAAAGAGTCAGTTATAAGAGCTCTTAAAAAGTATGGTGAAGTTGCGATGGTGGGTGATGGAATTAACGATGCACCTGCACTCATGAGAGCGGACCTTGGTATCGCAATCGGAGCAGGAACTGATGTAGCAATTGATAGTGCAGATGTAGTTCTCATGAATAGTAAACTTACTGATGCATCTGCTGCTATAAGACTAAGTAGAAAAGTATTGAAGAATATTCACGAGAATTTATTCTGGGCATTCTTCTACAATGTAATATGTATACCACTTGCCGCAGGACTATTTAGTTATAAGATGAATCCTATGGTAGGTGCCGCAGCGATGAGTTTATCAAGTTTCACTGTATGTATGAATGCACTTCGCCTTAACCTATTTAACATTTATAATAAATCAGGTGATAAAAAAATTAAAAATAAAAAGACCATTGAGGAGGTAAAAGAAATGGAAAAAATAATTAAAGTTGAAGGAATGAGTTGTGGACACTGTGAGGCACATGTAAGTGATGCACTCAAGAAAATTGATGGAGTTCTTGAAGCAGTTGCAGATCACAATGCAAATCAAGTTAAGTTAAATCTCAGCAAAGAGGTAGATGAGAACTTGCTTAAGGATGCAGTAATTACTGCTGGTTATGATTACAAAGGTGTGGCATAATGCCTTAAAATAGCCTGTTTTATCCGATATTTAACCTATGTTTTAATTGACATAGGGTATTTTATTTGATATAATCTATAAAAATGAGCAAGACAGAGATTGTTTTGCTTTTTGTTTTTATTTGATTTGGAGGAATTATGAACATTCTAAAATTTGAGTCAGGAACATTATCATTTGAGGCAATTAAAACACCGCTTTTGATTGCAATTATTGTTGCAGCACTAGCATTGGTATTTGCCTTTGTTCTGACAAGTCTTGTGTCAAAAGAAGATGAAGGCACAGATAAGATGAAAGAGATATCAGCAAGTATAAGAGAAGGTGCAAAAGCATTTTTGTTTGCTGAGTATAAAATATTGGCAGTAGTTATTGTTGCATTATTCGTAGCAATAATGATGTTTACAGGAACAAAGACTGCTCCAGGAATTTTATCAGCAGTTAGTTTCTTAGTTGGTGCATGTTTCTCAATCCTTGCAGGATATTTTGGTATGAACATTGCAACTAAGGCAAATGTTAGAACTGCCAATGGAGCAAAGACTGGTGGAATGAATAAGGCATTACTCATTGCATTCCGTTGTGGTTCAGTTATGGGTATGTCAGTTGTTGGATTTGGTTTACTTGGTTGTGCTGCAATTTATTTTGCAACTGGCAATTCAGAAATACTTACAGGTTATTCATTAGGTGCATCAACTATTGCACTCTTTGCGAGAGTTGGCGGCGGTATATATACAAAGGCGGCAGACGTTGGAGCAGACATCGCTGGTAAGACTATAGAAGATTTACCAGAAGATGATCCAAGAAATCCTGCTGTTATAGCTGACAA